>NZ_JBVIKO010000004.1:358890-595443 GCF_055580905.1 Streptomyces sp. NPDC031497
TGGTCGTCGTCTTCAGGGCGCCCGTCGAGGAGGACTTGATGGTCTTCAGCGTGGTGTAGGTGCTGGAGCCCTTCTTGCGGAACTGCAGCTTGACCGACTGGCTGCCGTAGCCGGAGTACTTGGCCGCGTCCCAGTTGGCGCGGGTCAGGGAGCCGGTGACCGTGATGGTCTTGCCCTTCTTCACCGGTTCCGGGGCGGCGTTCACCGTCAGCTTGGACAGACGCTGGACCGAGACCTTGCCCAGGCTGTTCCCGAAGGTGGGGTTGCCGTCCTTGTCGAAGGCGATGGCGCCCGCCTGCCAGGTACCGGCGATGCTGTTGACCATGTCCTTGTGGCTGGCGCTGAGGGTGGCCTTGCAGCTCTCGACGGTCGAGGAGGTGTCCGTGCAGGTCGGCAGGTCGGAGGGGGCGACGCCGTACTGGGACGACTTGATGTCGGAGCCGTGGTAGATGACCGGGATGGTGTCGAAGTCGCTGCTCTTCAGGCTGGCGGCATGGGTCACCTTGTAGGTGATCGAGAACTTCACGGATCCCGTGGCGGGCACGACAACGGCCTTGCCGCTGTTGACCTTCACGCTGGAGAAGGTGACGTCCAGCGTGGTGCTGCCGGCGGCGTGCGCGGCCGGGGCGACGAACGCGGAGATGGCCAGGGCGCCGGAGACGGCGGCCACAGTGGCACGAATGCGCATGGATTCCCCAAGTGGAGAACAGTGGGCGCGAGGCCCAAGTGATCTAGGGAGTCTGTTGACTCAGTGATCAGATCCACGAGGGGCGAGCGTGGTTGTACGAGCGGGACGTAATCCGATCAGATTTTGATTCCTTTGCGACCGGATTACGTCCCCATGGGATTACTTCACGTCGACGTAGTCGCCCGTCGCGTTGACCGCCGGGGTCGTGGCGGTGCCCACGAAGGAGAAGCGGTAGTAGCCGTCCACCGTCGCCGGGGTGGTCGTCTTCAGGGTGCCGGTCGAGGACGACTTGATGCCCTTGACGTTCGTGTAGGTGCTGGAGCTCTTCTTGCGGAACTGCAGCCGCACGGACTGGCCGGCGTAGCCGTGGTACTGGCCGTCGTCCCAGCTGGCGCGGGACAGCTTGCCGGTGACCGTGACGGTCTTGCCCTTCTTCACCGGCTCCGGGGCGGCGTTCACCGTCAGCTTCGACAGGCGCTGGAGCTTGGTGGTGGCCAGGTTGTCCCCCTCGGCGTAGCCGATCTTGCTCCAGTCGTCGCCCGTCGGGTCCTGCCCGTTGAGGGCGAGCGCGAAGCCGAACGCCTTCCAGGTGGTGGCGTCGGAGTTGGTGAGCTCCTCGTCCGCGTAGACGTCGATGGTGCCCTTGCAGCTGGCGGTGGTCGTCGAGGTGTCCGTGCAGGACGGCCAGTCCACGCCGAACAGCTCGTTCGCCGGGTCGTCGATGGTCGCGCCGCGGTAGATCTCGACGTCCATCAGGAAGTCGTCCGCGTGGATGTCGACGTCGGCGCCGTGCGTCACCGTGTAGGTGACCGGGAACGTGCCGTGGGTGGTGGTGCCCGCGACGATCGGCTTGCCCTTGTTGACCTGGACGTTGGAGAAGGACAGGTCCAGCGCGTAGGGGTCGCCCGCGTCGTCCGCGGTCGAGGCGGTGTACGCCGACCGGCCGGCGGTGCCCTGGTGCGCCTGGGCGAGCTTCGCCAGGCCGGAGGGGCTGTAGGAAGAACCGCCGGCGGCCTGTGCGGCCGGCACGGCGAGGGCGGAAAGGGCCAGGACGCCGGAGACGGCGACCGTGGTGGCGCGTATGCGCATGCGTTCCCCTGCATGGAAGTGACCAGGGAGTCTGTTGACTCGCCCGATCAGATCCGCCGGCAAGGGGAAAGGTTGTGCGATAAACGAAAAGTTGTGTGAGAGATTCCTTCCGGCGGTTGCCCGAACCGCCGGCCACACGCTCTCACCAGCCCGGAAGGTGCCCCATGAGATACCTCGTCGCCCGCTACTCCAAGGACGAGGACACCCCCGAGTCGGTCACCGACGTCTCGTCCGTGGGCGCGGACGCGTTCGCGGGGCTGCTGGCCATGCCGGCGGACCGGCTCACCGACGTGTATCCGCTGGGGCCGGAGCACGTCTCCGGTTTCCACCGTCTGACCGGCATGGCACTCGACCTGGACCGCTTCGAGTACTTCCTGGAAGTGGAAGCCTGACCGATCTGGCCGATCAGACATGGCCCGGGCCCCTGCCGGGGTCCCGGGCCATCGCCTTTCGGCCCTCAGTCGAACCAGCGGTCCCGGGCCATCGCCTTTCGGCCCTCAGTCGAACCAGCGGTCCCGGGCCAGTTCCTCCGTGCGGGACGGGTCCTCCAGCAGGGCGGCCACCTCGAAGCGGCGCGGCCACTGACCGGCCGCCCAGGCGAGTCCGGCGGCGACGCCCTCCAGGGTGGCGGCGTGCAGGACGCCGTCCCCGGTGAGCCGCCAGTCGATCTCGACGCCGTCGACCAGCAGCTCCTCGTGTTCGACGTAGGTCTCCGGGGTGCGCGGACCGAGCAGGACGCGGACCGGCTCGGGGACGTCGTGTTCGGTGCCCGCCGAGTCGACCGACCCCGTCACCGACTCGCTCAGCCTCCGCACCTGGAACAGTTCGGCCAGTTCGGCGGCGCGTGCGGGCCGTACCGGGATCAGCGGGACACCGGCCGTGAACGGCAGCAGGTCCGGGGAGTCGACGACCACCGCGTCCGCCGCGTCCACCACCTCCACCCGGCCGTCGATCACCGCCCGCAGCTCGTCGGGGAGGGTCACCTGCTCGGGGTCCAGGTCCGCCAGCGCGCCGTAGAGGGCGTGCAGCTGGGCGCCGGTGACGGAGCGGTCCGGGTCGGCGAGGCGGTCCAGGAGTTCGGCGGCGCCGCCCGGCTCGTCGAGGAGGGCGGCGACCGAGGTCCGCACCCCCAGCGCCCGCAGCACCTGCTCGTCCTCGAAGCCGGTCGCGTCGGCCTCCTCGTAGAGGCCGCGCAGCAGCGGGTCGCCGCCGGAGGCCAGCAGACCGGCGGGGCGGCGGCCGTCGAGCACCGGGTGACCGCGCAGCCACCACGCCGTGTACGGCCGTACGACCTCGTGGGTGCCGTCCGGCAGCAGGATGCGGACCGGCTGGGTGAGGGCGTCCCGCAGCGGCGGCCTGGCGAGCAGGGCGAGCGCCTCGGGCCACTGGTCCTCGTCGACGAGGTCCAGGTCGCGGACGGCGATCAGCTCGGTGGCGACCGGGGGTACGGGCGTGTCCGGGAAGCGGTCGAGGATGTCCTCGCACCAGACGTCGACGGCGTCGAGCAGGCCGGCGTCGTCGGGTTCGGCGAAGTCACCCTCGCGCGGCTCCAGTTCGTCCGGGTCCAGGACGACGTCGGTGGCGCGGACGAGGGCGAAGTTCGCCAGCACCCCGCACGCGGCCAGCGGCTGTTCGCCCCACTTCTCCGCCAGGTCGGCGGCCACGGCGGCGAGTTCGCCTTCCCTGATCACCCGGGCGAACGGGCTACCGGGGAGGACGAGTTCACCGGCGGGGGCCAACTCGCCGTCCTCGTCGGGCAGGGCGAGGGCGCCCAGCCAGGGCTCGTCGCCGGGTTCCAGGCCGGCGTCCCGGACCAGGGCGAGGACCGTGTCCGCCAGCTCCTCGGCGTCCGGGGTGTCCTCCTCCCAGTTCACGCTTCCCTCGTCGTCCAGGGAGGCGGCCACGGCGGCCCGTACCTGCGGGGTGGTGAGGACCGCGCGCGGGGTCGCGGGCAGGGCGCCGAGCTTCTCCAGGAGGGGGTGGGCGGCGTCCTGGTGGGCGACCTTGAGGCCGAGCCGGGCCAGGACCTCGGGGTCGATGGCCGCGTCCGGGGTGGGGAGCAGGATCTGGCGCGGGCCGATGGTGGTCCGCCCGTCGGCCAGCGGCACCGGCAGCCCGGACAGCCGCTCCGGGTCGACGCCCGCGAGGCTGTCGTAGAGCCGCCACCACCAGTCCGGGTCCTTCTCCAGGCCGGCGAGGCGGTCGACGGCGTCGGCGAGCGGGAGGCGGGTGACGGACAGCGTGCGCAGTTCCACCCGGCGTTCGAGACCGGCGGGCAGCAGTGTGGGGAGCACCTCGGCGAGGACCCGGACCGTGTCCGCGCCCGCCCCCTCCACGATCTCGGCGTCCCGCGGCCGCAGCGCCTCGGGGAGCTCGCTGTCGTCGCCTGCCTCGACGGCGGGCGGCAGGAACGCGGTGCGCGGCAGCCGCTCCAGGATCGCCTGGCGCAGCGCGCCGTCCAGCTCGCCCTTGGCCAGCGGGCCGGGCACCAGATGGATGATCCCCTCCCCCACCGGCCGCCAGCCGGCGAGGAGTTCGGCGTACGCGTCGGCCGCGCGCTGCACCAGGAAGTCGGTGAGCGGGCCGGGGGCCGCGTGCCGGCGGGTGGTGTCGAGGGGGAAGGACGCGATGAGCAGGGCGGGGACGCCGAGGGGCTCGTCGCTGGGGGTGGGGGCGTGCAGCACGGCGGCGGTGCGCGGGCGGTCCGGAGCACCCGCGCCGTCCGTGGGCACGGCCCAGGTCAGCGACCAGTGCGGGCGCAGCCGCTCCTCCACCGGCCGGCCGGCCAGCAGCTCCGGGGTGAGCGGGCCGTGCGCGGAGACGGTGCGCCAGCGGGTCGTGCCCTCCTGGGAGTCGTCCACGACGGTGAGCGGGCCGTCGGTGCCCCGACGCAGGGTGCGTACGGTGTCGCCGCTCTCGATCACGACCTCTTCCAGCCCCGGCAGGGCGAGCAGGAGGGCGTCGTCGACGGCGGCGAGGAGCCGTTCGGCGAGATCGGTGGCGGCGATGTCCCGGAGCGGCAGGATCACGACGGTGTCGTACGGGTCCGGGGCGGTGCCCTCGGCGGCGAACGGGAGCCGGAGCAGCGGCACATGGCCGTCCCGGCGACGGATCTCGTCGCCGAGCCCGCCGCTCTGCCGGGCGGTCTCCTCGGCCAGCTCCCGGGCCTCGGCGAGCGACCACCGCACGCCGCCGTGCCGGCCGACCACCGCGGGCTCGTCCGTCACCGCCAGCACGGCGGCGAAGCCGACCCCGAACCGGCCGACGGCGCTCTCGGTCTCCTCCCGCTTCGCGGAGGCACGCAGGGTGGAGAGGGACTCGACGCCGGCCGCGTCCAGCGGGGCGCCGGTGTTGGCGGCGAAGAGGACGCCGTCGCGGAGGGTGAGCCGGAACCGGCCGGGGACACCGGCGCGGGCGGCCGCGTCGGCGGCGTTCTGCGCGAGTTCCACGACGAGCCGGTCCCGGTAGCCGCCGAGGACCAGGTCCTCCTCGGCGTTGGCGTCCTCACGGAACCGGGCGGGACTGGTGGCCCAGGCGTCGAGGACACCGCGGCGCAGGCGGGCGGTGCCGAAGGGGTCGGCGCCCTCGGCGGCCGGCCGCACGAACTTGCTCACGTTTTCTCTCCTCATCGGCGTGAGGACGAAGGTACCTCCCGCGCGGCCGACGGTGCCCGCCTGCCCGCGCGGTGCCCGGATCGCGCCGTTCCGTGCGGGGCGGGACCCTCGGGCGTCCGTACGTGGCGGCGATTCGGGCGGTGCGGGCCCCGCGTGCGGGGCGTGTGGAGTTCCTGGTGCTCAAGGTGTCTGCGCTGCCTGAGTCGGCTGCGGTTGCGGTGGGCCGCGACCGTCCAGGAGGCGCCGCGCGTACGCCCCGGACGACGTACGGCGTCGGCGCCTGCCGCCGGACGTGCGGTGCGCTGCGTGCCAGGACCGGCCATCGGCCGGGAATCCGCCGTCGGGACCGGGAGAAGCGCGGGCAACGCGGTGAGCAGGGCGAGGGCGTTGAGCAGCGGGGCGGGCAGCAGAGGCGGCAGCTGGCCGGCCAGTGGTACATAGGCACAGACCAGCGCGGCAATCCATCGGGCCGAGAGCACCGCCCAGTTCCTGACGTGCGCGGAATTCCTCTTTCCGTTCTTTCGCACGTACCTCTCCATTCCGTGTCCGGATTTCTTTTCATCAGGAGATCAGGCCGCGCGGAACCCTGGCAGGGCTCATGAGGGGGCTCATGGATCGCGACCGCTGCTCACGCCAACTCACCATGGCTATGCTGGTGTTCACGCGGAGTCGGCCCCATGAGGAGGTGGGCGCACGTGACTGACGTGACAGCGGAGAGGAAACCCCTGCCGCAACGGAACGTCCGGCTGGAGAGCCTGATCGAGGAATCCGGTATCAGTCACAAGAGACTTGCCCACCATCTCAACCGGATCTGCCTGTCGCACGGAATAAAAAGCGAGTACACGCACACCTCCGTGGCCAATTGGTGCCGCCGTGGCGTGCGTCCGCGCTGGCCCGTGCCGCAGTACATGTGCGCCGCCCTGTCCGAAGCACTGGGCAGGCCGGTCGGGTTGGGGGAGATCGGCATGGAGCGGCCAGGGCATCTGGACCGTGACGCCGGTCTGGAGTTCCCGAGGGGTCAGCGCGACGCGATCAGCGAAGCATCGTCGTATTGGAGCACAGTGAACCGGCGGACCTTCCTCGCCAGCTCGCCCTTCGTCATCTCGGCCTTCTCGGAACCCGTCACCCGGTGGCTGGTCAACCCGACCGAGTCCCTGTCACCCCCCTCCGGACGGATCACGGTCGACCAGCAGCACATCCGGGAACTGCGGGAGGCCGCCGACTCGGCTCGGCTGTGGGACTCCCGGTTCGGCGGCGCGACGTGGAAGTCCCGGTCGCTCACCGCCTACCTGTACGAGCGCGTCACACCACTGCTCGACGGGCGGTACTCCGAGCGCGACGGGCGCGAACTGTTCTCGGTGACCGCCGAGATGGCCCGGCTGGCCGGCTGGACCGCATTCGACGCGGGCCACCACCAGGTCGCCCAACGGCACTTCATCCAGGCGCTGCGACTGGCCAAGGCGGGCAGCGACGTACACCTCGGCTCGTACGTACTGAGCACCATGGCCATGCAGGCACTGATGCGGGGCTTCACCTCCCAGGCCATCGACATGGCCCAGGGCGCCCACGAACGGGTGCCCTCCGCCGACCCGCGGGTCCTGGGCTTCGCCAAGCTCATCGAGGCGCGCGCCCATGCCCGGCAGAAGGACGCGCGGGCCGCCGCCTCCTGCCTGGCCGCCGCCGAACGCCTTCAGGAGCGCGGTGCGGCCGAAGGGCCCGGAGAGCGCCCCTGGATCGAGTTCTTCTCCCGGCAACGGATCGTCACCGACGCCACGGAGATCTTCCGCGACCTCGGCCGCCCCGAGGCCACCTTCTCCTGGCACGCACTGGGATCGATGCCCGGCGACGCGTACGCGCGCTCTCGTGGCATCCGGCTGTCGGTCCTGGCGACCGCCCACGCGCAGTCGGGCGAACTGGAGCACTCACTGCGCCTCGGCGGAGAATCGCTGCGGCTCTTCGCCCGGCTGCAAAGCGTGCGCGGACTCGACTACCTGAAGATCTACACCGAGTCGCTCACCCCCTGGCGCCGCGAGCCGACCGTCGTGGCCTACCTGAAGGACGTACGGGACCTGGCCGGGCAATTGGCCCTGGCCGGCTGAACCGAGGCCGAACCGACGGCAGACCCATGGAGGTCGCCCCCATGAACCAACCGAGCCAACCGAGCCAACCGAGCCATCGAAGCCAACCGAACCGCCTGAATCGCTCGAACCATCCGGACCGCTCGAATCGCCTGAACCGCCTGAACCGCCGAATACTCCTGTCCGTGGCGGGTGGCAGCGCCCTCGCCGCCACCCTGCCCCCGGCGTTCCCGCCCTTCAGCCGGGAGAACCGGCATCAGGTCGGCAAGGAAGAGGTCGCGGCCCTGCACCGCGCCGTCGCCGCCGTCCGGCACGGCGACTCGCGCCACGGCGGAGGCAGCGCCCAGGCGCGGGCCGCCGCCCACCTGCTCGACCAGTGGGCGCTGCCGCTCTTCGGCCGGCCGCTCACCGAGAGCCGCCAGCGCGAACTGTGCGCGGTCTGCGCCGAACTGGCCCGCCTGGCCGGATGGGCCGCGCTCGACACCGGACGGCACGTCGACGCCCGCCGCCACTTCGGCCGTGCCCTGTACTGGGCCCGCGCGGCGGGCGACCCCGACGCCACCGCCTACGTCCTGACCACCATGGCCCTGCACGTCGCCCTCTACGGCCGTCCCGCGACCGCGCTCGACATGATCGAGGGTGCGCTCGGCCCGGCCCAGCACCACGCCGACACCCGGGTACTGGCGTTCACCTGGCTCATCAAGGCCCGCGCGCACGCCCGGGCCAGTGACGCCCGCGCCGCGGGCACCGCCCTCGCGACCGCCGAGCGTCTCCTCGACGCCGTGCGGCCCGGCGACGGACCGGAGTGGATCGACTTCTTCACCCACCCCCGACTCGCCGCCGACGCCGCCGAGATCCACCGCGACCTCGGCAACCCCCGCGCCTGCTTCGCCTGGCACGAGCAGGCGGCCCCGATGGCGCCGAACGCCTTCACCCGATCGGTGGGGATGCGGCTCGCCGTCGTCGCCACCGCCCACCTCACGGCAGGAGACCTGGAGCAGAGCCTCGTCTTCGGCCACCGTTCGGTGGACATCCTCCAGCGGGTCGACTCCCACCGCGCCCACGGCTACGTCCACCGACTGGTGACCGGCCTCACCCCGCATCGTGATCTGCGCCTGGTCGACGCCTTCCTCACCCGGGTACGGCAGGAACTGAACGGCCGCGCCGGGTGAACCGGATCCGCGGAACCGGGCGGGCGCGGCCTGGGCGGCTCCCGCTCCTTCCGTGACCTCCTGTGAGCTCCCGTCGCTTCGCGTAGCCTCCCGCCATGAGTCGACCTCCGAGCCTCGCTCTCCCGCCCCGGACCCGCGTACGACGTCTGGAAACCGCCCGAGGTGTCTTCGCCGCCCTCGACTGCGCCCCGCCCGCCGAGGTCCCGCACACCGGAACCGTGCTGCTGGTGCCCGGCTTCATCGGCAGCAAGGAGGACTTCCTGCCCCTGCTCCGGCCCTTGAGCGAAGCGGGCTTCCGTGCGGTGGCGGTCGACGGACGCGGACAGCACGAGAGCCCCGGACCGGCCGACGAGGAGGCGTACGCGCAACACGAACTCGCCGCCGACGTAAGGGCTCAGACGGCCGCTCTGGAGGAGACGGCGGCCACCCCGTTGCACCTGCTCGGTCACTCCATGGGCGCCCTCGTCGCCCGCGCGGCCGTGCTGGCCACCGCGCCCGCCTGCCCCTGGGCGTCGTTGACCCTGATGGGTTCGGGCCCGGCGGCCATCCAGCCCGAGCAGCAGCGGTACGTTCAGCTGCTCGTCGACTGGCTGCCGGTGCTCGGGAAGGAAACCGTGTGGCAGGAGATGCGGACCACGGCCCGTCCCGGACGGGACATGGCCGGGCTTCCCGCCGACGTGGCGGAGTTCCTGTACCGCCGCTGGCTGAACACCGTGCCCGAGCAGCTCACCGCGACCGGACGCCGGCTCCTGACGGAACCGGACCGGGTGACCGAACTGGCAGCCGTCCCGATACCGAAGCTGGTGCTGTCCGGGAGCACCGACTACGCCTGGCCCGTCGCCTGGCAGAGCGCCATGGCGACCCGCCTCGCCGCCGACCGGGCGATCATCGAGGGCGCGGACCACTCCCCCAATGTGGACCGTCCCGCCGAGACGGCCCGCGCCCTCGTCGCGTTCTGGCAGAAGACCACCGCTCGGAGGCGTACGCCGCACACCACGTCCGAGCGGTCGGCGTGAGGACGACAGGGAGCTGACGCGCGTCACGCGGAGCCGCGGTTGCGCAGCCGCCTCGGTCGAAGCCCCCTGTCAGAGGCGGCAGAGCTCGCACTCCGGCGTGCCGGCAGTCATATGTCCACGGCTGGGCTCCCGGAGGGAGCGGGTCCGAGCCGCCCGCGGTACGCAGACGGCCCATGCTCATGGACGCCTCGCGTTACGAGTGACCCAGCTCCGCCGACGTCTCGTCCTCCGTCGCCGGTACCGATCCGGAGTCGGAGGCGGGGCGGAGCGGGAAGGGGTCGACACGGGTCTCGTCGATCACCGGGGGGGCCACCACCGGCGGCTTCGGCATGACCGCGGCCTCCGAGTGACCGCCGCAGCCGTAGGCGAAGGAGACGACCCGGCCGTCGGCCGGGGAGAACTCGTTGGCGCAGACGCCGAAGGCCTGGCCCAGGGAGCCGCCGATGGGGGTGAGGAAGCCGCAGCTGACGCAGGTCGCGGGGGCCGCCTGGGCCATCGGGGTCTTCGCGCCGAACGACTCCTCCCAGCGGTCGGCGGCGATGTGCAGGCCGTAGCGGGACAGGACCCGGGCGCGGCGCATGCCCAGTTCCTCGGCGACCGACGCGATCGTGCCCCGGGAGGGGACGGTGGGCAGATGCGCGGGCGTGCCCGCGGTGACCTCGGCGTCCTCCGCCTCCGCCAGCTCCTCCATCTCCGCCGAGACCGGGGAGTTCGGCTCCGGTCCGTCCTCGCCGGTGTAGCCGGGCTCCAGACGGAGGTCCTCGGCCTCGGTGGGGAGCAGGTCGCCAGGGCCCATGTCGCCGGGGCGCAGCCGCTCGCTCCAGGGCACCCACTCGGGGGCGAGGAGGGCGTCGGAGCCGGGCAGGAGGACCACCTCGTCCAGCGTGACGATCTTGGCGCGGGAGGCGCGGGCCACCGTCACCGCCCAGCGCCAGCCGCGGTACCCGAGTTCCTTGCACTCGAAATAGTGCGTGACGACGCGGTCGCCCTCCGCCACCGCTCCGGCGTGCTCGCCCACCACTCCGGGTGCGGCGGCCTCCTCGGCGGCGGTCCGGGCGAGGTCGACGGCCTCGGCGCACAGACGGTCGGGGGTGCGGCTTCGCGTTGTCGCTGCGCTCACAGGTATCGCTTCTCTCCTACGCCGTCTCACGAGTGCGGCTGCCTCCGGCGGTGGGGCGAACGGAGCGGACCTGTGGGCCGCATCGACGTCCGCGTCCGATCGCGCTCGGGCGCACCTCTGCCATCCATTGTGCTTTATGGCTGAGATAGGCACGCTACCCCGTCGCCGGTAGTGGGGGACAGTCCGCCGCGATGCCTGCGCGGCGGCGGGGGGCCGACAGCGGGGGGTGCCGCACGGGGTTGTGAGCCTACGGGGCGCCGCGGTCCCCTCCGACTCGCTTGGTCACAAAGTGCACTAGGAACTGTCGTCTCAGGGCACTATGAACGACGTGGCAACCGCGAAGTCCCCCCAACAGACCGTCGGGGTCGGTAGCGGTGCGGGCCGGATGCGCGGTGCCGTCCGCTCGGTCGGGCGTGCCCTGCACCTCCCGGTGACCGGTACCGCCCGGGGCATCCGCAAGGCCACGCACGCGCACGGCGCCGGTGAGTCCGGCCTGGGCAAGCTGATCGAGCTGCACGCGGTCAACGGCGCGGGCGACGTCATGATCACCGTCGCGCTGGCCTCCACCGTGTTCTTCTCCGTGCCGACCGACGAGGCCCGGGGGCGGGTGGCGCTCTATCTGGCCATCACCATGGCGCCCTTCACCGTTCTCGCCCCGGTCATCGGTCCCTTCCTCGACCGCCTTCCGCACGGCCGGCGCGCCGCGATGGCCGGCGCGATGCTCGCCCGGGCGCTGCTCGCGCTGATCATCTCGGGTGCGGTGGCCAGCGGCAGCCTGGAGCTGTATCCGGCCGCGCTCGGGGTGCTGGTGGCGTCGAAGGCGTACGGCGTGGTGCGCAGTGCCGTCGTGCCCCGGCTGCTGCCGCCCCGGTTCTCCCTCGTGAAGGCCAATTCACGGGTCACCCTCGCCGGGCTGCTCGCCACCGGTGTGGCCGCTCCGATCGGAGCCGGGCTGCATGCCATCGGCGACCCCTGGCCGCTCTACGGCGCCTTCGTGATCTTCGTTGCCGGGACGTTTCTCTCCTTCACCCTGCCCACGAAGGTCGACTCGGCCAAGGGCGAGGACGTGGCGCTGCTCGCCGCCGACGAGGAGCATCTGCACGGCCCGCTCCGCAAGGAGGCGAAGCGGCCGGGGCTGCGGACGGTGGGGCCCGCCGTCACGCACGCGCTCGGCGCGAACGCGGCCCTGCGCTGCCTCTCCGGCTTCCTGATCTTCTTCCTGGCGTTCCTGCTCCGCGAGCACCCGCTGACCGGCGAGAGCGCGGCGGTGTCGCTGGGGATAGTGGGTGTCTCCGCGGGCGCGGGCAACGCGCTCGGTACGGCGGTGGGGGCCTGGCTGCGCTCCCGGGCGCCGGAGATCATCATCGTGACGGTGGTCGCCGTGGTGCTGGGGACGGCGATCGTCGCGGCCCTGTTCTTCGGCGCCTTCCTGGTGGCCGTCCTGGCCGCGGTGGCCGGGTTCGCGCAGGCGCTGGCCAAGCTGTGCCTGGACGCGCTGATCCAGCGGGACGTGCCGGAGCAGGTGCGCACCTCGGCGTTCGCGCGCTCGGAGACGCTGCTCCAGATGGCCTGGGTGTTCGGCGGCGCGGTGGGCATCGTGATGCCGCTGAACGGCACCCTGGGCCTGGTGGTGGCCGCCGTGATCGTGGCAGCGGGCTGGCTGGCCACCCTGCGCGGCCTGCTCACCTCGGCCCGCCACGGCACACGCTCGCGGCCGAGAGTGGCCTGAGAAACGCACCTGGCGTAACGAACCGGGCACGCCGCACCCCACGTGGGGGGCGGGCGGGGCGGTCCCGATAGCCTTCGGCCATGACCACGCTGCAATCCCGCTCGCGACGCCGCCGCGTCGTCGCCGCCGCCGGCGCCGTTTCCGCCGGACTGCTCGTCCTGTCGGCCTGTGACAAGCCCTCGCCCATCGCCACGATCACCGTCGGTACGAGCTCGGTCAACTCCGAGGCCACCTGTTACAACGACGGCAAGGCCCTGAACACGGCCTCCCTCGCGAACTGCCTGAAGGACACCGGGATCAAGTCCATCAAGGTGGACCCGGACGACACCGTCCGCTTCGGCGTCGACCCGAAGATCGCGGACAACGGCTGGACGATCCTGATGAACGGTCAGGCGCTCACCGAGTCCAGCACCAAGACCTACCGCACCATCCCGGGCAGCGTGTTCTTCAACGCCCAGTACGGCGCCTCCGGCGACTCGACCCTCGTCTCCATCAAGGAGGGCGACAAGTCGGTGCTGGGTCTGTGGTCCTTCAAGCTCAAGAAGGACGCCTGACCACGTCCACCGTACGCATCCTCGTCGCCACCGCGGTCCCGGCCGAACGGGACGCGGTGGCAGGTGCGTTCACGGACGGGACGACCGAGGTACGGCTGCCGGGCTCGGCCCTGCTGCACCGCACGCGCGCCGGAGACGCGGGGTACGACCTGCTGGCCGCCGGAGTCGGACCCGCCCTGGCCGCCGCGGGCACCGCGACCGCCCTCACCGCCGCCGCCCTCGACGGCCGCCCCTACGCCCTGGTCGTCTCCGCCGGGATCGCCGGCGGTTTCCGGCCGGCGGCCCCCGTGGGCTCCCTGGTCGTCGCCGACGAGATCATCGCGGCGGACCTGGGCGCCGAGACGGCCGACGGGTTCGTGCCGGTGACCGGACTGGGATTCGGGACCGTCAGCCACCGTCCGCCGGATCCACTCGTACGAGCCACCGCCGAGGCGACCGGAGCACGCCCCGGAGCGGTACTCACGGTGTCCACCGTGACCGGCTCGGCCGCCCGCGCGGCCGAACTGCACGCCCGGCACCCGCACGCCCTGGCCGAGGCCATGGAGGGCTTCGGCGTGGCCGAGGCGGCCGCCGCGCACGGCGTGCCCGTGCTGGAGATCCGCGCGGTCTCCAACCCCGTCGGTCCCCGCGACCGCGCCGCCTGGCGCATCGCGGACGCCCTGGCCGCCCTGACCGAGGCCTTCGGGAAGCTCGCGCCCGTCCTGGAGAGTTGGAACCCACATGACCACCGCTGACTCGTTGCGCATCGCGTACTCGCCCTGCCCGAACGACACCTTCGTCTTCGACGCCCTCGCCCACGGCCGCGTCGCGGGCGCACCCGCGCTCGACGTGACCTTCGCGGACATCGACATCACCAACGGCATGGCCGAGCGCGGCGAGTCCGACGCGCTGAAGGTGTCGTACGCCGTGCTGCCGTACGTCCTCGACGAGTACGCGCTGCTGCCCTGCGGGGGCGCGCTCGGCCGAGGCTGCGGGCCGCTGGTGCTGACCAGGGAGGCCGGGACGGACCTCACGGGCCGTACGGTCGCCGTACCGAGCGAGAGGTCGACGGCGTACCTGCTGTTCCGCCTCTGGGCGGCGGACACGCTCCCCGGTGGCGTCGGCGAGATCGTGGTCATGCCCTTCCACGAGATCATGCCGGCCGTACGGGACGGGAAGGTCGACGCGGGGCTGGTGATCCACGAGGCGCGCTTCACCTACCAGAACTACGGGCTGCACAAGCTCGCCGACATGGGCGAGCACTGGGAGGACACGACGGGCCTGCCCATCCCGCTCGGCGCGATCATCGCCAGGCGCTCGCTGGGCGCGGAGACGCTCACCCGTCTCGCCGCGTCGATCCGTACGTCCGTCCACGCGGCCTGGGACGACCCCGAGGCCTCCCGGCCGTACGTCATGGCGCACGCCCAGGAGATGGACCCGGCCGTCGCCGACCAGCACATCGGGCTCTACGTCAACGAGTTCACCTCGGAACTCGGCGAGGACGGCTACGCGGCGGTACGCGGACTGCTCACCCGGGCGGCGGCCGAGGGACTCGTACCGCCCCTCGGTCCGCACGCACTCGATTTCCCGTAAAAGCCCTTACGGGACTTGCACGCTTACGCGACTTGCCTGTCTCTTACCCGCTTACACGTCGAGCTGGTCCGCGACCGCGCGCAGCAGCCCGGCGATCTTCGCACCGGCGGCCTTGTCGGGGTAACGGCCGCGTTCCAGCATCGGCGTGATGTTTTCGAGCAGGGTCGTCAGGTCCTGCACGATCGAGGCCAGTTCGTCCGGCTTCTTGCGCTGGGCGGCGGCGACCGACGGGGTGGGGTCGAGCAGGACCACCGACAGTGCCTGGTCGCCGCGTTGACCGGCGACGACGCCGAACTCCACGCGCTGGCCGGGCTTCAGTACGTCGACCCCGTCGGGGAGAACCGAGGAATGGACGAAGACGTCACCGCCGTCGTCACGGGAGAGAAAGCCGAAGCCCTTCTCACTGTTGAACCACTTGACCTTGCCGGTAGGCACGTCTGTCCTCGTCCTCGTATCTCGTCGGAAACTGCTCGGGAAACTTCTGAATGCAACAGCTCTGGAACGGGCCCTGATAGCACTCGGGCGGGTCGACCATGACCCGCCGGTACCAAGGCTAATGGTCTTCGGGCGCGTGACAAGACGTCGCCCGGTTGTTCCTTCGGGCAGGGAACTACCCTGGTCGAGTGCGTGACAAAACCCAAGCGAATTCCGCCGGACCCGGTGACCGACTGATCCGCGCCGGTGCCGTGCTCTTCTTCATCGGCACGGTGGCCACTCTCGTCACCGTGATACCGCTGTTCCTCGGCGCGAAGCCCTTTCCGACCTACATGTACGTGCTGAGCATGCTCATGGGCGTCGGCTTCCTGGTCGCCGGCGCCGGAGTGCTCCAGTCGATCGCGGCGGGGCGCCGTCAGGCCCGGGAGGCGTCCTCGCGGTAGGCCGACAGCCAGGCCGGGAGTTCGGTGAGGTCCCCGAGGACCACGTCGGCGCCCGCCGCGAGCAGTTCCTCCGCGTCGCACGGCCCGGTGGCCACGGCGACGGACAGCGCTCCGGCGGTCCGTGCCCCGCGCACGTCGCCGACGTGGTCGCCGACGTACACGACGGCGCCGTGCTCGCGCAGCGCGACGGCCTTCTGCTCGGCCCAGAGGTCGCCGACCACCGCGTCGGGGACTATGCCGAGGTGGCTGAGATGCAGCTTCGCATTGGGCTCGTACTTCGCGGTGACCACGACGGCCTTGCCCCCCGCGCCCTGCACCGCCGCGACCGCCTCCCGCGCGCCCGGCATGGCGGGCGTCGCGGCGATCGCGATCTCCGGATACATGGCCCGGTACAGATCACTCATCTCCGCGACCCGCTCGGCCGGAAACCAGTTGATCAACTCCTCGGCGAGCGGCGGCCCCAGCCGGGTGATCGCCAGATCGGCATCGATGAAGGTCCCCGTCCGCTCGGCCAGGGCCGTGTAGCAGGCGTGGATCCCGGGCCGGGAGTCGATGAGGGTCATGTCGAGGTCGAAGCCGACGGTGAGGGCGCGAGAAGTCATATGGGCCATTGTGCCCGGACGCCTTGGGACGCTGTCCGGGTGCGGGGGCGGGTGCGGGGGCGTGGGGGCTTGTCGCGCCCACGCGGCGGAGCCGCATATCGGACACAGCACCGCGCCCCTTCAGGTGGGACCAGTGGACCCACCTTCTTGGGGGCGCCGGGAACTGCGCGAACCGCCCCCACCCACCCGCAGTCGCCCGACAACCGCACCCGGCACCCCCTACCGCGCTCTCTGCGACCGCCACACCAGATACAGCGCCGACGCCACCGCCGCCCCCCGCACCACCCACGGCCAGGTCTCCCCCACCGCACCGCTCATGTGGCCCTGGGCTATCGGGGCGCCCCAGCGGCCGGCGCTCCGTCCCCACAGCCAGACCACGCCGGCTGCGACCGAAAGCCCCGGTACCCACATCACGGCCAGCTTGGTCTCCGTGGGGCTGAGCCGGCGGGAGCCGTAGGCGATGAGCCAGCCGAGGAGCAGCGCGAACCAGTTGCCGAGCACCGCGCCCACGACCAGCGCGGCGGCGGCGAGCAGCAGCAGGGGGTTGCTCCAGCCGACCGCGGGCCGGGGGACCACGCGGAAGCGACGGCGGGCGGGCGGCACGGCTTCGGCCGCCTCGGCCTTCGGGGCGGGCTCGACGGCCGCCTCCGGCTCCCCGGCCGCCTCCTCCGGCTCCTCCTTCCGCAGCCGCGGCTTCCTGAGCAGCTCCGGGATCTCCACACCGCCCACGAACCCCGGCACGCTGTCGCCGTCCCCGAACGGGCTGCTGTCCACCCGCCACCAGTCGGGCGGCATCGGACCGTCTTCCGGCTCGGCGGGCCGCGGACGCGGTACGACGCGGCGCAGGTCCTCGCCCCCGGCGGCCGCCCCGGCCTCCCGCTGGACGGGAACCGCGGCCGGCGGCGGTGGCGGCGCGGTCTCCGTCGTACCCCCGGCAGCCTCGACGACCTCGTCGGGCGAGCCCAGCCGGTCCAGGATGCGCCGCACGGCGGCGGGACTGTCGACGGTGGCCTTCGCCCGGTGCCGGTCGATCTCGTTGCGCAGCCCCGACACGAGCCGCATACGGTCGGACGACGACAACTGGCGCTGGTGCGCGATGTCCCCGACGCGGCTCAGATACTCGTAGACGACCTGATCACTCTCGATACCCACGAAGTCCCCTCCGGGGCCGCTGCGTTGAATAACCCGTCGGAACGACGGTAGCGCAGGTCACGGTTCACGTCGGCCGGCACACCAGCGGGTAACGCGTCTCCGAGCAGGGGCGGTTGCCGTACTCGCGGAGGATGTCCTTGCCGCCCTGGTCGGTGAGGTAGCGCAGGAAGGCCGCGGCGATGGAGCCGGCGGGCGGTTCGCCGAAGGTGTAGGCGTACTCGGTCTGCCAGAACGGGTACGTGCCGTGCTCGACGCCTTCGAGGGTGGGCGGCATGTCGCCGATGTTCAGTTTGACCAGGTCGGCGGAGGTGACGCCGGCCGCTTCGCTGTAGCCGAGGGCGCCGTGCTGCGCGGCCGTGGTGTCCAGCATGGTGTCGGTGCTGTCGACCTCGCAGACGCCGGGCCTGGCCGGGTCCAGGGAGGCGCAGTCGCCGTTCGCGGCGCCCGGCACCGGCTTGCCCGCGAGGACGCGTTCCTCGAGGGCGTTGCGGGTGCCGGAGTCTGAGTAGCGGTTGACGAGGTGGATGGGGAGGTCGGCGCCGCCCACCGCGGACCAGTTGGTGATCTTCCTGGCGTAGATGTCGCGGATCTGCTGGAGGGAGAGGTTGCTGACGTGCGCGTCCTTGTTCACGACGAGGGTGAACAGGGAGTAGACCACCGGGCGCGGCAGATCCTCGGGGTGTCCCTTGCCGGCCGGGCCGTCGGTGAAGGCGATGTGGTCGCCGAGCCCCTCGTTGCCGGAGATCCCGGCGTCCCGGCCGGCCTTCTCCAGCGTGGTGAGCCCCGCTCCGCTGCCGCGGAACACCCCGTCATCGACCGGGATGCGGGCGCCCTTGGCCGAGCACAGCCGGGTGTACTCCTTGGCCGCCGCCGTCACCGCCGGCTCGAAGGCGGTCGAACCCGACAGGTGCAGGGTGCCGCCGACGCAGTCCAGCGGCGCGGGTCTGGCGGGCAAGAACAGGGTCAGGCTGGCCTGGAGCACGACCGCCGCCGCCAGCAGGCCCATGCCGGCCAGCGCCGCCCCGGAGGCGAAGGTGTGGCTCTCGGTGTGCGCCATCTTGAGCCGGGGCAGCCAGCGCAGCCAGGCGAAGGAGTGGTCCATGCCCCCGGTGACCGCCGCCTGGAACTCGGGCTGCGGAAAGGGCGCGTGCGGGCTGCCGCCCAGGCGCTCCAGCACCGCGAGGACCTTGTAGTGGGCGCCGGGGTTCAGCGTCACCTTGGGCAGCCGGATGACACCGGTGCCGTCCTCCCAGTCCTTCCCGAAGCCGTCGGTCTCCTGGGTGGTGCCGTCCCGGGTGGTGACGAAGAAGTGCCGGAGTGTGGGCTGGCTGAGTTCGGTCACCGCCATGCCGACGACCCGGCGGTCCCGGAACATCACCCGGATACCGGTCTTGTCGTCGGGCGGGGTCAGATAGTCGCCGGGGACGATCTCCCGCCAGCCGGCGTTCTCGATCCGCACCAGCACGAACGACGGCTCCACCAACTCGTGGCCGTCGTCCCGCATCCGCGCCAGCACGTCGGCGCTCGGCGCGTGCGCGGTGTCCGTGGCCAGGGTGTCCATCTGGAGCCGGTAGCCGAGCCGCTTGCGGCGGATGACGACGAACTCCCAGAAGAACGCCAGCACCGGGATCGCGACGCTGACGATCGCGACGACGTTGTTGAAATCGAGCTCGGCGCCGAACGCTCTCACGACCGCATCCTCCCGAATCCCCGTGACCGGTCGCACAGTTGACTTCACGCGGTGGCCAGGGAGCCCAGGGTGACGAGTGCGCGGCGAGTCTTGCCGGAACTGCCGTGATCCTCCCGCTGAAGTTCATGTGGGGGACATCTGTGAAACGTTCCGTTCGCCCGGTGGCTGCCCTGTACACAGAAGAGGCCGTGGGACAGGTGATCCCGGTCCCCGCCCCGCACCCGCTACCGTGGGTCGGATGAGCAACCCGGCCACCCCGCCGCGTTCCCTCGCGGAGGCGCTTCGCGCCAAGGACGACGCGTCCCTGGCCGTACTGCTGCGCGCCCGCCCCGACCTCATCACCCCCGTCCCCACCGACCTCACCCAGCTGGCCACCCGGGCCGGCACCCGCGCCTCGGTGCTGCGCGCCCTGGAACGCCTGGACCGCTTCGCCCTGCAGACCGCGGAAGCGCTCGCGGTGGCCGGCGACCCGGCGTCGTACGGGGAACTGCTGGGCCTGATGGCCGGCGACGGCGGGGACCCGTCGGTCGCCGCCGCCCTGCCGCGTGCCGTCACCACGCTCCGCGACCAGGCGCTGGTGTGGGGCGACGACGACCGGCTGCGGCTGGTGCGGACCGCGCGCGAGGTGCTCGCCCCGTCCCCGCAGTACCCCTCGCCGACCGGGCTGGGCCCGACCGTGCGGGAGGCCACCTCGGGGATGTCGCCGGGCCGGATCCAGGAGATCGTCACCACCGCCGGGCTGCCCTCGACCCATGACTCGGTGTCCGCGGCGGACGCGCTCGGCCGGCTGTTCGGCCACCGCAAGAAGATGGCGAAGCTGCTCGCCGCCGCGCCCGCTGAGTCCCGCGAGGTCCTCTCCCGGCTGGTCTGGGGACCGCCGTACGGCCAGGTCACCCCGGAACCGGCCGCCCATCTGCGCTGGCTCCTCGACCGCGGCCTGCTGCTGCCGACCGGGCCGGGCACGGTCGTCCTCCCCCGCGAGGTCGCCCTGCACCTGCGCGAGGGCCGGGCGCACCGCGAGCCGGAACCGGTGCCGCCCGCGGTCGAACCGACGGCGACGCACCGTCCACAGGTTGTGGACGCGACGGCGGCCGGGCAGGCGTACACCGCGCTCGCCACCGTCGAGGAGCTGCTGAAGGACTGGGACGAGGGCGGGCCCACCGTGCTGCGGGCCGGCGGCCTCAGCGTCCGGGACCTCAAGCGGACGGCCGTGGCCCTGGACCTGCCCGAGCCGGTGACCGCCTTCTGGGTCGAGCTGGCGTACGCGGCCGGGCTGCTCGCCTCCGACGGCGAGGCCGACGAGCGCTACGCGGCCACCCCCGCCTACGACGAGTGGCTGGAGCTCCCCCCGGCCGAACGCTGGTCCCAGCTCGCCCAGGCCTGGCTCACCGCGACCCGCGCCTCCGGTCTGGTCGGCGGCCGGGACGCCAAGGACCGCGCGCTGTCGGCGCTCGGCCCCGGCCTCGACCGCTCGGCCGCGACCGAGGTACGGCACCGGGTCCTGGCCCTGCTGGCCGGCCTCCCGGAGGGCACCGCCCCGGCCGCCGCCTCGGTACTGGCCCGGCTGCGCTGGGAACGCCCCCTGCGCGGCCCCCAGCAGCAGGGCGACGACCTGCGCGGCCGCCTGGCCCGCTGGACCCTGTCGGAGGCCGAGCTGCTGGGCGTGACGGGACGCGGGGCGCTGTCGGCGCACGGCAGGGCGCTCCTCGGGGCGCCACCGGTGGAGCCCTTGGTGGCGCCCTCGGTGGAAAAGGAGCTGGCGGCCGCCGGGCCCGGCGGCAAGCTCCCCGTGCACCACCACCGTCCCGCCGCCGTCCTCGAACCCCTCTCCCCGCCCGAGCAGGCCGTCGCCGCCGCGGCCGCCGGCCGTCTCCTCGCCCCACTGCTGCCCGAGCCGCTGGACCACGTCCTGCTCCAGGCCGACCTGACGGCGGTCGCCCCCGGCCCGCTGCAACGCCCGCTCGCCGACGCGCTGGGCGTACTCGCCGACGTCGAGTCCAAGGGCGGCGCCACCGTCTACCGCTTCACGCCCGCCTCGGTCCGCCGCGCCCTGGACGCCGGCCGCACCGCCACCGACCTGCACACCTTCCTCACCACCCACTCCCGCACACCGGTCCCGCAGCCGCTCGCCTACCTGATCGACGACGTGGCCCGCAAGCACGGCCATCTGCGGGTGGGGGCGGCCTCGGCGTACGTCCGCTGCGACGACGACACCGTCCTGAACGAGATCATGGCCGACAAGCGGGCCGCCGCCCTGCGCCTGCGCCGCCTCGCCCCGACCGTCCTCGCCACCCAGGCCGACCCGGCCGCCCTCCTGGAGGGCCTGCGCGCGATGGGCTACGCGCCCGCCGCCGAGTCCGCCGAGGGCGACGTCCTGATCACCCGCGCCCACGCCCACCGCACGCCGCCGCGCACGGCCCCCGAGCCGGTCCCGGACGGCCCGCCACCGCCGGACGGCACCCTCCTGGCCGCCGCGATCCGCGCGATCCGCGCCGGCGACCTGGCCGCCACCACCCCGCGCAAGCCCGCCGGCACCGCCGTCCAGGGCGGCGAACTCCCGCGCACCACCCCCGCCGAGACCCTCGCCACCATGCAGGCCGCCGTCCTCACCGGCGGCACCCTGTGGATCGGCTACGTCAACGCCGAGGGCACCGCCAGCCAGCGCGTCATCGCCCCGATCCGCGTCGAGGGCGGCTTCGTCACGGCATACGACCACACGGCCGACGAGGTACGCACCTACCCGCTGCACCGGGTGACGGGAGTGGCGGAACTCGCGGAGGAGTAGCGGCGCGGGTGGCTGAGCGGGCCGAGCGAGGCCGGCTGCGGTCCGGCAGCGCCGCGACGGGTCGGCCGCAGTTCGGCAGCGCCGTGAAGGGGCGCGGAGCTGCCTGTCACGGCGCTCACCGCGAAGTGCTCAGCACCTCAGCAGTACCGCACCGGTGCGTCCGCCGGCAGGGCGAAGTGGGTACGGGCCACGGTCTCCAGTGCGGTGGACTCCATCTCCTCGTCGAGGCGGGACTCGCCGTAGCGGCTGAAGTGGCCGGCCGTCCACGAGCCGTAGCCCTCGCCGTCCGGCGGCTCCTCCTCGGAGACGACGCGGTAGCCGCCGTGCGCCGAGTCCCGCTCCAGCCGGACCACCTGCGGTATCTGCGCACCGCCGCACTCCACCAGGGCTCCGGCACGCTCGCCGTACTCCAGGCACAGCGTGTCGACCCCGGCCCGCACCTGGCCCCCGCTCTCCATCAGGTCCAGGGCCTCCGCCCGGCAGAACCACCGCGACCGGAGAGCGGGCTCGCTCTCCCCGGCACCGGTGCCGGCGGCCTGTGCCACGAGCCGGGCCTCTATCGCGGGGCGCACCTGGGCCCACAGACCGGCGTCCACACCGGCCGACCCCTGTGCCCACACCGCCGTCACCACCAGCACCGCCACCGCCCCGGCGCCTACCCCCCAGATACGTACGGACGTCACCCCACCAGCTCCTCCCCGAGCCACACGCCTTGCGCTGCTCCCCCCGGGATAAGACAGCCGAAACGGGCTCAAGGTTGCACGGGACGATCAGACACCCCCACAAGCCGGGCAGGGACGGTGTACGTCGCGCCGATCGGCGGAAGTGATCGCTCACCCATGAGGCACACTGGAACTTTGGCCCACGACGATGGCCGCCAAGGCGATGGCCGCATGGGCCGAAAGAGAAAGGGTGCCGCGCGTGAATGGTCCGTTGATCGTCCAGTCCGACAAGACGCTGCTCCTGGAAGTCGACCATGAGCGGGCCGACGACTGCCGTCGGGCGATCGCGCCCTTCGCCGAGCTGGAGCGGGCGCCGGAGCACATCCACACCTACCGGGTGACCCCTCTGGGCCTGTGGAACGCGCGGGCGGCCGGACACGACGCCGAGCAGGTCGTGGACGCGCTGGTGGAGTTCAGCCGCTACCCGGTGCCGCACGCGCTGCTGGTCGACATCGCCGAGACGATGGACCGCTACGGCCGCCTGACGCTCTCCAAGCACCCGGCGCACGGGCTGGTGCTCACCACCACCGACCGGCCGGTCCTGGAGGAGATCCTGCGCTCCAAGCGGATCATCCCGCTGGTCGGCGCGCGGATCGACCCCGACACCGTGGCCGTGCATCCCTCCGAGCGCGGGCAGATCAAGCAGACGCTCCTGAAGCTGGGCTGGCCCGCCGAGGACCTCGCCGGATACGTGGACGGCGAGGCGCACCCGATCGAGCTCGCCGAGGACGGCTGGGCGCTGCGGCCGTACCAGAAGCAGGCCGTGGAGAACTTCTGGCACGGCGGGAGCGGCGTCGTCGTACTGCCCTGTGGGGCGGGCAAGACGCTGGTCGGTGCCGGGTCCATGGCACAGGCCAAGTCGACGACCCTGATCCTCGTCACCAACACCGTCTCCGCACGGCAGTGGAAGCACGAGCTGGTGAAGCGGACGAGTCTCACCGAGGACGAGATCGGGGAGTACAGCGGGACCCGGAAGGAGATCCGGCCCGTCACGATCGCGACGTACCAGGTGCTCACGACCAAGCGGAAGGGTGTCTACCCGCACCTCGAACTCTTCGACTCCCGGGACTGGGGTCTGATCGTCTACGACGAGGTCCATCTGCTGCCGGCTCCTGTCTTCAAGTTCACCGCCGATCTGCAGGCGCGCCGGCGGCTGGGGCTGACGGCCACCCTCGTGCGCGAGGACGGCCGGGAATCGGACGTGTTCTCTCTCATCGGGCCCAAGCGCTTCGACGCCCCGTGGAAGGAGATCGAGGCGCAGGGCTATATCGCGCCCGCCGACTGTGTCGAGGTGCGGGTGAACCTCACGGACTCGGAGCGGCTCGCCTACGCCACCGCCGAGACCGAGGAGAAGTACCGCTTCTGCGCGACCACCGCGACCAAGCGGAAGGTCACGGAGGCGATCGTGCGTCGCTTCGCGGGCCAGCAGATCCTCGTCATCGGCCAGTACATCGACCAGCTCGACGAGCTGGGCGAGCACCTGAACGCCCCCGTCATCAAGGGCGAGACCTCCAACGCCCAGCGCGAGAAGCTCTTCGAGGCATTCCGCCAGGGCGAGATCAGCGTGCTGGTGGTGTCGAAGGTCGCCAACTTCTCCATCGACCTGCCGGAGGCCACGGTCGCCATCCAGGTGTCGGGCACCTTCGGCTCCCGCCAGGAGGAGGCCCAGCGCCTCGGCCGGGTGCTCCGTCCCAAGGCCGACGGCCACCAGGCCCACTTCTACTCCGTCGTCGCCCGCGACACGATCGACCAGGACTTCGCCGCCCACCGGCAGCGGTTCCTGGCGGAGCAGGGCTATGCCTACCGGATCGTGGACGCGGACGAGCTCCTCGCCGAGGGCACGGAGGGCTCCGGGGGCGTCGAGGGTGTGGAGGGCACGCAGGGCTGAGTACCCGGCAGGGCGCGGCTGTGCCGTCGTAGGGCTACGGCCGTGCCCGCCAGCAGCGCCAGCCCCAGCAGCGGGTACGGCGCCGCGCACGGCTGCTGCCACCACGGGAGGCGCAGGTCCCGGTCGCCCTCGTGCGGCAGCAGCCACATCGTGCGGGCGGTGAAGAGGGCGGCGGCGGTGAGCGCCAGGGCCGTGCGGGTCTCCGCCAGGAGCACCGCCAGCAGCGGGACGCACCACACCCAGTGATGGGACCAGCTGATCGGGCTGATCAGCAGGGCCGTGAACGCGGTGAGCAGGATGCCCCAGCTGTCGCCGTCGACGCGGTGCGTGCGGTGCGTGCGGTCGGTGCGGTCGGTGCGATGGGCGTGGTGGGCGCGGGCCGCCAGCCACAGGCCCGTCGCCGCGAGCACGGCCGCCGGGAGTGCCCACGCCAGGCCTGGCGCCTCCGTGCCCGTCACCCTCGCGATCAGGCCCTGGAGCGACTGGTTGTCGACGATCCAGGCCTTGCCGACCCGCCCGGTCTCGAACAGGCGCCGCGTCCAGAAGTCCACGGTCGCCGCGGGCAGGAACAGGGCGCCGAGCAGTGCCGTACCGGCGAAGGACGCCGTCGCGACGCCTGCCTCCTTTCTGCGTGCGGTGAGCAACAGGTAGGCGATGAAGATCGCCGGGGTGAGTTTGACGCCCGCCGCGATGCCCAGGGCCAGGCCCTTGGCGCGGGCGCCGGGCGGCCTGGTGAGGTCCCAGAGGACCAGGCAGGCGATCGCCAGGTTGATCTGACCGAAGAGCAGAGTCTGGAAGACCGGCTCCAGCCAGAGGGCGAGGGCGGTGGCCGTGCACAGCACGGGGAGGGATGACGTGCGGCCGGCCAGGCGGGCGGACAGGGCGACGAGACAGGCGAGCAGGAGCGCGTTGCCCGCGAGGAACGCCGCTTTGAGGGCCGGGACGGGGATCCAGGTCGTCGGGACGAACAGGACCGCCGCGAAGGGCGGGTACGTCGCCGGCAGCCGCCACTCGGTGACCGTGAAGCCGTACAGGTCACCGCCGTGGACCACGGCCTCGCCCTCGGCCCGGTAGACCAGCAGATCGGCCATCGGGGCGTGCAGCAGGACGCAGAGGGCGGCGAAGGAGGAAAGGGAAACTGCCAGGAGAGGGAGGGAACGGGGGAGGGAGAGGGAGAGCAGGGGGAATGACGTCACCGTCCGGTTCGGCACGGAGGCGACACTATGCCGTTACTTACGGCGTATGCCTGCTTCCTCGCCGTATTCGCCGAGTATGACGACGCTGAACGCCGCGCTGACGAAGACCTTGACGGCACGCAGGGCGTCGCCCAGACGGTGCTGGGGGTGCGGGACTCCGTCCAGGGCGGTGGCGCCCGGTGGACCGGAGGGGACTGGATGGATGGTTGCTGCGCTCATGCCTCAATGGTGGAACTTCGGGCCCAAACACGGCATCGGTCCACGGGTCCAATTTCCGGCTTCCGCCAGTCCACCCGTCGATGGACGCCACCCCCCACCTCCGCCCCACCCCACGAGGGACACGCCCCCTAGGGGACCCGGCCTTCCGCCCCGGAGACACGCCCGCCGCCCACCCCGCCCGGCACGCGGACCAGGCCCCCTGCCCGGCGCCACGCCAGCCCCGCCAGGCGCGCCCACGTCCCCCCGCCAGGCGCCACGCCCCTCCGCCCAGCGCACGCCACGCCCCCTTCACCGCCGCCGCCCCACCCACCTCACAGGACAAGCCCCACTCCCACCCCCTCGGCACGCCACGCCCCCTCGGCACACCCCACCCCCTTCTCGGCGCCCCCCGCCCCGGCGCCCGCCCCACCCCCCTCGGCGCATCCGGGGGAAATCCATTGGCCTCCCTCGCCCTCGGCTCACTAGAATCTCCGCTCTTGCCCGCCTCCTTCCCCGGAGTGCCGCCGCCCGGACGGAAACCGGTCGGCTGATCGCCACCTGTGCGCCACTCACACCTGAGCGCCACCCACTCGCAGGCCTTCGGAGGCACCCCCTTGTCCACGCCCGCCCACGACCCCCTCACGGACTCGCCCGCCGCCCCCGGAGCCGGCCCCGGAGCCGATCCGGGCACCGAACCCGCCACGGACCCCCTCTCCCGCGAGCGCGCCCACCTCACCGGCTCCCGGGCCGCTCTGCGGGCCATGCGGGAGGACGCCGAGTCGCTGGACATCCGTGACGTCACCGCGAACTGGGTCAACGCCGAGGTGCTCGCCCGCCAGATCGAGGAGCGCATCAAGGCGCTGGCCGACCTCAGCGACACCCCGCTGTTCTTCGGCCGCCTCGACTACCTGCACGCCCCCGGTGCCGACCAGGCCGAGGGCGCGTACGGCGAGCGCTTCTACATCGGGCGCCGGCACGTCCACGACCACGACGGCGACCCGATGGTCATCGACTGGCGGGCCCCGGTCTCGCAGCCGTTCTACCGCGCGTCGAAGAAGGACCCGATGGACGTCGCGCTGCGCCGCCGCTTCGGGTACACCCGCGGCGACATCACGGCGTACGAGGACGAGCACCTGTCCGACCCGGCCGAGGCCACCCGGACCAGCAAGCTGCTCCAGCAGGAGATCGAGCGTCCGCGCGTGGGACCGATGCGGGACATCGTCGCGACCATCCAGCCCGAGCAGGACGAGATCGTGCGCAGCGGCCTCGGCGGAACCGTGTGCGTGCAGGGAGGGCCGGGGACCGGGAAGACCGCCGTCGGCCTGCACCGGGTCGCGTATCTCCTGTACGCCCACCGCGAGCGCCTCGCCCGCACCGGCACCCTGGTCATCGGCCCGAACCGCTCCTTCCTCCACTACATCGAGCAGGTGCTCCCGGCGCTGGGCGAGCTGACGGTGCAGCAGGCGACGGTGGACGACCTGGTGGCGAACGGCGTCGAGGCGCGCGGCACCGACACCGCGCCCGCCGCCGTGATCAAGGGCGACGCCCGGATGGCGGAGGTGCTGCGCAGAGCCGTGTACGCGCACGTCACGATGCCCACCGAGCCGGTCGTGGTGGTCCGCGGCTCCCGCCGCTGGCGCGTCCCGGCGTACGAACTGGAGGGCATCGTCGGGGAGTTGCTGGACCGAGGTATCCGGTACGGCGCGGCGCGCGAGGCCCTGCCGCAGCGCATCGCACACGCCGTGCTGGTCCAGATGGAACGCTCGGGCGAGGCTCCCGACGACCGCGTGCAGGACTCGGTGGCCCGCAACGCGGCGGTGAAGGCGGCCGTCAAGCAGGTCTGGCCGCCGGTCGACCCGGCGAAACTCGTGCTGCGCCTGCTCACGGACGCGGACTTTCTCGCCGTACACGCGGACGGGATCCTCACCGACGACGAGCAGAAGACGATCGTCTGGGCGAAGCCGGTGCGCAGCGTCAAGGCGGCCAGGTGGTCGCCTGCGGACGCCGTGCTGATCGACGAGACGACGGATCTCGTCCAGCGGACGCACTCCCTCGGCCATGTGGTCCTGGACGAGGCGCAGGACCTGTCGCCCATGCAGTACCGCGCGGTCGGCCGCCGCTGCACCACCGGCTCGGCGACCATCCTCGGCGACCTGGCGCAGGGCACCACGCCCTGGGCGACCCGGAGTTGGGACGAGGCCCTGTCCCACCTCGGCAAGTCGGACGGCGTGATCGAGGAGCTGACGGCCGGTTTCCGCGTCCCGACGGACGTCATCACGTACGCCTCGCGGCTCCTCCCGCACATCGCCCCCGGCCTCACCCCGGTGGCGTCGGTCCGTGAGAACCCCGGCTTCTTCGCGCTCCGGCAGATCACGGACACCGCCGAAGTGGTGGCCGCCTGTGCGGAGTTGCTGCGCAACGAGGGATCGACGGGCCTGATCGCGGCGGACGCGCGCGTACCGGCGCTGGCGGAAGCCCTGACGGCGGCGGGTATCGGATACCTCTCCCCCGGCGAGGAGACGACGGCCGAGACCCGTCTCACCCTGGTCCCGGCGTCACTGGCGAAGGGCCTGGAGTACGACTACGTGGTCCTGGACGAACCGCAGGCGGTGGTCGACGGCGAACCCGACGAACGCACGGGCCTGCGCCGCCTCTACGTCGCCCTCACCCGCGCCGTCTCCGGCCTGATCGTGACGCACACGGCCCCGCTCCCGCCCCAGCTGACCTGACGCAGACGGTCCCGGCCCGCCGGCAGCGGACTTCGGGGACATCGGTACCGCCGTGCGGGGCGGGATGGAGCCGGGGACGGGAGACGGTCGCGACACGAGGTGGGCGACCCGGTGGCGCGGCACCGTCCGGCAGGCACGACGCGAGGGCGTGGCGGGCCGGTTCGGCGCACTCGGCCCGGTCCTCAACGCCGTCGCGGGGTTCAGGCGCTGTGGCGGTGGACCGCGTCGAGGAGCTGGTCGATGTCGTCGGCCTGGTGGGAGAAGGCGGTGACGAAGCGGACGATGCCCGGCTCCCAGCGGTCGTGGTAGAAGGCGTAGCCCTCGGCGAGGAGGCCGTCGGTGACGTGCTGGGGCAGGCGGCAGAAGAGGATGTTGGCCTGCGGGGCGGCCAGCAGGCCGACGCCGGGGATGGCCTTGAGGCCGGTGCCGAGACGGGTGGCCATGGCGTTGGCCCGGCGGGCGTTGTCCAGCCACAGGTCGTCGGTGAGGTAGGCGTCGAGCTGGGCCGTCTGGAAGCGCATCTTGGAGGTGAGCTGACCGCCGCGCTTGGCCCGGAAGGCCAGTTCCGCGGCGAGGGCGGGGTCGAAGGAGACGATGGCGTCGGCGGTCATCGCGCCGTTCTTGGTGGCGCCGAAGGACACCACGTCGACCCCCGCCTTCCAGGTCATCTCGGCGGGGGTGGCGTCGAGGTGGACCAGGGCGTTGGCGAAGCGGGCGCCGTCCATGTGGACGCGCAGGCCCGCGCCCTTGGCGATCGAGGACAGCCGGCGGATCTCCTCGACGGTGTGGACGCTGCCGCTCTCGGTGGCCTGGCTGATGCTCACCACGGACGGCTGCACGCTGTGGACGTCGCCGGCGCGGCGGCGCACCGCGGCCTGGAGCGCCTCGGGGTCGATCTTGCTGTCGAGGCCGGGGAGTCCGACGAGCTTGGCGCCGCCGGTGAAGAACTCGGGTGCCCCGCATTCGTCGTGGTGGATGTGGCTGTCCTGGTGGGCGAGGACGCTGCCCCACGGCGGGGTGAGGGCGGCCAGGGCGAGGCCGTTGGCGGCGGATCCGGTGGAGACGGGGAAGACGTCGACGTCCCGTTCGAAGATCTCGGCGAGCCTGCCGCGGGCGCGCTCGGTGAAGGGGTCGTTTCCGTAGGGCAGGACCTGACCCGCCGCGGCGTCGGCGACGGCCGCGGCTATGCGGGGGGAGGCGCCGGCCATGTTGTCGCTGACGAAGGACAGGCCGGACGGGGTGGTGGCGAGGGTGACGGTGCTCATGAGGGGTGGTCCCGTTCTCAGGCGCTGATGGGGGAGGCGAAGACGACGGTGATGTCCACCGCCTCGGCGCCGGTGCGGTAGAAGTGCGGGGCGTCGCCGGCGAAGGCGAGCATGTCGCCGGGGCCGAGGTCGTGCGGGGCGTCGACCGGTCCGGCGGTGACGTGGCCGGTGGAGATGATCAGGTGCTCGATCGTGCCGGTGGCGTGCGGGACACCGGCCAGCTCGGTCTCGGGCCGGATGCGCAGCCGCCAGATCTCCAGGCTGTTGCCGCTGCTGATACGGCGCAGCAACTCGCGTGTGACCTCGCCGGGTTCGGCCTCCGTGCCCGCCCGGTAGACCGGGCCGGTGTCGGCGTCACGTGCGAGCAGGTCCGCGATCGGGATGCGCAGGGCGATCGCGATGGCGTCCAGGGTGTCGATGGTCGGGTTGCCCCGGCCGGCCTCCAGCTGGGACAGGGTGGCCTTGCTCAGTCCGGCGCGCCGGGCCATCTCCGCCGCGCTCATGCCGCGCTGCTGACGGCGCAGGCGAATCTTCGCGCCGACCGCGGCCGCGGTACTGCTCACCGGCTGCCGCCCGGTCCCGGGCCCGGTCTGCGGGCCCATCCACGGCCCCGGAAGTCGTTTGAGTGAACCATACGTTCACTATAACAGGCCATACCGATCTGGCGAACCTGGTGTTCATTTAAATGAACACCAGGGACGGGAGGGCGCCTACCCTTCGTCCAGCACCCGCCGCCACTCCCGTACGGCCGACGCCGAGACCGGTCCGTCCCAGCCGCCCGGCCGTGCCGCGCCGCCGATGTGGAACGCGTCGATCCGCGCCGCCCGCAGCCCCGGCACATGGTCGAGCCGCAGGCCTCCCCCCACCAGAAGCGTCTGCCCGTACCCCGGCTCACCACGGCGCCGCGCCTCGGCCAGCAGGGTGGGCAGCCCCTCGTCCACACCCGTCGCCGCGCCCGCGGTGAGGTAGGCGTCGAGGCCCGGAAGGTCGGCGAGCTGCTTGCGCAGCGCGTCACGGTCGGCGGCGCGGTCGATGGCCCGGTGGAAGGTCCAGCGGCAGCCCGCCAGCTCGGCCACCACGCGCTCCACGGCCGCCAGGTCCACATCCCCGTGCGCGCCGAGGAACCCGAGCACGAACTGGTCGGCCCCCGCCGCCCGCAGCTCCCCGGCCACCCCGACCAGGCGGTCGACGTCCCCCGCGGCGAACCCGTCCGCCAGCCTCAGCATCACGCGCAGGTCGAGGTCGACGGCGGCCCGGATCGCGGTGAAGGTCCCCGGCGGCGGGGTCAGCCCGTCGGCCGCCATGTCGGTGACCAGTTCGAGGCGGTCCGCGCCTCCGGCCTGGGCGGCGACCGCGTCCTCGGCGTCGAGGGCGATCACCTCCAGGACTGCACGCGTGCTCATAGGGCCCCTTCCGTGGTGTTCCCCGTGTACCCCTGGCGCGGTCGGCCGATCCGCAGGGCTGACCGGCCGACCACAGGAGGTCTAGTCCAATCCAAGCGTAAGGGGGGACCGTATACGGACGCGAGACCGCCCCCGGCCGCTCACCCGGACAGATCCAGCCGCTCACCCGGACAGATCCAGCCGCTCACCGGGACAGATCCAGCCCCTCCACCGCTGCCCCGTCAGCTCGTACGCCGCCCCGTCGACCGCCCGGCCCGTGTACAGCCGTACGAGCGTCACGGCGTCCACGCTGGGGGCATGTCAGTGGCGCGCGGGAGAATGGGCGCATGGCCGATCTCCAGGAACTGAGCGTCCGCTGGCGGCGCGCCGTGCAGATGGCACGGGACGAAGACACCTCCTACCCCGACACCGACCCGTACGCCGACGAGCTGTTGCGTCGCTGGCAGGAGCCGCAGCGCCGGTACCACACCCTGGCCCACCTCACGGCGGTCCTCGACCACGTCGACGTACTGGCGGAGTACGCGGACGACCCCGATCTGGTGCGGCTCGCCGCCTGGTTCCACGACGCGGTGTATCTGCCGGACCGGTCGGAGAACGAGGAGCGCTCGGCCCGTCTCGCCGAACGCGCCCTCCCCGAGGCCGGGGTCTCCGCGGCCGGGACCGCCGAGGTCGCCCGCCTGGTCCGGCTCACCGTCACCCACGACCCGGCCCCCGGCGACCGCAACGGCGAGGTCCTGTGCGACGCCGACCTGGCGATCCTCGCCGCCCCGCCCGCCGCGTACGCCGCCTACACCGCCGAGGTGCGCGAGGAGTACCACTTCGTCCCGAACGACGCCTTCCGCGAAGGCCGTTCCGCGATCCTGCGTCAACTCCTCGACCTGCCAAGGCTCTTCAGAACCCCGCACGGCCGGGCGGAATGGGAGCCGACCGCCCGCTACAACCTCGCCGCCGAGCTGGAAATGCTGTCGACCGCGGAGGACCCGGCGTCCTAGGGTGCGCCTCATGCGTGAAATGGGCGGGGATCAGGTCATAGAGGCCGTCGCGGGCTGTGTCGCGGCGCTGCGGCCGGCGGTGGCACGGGACTGGACGGAGGTGAGGGCGGGGCGCCTGGACTGGAACTGCCACGAGACGGCGGTCCATGTCGCCGACGATCTCCTCGCGTACGCCGCCAATCTCGCCGGCCGCGCCCAGGACGCGTACGTGCCCTTCGAGCTCAGGCTCGACGACGGCACCGACAACTCCGGCCTGCTGCACGTGATCGAGACGACCGGCGCGCTGCTCGCCGCCACCGTCCGGACCACCCCGCGCGCGATCCGCGCCTTCCACCCGTACCCCTTCCGCAGCGCGGACCGGGTCGGCTTCGCCGCGATGGGCGTCGCCGAAGTACTGCTCCACACGCACGACATGGCGGCGGGCCTGGAGATCCCCTACCAGCCCTCCGCCGAACTGGCCGAGTCCGTGCTGGCGCTGCTCTTCCCGCACGTCCAGCCCGGTCCGACGCCCTGGGAGACCCTGCTGTGGGCCACCGGCCGCGGCGAGCTGCCCGGCCGCGCCCCGGTCACCGAGTGGCGCTGGCACAACAACCTCGTCATCCCCGCCGACCGCCTCGACCTCGTCGGCATCCGCCCCGCCGAGGCCCGTGACCTGAGCCTCGGCGGCGACGGCGGCTTCGAGTGGACCGAGGGCGGCCCCTACGAGGGCACCCGGGAGGCCGCCGGCTTCCTGCTGAAGGCGTACGAAGGGGGCGTGCACCGGCCGGAGTTCGGCGTCTTCGCCCTGGTCCGCCGGGAGGACGGCCGCGCGGTCGGCGGCCTGGGCTTCCACTCCGCACCGGACGAGGAGGGCCGGGTGGAGATCGGTTACGACCTGACGGAGTCCGCCCGCGGCCAGGGCTACGCGACGGAGGCGCTGCGCGCCCTGGCCGACTGGGCCCTGCCCCGCACCGACGTACGCTCCCTGTTCGCCACCGTCGAACCCGCCAACCTCCCCTCCCAGGCGGTCGTCACCCGCGCCGGCTTCACCAGGGTGAGCGAGGACGGGGAGGGCCTGGCCTTCGAACTGCGGGCGGCGCGGTAGGGGCCGTGGTCGGGTTCGGCGCGGTAGGGGCCGCTATCGGGGCACGTCGCTCTTGCGTCTGCGCAGCCCCGCCCCGTGCAGCAGCCGTACCACCTCGCGGCTGCTGACCTCCACCGCGCCCGCCCGTACCGCGTCCGGGTAGCGGTGGGACGGGATGTCGTAGTGGTCGCGTTCGAAGCCGCGCCGGGGGACGCCCAAGCCCTCGGCGAAGGCGTGCAGTTCGGCGTAGGAGACGTCGCTGACCAGGTGGGACCACATGCGGCCGTGGCCCGGCCAGGTAGGCGGGTCGATGTACACCGTCATGAGAGCACCGTCATGAGGACGCCATCCCGCCCGTCGCCCGGCCCAGGGAGCCGACGGAGGCGACCTTCACGCCCGCCTGGTGGCACACCCAGTGCGGGTCGGGACCGAGTTCCGGCTCGACGTCCAGGGCGTGCGGGTCGCCGGTGCCGCACACCGGGCACAGCGGCCAGCGGCCGTACCGCTCCAGCAGCGCGTCCTGTACGTCCTGGGCGACCAGCCCCGCCACGTACTCCGCCCCGTCCGGCCACTGCTGGACCCACCAGCGCCGCTGTACGACGGAGTCCTCCACCAGCGAGACGACGTCCGCCTCGGCGACCTCGCCCGCTACCAGGTCGGCGAGCACCAGGGCGCGGGCTGCGTGCAGCGCCTGTTCCAGGGGGCTTACGGGCTCCATGGTCCTATTGTGCGCGGTCTTGACCAGCCACCCGAAACGAAAATATCTTTCAGTTGTGACCGAGAACGTGAAGGAAATTTTCGGCAACAGTCCGGGCGGGCCCCCGGCCCCCGGCAAAGCACCGCCGGCTCCGGCCGCCCTCGCGGCCAAGGTGCGTACCCTCGCCCCCTCCATGACCCGCTCCATGCAGCGTGTCGCCGAAGCCGTCGCGGGCGACCCCGCCGGCTGCGCGGCCCTCACGGTCACCGGGCTCGCGGAGCGCACCGGCACGAGCGAGGCGACCGTCGTGCGCACCGCCCGGCTGCTCGGTTACCCCGGCTACCGCGATCTGCGGCTCGCCCTCGCCGGGCTCGCCGCACACCAGCAGTCGGGGCGGGCGCCCGCGATCACCACGGACATAGCCGTCGACGATCCGATCGCCGACGTCGTCGCGAAACTCGCCTACGACGAGCAGCAGACCCTCGCGGACACGGCCGCCGGCCTGGACACCGTCCAGCTGGGGGCCGCGGTGAGCGCGCTCGCCGGGGCCCGGCGGACCGACGTCTACGGCATCGGGGCGTCCGGGCTGGTCGCCCAGGACCTCACGCAGAAGCTGCTGCGGATAGGGCTGATAGCGCACGCGCACAGCGATCCGCATCTGGCGGTCACCAACGCGGTGCAGTTGCGGGCGGGTGACGTGGCCATCGCCATCACGCATTCCGGGTCCACCGGGGATGTCATAGAGCCCTTGCGGGTCGCGTTCGAGCGAGGGGCCACGACCGTTGCCATCACCGGGCGGCCGGATTCCTCGGTGACGCAGTACGCCGACCATGTGCTGACGACCTCGACCTCGCGGGAGAGTGAGCTGCGGCCGGCCGCGATGTCCTCGCGGACCAGTCAGTTGCTGGTGGTGGACTGCCTGTTCGTGGGCGTTGCCCAGCGGACGTACGAGGCGGCGGCTCCGGCGTTGGCGGCGTCGTACGAGGCGTTGGCTCATCGGCACCGGAATGTGCCGCGATAGACCGTAGGAGTGCGTGCGGTGTGACGGCTGCGGCTGCGTGGTGGCCGGTCGCGCCCACGCGGCGGAGCCGCATGCCGATACGGCCCCGCACCCCTGGTGGGTGCACTCGACCGAGTCAGAAAGAACCGTTCTCCATGGCCACCGAACACCGCGCCCTCCGCTCCGAGCTGGAGGCGCTCACCACCGAGGCGTTTCGGCCGGAGCTTTCCGAGATCGACACGCTTCCCACCCTCGACATCGCGCGTCTCATGAACGGGGAGGACGCCGGGGTCGCCGCCGCTGTGGCGCTGCGGCTGCCGGAGATCTCCGGGGCCATCGATGCCGTCGCCGCCCGGATGGCCCAGGGCGGGCGGCTCGTCTACGCCGGTGCCGGGACCGCCGGGCGGCTGGGTGTGCTCGACGCCTCCGAGTGTCCGCCCACCTTCAACACCGCTCCCGGTCAGGTCGTCGGTGTCATCGCGGGCGGGCCGGAGGCCATGGTCACGTCCGTGGAAGGCGCCGAGGACTCGGCCGAGCTGGCCCGCAAGGACCTCGACGCCCTCGGGGTGGACGCCCTCGACTCGGTCGTCGGCGTCTCGGCCTCCGGCCGCACCCCCTACGCCGTCGGCGCCGTCGAGCACGCCCGCACCCTCGGCGCCCTCACCGTCGGCCTCTCCTGCAACGCGGGCAGCGCGCTCGCGGCGGCCGCCGAGCACGGCATCGAGGTGATCGTCGGCCCCGAGCTGCTCACCGGCTCCACCCGCCTGAAGGCCGGCACCGCCCAGAAGCTCGTCCTCAACATGCTGTCGACGATCACGATGATCCGGCTCGGCAAGACCTACGGGAACCTGATGGTCGACGTCCGGGCCTCGAACGAGAAGCTGCGCGCCCGTTCCAGACGGATCGTGGCGCTCGCGACCGGGGCCGGGGACGAGGAGATCGAGCAGGCGCTCACCGCCACCGGCGGCGAGGTGAAGAACGCCATTCTGGTGATCCTGGCCGGTGTCGACGGGCCCACCGCCGCCCGCCTTCTGGAGGAGTCCGGCGGCCGTCTGCGCGCCGCGCTCGCCACGGCGGCCGGCTGACCCGCACGCTCGGGGTGTGCAGAGATCGCCGTACGACACCGCCGCCGCCCTGCTGCCCCTCGTCGGCGGCCCCGCGAACATCACCTCCGTCGCCCACTGCATGACCCGGCTGCGGCTGGGGCTGAGCGATCCCTCGCTGGTGGAGGGGGAAGCGGTGCGGGCGGTGCCGGGGGTGCTGGGGGTGGTGACCGACGGGGACAGCCTCCAGGTGGTGATCGGACCGGGGGCGGTGGTGACGGTGACCGCCGAGTTCCAGCGGTTGCTGGGGGCGGCGGAGCAGCCCGCCACCCGCGAAACCGCACAGCCCGCCACCCCCGGAGCCGAGCAGCCCGCCACCCCCGGAGCCGAGCAGCCCGCCACCCCCGGAGCCGAGCAGCCCGCCGCCCCCGGAGCCGAGCAGCTCGCCGCTCGCGGGGCCGAGATGCGCGTCGCCCGGGCCCGGCGCAACGCGACTCCTCTCAAGACCGTCCTGCGCCGTGTCGCCGACGTCTTCGTGCCGCTCATTCCCGCCCTGATCGGCTGCGGGGTGCTGGCCGGTCTCAACGGGCTTCTCGTCAACGCGGGGCTGCTGCCCTCTCTCACCCCCGCCCTCGCCGCCATCGCCTCCGGCTTCATGGCCCTGATCAGCGTCTTCGTCGGCTACAACACGGCGAAGGTGTTCGGCGGGACGCCCGTGCTCGGCGGTGCGGTCGCGGCGATCGTCGTCTACCCGGGCGTCGCGAAGGTGACCGCCTTCGGCGTGGCCCTCGCGCCGGGGCAGGGCGGGGTGCTGGGCGCACTGGCCGCCGCCCTGCTCGCCGTCCGCGTCGAGCGGTGGTGCCGGGGCCGCGTCCCGGACGCCCTCGACGTCCTCCTGACCCCCACCGTCACCGTCCTCGTCGCCGGACTGGCCACCCTGTACGGCCTGATGTACGGCGCCGGTCTCGTCTCCTCCGCGATCGGCACCGCCGCCGACTGGCTCCTCGCCACCACCGGCCCCCTCGCCGGGCTGATCCTCGGCGGCCTCTTCCTCCCCCTCGTGATGCTGGGCCTCCACCAGGCCCTGATCCCCATCCACACCACCCTCATCCAACAGCAGGGCTACACCGTCCTGCTCCCCCTCCTGGCCATGGCCGGCGCCGGCCAGGTGGGTGCCGCGCTGGCCGTGTACGTCCGCCTCCGCCACGACACCTCACTGCGTACGACCATCAGGTCCGCCCTCCCGGCCGGCCTGCTGGGCGTCGGCGAACCCCTGATCTACGGCGTCTCCCTCCCCCTCGGCCGCCCCTTCCTCACCGCCTGCGCGGGCGGCGCGGCGGGTGGGGCCTTCGTCGGCTTCTTCGCCGTACTGGGCGACCGCGTCGGGGCCACCGCCATCGGCCCCTCGGGCTGGGCCCTGTTCCCCCTGCTGACGGGGAACAGGGGCCCGGCCCTGGCGGCGGCGGTCTACGCGGGCGGCCTGCTGACCGGCTACGCCGTCGGCTTCCTGGCCACCTACCTGAGTTTCAGCGCCGACGGCTCACGGGCCGGTGACCCGACACCTGCGCGATCCACGTGATGAAGTCCGCGGGGTCGTTGTCGGCGCCGTGCCCGGCGTCCCAGTAGTACGTGATGTCCACGTCGTCGCCGAGGTTCTTCAGCCGGGCGGCGAGGTTGGCGGCGACGGTCAGCGAGGTGTCGCTGTCCTTCGTGCCGAGCCGGATCCACCAGTGCCTGGCCCGGTTCGGGTTCACCTGCTCCACCAGGTGGAACATCGGGTTCATCTGGTGCAGCCGCTCGGGGATGTCGCTGTCGAGGCGGGCACTGGCACCCTCCGCGTGCCGCAGGCTGTAGAGGGTGAAGTGGCGGGCGGCGGTGGTGCCGGTGCCGAACTCGTTGCACTCGGGCGTCGACAGGTCGAAGGCGTCGAACGACGGCGCGCCCTTCTTCCGGGCGCCGACATGGGTGAGGAAGTCCGCCCAGGAGAAGGTGGCGTTCGTGCCGTCCCAGCCGATGAACGTGTTCGCGGCCAGGTAGGTGGCACGGTCCGTGTCCGAGAGGGCGGCGAGGTAGCCGGTGGCGGACGGCTCCAGGTGGGTCTTGACCAGGTACTCGTCCAGGTTGCGGTCGGTGAGCCGCCCGAAGCCGGGTGCGCTCAGCCGCAGCGAGGCCAGGTAGTCGGTGAACTCCGCCTTCAGGTCGGCGGAGATCGTCGCGTCCACCGTCGAGCCGTCGGCCAGCGGGTTGCCGCCCCAGCACCACTCGTACGACGCGTCGGCGTGCTCCAGGTCGGTGATCGGGCACCAGTCACCGCTCGCGAAGACCGCGTCGCTCGCCTCGGCCGCGCCCAGCGCCGCCAGGTCCTTCGCGTAGAGCGGGCTGTCGCCCGAGGCGCCGAGCAGCGCGGAGAGGGCGCCACCGGCACTCGTACCGGACGAGACGATCCGGTCCACGTTCCCCGGTATCCGCCCCCGGTTGAACTTCACGTACCGCACGGCCGCCTTGAGGTCGACGATCGCGGCGGGCGCGGTGCCGTAGTACACACCGGACGCGTCGACGAGAGTACGACCGCGGGCGCCCGGCTCGACGACGACGTACCCGGCGAGCAGCGCCAGCAGCGTCCGGCTCGGCCCGCTGTCCCCGCCCCCGGGCCCGCCGGGTCCGCCCGGCCCCCCAGGTCCCCCGGGACCGCCCGCGCCCCCACCGGCCCCGATGCCGGTCGCGTCGGCCACCGAGGAGGGCATGTAGCCGCCCACCGAGTTGGCGAACAGGATCGGTGCGTCGGTGGCGTCGACGGCCGTCCCGTCGACCGTCACCGGAACGCTGACGTTGAGCCCCTGGTACGTGGCGTCCACCGGGTTCGCCACATAACTGGCGACCTTGTAGAAGTGGTACGTCACCTCGTGGGCGGTGCCCTCGGTGTCGGTGATGCTGGTGGTCAGCTCGGTGTAGGTGCTGGGGTCGAAGACCAGGGAGGCGTCCGTATCCCCCGCCCGGCTCGCGGCCTGCGCGACCCCGGAACCGAACCCGACCGCCGGAACCGCGGCGGCCGCGGTGAGCCCCATGACCACAGTTCTGCGCTTCACTCGCTTCACTTCCGTCTCTTCTCTGGGCGGCTCGTGCGGGCATGAGTGCAGCAGCGGTTTCTGAAGACTCCCTGTGAAGTCGATGAGTTGCCGCCAAAATGGTCAACAATGCCTGGTCGGGAGGGAGTCGCGACACGGAAGTTGGCCAGTATCAGCGGTCCCTGACAGGGTGAGGGCACACTTCCGGGTACGAGGCGTGCAATCAGGGGGAGTTGCCATGGCGACGATCGGGTTGGCCGCAGCCATCGAGGAGTTGCGGCAGGAACTGTACGAGGCCCAGGACCGGGGCACGCACGAACAGTTCGCCTTCGAGATCCAGGAAGCCCAGCTGGAGTTGCTGCTGGAACTGCGCGACGACGTCAAGGGCGAGGGGAAACTCCAGTTCGGGGTGGCCACGGCGGGCGCGGGCGCCGGACACTCGTCGGCCCGGTCGCACAAGCTGACGCTGAAGCTCCGGGTCAGGGACCGGGCGACGGGCGGCGGCAGCCCCGAGATCGGCGGGTCGCGGTCCGGCTCCTGGGACGACGAGGGCTGAGGTGGACCGCCGACGTCTCACCCTGGTCAGGGGCGGAGCGGACACCGGGTTCCGCCGCATCGGCAGCGGGTACCTGATCGCACCGCGCCTGGTACTGACCGCCCGCCACGTCGTCGAGGAGCACCCGGGAGCCGCCTGGCCACGCGTCGACGTACGCGTGGGGCACCCCCAGGACGACACACGGCGCTGCGCGGCACAGGTCTGCTGGACCCACCCCGACGGTCGCGATGTCGCCCTGCTCCTGCTCGACGAGTCCGTCGAGGCACCGGGCACGGTCCGCTGGGGCCGCCCGGTCGGCAACGGCCCCCTCCCCTACGAGGCGCTCGGCTTCCCGGCCGCGACGACGAGCAACGGGCAGTACGGCGTCGAGCACCTGCGGGGAGAGCTGCCCGTGCTGGGCGGGGGCGCCGGCGACCTGGACCGCTACGTCCTCGACCAGGGCCCCGCACCGGAAGCGGATTCCAGGAGTGGCGGCCGGGCCTGGTCCGGCGCCTCCGGCAGCGCGGTCTTCTGCCGGGACCATCTCGTCGGGGTCGTCATCCACGACGACGAGGCGTTCAGGAACCGCCGGCTGCACGCGTGTCCGGCCCGGTCGTTCGTGGACGACCCCGGCTTCGCCGACGTACTGGAGCGACACGGCGGCGGCCGTCCCCGGCTGAGCCAGGTCGGCACGGATCTGGAACGCTATCTGCGTGCCGCCCGGCTCGCCGCCACCGAGCACCCGTACCCCGGGGTCATGCCCGGCACCATGCCGCCGCTGTCCCACATCTACGTGCGCCAGCAGATCGTGAGCCGGAACTCGCCCGCCGGGGAGAGAACCGGGAACGCCGGACTCATGGCGAGCGGCCTGCTCCCCGCCTCGCCGCCACAGCCGGCCGACGACGTCCTGACCGGTGACGGGGTCTGTCTGGTCGTCGGAGGACCGGGCGGCGGCAAGTCCAGCCTGCTGCGCACCCGCCTCACCCACGGCGCCACACAGTGGCTCGACGGCACCGCCGACCGGGGCCCCGCGCCGGTCCTGGTGCCGGCCGCCGCCCTGGTCGGCGCTCCCCTCAGCAGAGCCCTCGCCGGCACGGTCAACGCCCAGCTCCACCGGTACGGCCTCACGTCCCCCCTCCCCGACAGCTTCTTCGAAGATCCTCCGGCCCCTGGCCACGGCTGGCTGGTGCTGGTCGACGGCCTCGACGAGATCACGAGCGTCTCCGGCCGGGAGGACGTCCTCAGGACCGTGGCCCACGCCGGCGACCAGTACGCGTTCGTCGTGGCCACCCGCCCCGTGCGCGAAGCCGAACAGGGCATCCTCGATCCGCAGGTCCCCTGCTACGAGCTGGAACCCTTCCGCACCGACGAGCTGGAACGCGTCGCGACCGGCTGGTTCCGCGCCCTTGATGTCACCCAACCCGAGCAGACCGCACAGCGGTTCCTCGGCACGCTCCACGCGATGGGCCTGATCGACCTCGCCCGGGTCCCGCTCACGATGTCCATGCTCTGCCAGCTCCACGCCAAAGTCCCGACGGAGCCGCTCCCCCGGGGGCGCGGCGAGATCTACCGCGGCTTCGTGGACCTGCTGCACGAGCGCCAGTACGTCGCCGGCGCCGTGGAACAGGCCCGGGCCGCCCTGCGGCAGTACGGCTCCGACGCCGAGGCCGGGGCGGAACGGACCCTCCAGAACCTCCGGCCGATCCTCGCCGACCTCGCCCACCGGCTGCTCTTCGCCGACGAACACGAAGGCCGGGCCGTCCTCGACGCCGTACAGGATCACGAGTGCGCCGAACGGCCGACGGCGGTGCCGGAAAGACGCTGGCGGGAGTTCCTGGAGTCGGTCCTGTGCGGCACCGGGCTGCTGATCCGGCGCTCGGACGACCTGGTCTTCACCCACCAGACCTTCCTGGAGTACTTCGCCGCCCGCCATGCCGTCAGCGACGAGAAGAGACTTCAGGTCGCCTTCCGGAAGATGTTCCTGCGTACGACCCGGCCACGGCGGCGGCTCGGCAAGCGCTGGACACCGCCCGACCACGACCCGTTCGGCGGCTTCCTCCTGGACATCACGCCGGACGACCACCCGCTCAGGACCGAGTTCCTGGCCCTGATCACCTCGGGGCGTGCGGGTCTCGCGGGCCACGAGTTCCTGATCAAGCAGGCCCGTTCGGGAACCTGGCTGCCCGAAAGCGTGATCAAGGACTCCGTGAAAATGCTCGGCGGGCTCAGCCGCGACCGGTCGCTGGACGGATTCGAGCGCTTGCGCTTGATCGCAGTGGTGAGCAGCATCGACACGGCGCTCGAAACCGAAGCCCTCCGGGAACTCGCCGCGGACCCCACTGCGGACAATTACGCCCGCACGGTCGCGGCAATCACGCTCGGCGGACTTTCACCGGCGGAACCCACCCGATTCCTCGGCGATCTCGCCGAGGACACGCCAGGCGGCGCAGAGCCGCCAAACAGGCTGGGAGCGGCACTGGCTCTGACCGAACTCGATATGGCAGCCGGCCTCCAACGACTGCACGAACTCGCCCGCGACTCCAGCGTGCTGCTTCCGGAACGGATGCGGGCAGCAATCGTGCTGCGGATGCTCGACGGGCAGTCCGGCCAGGCGGAACTACTGCACGCCCTCGCCGACGACACCACCTTGCCCATCGGCCATCGCATCACAGTGGGATGGCTGCTGCACGACGCCGACCACGACACGGCCTCCGCACTGCACGAGAAGATCGCCCGGGACCCCGCGGCGCAGGCCGCCCAGCGCCTGGAGGCCGCACGGTCACTCTCGGGGATCGACCCGCAGCGAGCGCGGACAGTCCTCGGCGAACTCCTCGACGACACCACCCTCGGACGCAGACACCGTCGGCAGGCCGCCGAACTGCTCTCCAGGACACGCAGCGTGAAACCGGACTGACCGGCCCTCAGCAGGGCAGCCGCCGCGCCCCGTTGATCCACTGCACCTCGTCTGGGCGAACCCGGTCGAGGCGCATTTCGGGCCGCTGCGGCAGTTCACATCACCAACTCGAACCACGCCGTGCAGACCCGGGCCCTGCCCGCTTACCTGCGGTGGCGCAACGCCCATGCCCGCCACCGCGACGTCCTGGCTGCCGAACGCAGGGAACGGCCCCGCATCCGCAGCGAGAAGGCATCCGCTGGGGCGGACGCCCCCTCAAAGCCGTAGCCTGACGTAGCTCGGCGAGCCTAGCGGTCACGGCACATGGCGGACATCGACTCTCCAATGCACGCCGTGCTGGACGAGGAAATCCAGGAAGTCGGCAGGTGAGTAGGCCTGGGCCGGGGCAAGGACCCCAGGCTTGGCACCGTCTGCAACGAGCCGACGCGCGCTTTCGACCGCGATGACCGCTGTGCTTCCCTGCATGTCGATGCCGTGAACGACGCCGCGAGCGTGCCGGCCGTCCTCGCTTGTCGCCTCGACAACGATGATCCAGCGCGCAGTGCGGCGGCTGTCCGCGGGCGGTCCTTCGGGAACGCTGTCGATGAGCGTGGGGGTGATGCCGGAGAATGCGGCCGCCAGTTCCGAACGGACCACACCCTCGACCCGGCGTGCCGTGACGTGGCGGGGAACCGTGACCACCGCCGGAAGAGGGAACTTCGCCACCGGCACCGGGTCGGGGCCGTCCGGAAAGGTGAGTGCCGTACGCCGTGCGGCGATATCGGGCCAACCGGATCGGATACACATCCGAGTTCGCGTTCAGCACGGCCTTCAAGCGGGAACACGGCCTGACCCCCGGCGCCTACCGACGCCAGACGACATCCGCAGATCTTGAAACCACGGACGCCGACACCGGATCCGGCGAACCCACGCGGTCACAGCACTAGATACGACGTCCCAACAACCTCGGCCGTGGAACAGGGAGTTGCCCAAGGCGGCACCGGGCAGTTGGAGGCGGGGACGCGGCGGCGACGCCGACACGCACGTCTTCCAGCGCGGCGAGCCACAACTGGCCGTACCGGTAAGGCTCGTCGTGCGACAACGCCGCGAATCCGGGCGATCGGCGTTGCCCGGAACCGCGGCCAGGTGAACGGGCCGACCGCCCGGCGGCCCCGCCGGTGGTACTGCTGGTCCCACCCCCGCATCTGGCGGCGGCCGGTTCCGGAAGAGGATCATCGGCGCGGGATGGTCACCCCACACCGGTCACCCACACCGAACGGACATCGCCGTGAGCATGATGTACCTCGCCCAGCCCGACCAGCAGCAGAAACTCGAATGGCTCGACGGCGGACAGTTCGCCGTCCTCCTGGACAGCGCGGCCACCGACGGACAGCTGACCGTGGGTCGGTTCAGCGTCGCCAGGGGGGAGGCGCCGCCGTACCACATGCACACCCGCGAGGACGAGATCTTCATGCTGATCAAGGGCACCGCGCTGGTGTGGTCGGACGACCAGGAGCTGGAGCTGTCGGAGGGCGGGATCGTCTACCTGCCCAAGAACGTCCCGCACGGCTACCGGATCACCTCCGACACCGCCGACCTGCTGATGATCTGCACTCCGGGCGGCATCGAGGGCATGTTCCGGCACGCGGGGCGCGACATGTCGACCCCCCGGCCGGAGGGGTTCGAGATATCCAAGGACCTGATGGCCGAGGCCGCCGACAAGTACGGCCAGATCATCGTCGGCCCGCCGCGCTGAACACCGGCACCGTCGGTACCTTTACACCCGCCCCGCTACGAAAGGCACAGCCATGTCCGGGCAGCAACGCCGCGACCTCGACGAGATGCTCCGGCACGCCCCGCTCGACGTCGGAGGCGACGTGGCGGAGGCGCGCGCGGTCTTCCACGGGATGACGACCTCGATACCGCTGCCGCCCGATGTCACGACCACCCCCGGCCGGCTGGGCGGTGTCCCCGTCGTCACGGTCGAGACGCCCGGCGGCGATCCGTCCGACGTGGTGCTGTACTTCCACGGCGGCGCCTACGCCATCGGCTCCGCCGCCGACGCCGTGGGCCTGGCCGCCGACGTGTCCCGGCGGGTCGGCGCCCGTGCCGTCTGCGTCGACTACCGGCTGGCGCCCGAGAACCCGTTCCCCGCGGCCGTCGAGGACGCGGTGGCCGCGTACCGCGCGCTGCTCGACCAGGGCGTCCCCGCCGCCCGGACCGCCTTCGTCGGCGAGTCCGCCGGCGGCGGCCTGGCCGTCGCCACGCTGGTCGCCCTCAAGGCGGCGGGACTGCCCCAGCCGTCGTCGGCCGCGGTGTTCTCGCCCTGGGCCGACCTCACGGTGTCCGGCGCCGGCGCGACCACCAAGGCCGCCCTGGACCCGGCGCTCACCCCGCAGGCCCTGCGCACCCGGGCCCGCGACTACCTCGGTACGACGCCCGGCACCGAACCGCTGGCCAGCCCGGTCTTCGCCGACCTGACGGGACTGCCGCCGCTGCTCGTCCAGGTGGGCTCGCACGAGATCCTGCTGGACGACGCCGTGCGGCTGGCCGCTCGCGCCGCCGCCGACGACGTCCGCGTCGACCTCCAGGTCTGGCCCCAAGTCCCGCACGTCTTCCAGTCGTTCGCCGTCATGCTGGACGAGGCCGACGAGGCTCTGGAGTCCGCCGCCGCCTTCACCCGGGCTCACTGGGCGGCCGCCCGGACCTCCGCCGAGGCCGCGCTCAGCTCCTGACCGCTGCCCCGGGCAGGCCTTTACCCAGATGTGGCACAAGAGTTCCATCACGCGCAGATCATCCAAACATCTGCGCACGATGATGCCCGCATGGCAACGACGAACAACTTCGGCATCGCCCTGCGAGGCTGGCGGGAACGCCGTTCACCCCTGACGGGCGAGCTGCAATCCGGTGCGGACCGGCGCATCCCGGGTCTGCGCCGCGAGGAACTGGCCCGGCTGTCCGGGCTGTCCGTCGACTACGTGGTGCGGCTCGAACAGGGCCGCGCCCGAAACCCCTCGGCCCAGGTCGTCGGCGCCCTGTCCCGGGCGCTGCGCCTGGACGCCGAGGAGCGCGACCACCTGTTCCGGTGCGCCAGGCTCACCCCGCCCGCCACCGGCGAGGTACCGCGGCAGGTGCCGCCGAGGGTCCACCGGCTCGTCCGGCAACTGGGCGACGCGCCGGTCGCGGTCTACGCCGCCGACTGGACGCTGCTCAGCTGGAACCGGATGTGGACCGCCGTCATAGGGGACCCCCGCGCCTACGGCTGGGACCAGGGCAATCTCGTCGCCGGGATGTTCCGCTCCCCCGGCGGCCACCGGGTCGACGCCATTGCCGCCTGGCCGGTACGGTCCTGGGCCGGCGACGAGGCCGAGGAGGAGTCCCTGGTCGCCGACCTGCGGGTGACGGCGGTGGCCCACCCCGACGACGCCCGCCTCTCCCTGCTCGTCGACCGGCTCCTGCACACCAGCCCCCGCTTCGCCCGGCTGTGGTCGAACGGCACCGCGGGCCTCCACACCGGCGACCGCAAGACCGTCGAACACCCCCTGGTCGGCGACCTCACCCTCGACCTCGACGTCCTCACGGTCCCCGGCTCCGACCTCCGCATCGTCGTCTACGCCCCCGCCACCGAAACGGACACCCCCGAAAGACTGGACACCCTGCGCACGGCCGGGCACCGGTACGCCGACTGAGCTCCCCGGTGTGTTGTCAGCGCCGTGTGCCACGCTGGAACGTATGAACCACTCCCAGCTCACCGCCCTGGGTCGTGCCCTTCGTCTGCTCGGCGAGCACGGGGAGGCCCTGACCGGCAGTACGCCCGACGCCAAGCTGCACGAGGTCAAGGACGACCTGCGGCGCGCTCTCGACCTGCTGGAGGAGAGCGTCAGCGCCGCCGCGCCCACCACCCGGTGTGCCGAGCATCCGCAGGGGCCCGTGGACGAGAGCGCCCCGGATCTGTGTCTGCTGTGCGAGACGCGGCGGCGGGCCGCCCGGCGGTCGGAGTTCGCGGGCGGGCCCCGGCCGGTGCAGGGCGAGGCGGCCGCGGGGCCCTCGATGTCCCGGTACGGGGTGCGGGCCGACCGGCCGCAGGCCCAGCAGCGGTGGCTGCCGGAGGCGTGGAACGGCCGGGAGTGGGAGCTGTGCGGCACCCCCCGCCGCGACCGGCGCGAGGCCGAGCTCTACCTCAACGCCCAGCGCCGCGGGTCCCGGCCGGCCATGGCCTACCGGCTCGTCCACGAGTTCACCGACTACGAGGTGCTCCGGGTCTGGGGCACCCCGGTCCACATGGACATCGAGCCTCTCGGCAACCTCTGAACCGACCTCTGCCCCCGGGCCGCCCGGGTCAGCCGAGCAACGGGGAGGGGGTGAATTCGTGGCCCTCCCAGAGCTTTCGGCTGCGCTCCTCCGGGTACGACGTCACCGTCGGTGTGGTGTCCAGTACCTGGGTGAGGCGGTCCTGGACGTCGAACTCCGCCCAGCCCGGCTCTCCCGTCCTCGCGAACGCCGTCCATGCCGTGCGGAAGCGGGTGGACAGGGCCCTGGCCTCGGGGGTGACGTCCGTGCCCGCGAAGAGGAGGTTGGCGAGGTCCGCCTCGAACGTGCCGAACAGCAGCGGGATGTCCAGGCCGTGGCAGGCGCCCAGCAGGCCGCCGTTGCCCGGGGCGCCCCAGGTCAGTTCGTACAGGTGGGCCCGGCCGCCGGCCGCGGTGTGCGCCTCCGCCAGGCGTAGTGACGGGATGCCGAAGAGCCAGTCGGTCTGCACCCGTTCGTACAGCTCGTCCGGCGACGCCTCGGGGAAGGCCTCGCGGTAGGCCTGCACTCCCGCCTCGCCGCCCGGTGCGAACAGCCGCAGGGCGCCGGTCGCCTGCTCCTCCGTGATCTTGCCGTACATCCCGCCCATGACCAGGAAGAGGCGGTACTCGTCGCGGTTGTGGCCCACGAGGAGGTCCACGTCCCGGGCGGAACCGGAGGCCAGCGCCTGCCAGGGGGTGGTGGGCAGCACCTCACCGTCGACCACCGGGGAGAACGGTGTCACCGTCGGCGCGATCTGCCCCCAACGGCCCATGTACTGAGGCATCTTGACGCCCAGCGACTGGCCCACCTCCGTCAGCCGGCGCGGATCGGTCGTCGCCAGGTCGGCCAGCGTGGGGCGCAGGCCGGCCTCCGCCGCCAGGGCCTGTGCGATGTCCGCGGCCAGTTCGGTGGAGAAGAACGTGCCCGGCACGCTCTGGGCGATCGCCCGCCGGAACAGGCCCCGCGCCCTGGGCATCGCCAGCAGCGCGGCCACCGACCCGCCGCCCGCCGACTCCCCGAAGACCGTGACCTGGTCGGGGTCGCCGCCGAAGGCCGCGATGTTCTCCCGCACCCACTCCAGCGCCGCCACCTGGTCCAGCAGGCCCCGGTTGGCGGGCGCCCCCTCGATCTGGACGAAACCTTCCATTCCCACGCGGTAGTTGAGGGAGACCACGACCACGTCGCCGTCACGTGCGATGTGCTGGGCGTCGTAGCCGGGGCTGCCGGAGTGGCCCAGCTTGTAGGCGCCGCCGTAGATCCACACCATCACCGGGCGGCGGGCCGCCGGGTCCGGGTCGGGTGTCCAGACGTTCACCGTCAGCCAGTCGTCGCCCTCGGGTGCCTCCAGGACACCCGTGCGTCCCTGGACGCCCAGGTCCTGCGGGGGCGGCGGCCCGAACGCGTACGCGTCGCGCGTCCCGTCCCACGCGCGTGCCGGGCGGGGCGCCGCGAACCTCGCCTCCCCCACCGGGGGCTCGGCGAACGGTATGCCCCGGAAGACCGCCAGCCCGTCCTCCCGCAACCCTCGGACGGCGCCCGCCGCGGTGCGTACGATCGGTCCCTCGGCGGCGTGGGGCGGCTGCGGAGACTGACTTGTCGTCATGCTCGCTCGCTTTCGGTGGGGGCGCTGCCGTCATCACGGCCGGTCACTCGTGGAACGTCCGGCACTTCGCACGAGTGCCGAACACCCCTCACCCGTATGGGTGAACCCATCAGCCATGCCGGGCGAAGAACGCCCTGGCCTGCGCCTCGTCGATCTCGTCCACGGTCTCATGGGCCCACGGATCGCGCGCATGGAAGGTGTGGCACGGCGGACCGGCCGACCCTCCCAGCTCCACCAGCGACGCCGACGCCCTCGGTCCGGCCGGCTGGTCGCCGGCCGGACCGAGGGCGAACGGGGTGATTCGGCTCAGGCCTTCGGCTCAAGCTCTCAGCTCAAGCCTTCGGCTCAAGCTCTCAGCTCAGGCTCTCGGCTCAAGCTCTCAGCTCAGGCTCTTGAGCGCCGTCGCGTCGTACGACTTCAGGTCCTCCGTGCGCCCGGCGAGCACCTTCGCCGCCCACTCCGGGTCCTGGAGGATGGCGCGGCCGACGGCGACCATGTCGTACTCCTCGCGCTCCAGGCTGTCGAGGAGGTCCTCGATGCCCCGGACCGGGGAGCCCTCGCCCGCGAAGCCCTTGATGAAGTCGCCGTCGAGGCCGACCGAGCCGACGGTGATGGTCGGCTTCCCGGTGAGCTTCTTGGTCCAGCCGGCCAGGTTCAGGTCGGAGCCCTCGAACTCGGGCAGCCAGTAGCGCCGGGTGGAGGCGTGGAAGACGTCGACACCGGCCGCCGCCAGCGGGGTGAGGATCGCCTCCAGCTCCTCCGGGGTCTCGGCGAGACGGGCGTCGTAGTTGTCCGACTTCCACTGCGAGTAGCGGAAGATCACCGGGAACTCCGGGGAGACCGCCGCGCGTACGGCGGCCACGAGCTCGGCCGCGTACTTGGTGCGGGCGACCGGGTCACCGCCGTAGGCGTCGGTACGGCGGTTGGTGCCCGCCCACAGGAACTGGTCGAGGAGGTAGCCGTGGGCCCCGTGCAGCTCGACGCCGTCGAAGCCGATGCGCTCGGCGTCGGCCGCGGCCTCGGCGAACGCGCGGATGACGTCGTCCAGGTCCTGGCCGGTCATCGCCTTGCCCTCGCCCTCGGTGCCGTCCAGGCGGATGCCGGAGGGGCCGACGGCGGGGGCGTCCGCGAACGGGGGCTGGCCCTGCTTGCGCACCATGCCGATGTGCCACAGCTGCGGGACGATGGTGCCGCCGGCCGCGTGCACCCCCTCGGCGACCTTCGCCCAGCCCGCCAGCTGCTCCTCGCCGTGGAACCGCGGGATGCGGCTGCTCTGCCCGGCCGAGTCGTGACCGACGTACGTGCCCTCGGTGACGATCAGACCGACACCGGCGGCGGCCCGGCGGGCGTAGTACGAGACCACGTCCTCGCCGGGGACGCCGCCCGGGCTGAACTGCCGGGTCATCGGCGCCATCACGATCCGGTTGGGAACCGTGAGCCCGTTCAGGGTGATCGGACGGGAGAGGATCTCGGCCGCGCGGGAGGCGGGAGGCGTGGAGACGGTCACGTGGGGGGCTCCTCATGGTAAGTCGTAGACCGGACGGTATGTGCACACGCATTGAGTGCACATACGTGCACAACGGCCTGCCCGTACGTACCCATTCCCGCCCCCGCCCGAAAGCCGTGTGACCCCGGACACGGATTCACGGCCGCCATCGAGGCGGAAACGCCCGAGGGCGGCACCCCCTGTCGAACAGGGGGTGCCGCCCTCGGTCAGGACGAGCGATCGGCCAGAGGTCGATCAGAAGTCCATGTCACCGCCCGGCATGCCGCCCGGAGCGGCCGCGGCGGCCTTCTCCGGCTTGTCGGCGATGACGGCCTCGGTGGTCAGGAACAGCGCGGCGATGGAGGCGGCGTTCTGCAGGGCAGAGCGCGTCACCTTCGCCGGGTCGATGATGCCCTCGGCGATCATGTCGACGTACTCGCCGGTCGCGGCGTTCAGGCCGTGGCCGACCTGAAGGTTGCGCACCTTCTCGACGACGACGCCACCCTCGAGACCACCGTTGACGGCGATCTGCTTGAGCGGGGCCTCCAGGGCGAGCTTCACGGCGTTGGCGCCGGTCGCCTCGTCACCTTCGAGCTCCAGCTTCTCGAACACCTGGGAGGCCTGGAGCAGGGCCACGCCACCACCGGCGACGATGCCCTCCTCGACGGCCGCCTTCGCGTTGCGAACGGCGTCCTCGATGCGGTGCTTGCGCTCCTTGAGCTCGACCTCGGTCGCGGCACCGGCCTTGATGACGGCGACGCCACCGGCGAGCTTGGCCAGGCGCTCCTGGAGCTTCTCGCGGTCGTAGTCCGAGTCGGACTGCTCGATCTCGGCGCGGATCTGGTTGACCCGGCCCTGGACCTGCTCGGTGGAGCCGGCGCCGTCGACGATGGTGGTCTCGTCCTTGGTGATGACCACCTTGCGGGCGCGGCCCAGCAGGTCGAGGGTCGTGTTCTCCAGCTTGAGACCGACCTCCTCGGAGATGACCTCGCCACCGGTGAGGATGGCGATGTCGTTCAGCATCGCCTTGCGGCGGTCGCCGAAGCCCGGGGCCTTGACCGCGACGGACTTGAAGGTGCCGCGGATCTTGTTGACGACCAGGGTCGACAGGGCCTCGCCCTCGACGTCCTCGGCGATGATCAGCAGCGGCTTGCCCGACTGCATGACCTTCTCCAGGAGCGGGAGCAGGTCCTTGACGGAGCCGATCTTCGAGTTGGCGATCAGGATGTACGGGTCGTCGAGGGACGCCTCCATACGCTCCATGTCGGTGGCGAAGTACGCCGAGATGTAGCCCTTGTCGAAGCGCATACCCTCGGTGAGCTCCAGCTCCAGACCGAAGGTCTGGGACTCCTCGACGGTGATGACGCCTTCCTTGCCGACCTTGTCCATCGCCTCGGCGATGAGCTCGCCGATCTGGGTGTCGGCGGCGGAGATGGAGGCCGTGGAGGCGATCTGCTCCTTGGTCTCGACATCCTTCGCCTGCTCGAGCAGGGCACCGGAGACGGCCTCGACGGCCTTCTCGATACCGCGCTTCAGGGCCATCGGGTTGGCGCCGGCGGCGACGTTGCGCAGGCCTTCCTTGACCAGGGCCTGGGCGAGCACGGTCGCGGTGGTCGTACCGTCACCGGCGACGTCGTCCGTCTTCTTGGCGACTTCCTTGACCAGCTCGGCGCCGATCTTCTCGTACGGGTCCTCCAGCTCGATCTCCTTGGCGATGGACACACCATCGTTGGTGATCGTGGGGGCGCCCCACTTCTTCTCAAGGACGACGTTGCGGCCCTTGGGGCCGAGGGTGACCTTGACGGCGTCGGCGAGCTGGTTCATACCGCGCTCAAGGCCGCGCCGCGCCTCCTCGTCGAACGCGATGATCTTGGCCATGTGAAGTGGTCCCTCCAGGACTGGGGGTGAGTCTTCGGACCGCGCCCGCGCCCGCGACGGACGGCTCGCCGACCCGTGGGTTCCTTGCCCCACCCGGCCTGCGGGCCTCACCGACCCGGTCCATTTTTGTCACTCTCACCTTCAGAGTGCTAACGCCAATGATTAGCACTCGCCCATGCCGAGTGCAAGCGCCTCCGGGAGACTGGGCCGCGCGCAGGGCGGCGCACCGGGCCGCACCCGCGGGGTGCGCCGGCCCACTCGCCCCGGGCATGCCAAAGGGCTCGTAACCCATGACTCCCCATGGGATACGAGCCCTCCGACAAAGAAAGAAGAACGACGCTGTCAGTCGGCGCGTGCTTCAGCTGGTCGCGAGCCGGACCATGTCCGCCTGCGGCCCCTTCTGGCCCTGCGAGATCTCGAAATCGACCCGCTGACCTTCCTCCAGGGTGCGGTAGCCGTCCATCTGAATCGCACTGTAGTGGACGAAAACATCCGCACCACCGTCGACCGCGATGAAGCCGTACCCCTTCTCCGCGTTGAACCACTTGACGGTGCCCTGAGCCATGCCTAACTCCCCTATTACTGGCCCTTGCACAGATCCACACTTCGCGGATCCGGGTCAGACCTCACCCCCCACAGGTTTGGGGGCGTGCGCCGGAACGCGTCGACCGCGGCTGAATGTATCTGTCCAACTGCCGTCTGCAACAGGTCAATCGGACGAGAATTCTGGACGGGAAGGGTCCGGAATGTAGCAAGAATTCGGCCGAATTCAGGGCAAGTCGGGCCCCATAAAAGCCACAAAAGCCGCATATAACCCGCGCACTTTGGCTACTTCTTATCGGGTCAGCGGTATCGAATACGGGGCTCCCGACCTGGAGATCGGAACCGCGTTCCCCAACTGTACCGCGCTCAACCACACAGAATTGCCCCCTCCGCTTCTCTCGCGGAGGGGGCAATCGGGTGAACAGTCGGTGATCGGCGTTACCGAAGGTAATGTTCGGTCATTCGATCAGCCTGTCAGCAGGTCAACCGCCGGCGACGGCCGGGATGATGGAGACGCCGGCACCGTCCGGGGTGGCCGTCTCCAGGCCCTGCTCGAACCGCACATCGTCATCATTGACGTACACATTCACAAACCGGCGCAGCTTGCCCTCGTCGTCGAGAACGCGGGCGGCGATCCCGGTGTGCTTCTTCTCCAGATCGGAGATGACTTCGCCGAGGGTGCCTCCTTCGGCACTGACTTCGGCCTGACCACCGGTGTAGGTACGCAGGATGGTGGGGATGCGAACGGTGACGCTCACGTGTGAACCTCCGATCGGGACAACGCCCTGGTTTTTTACGGCTGGCTCAGGCGAGCCCGGCCTCGCGGAAAGACTCGAGATTCGGGCGAATAGTCGCCGTGAGCCCGGTCCCCGCCACGGCGTCCAGTGTCTTCAGTCCGTCACCCGTGTTGAGTACAACGACCGACTTCGCCGGATCGATCAGCCCATTCTCGATGAGCTTCCTGGTGACTCCGACCGTCACCCCGCCGGCGGTCTCCGCGAAGATTCCCTCGGTCCGCGCGAGCAGCTTGATCGCGTCGACGACCTGCTCGTCGGTCACGTCCTCCACCGCACCGCCGGTACGGCGCGCGATGTCCAGGACGTACGGCCCGTCGGCCGGGTTGCCGATGGCGAGGGACTTGGCGATGGTGTTCGGCTTCTGCGGCCGCACCACGTCGTGGCCCGCCTTGTAGGCCACCGACACCGGCGAGCACCCCTCGGCCTGCGCGCCGAAGATCTTGTACGGCCTGTCCTCGACGAGCCCGAGCTTGATCAGCTCCTGCAGCCCCTTGTCGATCTTCGTGAGCTGCGAGCCGGAGGCGATCGGGACGACCAGCTGGTCGGGGATCCGCCAGCCGAGCTGCTCGCAGATCTCGTACGCCAGGGTCTTGGAGCCCTCCGCGTAGTACGGCCGCAGGTTGACGTTGACGAAGCCCCAGCCCTCACCGGCCGAGTCACCGATCAGCTCGGAGCAGAAACGGTTCACGTCGTCGTAGTTGCCCTCGATGCCGACGAGCTCGCCGCCGTAGATCGCGGCCATGACGATCTTGCCCTGCTCCAGGTCGTGCGGGATGAACACGCAGGAGCGGAAGCCGGCCCGGGCGGCGGCGGCACCGACCGCGCCGGCCAGGTTGCCGGTGGAGGAGCAGGAGAGCGTGGTGTAGCCGAAGGCGCGCGCGGCCTCGACGGCCTGGGCGACGACCCGGTCCTTGAAGGAGTGCGTCGGGTTGCCGGAGTCGTCCTTGACGTACAGGCCGCCGGTGACGCCCAGCTCCTTCGCCAGGTTGTCGGCCTGGACGAGCTTGGTCCAGCCCGGGTTGATGTTCGGCTTGGTCGCCACGTCCGCGGGGACGGGCAGCAGCGGCGCGTAGCGCCAGATGTTCGCGGGACCCGCTTCGATCCGCTTCCGCAGCTCCTCGGTGTCGTAGGCCGAGAAGTCGTACGCGATTTCGAGCGGGCCGAAACACTCCTCGCAGGCGAACACCGGGCCGAGCGGCACGCGGTGGCCGCACTCGCGGCAGCTCAGGGCGGTGGCGGGACCAAGGTCGACGGTCGTGGAGTCGGTGGTGGTCGCAGCAGTCTGCACAGCCATGTGAGGCGAGGCCCTTTCTCCTCATCTTCCTCACGACGCATCTCGCCGTGAGACGGATTTGGCACCTTCCCTAGTCGGGAGCCTCGCGAGTGATCGACATTGATCAGCGATCCACGAGTAACCGACTGGAGGGTTGCCGGGGCTTCATCGGGCCGTATCCCTCTGCCCCTCTGGATGAGCGGTATGCAGTTGTCAACGCTCGGTGACCTCAGGACATGCGATGGTCATCGGCGTTGTTCAAGACTGTAACCGAAGGCCAGGACAGTTGAGATAGTCGTCCGAACCGCGAGATGGATCACACCTCGCAGTGTGACCGTGACAGTGAGGAGCCGCTGACTGTGCTGGAAGAAGTCGAGCGCTGGCTGGCCACCCGCTCCTGGTCCATGAACGACCGCCCGCTGCACCGGATACTCGCCGCCAAGCAGCGCACCGGTCAGTCCGTCTCCGTCGTGCTGCCCGCGCTCAACGAGGAGGAGACGGTCGGCGACATAGTCGCGATCATCCGTCACGACCTCATGCGGCAGGTGCCGCTCGTCGACGAGATCGTGGTCGTCGACTCCGGTTCCACCGACCGTACGGCGGCGGTGGCCGCGGCGGCCGGCGCCCGGGTCGTCCACCGCGACACGATCCTGCCGCGCATCCCCGCCGTCCCCGGCAAGGGCGAGGTCCTCTGGCGCTCCCTCCTGGTCACCACCGGCGACATCGTCTGCTTCATCGACGCCGACCTGCGTGACTTCTCCTCCGACTTCGTCACCGGGATCGTCGGCCCGCTGCTGACCGACCCGGACGTGGACCTGGTCAAGGCGATGTACGACCGCCCGCTCGCCGGCTCGGCCGGACAGGGCGGCCGGGTCACCGAACTGATGGCCCGCCCGCTGCTGAACATGCACTGGCCGCAGCTGGCCGGGTTCGTCCAGCCGCTCGGCGGCGAGTACGCGGCCCGCCGCTCGCTCCTCGAACAGCTCCCCTTCCCGGTCGGCTACGGCGTGGAGCTGGGCATGCTGGTCGACGCCCTGCACCTGGTGGGGCTCAACGCGTTGGCGCAGGTCGACGTGGGGGTCCGCAAACACCGCCACCAGGACGGCCAGGCCCTCGGCCGGATGTCCGCCGCGATCTACCGCACCGCCCAGCTGCGGCTGGCCCGCGGGCATCTGATCCGGCCCGCCCTGACCCAGTTCGAACGGGGCGAGGACGGCTTCGAGCCGCGCACCTACTCCGTGGACACCGAGGAACGACCGCCGATGGCGGAGATCGCCGAGTACGCCGAGCGCCGGGTGGCGTGACTTCTACGTACGGCCGTATACGGCGGCGCGTCGGGCACGGCCGTACGTTTGAGCGTTTCCGGGCCGGGCTAGGTTGTGGCGTATGGCTTTCACCGGCGGTGCTGAGGTGCTGGTCGCGTCCAACCGCGGCCCGGTTTCGTATGAAGTGGGCGAAGGCGGTGCGCTGCACGCCAAGCGGGGTGGCGGCGGGCTGGTCTCGGGGCTGTCGGCGATCGGGCCGGACGCGAACGCGGTGTGGGTGTGCGCGGCGCTGAGCGACGGAGACCGGGAGGCGGTACGGCGGGCCGAGGGCGGCCGGCTGCCGGCCGGGGACACCGGCGGGCAGCAGGTCCGGATGCTCGACATCGACCCGGACGTGTTCTCCGACGCGTACAACGGCATCGCGAACTCGGTGCTCTGGTTCGTCCACCACATGCTCTACCAGACCCCGCTGGAGCCGGTCTTCGACGCGGAGTTCCGGCGGCGGTGGGCGTCGTACCAGGCCTACAACCAGGCGTTCGCCGAGGCGCTGGCGCAGGAGGCGGGCGAGGGTGCGGTGGTCGTCATCCAGGACTACCACCTGGCGCTGGCCCCGCGGATGCTGCGGCGGCTGCGGCCGGATCTCCGTATCGGCCATTTCTCCCACACCCCGTGGGCCCCGCCGGACTACTTCCGGCTGCTCCCCGACGACATCGCGGCGGAGCTGCTCGGCGGGATCCTGGGCGCCGATCACGCGGCGTTCCTGACCCGGCGGTGGGCGGACGCGTTCGTGGCCTGCTGTCACGCGGTGCTGGGCCCGGGGATCCCGGCGGCCGGGGATACCCGGATCGGGGTGCACGGGCTGGGGGCCGACGCGGAGTTCCTGCGGAAGCGGTCGCACGAGCCGGACGTGGACGAGCGGATGCGGGCGCTGCGGGAGGAGATCGGCGAGGGCCGCAGGACGATCGTCCGGGTGGACCGGACCGAGCTGTCGAAGAACATCGTGCGGGGGCTGCTGGCGTACCGGCAGCTGCTCGACGACCACCCCGAGTGGCGGGAGCGGGTGGTGCACGTCGCGTTCGCGTATCCGTCGCGGCAGGACCTCGCGGTGTACCGCGACTACACGGCCGAGGTGCAGCGGGTCGCGGACGAGATCAACTCGGCGTACGGGACGGCAGGTTGGACGCCGGTGGTGCTGCATGTGAAGGACGACTTCGCCCGCTCGCTGGCGGCCTACCGGCTGGCCGACGTGGCCTTGGTGAACCCGATCCGGGACGGCATGAACCTGGTCGCCAAGGAGATGCCGGTGGTGTCGGACGAGGGGTGCGTGCTGGTGCTCTCGCGGGAGGCGGGGGCGTACGAGGAGCTGGGCGAGGACGCGATCGTTGTGAACCCGTACGACATCGGGGGGACGGCCGAGGCTTTGCAGCAGGCGTTGGCCATGGGGGTGGAGGAGCGGGCGGAGCGGACGAAGCGGCTCGCTGCGGCGGCTACGGCGTTGCCGCCGGCGGCCTGGTTTCTTGAGCAGTTGGGGGCACTGCGGGAATGAGGGGCACGCGCGGGCCCGGTGGGGGCTTGCCGCGCAGTTCCCCGCACCCCTTACGGGGCGCTTTGCTCAGCTACGCCTTTCAGGAGCCGTACTACTCCCTCCGGGCCGTCCACCACCAGGTCGGCCCGCTCCGCGAGCTCGGTGACCTCCTCGCTGCCGCTGCATACCAGGAGGCCCGGGACGCCTTCCGCCCGTAGTTTCTCCACGGCTGCGAAGGCCGGGATGTCGCCCAGGTCGTCGCCTGCGTAGAGGACCGTGCCCGCGCCGATCTCCCTCGCGTACTCGCGCAGTGCCACTCCCTTGTCCATGCCCGGGGGACGCAGTTCCAGGACCAGGCGGCCCGGTTCGACGATCAGGGCGTGGCGGGTGGCCAGGTCGGTCAGGGGGGCGCGGAGGGACTCGAAGGTGGCCTGGGGGTCGTCGGCCCGGCGGGTGTGGACGGCCACGGCACGGCCCTTGTCCTCGATCCAGGTGCCGTGCGCCCCCGCGCCGTCGATGACGGCCGGGAGTTCGGCGCGGACGGCGGCGATGCCGGGGTGCGGCGGGGGCGCGGTGATCTCGCCTGTCGCCGCGTCCCAGCGCTCGGCGCCGTAGTGGCCGAGGACGACGAGGTGGTCCAGGCCGGGGACACCGGCGAAGCCGCCGTAGCGGACGGCGATCTCGGCGGGGCGGCCGGTGATGACGGCGACGGCGGCCACCTTCGGCGCGAGGGCGGCCAGGGCCGGTACGGCGTCCGGGTGAGCCCGCGCCTGCTCCGGGTCGGCGACGATCGGCGCGAGGGTCCCGTCGAAGTCGAGGCCGATCAGCGCGGAGCGTGGCCGCGAGAGAAGAGCGGCGAGGCCGTCGCGACCGGCGGGGGTGCGAGGGGTCGGAAGGGGTTCCGTGGAGTGGGTGCCCATATGGCCGACAGTATCCGAGCGCCCCTTGAGGGGCGCGGGGCTGTATCCATATGCGGCTCCACCGCGTGGGCGCGCCCAGCCCCCACCGGCCCGCAGATCCCAGCGGCCCACAGCCCCCGTCAGCGGTCCCCCCGCCGCGCGTCCCGCACCCTCCGCAGCCTGTTCACCGTCACCGGGTCGTGGGCCAGCGCCCGCTCGTCGTCGAGGAGGGCGTTGAGGAGCTGGTAGTAGCGGACCGGCGCCAGGTCCAGTTCCTCGCGGATCGCCCGTTCCTTCGCGCCGGGGCTCGGGAAGCCCCGGCGTTCCAGGGCGAGGATCGTCTGCTCGCGTGCGCCCAGTTCTTGCCGGTCCATGCCGAGAACCGTAACGCTCAGCCCGTCGTCGTACGGCTGTCCGCCGCCGCGGCCTCGGACTGGATCCGGGTGAGCACCGCGGTCGGGTCGCCCGTCGACGTGACCACGGTCCCTATCTGCTTCTTGACGTCGGCGCTGATCGCGGCCCAGGAGGTCTTGCCGGCCGGGTAGAGCTCGGAGGTCGGCAGCTGTTCCAGGAAGGGGAGGAGCTGCTTGTCCTGGGCCGTCGGGGAGTCGGTCATCGTCTGGGACGCGGACGTGGTGACCGGCAGCAGACCGTACTCGCGGGAGAAGTCGAGGACGTTCTTCTCGTTGTAGACGTAGTCGAGGAAGTCGCCGACCTGCTCCGCGTGGCCGTTCTGCCTGAACGCCACCATCCAGTCGGTGACGCCCATGGAGGCGGTGGTGGCGGTCTGGCCTGCGCGGGCCGGCATCGGGACCGTGCCGAACTTCACGCCCTTCTTCTCGGCCTGCTTGATGAGCGTGGGGTGGCCGTTGAGCATGCCGACCTGGCCGTCGGCGAACGCGGCGAACGCGGTCGCGCGGTTCAGCTTTCCGGGCGCCGTCGGTCCGGTCAGGCCCTTGCCCACCAGCTCGTCCTTGAGCCAGGTGAAGGTGTCGATGTTCTGCGCGGAGTCGATCGTGTACGTGCCGATGTCGTCGGTGTAGCCGCTGCCGCCGCTGAGCAGCCACTGCATGGTCTCCGCCTGCGCCTCCTCGGGGCCGAGCGGCAGCGCGTACGGGTACTTCACCCCGTGCTCCTTGAGCGCCTGCGCGTCGGCCGCCAGCTCCTTCCACGTGGTGGGCGGGGTGATGCCGGCCTCGGTGAAGAGGGTCTTGTTGTAGAAGAGGACGCGCGTGGACGCGGCGAAGGGTATGCCGTACTGCGCGTGGTTCCACTGGCCCGCCTCGGCGAGCTGGGAGGGGAAGTCGGCCTGCACCGGGATGGAGAGCAGCTCCCCGGCCTCGTACAGCTTGCCGGCGGCCGCGTAGTCGGCGTACGAGCCGATCTGCGCCAGGTCGGGCGCCTTCCCTGCGGCGACCATGTCCTTGACCTTGCGGTCGACGTCGTTCCACGAGTAGACGGTGACGTCGACCTTCACGTCGGAGTGCTTGGCCTCGTACGCCCTGGCCAGCTTGTCCCAGTACTTCTGGGAGCTGTTGGCGGCGGAGTCTCCGTAGTCGGCTGCGACGAGTCTGAGGGTGACGTCCGAGGATCCGGTCGTCCCACAGCCACCAAGAACCGCCGTCATGCCCGTTGCGGACACCACCGCGATCATTCCTGCCCTACGCCGCCGCACGTGAACTACCCCTGTCCAACTGTCTCGCCGTTCAATATCTCGAACCACAAGGTCTACACCACGCAAGTGGACTAGACCTCTTACGGGTCGGCGGGCCACACTGTTCCCGTGAGACATGTCATCGCCCTGGACGTGGGCGGCACCGGAATGAAGGCCGCGCTGGTCGGGCCGGACGGCGAGCTGCTCCACCAGGACCGCCGGTCGACCGGCCGCGACCGCGGCCCCGAGGCCGTCGTCGCCGCCATCCTCGACTTCGCCGCCGACCTGTACGCGTACGGCGAGAAGCACTTCGGCGAGGGCGCGGCCGCGGCCGGCCTCGCCGTACCCGGCATAGTCGACGAGCCGAACGGCATCGCCGTCTACGCGGCCAACCTCGGCTGGCGCGACGTACCCCTGCGCGCCCTCCTCGCCGAGCGCCTCGGCATCCCGGTCGCCCTCGGCCACGACGTGCGCACCGGCGGCCTGGCGGAGGGCCGGCTCGGTGCGGGCCAGGGTGCGGACCGCTTCTTCTTCGTGGCGCTCGGCACCGGTATCGCGGGCGGCTTCGGCCTGGACGGCCGGGTGGAGTCGGGCGCGCACGGCTTCGCGGGCGAGATCGGCCACATCGTCGTACGACCGCAGGGCGCGCCGTGTCCGTGCGGGCAGCGCGGCTGTCTGGAGCGGTACGCGTCGGCGGCCGCGGTGAGCGAGGCGTGGGCGAGGGCGACCGGTGACCCGGACGCGGACGCGGCCGACTGCGCGAAGTCCGTCACGTCCGGCGACCCGAACGCCGTCCGGGTCTGGCGGGAGGCGGTGGCCGCCCTGGCCGACGGCCTCGTCACGGCCCTGACCCTGCTGGACCCGCGTGTCCTGATCATCGGCGGCGGCCTGGCGGAGGCCGGGGATGTGCTGTTCGAGCCCCTGAGGGAGGCCGTACAGAGCCGGGTGACCTTCCAGAAACTGCCGGCGATCGTCCCGGCGGCACTGGGAGACACGGCCGGCTGTTTGGGGGCGGGCCTGCTCGCCCAGGACCTACTAGCGACGACAACTCCGGAGGTAACCCCCTGATGGCCGCCAACGAGCCGCACAACAGCGCCCCCTCAGGGGCGCGGGGCAGTGCTGAATCTGCGGCTACCGCCGCGTGGGCGCGACCAGCCCCCACGCACCCGCAGCCGGGGTCGAACGGCCTGGTCCTCGACGGCGCCCGCGTAGTCCTCCCGACCGGAGTCGTCGACAAGGGCCAAGTGGTCGTCGACGGCACGAAAATCGCCGCCACCGCCCCGGAAAACGCCCAGGTCATCGACGTCACCGGCCACTGGCTCCTGCCAGGATTCGTCGACATCCACAACCACGGCGGCGGCGGAGCCTCCTTCAGCTCCGGCACCGCGGAGCAGGTCCTCACCGGCGTCCACACGCACCGCGCGCACGGCACCACCACCCTGGTCGTCTCCACCGTCACCGACGACATGGACGTCCTCGCCCGCCAGGCCGGCCTGCTCTCGGAGCTGGCCGAGCAGGGGGAGATCGCCGGTATCCACTTCGAGGGCCCGTTCATCTCCCCGTGCCGCAAGGGCGCCCACTCCGAGGCGCTGCTGCGCGACCCGGACCCGGCGGAGGTCCGCAAGCTGGTCGACGCGGCGCGCGGCCACGCCAGCATGGTGACGCTCGCCACCGAACTCCCCGGCGGCATCGAGTCCGTACGGCTGCTCGCCGAGCAGGGCGTGATCGCCGCCGTCGGCCACACGGACGCGTCGTACGAGCAGACGCTGGAGGCCATCGACGCGGGCGCCACGGTCGCCACCCACCTCTTCAACGCGATGCCGCAGATCGGCCACCGCGCCCCCGGCCCGATCGCCGCCCTCCTGGAGGACGAGCGGGTGACCGTCGAGCTGATCAACGACGGCACCCATCTCCACCCGGCCGCCCTGCAGTTGGCCTTCCATCACGCGGGCCCCGACCGGGTCGCGTTCATCACGGACGCCATGGACGCGGCCGGCAGCGGTGACGGCCGCTACCTCCTGGGCCCGCTGGAGGTCGAGGTCACCGACGGGGTCGCCCGGCTGGTGGAGGGCGGTTCCATCGCCGGGTCCACGCTGACCCTGGACCGCGCGCTGCGGCGGGCGGTGACCGTGGACCGGCTGCCCGTCGAGCACGCCGTCGCCGCGCTGTCCGCCAACCCGGCCCGGCTGCTGGGCCGTTACGACCGCGTCGGCTCCCTGGAGCCCGGCAAGGACGCCGACCTGCTCGTCCTGGACGCCGACTTCACGCTGAAGGGCGTGATGCGGCAGGGCGCGTGGGTGGTCGTACCGGAGCTGCCGTCGGTCGCCGTTCGCTGAAGCGGCGGCCCCGCCACCTCGATGTGGTGGCGGGGCCGTCCGGGTCAAGCCGCTGATCGCACCGTCAGCGCCCCTCGTGGTCGAGGGCGGCGACCTCGCGCACGGCGTCGGCGACGGCCTGGAAGTCCTTCTTCAGGATCGCGCCGTGATTGCTGGCGACCTTCGCGCTCAGCCGGAGGTTCGGGTTGCGCTCGAACACCTGGTCGAGGCTGGCGCGGATCTCTTCCTGCTCGTCGCCCTTGCTGCCGAGGGAGGACCCGGAGGCAAGCACGTACCGCACCGGGACGGTGATGCCGTCCAGCACGGGGCCCAGCTCGCGTGCGCGGGAGAGCCTGCCGAGCTCGATGTTGGAGTCCGCCATCTGTGCGGGGTTCATCCGCGGGGTCAGGCCCGTCGGGCGCAGCAGCGGCATGAACCAGCCCATCCGCCGGAACAGCTTCCGGATCCGCTGCTCCATGGCCTCGTCGAGCCAGTCGTGCGGTGCGGCTCCGTCGACCAGGACCGCGCCCAGGGCACGTGCCGGATTACGGGCGGCCCAGTGCGCCGCGACGACCGCCCCGTAGGACCAGCCCACCACCAGCGCGCGGTCCACACCTCTGGCCGCGAGCACTGCATCGACATCCCGCACGGCGGCCTCGAAGGAGTAGTCCGCCGAGCGCCCCGACTTCCTGCCGCGAGCCCGTTCGTCGTAGGTGATGTGCCGCCACTGCGGGCCCAGTGCGGCGACGGTCCGCCGCCAGTACCCCTGCGTGGCGAACTGGCCGTTGAGGTAGACCACCGGGATACCGCTGCCGCCGCTGTCGGTGACGGCCAGGGCCGTGTCGTCGACCGGCACCATGCCGGTCCACTGCGAACCGGCCGCGGAAGTGCTGTTCTTCGCCATGTCTGCTCCCTGTTCGTGTGAGCGTGTCGGGTACGGCTCCCGCGGGCCCCGCACGTGGATCGGCGGCGGGGCCCTGCCGGGGTGGTCCTGGTGCAGCTTCCTCAGAGGCTGCGGGCGGTGATGTCGCCGCGGGACGTGGTGGCGCGGATGTCGAGTTCGGCGGTGCCGTCGTTCTTGAGGGAGTTGCTGACGCGGCCGTAGCCGGTTTCGGCGTCCAGGGCGGCCGAGACGCCGGCGGCGGCGCCGACCGAGATGTCGCCGTCCTGGGTGCGGAGCACGACCGCGCCGCGTACGGCCTCGGCGATCCGGATGTCGCCCCGCGTGGTGCTGATCTCCGCGGGACCGCCCAGCCGGCCGATCTCGACGTCGCCGTCGAGTGCGGTGAGGCGGACGTCCGCGGCCTCGTCGATCTTGATCTGCCGGTACGCGCCCTCGATCACGACGTCACCGAGGCGTCCGACGCCGCGCAGCTCGGCGCCTGCCGTCTTGGCCTCGACACGGGAGCCGGCGGGCAGCTGGACGGTGACCTCGACCGATCCGGACGGGCCGAAGAGCTGGTTGCCGGAGGCCGCGGCGGTGATCCGCAGGACGCCGTCGGCGTAGGCGACGGTGGTCTGCTCGGCGGCCTTGACGTCACGGCTCTTGGCGGGGTCGGCGGCCCGGACCTCGACGGTGGTGTCGGCGCGGTCCGCGGCGATGAACTGGATGCGTCCGGCGGGGATCTCCAGGACGGCCGAGATGGTGGCGGGGGTGGCGAACTTCTGCATCACGCTCTCCTGTGACTCGTCGTTTCCGATGAACGAAAAGCTACGTTGCATTCACTGCTCAGGCAACAGACTCGTTGCGCGCAATCGCCATAAATACAGGTCAGAGCCGGGAAAGTGTTGCATTGGCTTTCGAGATGAATGCAACGATGGTCATGCGCTCGTTGCAATGACCTGGAAGTGAACGCTATGCTGGAGGCCACAGGGACCGTCGAGGGGCACGAAGGAGACCGCGATGCCGGGAGGCAGGCTCACCCAGCAGGAACGCCAGCAGATCGCGCTGGGACTGGCCGACGGCCTCGCCTACGCCGAGATCGCCCGACGCCTCGACCGCCCGACCTCGACGGTCACCCGCGAGGTCATGCGCAATGGCGGTCCCACCGACTACCGTGCCGACCTGGCCCACCGCGCCACCGAACGCCGCGCCCACCGACGCGGGCAGACCGCGCCCCGAGGGACCGAGGCGCCCTTGCCGGCCCACGGACGCGACCCCGAGGCCGTGCGCGCGTACGAGGAGACCCTGACCACCGTCATGATGGCCTCGGGCATGACGACGATGCCCGCCCGCGTCATGGCCTCCCTCACCCTCACCGACACCGGCAGCCTCACCGCGGCCGAACTCGTCGAGCGCCTGAACGTCAGCCCGGCGTCCGTCTCCAAGGCGATCGCGTTCCTGGAGAGCCAAGGCCTCGCCCGCCGGGAACAGGGCGAGGGACGCCGGGAGCGCTACATCGTCGACGACGACATCTGGTACCAGTCGATGATGGCCAGCGCCCGCTCCACCGCCCAGATGGTGGAGATCGCACGGCAGGGCGTCGGCGTCCTCGTCCCCGGCACCCCGGCCGCCACCCGCCTGGAGAACGTCGCCCGCTTCCTCGACTTCGTCAGTGAGAGCATCGCCCGCGCCGCGGAACAGGCCCGCGAGGTACTCCACACCAAACCCGGGGCAACCTCCCCCGAGGGACGGCAACTCTAGGCCGGTCGCCGTCTGTTTGGCATGATCGAGGCCCCCGACGGACGGCACGGGCACGCGCGAGGGAGGTCCCCCGGTGATCCTCACGGTCACGCTGAACACCGCTCTCGACATCACCTACCGGGTCGGCGCACTGCGCCCGCACACCTCGCACCGCGTCTCGGACGTCACCGAACGGCCGGGCGGCAAGGGCGTGAACGTGGCCCGGGTGCTGGCCGCGCTGAGGCACGAGACGACGGTCACCGGCTTCGCGGGCGGCGCCACCGGACACACGGTACGGGAGCGGCTCGCCGGGGTGCCGGGGGTGCGGGACGCGCTGCTGACGGTCAGCGGGCCGACCCGTCGCACCATCGCGGTCGTGGACGAACTGACCGGTGACACGACCCAGTTGAACGAGCCGGGCCCGCAGATAACCCCCGCCGAATGGGGCGCCTTCCTCGACCACTATGAGGAACTGCTGCCCGGCGCCTCGGCGGTGGCGCTGTGCGGGAGCCTGCCGCCGGGAGTGCCGGTGGGCGCGTACGCGGGGCTGATAAAGAGCGCGCGGGCCGCCGCTGTCCCCGTCCTCCTCGACACCAGCGGGGAGCCGCTGCGGCGCGGGGTGGCCGCCCGCCCGGACCTGGTCAAGCCGAACGCCGTCGAACTGGCCGAACTCACCGGATCCCACGACCCGGCACGCGCCACCCAGGACGCCCGCCGACGCGGGGCGCGGACGGTCGTCGCCTCACTGGGCCCGCAGGGCCTGCTGGCGCTCACCCCGGAGGGCCGCTGGCATGCCGTCCCGCCCGCCCGGGAGCACGGCAACCCGACCGGCGCGGGTGACTCAGCGGTCGCCGGCCTGCTGTCCGGCCTGGTCGGGCAACTCCCCTGGCCGGACCGCCTGTCCCGCGCGGTGGCCTTGTCGGCGGCGACGGTACGGGCCCCGGCGGCCGGGGAGTTCGACCGCACGACCTACGAGAAGCTGCTCGGCCAGGTCACGGTGACCGGTGGGCCTGCGGCCGCTTAGTCCTTGTTCGTGTGCTTGCCCTGCCTCAGCCACATCTGGTCCAGCAGGACGTCGCAACTGTCGCCGCTCTGACAGGACAGGGAGATGACGTTGGTGCCCTTGGTGAGGGTGGGGTACGTGTAGCTGGTCGTCCAGGCCTTGGTCGGGTCGCTCTGGCCCGTGTAGTTGTCCAGGGGGAACTTGCTGCCGAACGTCTTGCCGTTGATGGACAGCGTCATGCTCTCGTCCTGTACGGCGCTGTAGTGCGCGTAGACGGTGTAGAGACCGTCCGACGGGATGCCGTTGACCGTCCAGGTGACGCCGGCGCCGGTCTGGCTGAAGTTGGTGACGTAGATGCCGCCGTCGGACTTCGCGCCCTTGACGTCCGAGGCCGTGCTCGCGCCGCCGTCCAGGTGGAAGGTCTTCGCGTCGACCGGCGCGATATCGCCGGACGTCGACGCCGAGCTGGTGCTCGACGGCGACGGTGAGGCGCTCTGGGACGCGGACACGGAAGGGGAGGCGTCGCCGCTCGCCTTGTCGTCGTCCGAGTTGCCGTTCATCATCGCGACGCTGATGCCTATGACGACCGCGGCGACCACCGCGATGGCACCGATGAGGAGGCCCTTGGTGTTCGGGCCCCGGCCGCGGCCGGAGGACGGCATCTGCTGGCGGCCGGTCGGCGCGCCGCCCGGGAAGGTCTCCGGGGCCTGGTAGGCCGCGGACGGCTGCTGCCCGTAGCCGCCGGCGCCGGGCTGCTGCTGCGGGATGGTCTGGCCGCCGCCGTACTGCGGTGCCTGCTGCTGTCCGCCGTACGTGCGCTCACCGACCGAGCGCACTCTGCTGACCGCGTTCGGGTAGCCGTAGCCACCGGAGCCGGACGGCGGCTGGGCCCCTCTGGCCTGGCCGTCGGCGTACAGGTAGCCGAACGGGTCGTCGTCCTCGGGCGTGCTCGCGCCGTTGTCGCCGGGCGTCATCCCTTGGTACTCCTCAACAGGTGCGGGCGGATGCGGTACAGGTATTGAGAGTCGAGCCTACCCGGTCTGACTGAGCCAAACGGGTGACTCAGACCGCATCAATGCGATGACCTGCGGATCATCCGGCGCGGCGATGTTGTTTGGGACGAGATCGTTTCTCTACGTACATCCGCTCGTCGGCGGATTTCAGGACTTCGTCCGCCGTCATGCCGCAGTGCGCCCACCCGATGCCGAAGCTGGCGCCCACCCGGACGGCCCGGCCCTCGGCGCGGATCGGCTGGATGATCTCGTTGCGCAGGCGTACGGCGAGGTCCTGGGCGTCGGCCTTGCCGAGCCCGTCGGCGAGGATCACGAACTCGTCGCCGCCGAGACGGGCCACCGTGTCCCCGTCGCGCACCCCCCGGCTGAGCCGCCGGGCGACCTCGATGAGGACCGCGTCGCCCGCGTTGTGCCCGAACCGGTCGTTGATCGACTTGAAGCCGTCGAGGTCACAGAAGAGCACCGCGAGCCCCTTGGCGCCGTCGTCTCGGCCGTCCTCGGGGGCGACGGTGTGCACATGGTGGTCGAAGCCGTCGTACGACTGGGTCGACGCGGCGAAGTCGAAGCCGTGGCCGTTGGCGTCGTAGGCGGGGTGGCCGTAGGCCGCGTCCAGGGACTCCAGGCCGTCGCTGTCGGCGCGCCGGCAGAGCCGGGAGGCGAGGCGGGAGCGGAGCTCGGCGGAGTTCGGCAGGCCGGTGAGGGAGTCGTGGGAGGCGCGGTGGGCGAGCTGGAGCTCGCGGCGCTTGCGCTCCTCTATGTCCTCGACGTGGGTGAGGAGGAAACGGGGCCCGTCGGCCGCGTCGGCGACCACGGAGTTGCGGAGCGAGACCCAGACGTAGGTGCCGTCGCGGCGGCCGAGGCGGAGTTCCGCGCGGCCGCCCTCCGCCGACGTACGCAGCAGGGTGCCGATGTCCTCGGGGTGGACCAGGTCGGAGAAGGAGTAGCGGCGCATCGCGGAGGCGGGGCGGCCCAGCAGGCGGCACAGGGCGTCGTTGGTGCGGAGTATTCGGCCGTGCTGGTCGCCGCCCATCTCGGCTATCGCCATGCCGGAGGGGGCGTACTCGAAGGCCTGCCGGAAGGACTCCTCGCTGGCGCGCAGGGCCTGCTGCTCGCGCTCCAGCCTGACCAGTGCCCGCTGCATGTTCGCACGTAGACGCGCGTTGCTGATCGCGATCGCGGCCTGGAAGGCGTACATCTGCAGGGCCTCGCGGCCCCAGGCGCCGGGGTGCCGGCCGTTGCGCGGGCGGTCCACGGAGATCACGCCGAGCAGTTCGCCGCAGGAGCTGCCCGAGATGCCGGGCGTGTACATGGGGGCGAAGAGCCGGTCCGAGGGGTGCCACTCGTCCTCGAAGCGGGGCGCGGGGCCGTCGGTGTACCACTGCGGGACGTCGTCGTCGTCGAGGACCCAGCCCTCGGTGTGCGGTATGAAGACGAGGTCGCCCCACTTCTCGCCCATGTTCAACCGCCGGTCCCAGGAGTCACGGGAGCCGACCCGGCCGGTGATCAGGGCCTCGGCGGCGGAGTTGCCGGAGAGGGCCGCGACCACGAGATCGCCGTCGGGGCGTACGAGGTTCACGCACGCCATCTCGAACCCGAGGGCGGTGATCACGCCGTCGGCGACGGTCTGCAGGGTGTCCGCCAGGCTGCGGGCCGTGTTCATGTCGGCCATGACCTGATGCAGTTGTCGCAGGGACGCAAGACGGACGTAGGGTTCCGACTCGGTCTCCATGTTCGCCCTCCCCCCGAGACCTCGCAGCGAATCAAGGGTCTGCTTCGGCGCTACTTTTCCCTGCCACTGAATCACAGCGCGCTGCCCACTCGGTACACAGGGTCAACAATAAATGCCCCTTGTGACTCAAGTCACAGGAGAACGTGAGCAATTGCGTGGAGTTTCTGCGTTTTCCCTGTGCGTTTACTGAACACAGCCTTTGTGGGTGTGTGCACATGATGCACGTTACGAGCTTTCACCCCGCCCTTGGTCCTAGGACCCGGCTCGGGCCGATGGCCGATGCGGGCGCGCAAGAGCCGAGATTAGCGTTTCCGGCGTGCTGAAGACTCCCTCCCTCACCGCCGCAGAAGCCACCGGGCATGCTGTGGGGGTGAGCAACGAAGCGTTCAAGGCGGCCCTGGCCCGGCTGGCCGCGGGCGTGGTCCTGGTGACCGCGCAGGAGCCGTCGCTGGACCCGGACGACCCGCTGGCGCCGACCGGCGAGGACGTCGGCATGACCGCCACGGCGTTCATGTCGGTGTCGCTCGACCCGCCATTGGTGCTGGTCAGCCTGCGTGAGGGCTCCCGAATGGACGACCTGCTCGACGAACAGCCGCGGTGGGCGGTCTCCGTGCTGACCGAGAGCCAGCGCCACATCGCCGGCCGCTTCGCGATGAAGGGCCGCATCAGCGACCGCCTGCTCTTCGAGGACATTCCGTACGTGCGCGGCGAGGCCTCGGGCGCGCCCCTGGTCGGCGGCGCCCTCGCGACCCTGGAGTGCCGCACCGAGCAGCGGGTGGCGGCCGGGGACCACACCCTTGTGATCGGCCGCGTCCTCACCGCCGAACTGCCGAGCGCGGAAGGCGGACCGCTGATGTATTTCCGGGGCCGATACCGGCAGCTGGAATGAAACCGCGCGGTCTGTTTTTCAATTTCCGCGGGCACGTGCCGAAAGGCCGATCCGGGACGCGATGCGAGACGCCGCGATCGATGCGAAGCGATCGAAGCGATGCGATGCGATGCGATCGCGAACGAATGTGAAAGACATGACCCGTGCCGGGCGATGGCCGGCTGGTCGCGACCGAGAATCCCGGTGAGCTCATGTTGATCTCACCGCGGGGAAGTTCTGGGGAAAGTTCAAAGGGTGGCCGTCAAGACCAGTCGCGGCCCGAGCGGCCCCGCTTGGTGTCCGAGCGCTGCTTCTTCTCGCGCAGCCGGCGTTCGTTGATGCCACGCGGGATGCGGGTCGGTGTGCGGGGCTTGGGCGGGGGTGCGCTGGCCTCGGCAAGGAGGGTCGCGAGACGCACCGCGGCGGTCTCACGGTTGCGCCACTGGGAGCGGTGCTCGGACGCCCGCACGACGACCACGCCGTCGACGAGCCGCCCGGCCAGCCGTGCCAGCGCCCGCTCCTTCCACACCGGTGGCAGGGCCTCGGTGTTGGCGAGGTCGAAGCGCAGCTCCACCTGCGAGTCACTGGTGTTGACGTGCTGCCCGCCCGGCCCGGACGACCGCGAGAAACGCCAGTTGAGCTCGGCCTCGGGGAGCGAGACGGAGCCACGGATGACATACGGACCGGACATGCCCCCATGGTCGCGCGTCTGACCGGCGCACGTCACGCGATTATCGCGCATCACCCGTTTGGCAAAGAAAGTAAAGCGACCTGGAACCTTCGGTACCCCTCGTCGCGTTCATAGGGGTAGCTGTAGCTTCAAGCCCGTACGCCGCACGGCCGTACGCAAACGAGGGAAAGGACTCCCGACCATGGCTGTAAGCCTGTCCAAGGGTGGCAACGTCTCGCTCACCAAGGAGGCTCCAGGCCTGACCGCCGTCACCGTGGGCCTCGGCTGGGACGTCCGCACCACCACCGGCACGGACTTCGACCTCGACGCCTCGGCGATCGCGGTCAACACGCAGGGCAAGGTCTACTCCGACGGCCACTTCGTCTTCTTCAACAACAAGCAGACCCCGGACAACACGATCGTCCACACGGGCGACAACCGCACGGGTGAAGGCGCCGGCGACGACGAGGCGATCAACGTCAACCTGGCGGCCCTCCCGGCCGACATCGACAAGATCGTCTTCCCGGTCTCGATCTACGACGCGGAGACCCGCTCGCAGAACTTCGGCCAGGTCCGCAACGCCTACATCCGCATCGTCAACCAGGCCGGCGGCGCCGAGATCGCCCGCTACGACCTCTCCGAGGACGCGGCGACGGAGACGGCGATGGTCTTCGGCGAGCTGTACCGCAACGGCGCGGAGTGGAAGTTCCGCGCGGTGGGCCAGGGCTACGCGTCCGGCCTGGTCGGCATCGCCCAGGACTTCGGCGTCAACGTCTGACGGTCGCTGCGCTTGGCGGGAGCCCCTGGCCGGGTGGTTGCGGCCGGGGGCTCCCGGCTTCCGCTCACTTCACGGGCGCGGACGCGTACGACACGAAGGCCGCCCAGGCGGAGGGGGCGAGAGCGAGCCGGGGGCCGGGGGTGGTGGGCGTGTGCGTGTACGCGTACTTGGAGTCGCGGATGTGGATGGTGGTGGGGGTGGGGGCTATTTCGAGGCAGCTGTCGCCCTCGGGGCCGTCGCTGTAGCTGCTCTTGAACCAGGCCAGGGCTACTTCTACGCAGGACTCTCCGTTAGTGCCGTCGCTGTAGCTGCTCTTGAACCACGCCAGGTCGGCGATGTCCCCGGCGGAGGCCTTGCGGATCATGTTTCTCCCAGCAGTTGTTCGATGAAGGCCGACGATTCCCTAGGGGAGAGCGCCTGCGCCCGGATGGTGCCATATTGCAGCTCGATGACACGAAGCTGTTTCGGATCGGTGGTCGGGCGCCCGTTGAACATGCCTTCAGCGCGTCCTACAGCCGTTCCGTCGGGGAACTTCAGTAGCTCGATCCTGCCGTCCAGCCCAGGATGGGCATCGGTGACCGTCGGCATGATCTGAAGGGTGACGTTTCGCAAGCGCCCCACCTCCAGCAGGCGTTCGAGCTGCTGCCGTTGAACCATTGTGCCTCCGACCGGTCGGCGCAGCACGGTCTCTTCCAGCACGAAGTGAAGCGACGGAGCCGGGTCCCGTTCCAAGACCGCTTGCCGAGCCAAGCGAGCGGTCACCATGCGCTCCACGTCGTCCGGCGAGTACGGCGGTTGGGCTGCCTCGATCAGGGCGCGCGCATGCTCAGCGGTCTGCAACAGCCCGCTGATGCTGTTGCACACATACACCCCGATCTCCACCGCCTGCCCCTCCAACTTGGCAAGCTCCCGCACCTTCTTCGGATACCGGACCCTCTTCACGTCCTCCCAGGTCGCCGAGATCAGCCCGCCCGCGCCAAGGACCTCGTCCGCCCGGTTCAGGTACTCCTGACGGGGAATCCGCTTCCCGCCCTCGACCTTGTAGACCATGTCCTCGCCGTAGCCGACCACCTCCCCGAACTCGGCGGCGCGCATCCCCACCGCCTCCCGCCGCAGCTTCAGCTGACGCCCGACGGTGGCGATGACCGCCACGCCCCAGTCGTCGTCCGGGTCGACCTCCCAGCCCGGCTCGGTCACCTCGCCACTGTCCACGCTCATCCCTCAACCCCTTTGTGCCGTACGCCCGTACCCGCGACCGCCCCTACCCGTACGACCGCGACCGACAGCCAGGACAGCACTGGACAAGCACCGGACAGTCACCGTACGCAAGGGCTTCGTCACTGGTCACGGTATGCATGCCCGGCCACGCTGAGTGACGTGAACGATGAAATCTCCACCCCCGTCCGCAACATGAGCCTGCGGCTCTCGTCCACGCCCCGGGGCGCCCGCCTGGCACGACTGCTGGCCGCCGAGCAACTGCGTGCCTGGGGGCTGCCGTTGGATCCGGCGAGGCAGATCGTGGCCGAGCTGGCGGCGAACGCGGCGACGCACGGGCGGGTGCCGGGACGCGACTTCGGCCTCACGCTCTACGTCGTGGGGGACACCCTGCGGATCGAGGTCACGGACACCCGCGGTGACCGCACGCCGCACACCCGACCCCCCTCACCGGACGCCGAGTCGGGCCGAGGTCTCGTCCTCGTGGAGGCGCTGGCCGACAAGTGGGGCGTGGCCCCGGGGCTGTCGCCGCGCAAGACGGTGTGGGCCGAGATCGGGGTGTCGCCGTAGCCCGGAAACGCGGGCTTCGGTCCCGAGGGACGTCACCACCTAAGGAACGACGGGGAGAAAGAACTCCCGCCAAGCCCCACCCCTCCCGCCCGTCGCGCAGAGTCACTCCCGCGAGTGAATATGCCCAACTCGGCTGGATTTGAGGAGGGTTGCGTGCCCTACGCTCGGCGCAACAACCGCAGAAAAACTTCGGCCCTCGCCGGGACGGGCAATCCCAGTGCGAGGGCCTAACCACCCAGGAAGACGAACCCTTCCCGATGGATACGAAAAACCCTAGCGCGCCCTCGTGCGCCGAGTCCCGTGTTGCCGCCAAGAAGCACCCGAACCGGGGGTCCGGCGGCCTCATGCACGACAACTCCCGCCACACCTCCCACTTCGTGGTGATCGGCAACCACCTCGCCCAGCACCCCACCCTCTCGGCGCTCGCCATCGGGTTCGGCGTGCACATCCAGTCGCTCCCCAAGGGCGCCCGGGTGGACATCAAGAGCCTGGCGGCCCGCTTCCCGGAGGGCAGGGACCGTATCGGCGCCGCGCTGCGCGAGCTGGAGGCCGAGGGCTATCTCCGGCGCGAACGCGAGCGCGTGCCCGACGGCCGCATCATCACCCGCACGATCTCCTGCAACCAGCCCGGCCACCGCAGCCGCGCCCGCCAGACCGAAGCGTCGGTACGACCGAAGGCACCGCAGAAGCCCGCCCGCAAAGCCCTCCCACCCGTGCCACGCCCGGCCTGCCCCTCCCCCGCGCTGCTCCAGCAGGCCCTGGATCTACTCGCGGCCCTCCGCCGCCACGACTCACGGTTACTGCTGTCGGCCGTCGACGCGGCCCACCTGGCCCCCGGAGTCGCCGCCTGGCTGGAACGCGACGTCGCCCCCAGCGCCGTACGGCACGCCCTGACCGCAGACCTGCCGACCGAGCCGCTCCACAGGCCCGCCGCCCTCCTGGCCCACCGTCTGACGGACCGGCTGCCCGCGCCACCGCCCTTCCGCGCACCGGCTCCGCCACCAGCCGTGCCCACCCGGATCCACAACTGCGACAGCTGCGACCGAGGCTTCCGCTCGCCGGCACCTGGACTCTGCCGTGACTGCCGAACCGATCTCCCGGAGGAGACCTAGCATGAAAGCGACGATCCTTGCCCCTGGGCGCAGACGACGAGGAGCGAGCGCCATGACCATCGCACCGGACGACGCGCAGCAGGGCGCCTCCCATGTCTATCGAGCCATGCGGGAACTCGTTCAGTCCATGGACGACTCACTGCCTGGCAAATTCGAGATCACCAAGGAAGGAATCGTCCACGACATGTTGTCTCCGGGGGGACCACACGAAGTGACGGCAGCCCATATCAGCCGCCGCCTGGAGAGGACCATGCCGGACGAGTTGTTGGCGCACAACGGCACACCGGACGTGGAGGACGCGCCAGAAGGGATCATGCGCCACCCCGACGTGATGGTGATCGCGTGGGAAGACCTGAACGTCGAGGGCTCCATCGATCCGCACACCCTCATCGCCGCCATCGAGGTTGTCTCCCGTTCCAACCCTGAGAACGACTGGGTCACCAAGATGCGTGACTACCCCCTGATCGGCATCCCCGTCTACGCGGTCTTCGACCCCCGCACCGGCACCGGCGCCGTCCTCACCGACATCCGCCCCACCCCTGAAGGCCCCCGCTACGCCACCCGCCAGGACTTCGTCTACGGCGAGGACGTCACCATCGCCGACTGGACCATCCCGACCGACAACCTGCCGCGCTACAAGGACAGGACTGGCGAGCAGCACTGAGCGGGTGCGACTGTGACCGGCGACAGCCGGCACCCGCGTGCGGTCAGTGCTAGTCGTCCGGCGGCAGGCTGGGCACGTCGGCGCGGAAGAGGCTGACCAGCAACCCGTACGGCTCGCCATGTGCCGGGTCCGTGGGATGCGGCTCGGCGGCCATCGCGTGTAGTCGGAGCTCAAGGGCGCGCGCTTCGGCTTCGGTGAGCCAGAGGTGGCGCAGCGTGGTGTGCGAGGCCTGACCGGGCCCGTCCGGCAGCATCTCGCCGAGCGCGGCGTTGATGAGGAACTCCGGGCCGGCCGCCGCGTCCTGGTGCAACTTGAAGCTCTTGCTGACCAGCGCGAAGTACTGCTCGGTGCCGCCGCGCACCTGGCGGGTCTCGGCGAGCCTGACCAGTCCGGCCTCGCGAAGCACTCGTACGTGGTAGCCGATGGTCCCCTTGCTCATCCCCAGCGCGTCGGCGAGCTGGCGCAGCGTCGCGGGGCGCTGGCGGAACGCGTTGACCATGCGGTGGCGCACGGGATGCCCGAGGGCCTTGAACTGCTCGGCCGAGCTCAGCACGAGGTGGCCCTCCTCGCCGTGGAGGCCCTGCTCCCGGTCGGCGGCGGTCCCGCGCGGTGGTGGCTGATCTTCTGGCATGGCGAAAGTGTCCACGAATCTAAACGCTTTTGACAACCTCGCCGCGTCGGCACAGAATCCAGTGTCGAGAAAGTGGCGAGGAATCTCGTCGCTTAACCGGGAACCCAAGGAGTCCGATGCCCCTCGCCACGGCCCGTGTCACCACCACCCGCTCCGCCCGCTACCTCAAGCAGCTCGTCTCGCACATGGGCCACAAGGCCACCACCGCGCTCACCCCCGACGGACGCGGCACGATCACGGTCGCCTCCGGGACCTGCACCCTCACGACCACCCCGGACCGGCTGGAGCTGACCGCCTCCGCGGTCGACGCCGAGTCGCTGGCCCGGGTACAGGACGTGATCTCCCGTCACCTGGTGCGGTTCGCCGCCCAGGAGGAGCTCGCCGTCGAGTGGACCGCCCCCATCGACGGCGGCGAGCTGGAGCCCATCGCCCCCGCCGTCGACGCGTACCTGCTCAGCCACCACACACCGGCCGACGACGTCCTCGGGGAGCTGGCCGTCGCCACCCGCGAGGCCACCGCCGGTGCCGCGCACATGCAGGTCTCCTCCGACGAGGGCGCGCTGCTCACCATGCTGACCCGGCTGACCACCGCCCGTTTCGCGGTCGAGGTCGGCGTCTTCACCGGCTACTCGACCCTCTGTATCGCCCGCGGCCTGGCCGACGGCGGCCGGCTGCTCGCCTGCGACGTCAGCGAGGAGTGGACCTCGATCGGCCGGCCGTACTGGGAGCGCGCGGGCGTCGCCGACCGGATCGACCTGCGTATAGCCCCCGCGCTGGAGACGCTGCGCGCGCTGGACGCCGAGCCGGTCATCGACATCGCGTTCATCGACGCCGACAAGGACCACTACCCGGCGTACTACGAGGAGGTCGTGCGCCGACTGCGCCCCGGCGGGCTGGTGGTGCTGGACAACGTCTTCCTCGGCGGCCGCGTCCTCGACCCCGCGTACCAGCGGGCGGACCACCTGGCGGTGCGGCGGCTGAACGACCTGATCGCGATCGACGAACGGGTGGACTCGGTGATGCTGCCGGTACGCGACGGGGTGACCATCGCCCGACGCCGCTGACAGACGACCCGCACGCGACTGCCCGGCCTCACGGGGCGAACTCGCCGACGGACGGCCGCACCTGAGCCGGGGCATGTCTCTCCGATGTCCAGCTGAGGCCCGGACCGGCCGGATAGGTTGCCGACATGATCCTCGCCCCGCTCCCCCTCACCCCCGACCACGACATCCCGGGCCCGCTCCTCACCGAGCTCACCGCGCTGTACGCCTCCGATCGGGAGTTCCAGGCGCTCAGCGGGGACTTTCCGGATCCGGACGACATCCGGCCGGAGCAGGTGGCCGGTGCGCTGGCCGACGAGTTGGCGAACCCGGACGTGGAGGTACTGCTGGCGCGAGCCGAGGGGCGGCTGGTCGGGATGGCCGTCACGCTGGCCCGGCACCCCGACCCCGCCGACCCGGATCCGTGGATCGGGCTGCTGATGGTGGACGCGGGGGCGCGGGCGCGGGGATACGGGCGGCGGATCGCGGAGGGCGTCGAGGAGAGGTTCCGGGCGGCGGGGCGGGACGCCCTACGGCTCGCCGTGCTGGAGAACAACCCGAAGGGGCTCGCCTTCTGGACGGCCCTCGGGTACGAGGTGATCGGCCATCGCCCGGACCGTCAGCTGGGGCGGCCGTGTGCGGTGCTGCGCAAGGAGCTGGGTACGCCGGGGGCCTGAGGAGAGCTACGGCCGGGCCGGCTTGCCGTCGCCGTACAGCCAGTCCTTCCAGATCGCGCCGAAGTCCTTGCCGGGGGCCTTCTTCTCGACGTACGCGGTGAACTCGGCCGTGTTCGCGTTGCCGTGGCGGTGGGTGGCGGCCCAGCCCTGGATGATGTCGTAGAACGTGTCGTCGCCGACCTTCTGGCGGATCTTCTGGAGGACCATCGCACCCCGGTCGTACACCGGCGGCTCCGAGACGTACGCGGCGCTCGGCGGCTTCGCGGGCGGGAACCCCCAGACGGTCGAGTCGTCCGCGGGGGTGGCGTAGGTCTTGTCGAAGGTCTCCTGGGCGCTCGGGCCTCCGTGGTCCTCGTCCCACAGCCACTCGGCGTAGGTCGCGAAGCCCTCGTTGAGCCACATGTCCCGCCAGGTCTTCGGGGTGACGGAGTCGCCGTACCACTGGTGGGCGAGTTCGTGGACGAGGGTCGCGGTGTCCGGGGCGCCGGGGAAGACGGGCCGGTTCTGGGTCTCCAGGGCGTACCCGGAGTCCGCCGGGCGGTCGACGATCGCGCCGGTGGAGGAGAACGGGTAGGGGCCGAAGTTGTACGCCTCCCACTCGATGATCTCGGGGAGCTTCGCCAGTACCGCCCGGCTCGCCTTCACCTGCGTCGGGTCGACGGCGGTGTACACCGGCAGGCCGTCGGAGAGGGTGGAGCGGGTCACCGTGTAGTGGCCGACGGCGACCGTGGCGACGTAGCTCGCCATCGGCTCGGCGGTGTGCCAGACGAAGGTCGTACGGCCGTTCCTCGTCGTCTCGCTCTTCAACTCCCCGTTGGAGACGGCCTGGAGGCCCTTCGGCACGGTGACCGTGATGTCGTACGACGCCTTGTCGGAGGGGTGGTGGTTGCCGGGGAACCAGGCCATGGCGCCGACCGGCTCGCCGAGGCCGAGCGCACCGTCCGCGGTGCGCAGCCAGCCCTCCTTGGAGCCGTCGGGGTCGGTGATCGTCTCGGGGCGGCCCGAGTAGCGCACGGTCGTGGCGAAGGTCTCGCCCTTGTCCAGGTCGTCGTGCGGGCGGACGGTCAGCTCCTGGCCGGCCCGGTTCCAGCGGGCCGCCCTGCCCTCGACGGTGACCGAGTCGACGTGCAGCCCCCGGAGGTCGAGGTCGAAGGCGGACAGGTCCTGGCCGGCCCGGGCGGTGATCACGGCGGTGCCGGTGAGGCGGCGGGTGCCGGGGTCGTAGCCGAGGTCCAGGGCGTAGTGGCTCACGTCGTAACCGCCGTTGCCCGCCTTCGGGAAGTACGGGTCGTGGACGCCCGTGCCGCCCGGGGTGCCGTGGACCCCGCCGTCGCACGCGGCCAGCGTGAGGCAGAGCAGGACGGACGGCAGGACGGACGGGATGGCGGACGGGAATGCGAGCGCGGATCGGGGCACGCACGTGATCGTAGGACGCCATGACACCATCGACGACGTGCTCGACATCGGCTACGCCCTCTCCAACCGGTTCCCGGACCCGCCCCAGACCGACTATCGGCGGGTGGACGTCCACACGCTGCGCCACGACCTGTTCTGCGGGGACGTCTACCTCGCGGACACCAAGGCGGACCGGGAGCTGTCCACAGCCTGGGGATGGGTGCCGGTGCTCGACTTCGCGTGGGCGCTGTGCGACATCGTGGAGCGGATCGACCGCGACCCGGCGGGATCCCGGGCCGCCCGGCCCCAGCACGCGGAACTCGACTTCACCGAGTCCACCGACCGCATGCTCTTCGAACGCCGCTTCGGCTGGGTGGACGTCGAGGCGGACTGGATGCCGGCCGAGGAGCCTCCACTCAGCTTCTCCCACGCCGAACTGCGCCGGGAGGCACGGGACTTCCTGCACGATCTGATCGCCGACCTGACCGACATGCACGAGGGCCTGGCCGACAACCCGGCGATCTGGACGCTCCAGGCCCGTTTCCCGAGACTCTCCTGACCTCCTGGGCCGCCGAACGACGCCCGGGTGTACGGACGTTGACCGCCCGAAGAGCCGGGAGTGACAAGTGGGGCGGGAGTCGACGGAAGACGTTCCGCCTGGCCCGGGCGCCTTTACGTTGACTCCGTGCGGACGCAGCGACAGGCAGGCGACAGCGGAAAAGACGCCTCTCCCCCGGCACCGGTACCGGTCACCGCCAAGCCCATCGGCTCCACCGCGCCTGTCGGGCCCACCACGTCTGTCGGGCCGGCTGTCGGGCCGACCACGTCTGTCGGGCCCACGGAACACGCGATGCTCGCCTTCATGGGGACCGCGGGGAACGCGGCCACCACGCAGGCGCTACGGGACGCGAAGGGGAAAGGCGTCTCCCGGCCGGCGGCGGTACGCAGCCGGCCGGTGGCGCCCGTGGCCCCCGTCGAGGAGGAACGCACCGAGCCGGGGCTCGTGCTGCCGCCGTACCTGATGGACTTCCAGGCCGCCGGGCTGTCCACGGCGTACGGGCTGACCGGGCACGAGTTCGTACGGAACGCGGTGGCCGCCGTCGTCGGACACGGCGACGGCGCGGTCGCCGACATCGGCGCCGAGCTCGCCGGGCGCCCCGAATCGTTCTACGGGCAGGGCCGCGCCTTCGCCGTCCAGGGCAGGACCGGCAAGGACTGGTTCGACGTCACCGTCAGCATCTCCCGCGCCCCCGACGACCGGCCGCCGGCCTTCCATCCCAAGGACCTGCTCGCGAACACCGTGCCGGGCCCGGACGGAGCGCCGCTCGCCGCGGTGGACGAGGCCGAGGGCAAGGACACCAAGGTCGACGTCCAGCACAACACCGCCACCACCGTCGCGACCACCGCGAGCGGCGGGGCCGGCAAGGGGCTGGGCGGCATGGCCTTCGGGCTCGCGCCCGTCGTACCGGGGCTGTGGCTGGGTGGCGCCGGCCTGGCGAACGCGCAGCCCTGGCAGTCCTCGCGGGAGTCCCGCAGCCAGCGCAACGTGGCCGAACCGCGGGTGCTGCGCAGCGAGAAGGGCTCGGTCGAGGCGCCGCGCAAGGTGCGGTACGGGGTACGGATCAAGAAGCACGGCGCCCCCGCCGAGCAGGTCTTCCACGGCTCGGGCGCCCTCACCCAGCGCGTGCCGACCGAACACCTCGTCCCGGCCGGGACCGCGACGCCCGCCGCTCCGCAGCCCCTCCAGGCCGACACCGCCCGGCGCGTCTCGCTCGCCGACTCCATGGCCCCGGTCGCGGTGACCGACAGCGCGGCCCCGCACCAGGGCGGCGGCGGGCTGTTCGACGCGGTCGCCGCCGTCCTGCACCCCTCGCTCACCGCGCCCGGCGCGCCCGGCCGCGCCCGGCTCTACGAGGCGACCTCCACGGCGACCGTCCTGGAGGACATGCCCCGGCTGCTGCGCGACGGCGTCACCGGCGAGGACCTGGCGTCCAAGGACGGCAGCAGCGTCGGCAGCTACCGCCTGCACGCCGAGATCTCCGGCATGTCGCCCGCCTGGGGCACCGGCGGGACCCAGCTGCGCACCCATCAGCAGACCCAGCACACGGTCACCGAGAGCGCGGGCAAGGGGCGTGCCGTCACCGGCGGCCTGGGCCCGGCCATCGGCGTCGGAGCGGTCGGGAACGCCGCCGTCGTGCGGGCCACGGCCATGCCGGTCGCGGCGGCCCGCAAGGCACGGTTCACGGTGGCCGAACAGACCGTGTCGAGCCGCCAGGGCGCGGAGGTGCGCGGCGACAAGGTGCTCTACCTCACGACCGTCCAGTTCACCGCGGAGGGCACGGGGCCGCGCTCGGCCGAGATGATCCTGCGCCCCGGGACCCGGGTCGCCCGGCACTCGATGCGGGTGTGGATGAGCCTGCGGGCCGACGAGGCACAGTCGCTCGGGCTGCCGCTGCCGCCCGGCACCGAGGCCAAGGAGTTCATCGAGAAGCCCAGGCGGACCGACGAGAACGGCAACGAGGTCGACGTCGAGCGGCACCTCCCCTTCGGCGCCATGGGCTCCAGCGTCACCCTCAGCCAGCTCGACACCGGCCCCATGGTCCGGGCCGTACAGGAACTGTTCGCGACCGATCCCCGGCTGGCCGGCTACCTGCCCTCCTTCGGCACGGATGCGGTGGCTTCCGCGCCGGACAAGGAGGAGGCCGCGCTCCAGCGACGCAACCACCGCGAGCTGATGGCCGCCCTGTCCGAGACCAACCTGCGGGTCAACAAGGACCAGCTGACCACGACCGGCATCCGGGTGCGGCTGCGCCGCAAGACCACCCTGCACGCGCACGACGTACAGCTCCGCGTCCGAGGGCAGCTCCGCGAGACCGGCTACCTCGGCGACACCGACAACTGGCTGGTCCGCAGCCACTCCGGTGTCACCGGCAACGCGCAGAGCGGACGCAGCAGTTCACGCTCGATCGGCGGTCTCGTGCTCGGGCAGGCCAGGATCGTCCCCGGCATCCTGACCGGCTCGGCCCGCTACGAGAGGCACCGCACCGGCACCCGCCGCAACCAGGCCGGCGCCACCACCCGCACGGACGTCCTCACCAACGGCTCCGAGAAGGCCGGCACCTTCGGGGCGACCCTGCGCCTCGACGTCGACGTCACCATGACCTCCCGGCAGCGCAAGCTCGGCCGTGCCCTCACCCCCGGCTCCCCGGGCCAGGACGCGCCGGAGGCCAGGCCGATGGCAGGGCTGCACCTGGAGGAGCAGGACGTACGGCTGGTCACCCCCACCGAGTTCACCCTCGACGAGGAGGGCAAGCGTCGGCAGGACGCGGTGCGCGACCGGCGGCGGGGGCAGACCCCGCGGCCCGACCACGCCGTCACCGCCGAGGGCATCGGCGACCTGGCCACGCTCGTGCCCCGGCCGTCCACCGGACAGGCGCTGCGGGACTGGCAGCTGGTGGAGACGGTCGGCGACGGACAGGCCGTCCGGGACCTCGCCTTCCAGCTGCTGTCCCGGGCCGCCGCCCGGAACAAGGGCGTCCGCGAGGATCCCGCGCTGGCGGCGGAGGGGCTCGCGCCGCGGCTGGCGATCGAGGAGCGGTTCGGGCCGCAGGCCATCACGGCGGCGCTGCGGCAGGCCGCGTCCGCCGGGTGGGTGGTGAAAAACCTGCGCTATCCGCGGCGGCTCGCCGCGCTGAACGGGGCGGTGGGCACCCGGCTCACGCTGGCCAACCCGAAGTTCCTGCACCGGGGCGCGGGTCCCGGCACGGAGACCTTCGTACTCGGCGGCCACCAGGCCGCAGGACAGGAGGGGCAGGGCACCACCAGCACCTGGCAGGTCGGCGCCACCGGCTCGGAGAACGGCCCCGAGTGGCGCATGGGCCAGGGCCTGTCCGGGAGCCGCACCACGAGCGAGGGCGACACCCGGTCCGCGGCGCTGTCCGGCACGGTCGAGCGCAACGCCCACACCCCGAAGAAGGCGCCGCTCTATCTGGTCCAGTGCGACCTGCTCGTCACCATGGTCGCCGAGGTCAAGGTCACCGGCGGCGGCCCCTACGTGGCGACGGCCGGCCGCACCCTGCCGGCCGAGGCGGCGGTGTGGCTGACGGAGGCGCAGCTGCCGGCCTCGATCCGCAGGCAGCTGAAGCTCGACCCCGAACCGGCGCCGATGACGGTGCCGTCGCCGTCCCGGCAGGGGCGGCGACCGGCGGAGAGCTCCCGCGCGGGCGCCGAACGCGAGGCCCGGGAAGGGACCCGGGGAGAGACCCGGGGAGAGACCCGGGAAGGGCCCCGGGGAGAGACCCGCACCACGGGTACGACGGACACGGCCGGCTCCACCACCGCCGGCTCGACCACCGCCGGCTCCACCACCGCCGCCGTGCCGCCGCGCGCCACCGGTCCGGCCTTCGCCCGTACGCTGCCCCTCGGCTTCGGCATGATCGAGAACCTGCCGAACTTCGTGCCGCTGCTGGCCCGGCTGCGCACCCGCCTCGCGGAGAGCGGACAGCAGGGCCTGGCCGACGACCTGCTGCCCCGGCGGCAACTGGCGGACCGCAACGACAACGTGCAACGGCTGCTGCGCGTCCTGGACCGCGACGGCAGCGCCGGGCTGCTCTCCGGCGCCATGGACGGCGGGGTCACCGTCGAGCTGTTCGACGGCCGCAAGACCCCGTACTGGGCGGTGTTCAAGGTCAACCGGCTCGCCGACGGCGCCCCCGACGGTGCGGCGGACGACGGCCGGGACCTGGAGTACATCACCGCGGCCGTCGCCCAGCAGGCCACCTCCCACGACGAGGGCGTGACGACCGGCGCGGAGGGGATCTTCGCCGGCTCCGGCAAACCGGAGGGCGGCGCCGGGCAGCTGAAGAGCATGGGCGGGGCGGCGGGCCTCGGCGTCGGCTCCGGCCGCTCGCGGCGCTCCGGCGCGGTCGGCCGCGGCCAGCTCGGCATGAAGACGGTCGCGGAGGCGAAGACCGCGAAGTCGTCGAAGGTGCGGGTGCCGATCGAGGCGACCCTCGAACTGCACCGCGGCGACCGCCGGCTGGCGCTGGTCTCCCTGGGCCGCCAGGCGCTGACCCACCGCGTCCTGGAGAAGGACCTGGCCGCCCTCGGCCGGCTGACCGCGCCACGCCACCAGCCGGTGGCGCCCGCTCCCGGCCCGCGGGGCGACCGCCCGGCCGCGCTGGGCGCCTGGCGCTCCGGGGGTGTGCGGCTGCCGATGGAGGCGCAGGTGAACGGCTTCCAGGGAGCCCCGCAGATACGGGAGCTGGTCAGCTCCGCGGTCGGGGAGGCGGGTGGCGGCGACCGCTTCCGGACCAAGGGCCAGGCCGCCGCGTACACCCTGAACGAGGCCGTCTCCACCGAGTGGCTGATCGCGGCGCTGCCGCTGCTGACCTCCGCCGGGGCGGAGCTGCCGCCGGTGCACGCCACCGGAGCGGCAGGCCAGGACCTGCGGGCGTCCCTGCACGCGCGGCTGCGGGACGGGCGGGTGCTGGGCGTCGGCGACAAGATGACCTTCGAGACGGTGGGGCAGAGCCACCTGGACGCGCCCCGGCCCACCCAGACGGACGGCCAGAGCTCAGCCGAGCACGGCAGGTCGGCGCGCGGCCTGGCGGGCGCGGGCCTGCTCAACGCCGACGAGTTCCGCCTGAACCAGCTGATGGGCAACGCCGGTGGCTCCGGCGGCGCGGCCGACGCGGCGGTGAACGCGTCGGGTTCGATGCCGCTGCACAAGCCCAAGTCCGCGTCGGTCCTGGTGCAGTTCACATTGGACGTGCGGGTGGTGGCGAGGGTGGGCAACCGGATGCTCCCCGGCCGTACCGGCACCGCCGTGCGGGAGCTGACGCTGCCCCGGCCGGTGGTGATCCGCATGCCGGAACCGGCGGTCCGCCGCATGCTGGCCGCCCAACCGGACCGGCTCCAGGACCCGGACGACCACCTGGGCCTGCGGAAGGCGGCCGCGGCCACGCCCTCGGACTGAGCACCGCGGCCGGCCGGGCTCACCCCTCCACGCGGATCCCCAGCTGCACGGCCAGCACCGGTGCCAGGTCCAGCAGCTGGGACGTGCTGATCACCGCGCCGGCCAGTCGCTCCACGCCTCTGGTGATGTCCAGGGACGCGGCGCCCCGCAGATCGACGTCCTTCATCGTCACCCCCGTGAGGTCGGCCCCCTTCAGGGTGCAGTCGATGAACTCCACCCGCTCCAGGACGGCGTCGCCGAAGTCCGGTTCCACCAGGACGCAGCCCTCGAAGACCACGTCTCTGAGCCTGGCCGTGCGCAGGTTGAGGTAGTCGATCTTGCCGCCGCGGATCACCACGCGCTCCAGTACGGAACCGTGCAGCTGGGTGCCGCCCAGGCGGGCGTCGACCAGTTCGACGTCGCGCAGGGTCGCGTCGGAGAGGTCGGTGCCGACGCCTCTCGGCCCCGTGAGGACCGTGTCCAGCAGGCGGGCGTGGCGCAGCCCCGTCTCGTCGAAGGCGCAGCCCGTCAGCGCGCAGTCCATGAACCGGGCGCCCGCGCCGTCCTGCCCGACGAAGTCCGCCTCCCGGAACTCCAGCCCGTCGTAGTCCCCGTCCGGCTCCAGGCCGCCGCCGCTCCAGGGTTCCAGCTCGGGCAGCCGCACCTCCGGCCGCCGCGCGCCCTTCACCTTGCCACCGCCGGACCCACCGGCCGCTGTCCTCACCATGCCCCCATCTTGCAACCCGCCACTGACAACGGAAGGCGGCCCCGGGACCGGCCGGGCCTTGACCTCAAGCGCACATCGCCGTCCCCGCCGCACAGCGCGGCCCGTTCGCGGCGCTGCCGGTGGCGGCGGAGCCCGAGGCAGGGCGCCCCTGCGGAGACCCCGGTGGCGGAGCCGGTCAGCTGAGCAGCCGGCGGGCGATCTCCAGCTGCTCCTCGCCGGGCCGCCCGCCGGCCTCGATCGTCCAGACCGCGTTCTGCAGGACCCGGCCCAGTGTCCAGGCACGGGCCCGGTCCCGGTCGAGCCCGAGGACATCCGTCATGGCGTCGAAGCGCCGGCGCACCTCCCCGGCGTCGAAGCGGTTCCACAGCGCCGGGAAGAGCTCGAAGCCGGGGTCGCCCACGAGCGGTTTGGGGTCGATGGCGAGCCAGGGCGCCCGGTCGGAGGCGAGCACGTTCTCGAAGTGGAGGTCCCAGTGGAGCAGGCGGTCACCGGGTTCACCGGCCACCTCGCGCAGCGCCGCCGCGCAGTCCCTGAGCAGCCGGCGTTCGGCCGGGTCGGGGTGGCGGGGCAGTGCCGCCGCGGCCCGTTCCGCCAGCCCTTTCGCGATGTCGCCGAGGTGCCGCAGCCCCGCCGGGGGCTCGGCGGCCGTCAGCCGGGCCAGCAGCCGGGCGACGACCAGGGTCGCCTCGCGGGCGTCCGGCAGATCCGCGAGGTGCCGTCCCGCGTCGAGCCGTTCGAGCAGCAGGGTGCCGGTCTCGTCGTCGGCGTCGAGGAGCCGGACCGCCCCGTCCCCGCCCCAGGCCCGCAGCGCGAGCGGCTCTCCCGCGGTCTCCTCGTCGACGTCCTGGAGCTTCAGCACGGCCCGTGCGCCGTCGGCGGCCCGCAACACCGGCAGGACCAGCGCGCAGCGGCCGTACATCGAGGGCCCGTCGAGCCGCAGCCCCCAGTGGTCCAGGAACCGCTCGGCCCGCCCGGGCAGCGCGGCGACGAAGGCGCGGCCCGCCGCGCCTTCGTACCGGGCGATCAGCTCATCCGGAATGTCAATCACCCACACGACGTTACGGCCATGCATAAATCGCCTCATGCGAATTTTCCGGGACCTCGGCAGCAGGGTGTGGGCGTACGTCCGCAGCGCTCCCGGCACGTACGTCTGGCTGGCGATTCTCTTCGTGACGACCGTCGCGCTGCACCACATGTCACCCGAGTTCGAGCAGCAGTTCCTGCGGCAGCGGTCCACCAACATCCGTGAGCTGTCGGACAACCCGGTGCGGGTACTGGTCGCCAGTGCGATGTGGATCGAGGGCGGCCACTGGGTGCCGTACGCCTTCCTGTACACCGTCTTCCACGCGCCGGCGGAACGCTGGCTGGGGACGGCGCGGTGGCTGGTGGTGTGCGTGGCCGCGCACGTGCTGGCCACCCTGATCAGCGAGGGTGCGCTGCTGAAGGGGATCCATGACGGCATCGCCCCGTACACCGCGGTCAACACCCTGGACATCGGGGTGAGTTACGCGCTGGCCGGGGTGATGGCGGTGCTCGCGTACCGGATCGCGACGCCCTGGCGGTACGCGTACGTCGCGGTCGTCCTGCTCGTCTACGGGCTGCCGCTGACCGAGTCGCCCACCTTCACCGACCTCGGGCACTTCGTCGCCACGCTGATCGGTCTGGCCTGCTATCCGCTGGTCAGGGGCCGTGGAAAAGCATGGAATCCGAAGGAGACACTGGCCGCCCTCAGGAGTTAACGTCCGGCCATGAGCAGCTCGGCAAGCAGTGTCGTCAACGGCGGCATCTCCTTCTGGTACGCGAACGACGGCCTCCCGGCGGTACGGGAGCCGCTCGACGGGGACGCCACCGCGGATGTGGTGATCGTGGGCGGCGGGTACACGGGACTGTGGACCGCGTACTACCTGAAGAAGGCCGCCCCCTTCCTGCGGATCACGGTCCTGGAGCAGAAGTTCTGCGGCTACGGAGCCTCCGGCCGCAACGGCGGCTGGCTCTACAACGGCATCGCCGGCCGCGACCGGTACGCCGCGCTGCACGGCCACCAGGCCGCCGTGCGTCTCCAGAAGGCCATGAACGAGACGGTCGACGAGGTCCTCGCGGTCGCGGCGGCGGAGGACATCGACGCCGATCTGCACCGGGGCGGGGTGCTGGAAGTGGCCACCACCCCGGCCCAGCTGGCCCGTCTCAGGGCCTTCCACGAGCACGAGCTGTCGTACGGCGAGAAGGACCGCGAGCTGTACGGCGCGGGGGAGACCCGGGAGCGGATCCGGATCGCCGACGCGGTCGGCTCGACCTGGACCCCGCACGGCGCCCGGCTGCACCCGGTGAAGCTGGTGAAGGGGCTGGTGGCGGCCGTTGAGGGACTGGGGGTGCGGATCCACGAGTCGACCCCGGTGACCGAGATCAGGCCCAGGCACGCCGTGACCCCGTACGGCACGGTCCGCGCCTCCTACGTCCTGCGCTGCACCGAGGGCTTCACCGCGAACCTCAAGGGGCAGCGGCGCACCTGGCTGCCGATGAACTCCTCGATGATCGCCACCGAGCCGCTCACCGAGGAACAGTGGGAGTCGGTGGGATGGCGCGGGCTGGAGACCCTCGGCGACATGGCGCACGCCTACATGTACGCCCAGCGCACGGCCGACGGCCGGATCGCGCTCGGCGGCCGTGGGGTGCCGTACCGGTTCGGGTCCCGGACGGACAACGACGGGCGGACACAGCAGGCGACGATCGAGGCGTTGCGCGAGATTCTCGTGCGGTTCTTCCCGAACCTGGCGGGGGTGGGGATCGAGCACGCCTGGTCCGGGGTGCTCGGGGTGCCGCGTGACTGGTGCGCGACCGTCACCCTGGACCGTGCGACGGGGCTCGGCTGGGCGGGCGGGTACGTCGGCTCCGGTGTCGCCACCACCAACCTCGCGGGCCGGACGCTGCGGGACCTCGTCCAGCTCGACTCCGGGCAGGGCGGGCGCACCGGGCTGACCGAGCTGCCGTGGGTGAACCACAAGGTCCGCAAGTGGGAGCCGGAGCCCTTCCGGTGGCTCGGCGTGCAGGGCATGTACGCCACCTACCGCGCCGCCGACCAGCGCGAACGGCTCCGCCCGAGCGCCGAGTCGTCCCGGCTGGCCCGGGTCGCGGACCGGGTGGCGGGACGGCACTGACGCGCCGGCGGGCGCGGGCGACCCTGGAAACCCTGGAAACCCCTTGAGGCTGTGTCACACCTGTGTGCGACCATCGCCCCAACATTCGTATTCCAGGGGGGAATTGATGGCGCACCCCGTGCCCGACTCCGGTTTCGGTCCGTCGGCGAGACCCGGGCGGCTCACCGCCGTGACGGTCCTCGTCGTATCGCTGCTCACCTCGCTGCTCACGCTCACCGGCGCCGGGTCCGCCCGCGCCGACGACCCGGTGTGCGCGCCACTGGCCCTCGCGCCCTTCGGCGACCCCGGGGACGCCGTCGGCAGGGCGACCGTCCCGGCCCAGGAGACGGCCTGCTTCACCGTGACGGCCCCGGAGGCGGGCCTGTACATGGTGTCGCTGAAGGACAGCCACCACGAGGCGTACACCCAGCTGTCCGCCGCGGACGGCACCCCGGTGGACTGCTACGACGAGGAGTACTCCGAGCAGGGCCGCTGCCAGGTGCCCGCGGCCGGCACCTACACCCTCACGGTCGTCAACAGCGGCTGGGTGGACCCGGAGGACGCCCAGGTCACCGTCGTTCCGCTCGGCTCGGCCACGCCGGGCTGCTTCGAGGCCGCCGGCACCGACTGGGACCAGCCGCTCACCACGCGCACCAGCGTGAGCCCGATCGAGGTCGACTGCCAGGGCATCGACGCCCGGCCCGGCGACCGCATCCGGCTCACCGCCGTCACCAGGGTCTACGGCGACGCGACCGCGTGGCTCACCGACGCGACCGGCACCCGGATCTGCCCGCACTTCCCGGAGGACGGCGAGACCAGCTGTGTGCTGCCCGGCGGCGGCCCCTACCGGGTGATCTCCCAGGTGGCCTCCACGGACGGCGGCTTCCCGGCCGACTACACGGTCACCGCCCGCCGCCTGAACGACCCCCAGGGCTGCACCACCACCTCCGTGCGCCCCTACGGCGCCCTGGACCCGCAGGACCTCACCGTCGGCGGCTGCTACACCTTCACCACCGACAAGGCCGGTCTGTACACCGTCCACTACGTGAACGAGGACCGCGCCACCGGCCCGGTCCAGGTCTACGGCACGGACGGCAAGACCGTGTGCCGCCCTGGCACCGACCCGTGCCGGGTGCCCGCGGCCGGCACCTACACCGCGATCCCCGAGGGCTCCGCCCGCCAGGGCGTGGTCGTCCTCGACCGCGCCTCCGACGTGGGCTGCACGGCGACCGGATACGGCCCGCACCAGGGTGAGCTGAGCACGCCCGGCCAGTACGACTGCCTGACCCTGCCCGCCCCGCAGAACGCCCGGATCGCCGTCCTCAGGCCGCTGGCCTCCTCCGGTGTCGAGGCCGACCTGGAGGTCCTCGACCGGGACGGCACCGCCCAGTGCACCGCGCAGGAGATCTCGGACGGCAACTGCGCGGTCACCGGCACCGCGCCCTACCGGACGCTGGTGCACACCGAGAACCAGGCCGAGGGCGCGACCGGCCCCTACGCCCTCGCCCTGTACCGCACCGACGCCGCGGGTGACTGCCCCGTCCTGCCCGCCGGCAGCTTCACCGCCGACGGTGCCAAGGCCACCTTCGCCACCGGCGACGGCGTGTTCTCCCGGTGCCTGAGCATCCCGGCGGACGCCCACACCGGCACCGAGCTGTTCCAGCTGACCGCGACCTCCGGCGCCGTACCGGCGAGGTTCTCGGTGCTGGACGCCACCGGCAAGAAGGTCTGCGACCACATCCCCGCCACCAGCGGCTGGACGGTGTGCTCGCTCACCCCGGGCAAGGCCCACACCGTGCTGGTCACCGGCCGCGACCAGGCGGCCGTCTACTCCCTGACCCGCCGGGACGTCACCGCCACCGCCGCCTCGGCGGGCTGCACGAGGACCGCGGCTGCCAAGGTCGGCGGCCCCTCGGTGAAGGGCACGGCCGGCGCCGCCGGCACCGTCGACTGCGTCCAGGTCACCACCCCGGCCGCCACCGACGTCCTCCACGTCAACGTGCGGGACGCGCTGGGCACGGCGAACATCGCGGTGCTCGGCGGTGACGGCAAGGTCGAGTGCTCCTACCGCAACAGCTCCTGCGCGGTCACCGGTTCCACCACCCACCAGGTGCTCGTCCAGACCCCGGCCGACCTCAAGGCCGCCCCCGAGTACCACCTGGACGCCCTGCGCATCGCGACCGCCGACGGCCCCGCACCCGAGTGCACCAGGGTCCCGTCCGTGTCCTACGGGTACGGCCCGGTCACCGGCACCCTCGACGAGGCGCACAGCGCCGTCTGCGCGGTCTTGCCGACCGCCGGTCTCGACCGCTTCTCGGCCGACATCAAGGACACCACCGGCGCGATCGCCAAGGCCGTACCGGCGCTGTACAACACGACGTCCTGGCGCAACGGCTGCACCCGCTACCTCGGTGAGGACGGCGAGGGCTACGACTGCGCCACGCTCGGCTCGTCCACGGCGCTCACCCCGACCGTGTTCCTGCTCGGCCTCCCCGAGACCGCGTCAGGCACCGCCTACAGCGCCCGGCTGGCCTGCTCCTCCACCCTGTGCGGCACCGACAAGGTGAGCGTCACGGGGATCAGCCCGGCCACCGGGGTCAGCGGCACGAAGGTCAAGGTCACGGTCACCGGTACGGCCCTCGGCCCGAACACGGAGGTGCGGCTGAGCCTCGCCGGCAAGACCGTCTCCGCGAAGGCCGACTCGGTCGCCGCCGACAACCGCTCCGTGACGGTCACCCTGGACCTGACGGGCGCGGCGGCCGGCACCTGGAACACCAGCGTGTTCACCACGTGCTGCGAGTACCCGCTCGGCTCCTTCACGGTGACGCAGCCCCAGCTGACCGGCACGGCCGCACCGAAGATCACCGGCACGGCCAAGGTCGCCGCCAAGGTCACGGCCACGACCGGGAGTTGGTCGGCGGCACCGTCGTCCTACCGGTACCAGTGGAACGCCGACGGCAAGGCGATCTCCGGCGCGACCGCCGCTGCGTTCACCGTCCCGGCGGCCCTGCTCGGCAAGAAGCTCACGGTGACCGTGACGGCCGTCAAGAGCGGCTGGGTGAGCGGGTCGGCGACCTCCGCCGCGGTGACGGTCGCGAAGGGGGACGCGCCGAAGGCGACCAAGCAGCCGACGGTCAGCGGCACGGCCAGGGTCGGGAAGAAGCTGACGGCGGCGCACGGCACCTGGAGTCCGGCGGCGACCTCGTACGCGTACCAGTGGTACGCGAACGGCAAGGCGATCAGCGGGGCCACCAAGTCCACGCTGACCCTGAAGTCGGCCCAGAAGGGCAAGAAGATCACCGTGAAGGTCACGGCCCGCCGCACGGGCCACAAGGACGGCACGGCGACCAGCAAGGCGACGAAGACGGTCACCGCCTGACCTGACAGGTCACACCCGCCGGGCCTGGAGATGCGCCCCACCACCCCACCGCACACGTGGGAAAGGGACCGCCCAGGCCCGGACGGCCAGGAGAGACCAGGTGAGGCATGTCGCGGTCCTCGTCTCAGATGCCGGGGTCCAGTTCTTGTTCGGCCCACACAGTTTTGCCACCGCGCGTCAGACACCTGGCTCCGTGGCGCCGGCAGAGCTGCGCGACGATGTAGAGGCCGCGGCCGCCTTCGTCGCTGGGGCACGCGTGGCGCAGCCGGGGGAGGGTGTCGCTGCTGTCGGAGACTTCGCAGGTCAGGACCTGGTGCCGGATCAGGCGGAGGCGGATCGGGCCGGTGGCGTGGCGGACGGCGTTGGTGACCAGTTCGCTGATGATCAGCTGGGTGGGCGCCTCCAGACGTTCCAATCCCCACTGGGCCAGTCGTCGGGTGACCAAGGTGCGGGCGTGGCGGACGACGGCCGGGTCGCTGGGCAGTTCCCAGCACACGGTCTGGCTCGGGCTCAGCGAATGGGTCCGCGCGACGAGCAGGGTGACGTCGTCGCACGGTGACTGAGTCGGCATGGTCTCGATCACCGAGGAGCAGAGGTCTTCCAGGGAACGGCCGGGATGTGCCAGGGCGCCGCCCAGGTGCTTCATGCCTGCGTCGATGTCGTGGTCGCGGGTCTCGATCAGGCCGTCGGTGTAGAGGGCGAGCCGGCTTCCCTCGGGCAGTTCCAGCTCGACGGCTTCGAAAGAGACCCCCAACCCGACGCCGAGCGGTGTTCCAGAGGGCAGGTCGGGGAAGGTGACCTTGCCGTGCGGGTCGATGATCGCGGGCGGGGGGTGCCCGGCCCGTGCCATGGTGCACTTCCGGGTGACGGGGTCGTAGACGACATACAGGCAGGTGGCACCGGTGACGCGGGTCGGGTCCTGGGAGTCGGCGTCTTCTTCGGCCATTCGCCGGACCGTGTCGTCGAGGTGGGCCAGTAGCTCGTCGGGGGGCAGGTCGAGGTCCGCGAGCGTGTGTACCGCGGTGCGGAGCCGGCCCATGGTCGCCGCGGCGTTGATGCCATGTCCCACCACATCGCCCACGACGAGCGCCGTCCGGGCGCCGGACAGCGGGATGACGTCGAACCAGTCGCCGCCGACGCCGTTGTCCGCATCGGCCGGCAGATAGCGCGAGGCCGTCTCGATGGCCGTGCTCTCCACCAAGCGCTGTGGGAGCAGGTTGCGTTGCAGGGTGAGGGCCGCGCTGCGTTCCCGTGCGAACCGGCGAGCGTTGTCCAGGGAAAGCGCCGTCCGGCTGACGAGTTCCTCGGCGAGGAGCAGGTCGTCCTCCTGGAACGGCATGAGTTCCTCGGTGCGGATGAACACCGCCATACCGAGGAAGGCGTGCCGCGTACGGATGGGGACGACCATCAGCGAGTGCATACCGCTCTCACGCATGGTCCGTGCCCGGTCGGGGTCTCGGTCGAACCAGGTGCCGGCAGAGCCGTCCAGGACCGGTTCCAGATGGGGGCGGCCGGAAGACAGAACCTTGGTGAAGGGCGAGTTCGGTGGCAGGGCGACCAGCTCACCGCGGGCCCACGGGGACTCAGGGACCCCACGGTGGATCGAGGCCAAGCCCGCGCGCCTGAGGACGCGGCAGCGGTCGTCCGACGGGCCGATGCGGGCGAAAGGTGCTTCGCCGAACTGGATCGACTCGGCCAGGTCGACGTTGACGTAGTCGGCCAGCAGGGGTACAGCAAGGTCCGCCAGCTCCTGACCCACCTGCATCACGTCCAGACTGTTGCCTATGCACATGCTGGCCTCGCTGAGGATGGCCAGGCGCTCGCGCGCCCGCCGGCTGACGGTGACGTCCACACTCATGCAGCACACCCCCATGGCCCGCCCGTCGGCGCCCTGCAGGCAGAAGTACGAGGCCGCGATCGCGTGCTCACGGAGCGGATCCGCCGCCGGCCACGCCCGGTACTCATGGACCACGGTGATGCCGCTGTCCAGGACCTGTCGCATGACCCCGTCGAGCCTTTCGGCTTCGATGCCGGGCAGCGCCTGCGGGAGACTGCGTCCCAGCCGTTCATCGGGAGGAATGCCGTCCTGCCGCTCCATCGCGTCGTTGGTCCAGGCACAGCGCAGGTCCCGGTCGTGAACCACGACGCCGATCGGCGTACGGGTGAGAAGTGAGTCCCGTACCCAACCGGTGGTCGCCACCAGGGAGAGCGAAGCGATGTCGGTACCGGAGATGAGCCAATGGATTTCTCGGTCCTGCCCCCACAGCAGCGAGAACTGCAGGCTCGCTTTGAGGGTACGGCCGTCGCGGTGGCGGACGGTCGCGGTGCCGGACCAGCCACCCCGGGCAAGGCACTCCTCGGTTGACGCCCAGTCCAGGAGTGTCTGACGGGTAAGGGGCAGGATCGTGGAGACGGCCTGGCCGACCACTTCCGCGGCCGCGTAACCGACAAGCCGCTGCGCCGTACTCGTCCATCCCACCACCGTCCCCTCGGCGTCGATCATCGCGATGGCGGCGTCGGGCGCCTCTCGGGGGGCCAGTCGCTCACAGAGGTTGCCCTGAAGCATCTCGGTCACCGGGTTTCTCCCCATCACGTGGATTTCCAAGGAACGCGCCGAAGACAGCGGGACGATCGTTCCCGCACCGGCCGACGCTGATATGGGACGCCGCCGCTCCACACCGTCCGCGGGATCGGAGTGGCGCCGTCCGGACCGCGACAGCAGGAACGAGCGTAGAAGTGGAAAGCGGGACAGGCGCCAGCCACGAGTCACCATCTTCTGGCCGCGGTTTGTGCCAGGGAAACAAATAGCTCACCGCTCGGCGCCGCCGAATCACCCGGGTGCGGAAATGGATACCTTGTAACCTTCAGAGCATGGGCATGGACAGTCCGGAAGCCACACGGGAACTGTCCGTGAGTGCGGCAAACATAGAGTCACGCCTCACGGAGATCTCCCATGACGTATGGGAACACTTGCTCAATGAAATCCCGCAGGTCAGCGGGGATGACGCCGTCGAAGGGATCCTGCTGGCGAGCGTCAAGGAAAATGTTGCCACTTTGCTGCACATCTTTGAGAATGACATCCCTCTGGAAAATCTTGAGGGTCTTGCCGCGGCCAATGAGCATGCCAGGAGGCTGGCTCAGAGGAATATCCCTGCCAGCGCATTGATCCGGGCCTACAGGATCGGGCACTGGCGTTTCCTGCAATGGTGCCTGGACGAGCTTGCCCGCCGGGACGTCGGCGACGTCGTCTCCGCCGACGTAAACCGGCGCATGCTGGAAGTGAGTTTCGGTTACATCGACAGCATCACCGAGCATGTCATCGAGGTGTACCACCTGGAGCAAGAACACTGGATGCTGAGCCAGAACGCCACGCGTGCCGCGCGTGTGCGGGAGATCCTGGCCGAGAAAGAGGCAGACCTAGACTCGGCGGAAGCCGCTCTCGGTTACCGCCTGCGACAGCATCACCTCGGACTGGTGTCCTGGTTGCCGGCGCTGACCGGTGACGGCGCCGGACTGGTCCGGCTCGACCGGCTCACCCACGAGATCGCCGAAGAACTCGACTGTCCTGCCAGGCCGCTGTTCGTACCCCGGGACGAAGGAGTGGCCTGGGCTTGGCTGCCCTTCGGTTCACACGGCGAGGTCCCCTTGGAACGGCTGTCCGGCGTGGTCGAAGGCGGCGAACCCTCCGTGCAGGTGTGCGCCGGAAGCGTGCAGTACGGGGTCGAGGGGTTCCGCAGCACGAACAGGGAGGCGCTCCGCGCACAGGAGCTTGCCACGGCGGCGAGTCCCGGCCGCCGGTTCACCGCGTACTCCCAGGTCGCTCCCATCGCGTTGATGTGCAAGAACCTCCCGGATCTGCGCACCTGGGTGGGGCGAGTCCTCGGGCCGCTGGCCGTCGACGACGAGCAGTGCGCACGGTTGCGGGAGACCCTGCACGACTTCCTGATGACCGGATGTAATTACACCGCCACGGCGAACAACGAAATCCTGCACAAGAACACTGTGCATTACCGCATCCGCAAGGCCGAGGAGATCATGGGCCACTCGGTCCAGGCAGGACGTACTGATCTCGAGGTCGCCCTGCTCGCCGTCCGGTACCTCGGCTCCACGGTCATACAGCCGCCCGGAGGCGGCACGGAGGTACGCCGGCGCGGTGGGAGTCCTCGGCGTCGCCGCTGAGGGCGTCGAGTTCACGGACACCGGCCGTCGTCGACGGCATCCGCGGCGCCCGCCCCGGTCAGGACGAAGAGGCGCTGTGCGCGCCGCGTGCCACTCCCCTCCCAGGGCGAGGTCGTGAGGACGTGGGCGCCCTCATGCGCGTCGGATGACCAGCACGGCCACGTCGTCGAGGTGGTCCACCACGACCGCGGCGTCAAGGATGCGGTCGGCGGTCTCCTCGGCGTTCAGTCCGTCGTGGAGGGCCATGCCGGCCAGTGTTCCGGCTCGCTCCAGTCCGGCGTCCAACGTGAGGCCCGGTCCTTCGACCACGCCGTCGGTGACCATGATCAGCGTGCTGTCCTTGTCCAGGGTGAAGGTCTCCTCGCGGTACTCGGTGTCGGGCATGACTCCCAGGACCGGCCCGCCCGGCAGCTCGTGGATGCTGTGGCTGCCGTCCTTGCGCGCGCACAGCAACGGCACGTGGCCGGCGCTGGCGCCGGTGACCAGTCCTTTGTCCGGGTCGATATGCAGCAAGGTGCAGCTGGCGAATCGTGTCGCGCCCATCGTGACGAGCAGGTCGTTGGCGCGCGTCAGTACGGTCGCGGGATCCGGTTCGTGGGCGGCGATCGTGCGCATGGAGGCGCGTATCTGCCCCATGGCTGCGGCGGCGTCCACGTCGTGCCCTTGGGCGTCGCCGATCTCCAGGGCGATCGCGCCGTCGGGCATGACGAAGACGTCGTACCAGTCTCCGCCGATGTCCAGCCCGTCCCGGCTGGGTCGGTAGCGGGCGGAGACCTCCAGGCCCGGGAGGTGCCCGGGCAGTGTGGGAAGCATGGTCCGCTGCAGTGCCGTGGCCAGCTCGACCCGTGCCTGTTGCAACCTGATGCGCCTCAGTGCCTGGCCTGCCAGGTCGGCCAGCGTGCCCATGAGGGTCCGCTCGTCCAAGGAAGGCTGGTATCCGCTGCCGTAGGTCACCAGCCACGCCCCGAGCGGCTGGTTACCGGCCTCGCTGAGGGGGGTGATCGAGGTGGCGTAATCGGAGCCGAGTCGGCCGAGCCGCGGAAATTCTGCCCCGTGTGGCCAGCGGCGGATGTAATCCTCCCGGTCGAGGATGAGCTGCGGCTTGCCGGTGCGGATCGCCTCGGGCAAGGCGCTTGGATGCTCCAGCGGCAGGCCGTGCAGGACGTCGACTTCCCACATGGCTATCCCGGCATCGGTGGTGACGCGCAGGCGGCCTTCGTCGACGAGTGCGAGCAGGGCACCGCTGGCGCCGAAGGTGGCGGCGAGCCGGGTCAGGACGATCTGCTGCAGCTCCTGCTCCGTGGCTGCGGTGATCAAGGCGGAGGAGAAGTCGGCGATGTCTTTGGCGCGCTGTCGCTCGGCAGTCAGTGCGGCCTGCGCCTTCTCCTTGCGCTTCTCCTGCTTGGTGTCGTCGCGGAGTATTCCGAAGATCCGCTCGGGGCCGCCATATCCCAACTGGATCCGACGGGTCTGGGCGGCCAGTTGGTGCCAGCCCTCGCGCTCGGGGAGGTACCGCACCCTCACCCAAGGGGACTTCTGGGCGGATGCCGAGCGCAGGAGCTTCCGCAAGGCCTCCCGGTCGTCAGGGTGCACTGCCGATATCAGTCTGGAAAGCGACACGGTGAGGTCGGGAAAGAGCGCGACCAGGGCGGGTGCGCCACCGAGCCACTCCAGGCGGTGGTCCTCGGGTGAATACATCCACAGGCCGAGGTGGGCGGCCGTGGTGGCCAGCCGGAACGGGATCAGCAGGCTGGCCAGGTCGTTTCGCGCGTCCAGTGCGTGCACCCAGACCAGCTGCTCGTCACTTGCGGGATCCTTCACCTGCCGCGCCTCGATCAAGGAGGCAACGGGTACTCCGCCTCGCCCGGGGAAGTCCAGCACCCGCATCGCGACCGCCTTCGTCTCGGCGGCGTGAGCCACGAGGCTCTCGGCCGACATCCGCTGGCTTGCGGGCCACAGATCACGGAAGTCACGTCCCAGGCACTGCTCCGCCGACCTGCCCAGCGCGGTGACCATCGCAGTGTTGAGGCTGCGCATGACACCGTCCAGCGTCAGAAGAGCCGCAGGGTCAGCCCCTCGAAGGAGTTCGTCCGAGGCGTCCATCTGTGACCCCCTGGCAAATGCCGGAACAACCTCTTCAGCCACTTCCATGCATTTTGTCATGAGATGCAAACAAAGGTCATGTCCGACCGCCGGCGACGAGTGACGACGACAGGGCCCCACCGGACAGGCGCCGGCCACCGAGCGCCGGCGTCTCAAGCCGTTTCTTGACATGGCAATCGCCCGCGCGAAGATCCGGTATCACCCACAACGGTCCGGCCTCGATGACCGGCCTGGCGAGGCGCGCCGGCGTGGCACGGAGTCGCATTCGTCAACGGCACCGCAGTACCGGTATCCAGCGATGGGAAGGAGTACCGGTACTCAGCGACCACCGCGACGGGTCAAGAGACCGGCGGCTCGGAGAAGTAAGGGAAGTGGTCGAGGAGCGGACCGTGCTCAAGTCCCGAGGAGAAGTCCTGGTTCACGATCATCTTGATGATGTTGGAGGCGCCGTCCTCCCTCACGCCCCTGCCGTTACGCATGTCGCACCAGGGGTCCCAGAGGGCGACGGAGCCCGGTGCGAACGTGAGGACGTTCGGGAGCAGCATGTCCGCCGCCCACGCACCGTAAGCCAGCGCGGTGGGGAATCCGTGGGGGCCCTTGTCGTACGCTCCGCCGGCCTCGACGACTGCCGCGATGTTGTCCCTGACCTGACCCCAGATCCCCGAGGCGGCCTGGGTCGCGGGGTGGGCGGGCCTGCCCACCAGGTCGTCCGTGGGGACGGATGCGTTGTAGTCGACGTGTGCCGGGCCGCCGGCGAAGTCGAAGAAGGTGGTCATGTTGGGCTCCGCGGCGCGCTGGACCTGGACCCAGGTGCGGTGCCCCGTGTCGAAGTACGCGGTGGTCGCCCAGAAGTGCACCCGGCCGCTGCCCGTGATTTCGACGGGCACCTCGAGCACGAAGGATCTGACGCTGGTGTTCGCGAAATCGTCGTGGGCGGGACGCAACGCGTCGTAGTCGGGGAAAGTGCCGGCCGCCAGTGCCTCGGCCGTCGCCACGGGAAAAGGGATGAAGTTGTAAAACGGATCCCGGCGTTGCCCGGCGAAGAGCTTGATGCCGTGGCGGCATTCGACGACCTCCCCGACGGGGGCGTCGGGGGGTGTGATGATCGCGCCCGAGGCGGTGCGGTCGGTGGCCGCGGCACCGGTGAGCTGCTCCACCTGTACGTACTGCGTGCCGTCGGAGCCGATCGGGAAAGTGGCCCGATACGTGATGTCCTCGACATGATCGCCGTTGGTGTCGATCCTGAGCTCGTAGAGGCCGGAGGGGTTCCAGGGCTTGCCGTACGTCGGCGAGGTGTTCATCCCGAAGACCGTGCGGGGGCCATGGCGGTCGCCCGCACCGGCGAAGCAGTAGGCGTCGGTGATGTCCAGCGTTTCGTCTTCCGGGTAGTCGAAATGGTGGGACATGGTGCTCCTAGCGGATCCGGGCGTTGCGGGAGTACGGATTGCGGGACAGCAGCTGCGGCGCGGGCGTGCAGAACCAGTTTTGGTACGGAGTCTCGTTCGTGCCGCCGAACTCGCCGTAGATCACAGGAACGGGAGTTCGCGGGCATCCCAGATCACGCGATCGGCCCTCCCGCTCGCGTGGTGGAGCTCGTACCAGCCTTCGGCGAACCCGCTCAGGAACGCGATACGGATGGGGGCCCGAGGAATGTCTTACTCATGGAACTCCTTGGCGGCGTGTGCGCAAGGCCACCGCGGCAGCGTCCTCGGCTGCCCGGCGTAAATAGGCAACCGGTCGCCTAATTGACGTTAAGCGGCCGGGTTCGCCCACGTCAAAGGGCCGTTCTGTCTGATGCGGAGACGTCCACCGCCACTACCTGCGGTGGAAGCCTGCACCTATCAGAAGAGAGAAAGGCCGTCCTGGCGAGCGCAGTGCGGCGGGCACCACGGTGAACGGGAAGGCACCACAACCAGAGGCCCTGCGCAGAGGCGGAGACGGACCATAAAGGAACCCCGGTCGAGATCATCACCACGATCCCTGAGGGAGTACGCGCGCCGCCTGGCCGGACCGTGAGCAGAGGAATTCCTTGCACGGCGCCTCGTCCCATGGCCTGGTCGGCCGTGCTCGGCAGGTCCGGCAGATCGCGGATCTCGGAGGCGACGACACCCCTGTCCGCGCGACGGAAACCCTATCAAACCTGTCGTTTCTGCCGCTGACGTGGTGACGGACCGTCACCGTACGTTCGTCGTGCGCCGGGAGCCCGGCAGTTCGTGAGCGAGGAGTGGTCACATGAAGGTCGGTCTGTTGGTACGCATCGAGGCGAAGCCGGAGTACGCCGACGAGGTGGAGGCGCTGCTGCGCGGCGCGCAGGAGTTGGCCGAGCAGGAGCAGGGCACGGTGACGTGGTTCTCGTTCCGGGAGAACGCCACCACCTTCGGGGTGTTCGACACCTTCGAGGACGAGCAGGGACGCCAGGCACACCTGACGGGCCGGATCGCCGACGCACTGGGCGAGGCCGCACAGACGAAGCTCAGCGCACCCCCGGTGGTCGCCCCGGTGGACCTGCTGGGAACCAAGGTCTCCTGATCGACGCGGACGCCACATCCACACCCGCGAACAGCAGTTGAACAGTCAAGGGAAGTAGTGGGAACCATGAACGCTGTCTACACCGCGGTCGTCACCGCCAACGGCCGGGACGGCCGCGCCACCAGCACCGACGGACACCTCGATGTCCGCCTCGCGTTTCCGCCGGTACTCGGCGGCGACGGCCAGGGCACCAATCCCGAACAGCTCTTCGCGGCCGGCTACGCGGCCTGCTTCACCAGCACCCTCGGCGCGGTCGGCCGGGAAGCCAGGATCCGCACCGGTGACATCTCGGTGACCGCGGAGATCAGCCTCGCCAAGGACGACACGGACGGCGGCTTCGCGATCGCCGCGGTGCTGCGCGTCAAGCTGCCCGAACACCTGCGGAACGAGACCGGCCGCAAGCTGGTCGAACAGGCACACGCGGGGTGCCCGTACTCCAAGGCCACCCGCGGGAACATCCCGGTCGAACTCATCGTGGAATAGCGGCCCGCCCGGTACACGACACCAATCAGCCGCTGCACCGGACCCACTTCCGGATCGCAGGCCACGGGGCCCGGCACAAACCGACGGTGCCGGGCTCCAGTTCGCGGCGGCATCCTGCCGTCGCCCAGTAGAGGAGATTGATTTGACCAGCGCACAACCGTCGCCGGCCCGCTCGGCGGAGGCTCAGGACTATGAGCGCATGATGGGCATGGTCACGGGCTTCTGGGTCACCCAGACGGTTCGGGCTGCCGCGTTGTACAACCTCGCGGACCACCTCGCGGCCGGAGCCGACACCGCCGAAGCGATCGCCGAAGCGGAGTCCACCGATCCCGATGCGACCCGCCGCCTGCTGCGCACCTGCGCGTCCCTGGGCCTGATGACCTCCGAGGACGGGCATCACTTCACCGGCACGTCGCTGCTGAGCACGCTGCGGCACGACGACCCCCACTCGCTGCGGCATTTCGCCATCTCCCAGTCCGCACCGGGCCATTGGCAGCCGTGGGGCAGGTTCCCCGATGCCGTCCGTACGGGTCGGCACCAGGTGACCGCGGCCCATGGGGAGGAGAACATCTTCGACTACTTCTCCAAGCACCTCGACGAAGCATCTTCGTTCACCGAGTCGATGAGCAACCTGTCACGCGCCTCCGCCCTCGACATCGCCGCCGTGCTGGACACCAAGGGCGTCACCCTCGCCCTGGACATAGGCGGAGCCGGTGGTGACGTCATCCTGGCCATGATGAAGGCCAACCCCGAACTCGACGGCGGGGTCTTCGACCTGCCCCACATCGTCCCCGCCGCCGCGGAAGCGGCCAAGGCCGAGGGACTGGAGGGGCGCTTCACCGCCGTCGGCGGAGACTTCTTCGATTCGGTTCCGGCCGCGGACCTCTACGTACTCAAATACATCCTCCATGACTGGGACGACGCGAGCTGCGTCCGCATCCTTCGGAACTGCCGGGCATCGCTGGCCGACGGCGGCCGCATCGCCGTGGTCGACCACCTGGTCGGCGAGGCCGGAGAGCCTGGGCTGGCCCCTCTGATGGATATGAACATGCTCGACATGACAGGCGGCAGGGAACGCCAGATCACCGAATTCGACTCCCTGTTCACCGCGGCCGGCCTGCGGCGGGTCAAGGTGAGTGCGGCCGGGGCGTTCGCCGTCATCGAAGCCGAGCCCACACCCTGACTTCATCTCCGTCCTCGTCCGGGAGGCGGCCCTCGGCAGTGTCCGGCGGCTCCTCCCGGACGGTGCGGTAGTGGTCGTGGAATGTGCGGTTCAGGAACATCGCAAAGGACAGAGTTCCCGCCATGCAAGTAGCAGTCGTCGTCTATGACGGGGTCTTCGACTCCGGGCTCGCAGCGATCCTCGACGTACTGAGCAACGCCAACGCGCTGGGCGGCCAGATCCACCGACCGCCGACCTGGGACGTGACCATGGTCGGCGCCGCCTCGTCCGTGCGGACCGGGGCCGGGCTCCTCGCGGCGCCCAGACCACTTGCGCACGCGGAGACGACGGACCTGCTGGTCGTACCGGCGCCGGCGGAGAGCGATCCTTCGGCGCTGCTCGACCATGTCGGCGGCGACGAGTCCCGGCCCGTCCGCGACCTGATCGCCCGAACCCGTGCCCGCGGTACGACCATCGCCTCCGCGTGCGCGGGCACCTTTCTCCTGGCCGAGGCGGGAGTGCTGGACGGACTTCGCGCCACGACCACCTGGTGGCTGTCGCCGGCATTCCGCAACAGGTATCCCAAGGTCCACCTGGATCACAGCCAGATGGTCATCGGCAGCGAGGGCATCACCACAGCCGGCGCGGCCTTCGGTCACGTCGACCTCGCACTGGCGATCGTCCGGGCCGGCAGCCCCGCGCTCGCCGACATCGTCGCCCGCTACCTCGTGACCGACGAACGCCCGTCACAGGCGGCGTACACCATCCCCAGCGCTCTGGCCCAGAGCGATCCCACCGTCGCCGCCTTCGAACTCTGGACCCGCGAGCATCTGGCCGGACCCGTCAGCATTCCCGAAGCGGCCAAAGCCATCGGTGTCAGCGAGCGGACCCTGCAGCGCGCGGTGCAGCGCACCGTCGGGACATCTCCCATCCGGTTCGTCCAGGACCTGAGAATCGAACGCGCCTGTCACCTGCTGCGCTCCACCGACATGTCCCTGGAGACCATCTCCCGGAAAGTCGGCTACGAACACCCCAACACCCTGCGGGTACTCCTGCGCGAACGTACCGGCAAGACCACATCAGCCCTGCGCAGCAGGTGATTCCTTTCCGGGTCATGTCTCGCGCCGCCGCCTCGGCCGATCCCCGTCCGCCTGCTCGGGGACATGCGCGGCTGATCGCGTCCCCGAGCGCGACGCCCGAGACCACTCCCGGTTTCCGGAAGATGTGGCGGCCTGCGGAACTCCGAGTCATGGTCGTCCTCGGTCACCAGGGCGTCGCGCCGCGCGGCCGAGTCGAGAGGGGCGCGGCGGCGCAACGACCTCAGGACGGCACCGGTGGGGAGCCGGCGGGCCAACGCGACGACAGCCACGTCCGGGCCGGAGTGTGCCGACCAACTCCTCGACACGGATTCCCTCGGCGTCGACAAGCATCACGACGGCCCTGAGGCCGGGACGGAGAAGGGCCGCCCATCGCCTTTCACGCCTGAGGTGATGTTCAGGTATTGGCACCTCGTGCTGTCACCTGCCAGCGGTCGATCACCTCGCGGTCCCGGACGACCAGCAGCTGATCGGCGAGATTCACCGGCGTGCACACGTGGTTGGGGACGACAGCGGCCAACGATCCGAGGCGTGGCCTTTGCACCCCTTCCGGAAGCCGGACCACGGCGTGGTGCTCCCACAACTCGGTAATGGTTCCCTGTGGGAACTGGGGCAGGTAGCCGTGGCCCGTCACCCAGGACGACCGGTCGGAGCCGAGGACCTTGCTGCCGACATCGAGCACAAAGCGGTCCGGGGAGGGAACGCTGATCACCGTCGCCGCGGCGACCAGCGCGAGATCCCCCACCCCGCAGGTGCCGATGGCCAGCTGGGTAGCGTCGTTGAAGACGTAGACACCGGGCCGCAACTCGTTCACCGCGCCCGGCCGCCACTGCCCCACCGTCGGAGTCGACCCGCCACTGATCACACGGACGCCGAGCCCAAGGTCCCGCAGCGTCTGTGCGGCCTCGCCCAGCGTGCGCTCCTCGTCTCGTGCGGCCCGCTCGCGTGCCCGAGTGTCATGACCGTAGCCGTGCCCCGGGAACGTGAACACACCGACAACATCCAGACCCGCGTCGGCGGCCACCTTCCCGACCTCACCAGCAGCGTGCGGCTGCACTCCCGTCCGGCGGCTCCCGCTGTCGACCTCGACGAGCACCTCGACCGCCCGGGCGCTGCCACGCACGGCGTTACCCAGCCGGTGCGCGCCTTCGACCGACTCCACGCCGACTCTCAGGGCAACGTCGTCCGCCAACCGGCGCAGCCGCCGCGCCTTGTCGGCATCGAGCCACAGGGGGTAGGCGATGAACAGGTCGTCCACGCCGGACCGGGCGAATGCCTCGGCCTCGCCGATCGTGGCCACCGACAGCCCGCGCGCGCCGGACCGAAGCTGACGCTCCGCGATCTGCGCGCACTTGTGGCTCTTGGCGTGCGGACGCAAGGCGAACCCTTGGGCCCGCGAAGCCTCAGCCATCCGCGAGATGTTCCTGTCCAGCACATCCGGATCGACCACGAGCGCCGGGGTAGCCAGCCCATCGGGCAGCGGTATCGCCATCTCCTGCCTCCCACCGTGGAACATGACGAAATGATCATGACAGGCTCGCGGGCCAAGACCGCGGAGGCATCGCCAACAGGACGCGTGCACCCATCGAGACGTCCTCTAAATCACCGGAATCGCAGCCCTGGGACGCTATTTGCCAAGGAACGGCAGCAGATGTTCGAGCAGGATCTCAGGAGCCTCTTCCGGGATCCAGTGCCCGCTCGCAACCACAGCACCGGTCACGTCGTCGGCGTACTTCTGGGCCTGCTCAGGGACGAGTTCGCCAAGCGCGCCGTCGGCGCCAATGGCCAGCACCGGCATCGTCAGCGCCGTGCCGCGGTTGCGGATCGTGTCCTGGACGTCACGGGGGAACGTCATGAAGTACTCGTAGGACGCTCGCAGGTATCCAGGACGTCGCAGAGACTGCGCATACTCGGCGAGTGCCTGAGCGTCCACTCCGCCCTTCACCTGTTCCATCCAGCCGATGAAACCCTCGATCCAGATGTCTTCGCGTCCGGCGACGATCTTCTCCTGCAGCCCGTTGTCGAGCGTGAAGAAACCGAAGTTCCACAAGCCGGGTCCGGCCTCGGTCCACGCGGGCAACTCGTACGCGATCTCATCGACCTGAGGGGCCTCCAGCAGCGTCAGGCTCCGAGTTGAGCTTCGGTGAGCGGCCGCGTAAGCGTACGCAACCATGGTCCCGATGTCGTGTCCGACGACATTGACCTGTTCATCGAGCCCAAGCGCAACCAGCAACTGGTGCACGTCCTCCGCGAGGGTTGCCTTGTCGTATCCGCTCTCGGGAGCGTCCGAGCCGCCGGAACCGCGGAGGTCGGGCGCGATCACGGTATACCGCTCCGCGAGCGCCGGCATGATTTTCCGCCACGAGTACCAGGTCTGCGGGTATCCGTGCAGCAGAACAACCGCAGGGCCGGTGCCGCCTACGGCATAGTTGACCGTGATTCCATTGACTTGACTCGTCTTCTCAACGAACCCGTCAGGAATCTTCGACGCGGTGAGCAGTGGCATTTCTTTCTCCTTGAGTGACCGTTCGGTCCGGACGAAACGCGGAAGATCCTGGTGTCCTCACGTGACCGTCTCCTATATCCGCACCGCCATATGTCCGGCGTGAGAAAGAATCTAAATCGTCAGGCACTATCAGATCAGCGGCGAACCCGACAGGAATGATAGCGATCCCGACATGGACGGTAGCGTCATCGTCGCCGACGGCTTTTTCGGCCTCGACCTTGCAGCGATCCTCGGACCAGCTTCCTCTCTGTTGATAACCCCCTCCTTCCAACGCACGTCAGTGGTCTGCCCCGTGGGAACGGCGTTCGGCACGTGGCGAGTGGCAGGTGACCGACCGGCCAGGCGTGACGCCCGTCTACAGACAGGTACGGGTGAGCCAATCGTCGGAGCTGTACGTATCCCTGACTGGATCCGGCACCGTGGCAGGCTGTACCGCCACCAGTTGCTCCGGGCGAATGCGCTCCGGCAACTTACCGAACCAGGGACGCTGCCCGGTATCGGCGGCATGCGAGAAGCCTGTCTTTTCAGGTTCCATTTCGTCCTCCTCAGTTGTGAGACACCACGGCTCGGCGGCCTGGCTCCGCATCGGGTGGCCCGGCGGACTTCGCCTTCCTTGTCAGACGACCTGTGCCGCGGCAGAAGCGACACCGCTGGTCAGAATCGGTCGACGTCGAGGACGGCTCGGGCGAATGCTTCGGGGGCTTCCTGTGGCACGTTGTGGCCGATTCCCTTGAGCGTCCGGTGGTCATAGGGGCCCGTGAACTTGCCCCGGTATGCCGCGCCGTCGCCGGCCGGGGTGAAGGGGTCCAGCTCCCCGTCGAGAGTGATGGCGGGCACCGCGATGGCGGGCGCTGCCGCGAGGCGTGCCTCAATACCGTCGTAGCGGGGGTCTCCCTGGGCCAGTCCCAGCCGCCAGCGGTAGTTGTGAATCACGATGGGGACGTAGTCCTCGTTGTTGAATGCCGCCGCCGCGCGATCGAAGGTGGCGTCGTCGAAGTTCCACGACGGGGAGACGTTGTGCCAGATGAGCTTCGCGAAATCGTGCCGGTACTTCTCAAAGCCCAGCGCGCCGCGTTCGGTCGCGAAGTAGTACTGGTACCACCATGCCCATTCGGCCGCAGGTGGCAGCGGCAGCTTGTTCTTCTCCCGGTTGGTGATCAGGTAACCGGTCACGGAGACCAGGGCCCTGCACCGCTCCGGCCAGAGGGCGGCAATGATGTCGGCGGTCCGCGATCCCCAGTCGAAGCCCCCGAACACAGCCTTCTTGATCCTGAGAGCGTCCATCAGGGCGATGATGTCGTAGGCGATCACCGACTGTTGCGCGTTACGGAACGTGGTCGCCGAGAGGAAGGTCGTGGTGCCGTGTCCGCGCAGGTAGGGAACGATGACTCGGTAGCCCTGGGCCGCCAGCAGAGGCGCGACATCCACGTAGCTGTGGATGTCGTACGGCCACCCGTGCAGGAGGATGACGGCGGGTCCGTCGGCCGGGCCGGCCTCGGCGTAGCCGACGATGAGCTCGCCCGCCCTGACCTGCTTCAGCATCGGGAAGGACCTGTCGCCCGAGTTCGGTGTCAGCGCCGTCGCCGTCTTTTCGGCGCTGGGCCCGGACGACGAGGACGCCGCTGCCGCGGGGCCGCTCAGGCCGACCAGTGATGCCGCAGCCGTGCCCACTGCGCCCGCGCCGATGACCTTGCCGAAGGTACGCCTGTCGATCATCTGTGCACCGTTCTGTCCGTGTCGGCCGGCCGGCGCTTCGCGCCCGACCGAGGTCTCTCACAGCCATCGTGGTGCTCCGACACCCTTCGGGGCCTCAGTGTCCGTCCGCAGTCGTCCTTCGGGTTTCCCGCACCGGCCGCTTCGGCACCCGGCGCTTCAGGGGTTCACCCGAGCGCTGCGCACATCCCCTGAGGCCCGGACCGACCGGCCGCACGCAGTACCTTTGCCCCCATGAACGCGACCGCGCCGAGCAAGGGGTGAAGGCTTTGTCTCGTCTCAGCGTGGTGATCGCCGACGATCATCCGGTGGTCCGTGCGGGCATGCGCGCGCTGTTGTCCCGGGACGAGTCCTTCGAGATCGTCGCCGAGAGCTCGACGGTCCCGGAGACCGTACAGGCCGTGACAGAGGAGAAACCGTCCGTACTGGTCCTGGACCTCACCATGGCGGGCCAATCCAGCCTGCCCGCGGTCCCTGACCTGCTCGCGGCGTCACCCGGCACTCGCATTCTGGTCCTCACGATGCAGGAGGACCCCGCGTTCGCACGCGCGGCCCTGCGGATCGGAGCGGCCGGATATCTGCTCAAGGAGGCGGCGGCGGAGGAACTGGTCGCTGCGGCTCGCCAGGTCGCACGGGGAGCCATATACCTCCAACCTGCCATGGGCGCCCGACTGGCCATCGCGGACGTCGGCGCTCACGGTGCCGATGGGGATGCCGCTCTGACAGCTCGCGAGCTTCAGGTTCTCTCACTCCTCGCCCTGGGCCACACCAACCAGGACATCGCCCGACGTCTCCACGTTTCCGTTCGGACAGTGGAGACCCACCGCGCCAGGGTTCGGGACAAGCTCGGGACCGAGACACGGGCGGAACTCATCGCCGCCGCCCGCGAGCGCGGGCTGCTGGGATGAACAGCACGCTGCGCGCCAAGGCCGGCCCGGTCATGGAGGCCACCGGCGCCACGCTGCTCGTCATCGCCTTCGCGATCGAGGTCCTCCAGCAGCAGCCTCGCTGGGTGATGCGCTTCTCCCTCGGCGCCGCCGTCGTCCTCATCGTCGCAGCGGCACTGAGCAACGCCGTCCGGCGGGCATGGCTGGCGGCCCTGTGCGGGCTCGCACTCATACTCGCCGTGTCACAGCTGGTTCGCATGACGAAGGAGCCGCTTTTCAACGGCCTGAACATCGTGCCTCTCCTGCTGATCGGCTGCGCCGTCATGCTCGGCCGCAGTGCGGTAGCGCGTCGCGACAGTCTCGCGCGGGAGCGGGCTCACGCCCGTAGCGACGGCGAAGAACGGGAACGTCGGCGCTGGGCCCGTGAGTTGCACGACGAGACCCTTCAGGAACTGGCCGCTGTTCAGATGGTTCTGTCCGCCGCCGCCGGCACGGCCCAGTCCGCCGCCATGAACGAGGCCATCGACCAGGCACAGAGCTTGATCGCGAACCAGATCACGTCCCTGCGGCACCTGATCGTGGAAATGCGGCCTCTCGCCCTCGATCAGCTCGGACTCGCGCCCGCTCTTGAGACGCTGTGCCGACGCACCGAGGACACCTTCGGGCTGAACGTCGAACTGCGCGTCGGGACGGAGTGGCACGGGTTCGAGGACAAACTGTCGCCGGAGGCCCAGGCTCACGTCTACCGCATCGTGCAGGAAGCGGTGAACAACGCGGTCAAGCACGCTCAGGCAAGCCGCCTTCTCGTGGAACTCGACAGCGACGACCACGCGATCAGCGTGGCGGTCAGGGACGACGGCCGCGGGATGGACCAGCCACCTTCGGCACCGGTCAACCGATCCGCTCTCCGCACGGTGGTCTCCACAGGTACCGGGCTGTCGGCCATGCGCGAGCGCGGTCACCTGTTGAACGGACACCTCAGCGTTGGTTCGGCCCCAGGTGAGGGAACCTGCGTCACCCTGGTGATCCCCCGCCATGCCAAACGACGTTCCAGGCAGTAAGCACCGCCCGAGTCGGATGCGGCCTCCGAGATCCCCGCCCTCCATGGGCTCGGTCGGAGACTGCGTGGACTGCGATGATCGGACGGTCGGTGCGACGGTCGTCCCGAGGGCCCGGAAAAACACTGTCGCTCACGCACCGCTCACGCAGAAGCCCTCGGAGTGATCTTGCGATCGCCCCGAGGGCTGTCCGAGCCGGGAAGGAAATGAGCCCCCTGTCGGATTCGAACCGACGACCTTCGCTTTACAAGAGCGGCGCTCTGACCAGCTGAGCTAAGGAGGCGTGCAGGCACCGTGGGATGCGTGCCAGTGCAGTGTACCCAGCTCCCGAGTCGGCCCTGTCGAAAATTTCCGCGAAGTTCACAGGGGTCCAGGTACTGACATACGGGGTGAACGCCGGGTACCGTCCAGAGCCAGTTCACTCGCGTGGACTACACCAACCACCTTCCTACAACGGATCGTCCGGCACGTTCCTGCCGGTAGAAGGGGGCCTCTGAGCCATGGCCACTGTTACGTTCGACAAGGCGACCCGGATCTACCCGGGTTCCACCAAGCCCGCCGTCGACGGCCTCGAGATCGCGATCGAGGACGGCGAGTTCCTCGTCCTGGTCGGCCCGTCGGGTTGCGGCAAGTCCACCTCGCTGCGGATGCTCGCGGGCCTGGAGGACGTCAACGCCGGCGCCATCCGCATCGGTGACCGCGACGTCACGCACCTGCCGCCCAAGGACCGGGACATCGCCATGGTGTTCCAGAACTACGCCCTGTACCCGCACATGACGGTCGCCGACAACATGGGCTTCGCGCTCAAGATCGCCGGCCGGAACAAGGCGGAGATCCGGCAGAAGGTCGAGGAGGCCGCGAAGATCCTCGACCTCACCGAGTACCTGGACCGCAAGCCGAAGGCCCTCTCCGGCGGTCAGCGCCAGCGTGTCGCGATGGGCCGCGCCATCGTGCGTGAGCCCCAGGTCTTCCTCATGGACGAGCCGCTGTCCAACCTGGACGCCAAGCTCCGTGTCTCGACCCGTACGCAGATCGCGTCCCTCCAGCGCCGCCTGGGCATCACCACCGTCTACGTCACCCACGACCAGGTCGAGGCCATGACGATGGGCGACCGGGTGGCCGTCCTCAAGGACGGTCTGCTCCAGCAGGTCGACTCGCCGCGCAACATGTACGACCGCCCGGCCAACCTCTTCGTCGCCGGCTTCATCGGCTCCCCCGCCATGAACCTGGTCGAGGTCCCGATCACCGACGGCGGTGTGAAGTTCGGCAACAGCGTGGTCCCGGTCAACCGTGAGGCGCTCCAGGCCGCCACGGACAAGGGCGACCGCACGGTGACCGTCGGCGTCCGTCCCGAGCACTTCGACATCGTCGAGCACAACGGCGAGGCCGCGTCCGCCCTCACCAAGGACACCGAGGACGCCCCGGCGGGCCTCGCGGTCTCCGTGAACGTCGTCGAGGAGCTGGGCGCCGACGGCTACGTCTACGGCAGCGCCAAGGTCGGCGACGACCTCAAGGACCTGGTCGTCCGCGTCAGCGGCCGTGCGGTCCCGGAGAAGGGCGCCACGCTGCACGTCGTGCCGCGGCCGGGCGAGACCCACGTGTTCTCGACGTCCACGGGCGAGCGTCTCTCCGACTGACCGATCCGACCGGTCCGACGGCGCGATCCGACGGGTTGATCCGACGGGCCGATCAAGAAGAGAAACCTCTGACCAGGGTGAACTTCCCCAGGTTGACGAAGAGGGCCCCGCGACCTGCTGCGGGGCCCTTTTCGTTGCCCCGATTTACCCCGGCAAGCGGGTGGTTTTCGAGCCGTGTACGTCAACCTCGTACCCGAAACAGGGCACTTCTCCATCCCCCGAACCGGTGACTAAATGTCGCCAAATCATTACCGCACGCTACCCTCACACGCGTGAAGCACTCCACCACCCCTCAGACGCGACGCGGCCATCGGGGCGGCCCTGCCCGCCGGATCGGCCGCACTCTCGCCCTCGTCCTGCCCGTCGTCCTGGTGCTCTCCGGGACCCTCGCCGTCACCCGCGTCAACTGGACGGGAAGCCCGCGGAACTCGGTGCTCACCGCGACCGACGTGACCGACGCCGACGTCTCCTCCAAGGCCGTCTCCCGGGCCCCCCAGGACGTCCTGCGCGAGCAGCTGATGACCGAGCTCCAGGACAAGAACCCGGGCCAGGTCCTCACCCACCTCCAGCAGGCGGTCAACGGCCACCCGTCGCTGGCCCAGCACTGCTCGTCCATCGCGCGTGCGCTGGGCCGGGCCGCGGTGCGCATCTACGGCGCCTCGCGCGCCCAGTCCTACGCGCGCCCGGTCTGCGACACGTCCTTCGCGTCCGGCGTGCTGGCCGCGCACAGCTGAACACCGGACGGTAAGCGGGTAACAGCTCCTTAAGGGCCGTCCTACGGCGCTCAAGGAGCCCCCGGGGCGCGTCGTACAGTTCGGGTCATGACCCATCCGAACGCCGCGTTGCGCCCCACTCAAGCCGTGGTCCTGGCCGGTGGCCAGGGCTCACGGCTTCGTCCGTACACCGACGACCGGCCCAAGCCGATGGTCGAGATCCCGGGTACGGGCACGCCGATCATCGGCCACCAGCTGACCTGGCTCGCCGAGGAGGGCGTCACGGACGTGGTGGTCTCCTGCGGCCACCTCGCCGACGTCCTGCAGAAGTGGCTGGACTCGACCGACCTGCCCCTCTCCGTCACGACGGTGGTGGAGAGCGAGCCGCTGGGCCGGGGCGGCGGCCTGAGGTACGCGGCCGCGCATCTGCCGCACACCGACCGCCCCTGGTACGCCACCAACGGCGACATCTGGACGCGGTTCTCGCTGCGCGACATGGCCGACTTCCACACGGAGCGGGACGCGGTGGCGACGCTCGCGCTCGCCCGGCCGCGGATCCCGTGGGGCGCGGTGCAGACGGACGGCTTCGGGCACATCACGGACTTCATCGAGGCGCCGCCGTCGACGTTCGAGATCAACGCGGGTGTGTACGTCTTCTCGCCCGAGTTCGCCGAGATGCTTCCCGAGCGGGGGGACCACGAGCGGACGACCTTCCCGCACCTGGCCCGGAGCCGGCGGCTGGCCGGGTTCCCGCTTCCGCAGGGGGCGTACTGGCGGGCGATCGACACGGCGAAGGACCTGACGGAGGCGGCGAAGGAACTGGCGGCGCTGGGTCGGTAGACCGACAAGGGGGACAGCCGTTCCTCCCCCTCGCCCTCCTTCTTTCCTCATGGTGATGGGCCCCACGCCGCAAGGCGTGGGGCCCATCACCATGAGGTGGCCGTGCTAACCCAGCAGGCCGCCCACCAGGCCCGGCTGGCCCGATGAGGTCGAGCCGCCGCCGGTGCTGCCCGTACCGCTGCCCGTGCCGCCCGTCGAGGCCGTGCCGCCGGTCGCGGTGCCGCCCGAGGTCGGGCCGGCCGTGGTCGGTGCGGGAGCCGTGTGCTGAGGCGGGGCCTGGCCCGTGGTGCCCTGGGTCTGGCTCGGAGTCGTGGTGGTGGCACCGCTCGTGGTGCGGGCGGCGCCCGGGGTGGTCGCCGCCTGCGAAGGGCTCGCCGTGGCGCCGCCCGAGGGGGCCGAGGAGGCCGACGGGGTCTGCTTCCGGTGCTTGGCCGTCTCGCCCGGCAGCGGGGAGCCCGGGAGGTTGTTGCGGGGGGCCTCGCCGGGGCCGGGGACGACCACGCGGCTGGAGTCGCGGACCGCGCCGCCCAGGAGGGAGCCGACGAGGAGGGTGAGGCCGATGGTGATGGCGGTGATCAGGGCGCCGCGGCGGAGCACGTAGGCGCGCAGGTCCCAGATGTCGGAGTGCGGGCCCAGGCGTCGCCAGGCGCTGCCCGCGAGGCGGCCGTCGACGGAGTAGACGGGGGCGCCGGCGATGATCAGCGGCGACCAGGCGGCGAGATAGATGATGTCGGGGGCGTCGTACGCCGGGACGGTCTTCCAGCTGACGGTGACGATGAGCGCGGCGGAGAGCAGGGCGCCGACCACCGCCGCCACCCGCTGCCAGCAGCCGAGGACGGTCAGGACGCCGACGATCACCTGGAAGAAGGCGATGACCAGGCCGGAGCCGACCGGGTGCTGGAGGGCGAACTGACGCAGCGGCTCGGCGACATCCCAGGGGTGCAGCGTGTTGAGCCAGGTGACCATGGAGCCGCGCTTGCCGCCGTCGAAGTAGACGGGGTCGCACAGCTTGCCCATGCCGGCGTAGATGGAGATGAATCCGAGGAAGATCCGGAGCGGGAGCAGGACCACGCCCAGGTTCATCCGGCGGCCCGGATAGTAGGCGTGCCGGGCCGGGTCGTCGCCGTGCCGTCTGGTCGACGACGGCTCCTCGAAGTCCTCGAACTCGTCGTCGTCGTAGGCCGGTTCGCCGTAGGCCGGTTCGTCGTAGGCGCTGCCCGTCGTGCGCATGGGGGGCAGCAGCCGGGACTCGCCCGAGGCCGGGGAGCGCGGATGGCCGACCAGCGGTGTCTCGACGGTCTGTTCGAAGTCGCCGTAGCCGTCGTCGACGCGCGGGATGACCTGGGTCGCGCCGGCCGGTTCGGCGGATTCCTCGGCGTACCGGACGCTGCCGCCGCGGACGGCCTGGAGCAGCCGGTGGGCTCCGGTGTCGTCGGGCGCGGACTTGCCGCTCCAGACGACCGGGCGGCGACGACCGGGCGCCGCCCCCGCTCTGCCCGCCGTGCCGGCGACCGGAATGCGCGCGATGTCCTCGGTGGCGCTCAGGTTCCGTGCGACCCGGGGGGATTGGGTGCGCCGTGTCGATACGCCCAACTGCACGCGGAAACTCGCGTGGTTGACGATGACCTGCGCCGGATCGCTCGGCACCTTCACCATGCTCAGCGCGGGAGCGTCGTCGGGCCCGGAAGTGAATCCGGAGCGGAATCCCGGCGAGCGGTCCCCCGTGGGTGTGCGGGGTGTTCTGGTGTCCACACTCATCTAACCGAGTGACGTGGAGTTAGGACACTGCTTTGACCGCCCCGAAGTGTCCGGACCCCGTCAAGGATGCGCAGGACGCCGGAATTACCCCGCACGGGTGAGGTCGCGGACGTTTGTCCAGTCCCGGCGGCGTGCCGCCGGGTACCGCCGTCAGGCCCGTCGCCGAGCCGCCTCGTACAGCACGATCCCCGCCGCCACACCGGCGTTGAGCGACTCCGCGCCGCCCGGCATCGGGATCCGCACCCGGTAGTCGCACGTTTCGCCGACCAGCCGGGACAGGCCCTTGCCCTCGCTGCCCACGACGATGACGACGGGGCCGGAGAGCGCCTCCAGGTCGCCGATCGCGTGCTCGCCGTCGGCGGCCAGGCCGACGATCACGATGCCGGCCTTCTTGTACGCCTCCAGGGCCCGGGTGAGGTTCGTGGCACGGGCCACCGGCGTACGGGCCGCCGCACCGGCCGACGTCTTCCAGGCGCCCGCCGTCATACCGGCCGCGCGCCGCTCGGGCACGACCACGCCGTGGCCGCCGAAGGCGGAGACGGAGCGGACGACCGCGCCGAGGTTGCGCGGGTCGGTGACCCCGTCCAGGGCGACGATCAGCGGGTCCTCGCTCCCGTCGTACGCGGCCTCCGCCAGATCCTCGGGGTGGGCGTACTCGTACGGCGGGACCTGGAGGACCAGGCCCTGGTGGTTGAGGCCGTTCGTCATCCGGTCCAGCTCGGGGCGCGGCGCCTCCATGAGGTTGATGCCACCGCGCTCGGCGGCGAGCTGGAGGGCCTCGCGGACCCGCTCGTCGTTGTCGATGAACTGCTGGACGTAGAGCGTGGACGCGGGAACGCCCTCGCGCAGCGCCTCGACGACCGGGTTACGGCCGACGACCAGCTCGGAGGTGCCCTTGCCGCCCCGGCCGCGCGGCGCGGGACGGCGTACCGTCTGCTTCGTCTTGGCGTTGGCGATGCGGTTCTTCTTGTGTCCCTTGCGCATCTCGGCGGGCGGGGTCGGACCCTTGCCCTCCAGGCCCCGGCGCCGCTGGCCGCCACTGCCGATCTGCGCGCCCTTCTTGCCGGACATGCGGCGGTTGTTGGCTGCCATGGGTTACCCGTCTCCGTAAGCTTCGTTTCGTACGTACGTCTCGTTCGGCGTCGTACTGATGCGGTGTTGTACGTCTTATGCAGTGTGCCGCCCGGGGGGCCGGGCGGCACAGTCGATCTTGATTGACCGGTGGTCAGGACTTGAGGGTCCAGCGCGGGCCCTGGGGGCTGTCCTCGATCGCGAGCCCGGACTGGTTCAGCTGGTCGCGGATGGCGTCGGCGGTCGCCCAGTCCTTGCGGCCGCGGGCGGACTCGCGCTGGTCGAGGACGAGCCGTACGAGACTGTCGACGACCCCGTGCAGGTCTTCGCCCTTCTCGACCCCGCCGGACCAGTGTGCGTCGAGCGGGTCGAGGCCGAGGACGCCGAGCATGGCACGGACCTCGGCGAGGCGGGCGACGGCGGCTTCCTTGTCGTCGGCGGCCAGCGCGCTGTTGCCCTGCCGGACGGTGGTGTGCACGACGGCCAGCGCCTGCGGGACGCCCAGGTCGTCGTCCATCGCCTCGGCGAAGGCCGGCGGGACCTCGGACGAGGGCTCCACCGCTCCCCCGGCCAGCTCCACCACGCGCTGCACGAACCCCTCGATCCGGGCGAACGCGGCCTCGGCCTCGCGCAGCGACTCCTCGCTGTACTCGATCATCGAGCGGTAGTGCGGGGTGCCGAGGTAGTAGCGGAGCACGATCGGGCGCCACGCCTTGACCATCTCGGAGACGAGGACCGAGTTCCCGAGGGACTTCGACATCTTCTCGCCGCTCATGGTGACCCAGGCGTTGTGCACCCAGTACTGGGCGAAGTCGTCGCCGTAGGCCTTGGCCTGGGCGATCTCGTTCTCGTGGTGCGGGAAGATCAGGTCGAGGCCGCCGCCGTGGATGTCGAAGGCCTCGCCGAGGTACTTGTGTGCCATCGCCGAGCACTCCAGGTGCCAGCCGGGCCGGCCGCGGCCCCACGGCGTCTCCCAGCTGGGCTCGCCCGGCTTCACGGCCTTCCACAGCGCGAAGTCCCGCTGGTCCCGTTTGCCGGTCTCGCCCTCGCCCTCGGGCTGGCGGAGGTTGTCCAGCTCCTGGTTGGAGAGCTGGAGGTAGTCCGGGTAGGAGCGCACGTCGAAGTAGACGTTGCCGTCGGCCTCGTAGGCGTGTCCGCGCTCGATCAGCCCGCGCATCATCTCGATCATCTCCGGTACGTGCCCGGTCGCCCGGGGCTCGTACGTCGGCGGGAGGCAGCCGAGCGCGGTGTAACCGTCGTTGAACGCGCGCTCGTTCTCGTAGCCGATCGCCCACCAGGGGCGGCCCTGGTCGGCGGACTTGGCGATGATCTTGTCGTCGATGTCCGTGACGTTGCGGATGAACGTCACGGCGTAGCCGCGGTATTCGAACCAGCGGCGCATGATGTCGAAGTTGAGGCCGGAGCGGATATGACCGATGTGCGGTGCCGCCTGCACGGTGGCACCACAGAGGTAGATCGAGACACAGCCCGGGGCGAGCGGGGCGAAGTCACGGATCTGCCGGGCGTTGGTGTCGTACAGGCGAATCGTCACGAGACCTAGGGTAGTGGGCCGACGGATGTGCGCGGGACCCTTGTCAGGCGCGGGTGCGTTGTGGCTGGTCGCGCCCCGCGGCGGAGCCGCACATCGGGTACAGCCCCGCACCCCTGAAAGAAGGTCGGGCCAGTCACGCCTGTTTGACGACCAGCGCCGTTGCAACAGCCATAAGGCCTTCTCCTCTGCCGGGAAATCCGAGACCGTCCGTCGTAGCCCCCGAAACCGAAACCGGAGCCCCCGCCGCATCCGAAAGGATCTTCTCGGCCTCGTCCCTGCGCTTGCCGATCTTCGGGCGCGGGCCCACGACCTGCACGGCGATGTTCCCGATCAGGAATCCGGCGTCGCGTACGATCCGGGCCGCCTCCGTCAGGAGGGTCACGCCCGACGCGCCCGACCACTGCGGCCGCCCCGTGCCGAAGTGCTGACCGAGGTCGCCCAGGCCCGCCGCCGAGAACAGCGCGTTGCACGCGGCGTGCGCGACGACGTCCGCGTCGGAGTGGCCGGCCAGGCCCGGGCCCTCGCCCTCCCACTTCAGGCCGGCGCACCACAGCTCGCGGCCCTCCTCGAAGGCGTGGATGTCGGTGCCGATGCCGACGCGGGGCAGGAGCGGCTGGTCAGAAGCCATCGTTGAGCCTCCTGCGGGCCAGGACCGCCTCCGCGAGGACCAGGTCCAGGGGGCGGGTGACCTTGAAGGCCTCCTCGTGGCCGGGGACGACCACGACCCGTTCGCCGAGCTGTTCGACCATGCTGGCGTCGTCGGTGACGTTGTCGGTGACCGTCTCGTGGGCGCGGACCAGCGTCGCACGGTCGAAACCCTGCGGGGTCTGGACCGCGCGCAGGCGGGCGCGGTCCGGGGTGGCGAGGACCGGCTCGGGGTCGCCCTGGACCGTCGCAGGCTCGACCTCCTTGACCGTGTCGGCGAGGGGAAGGGCGGGGACGACCGCGGGGGCGCCGTCGCGGACCGCCTGGATCACGGCGTCGACGGTGTCGACGGGGACCAGCGGGCGGGCCGCGTCGTGGACGAGGACGATGTCGTAGTCGGGGGGCAGCGCGTCCAGGCCGAGCTTGACCGACTCCTGGCGGGACTCGCCGCCGGGGACGACGAGGAAGTCGGTGCGGTCGGGCAGCGCGTGCGCGTCGAGGAGGGACTTGACCTCGGGCGCGCCGTCGGACGGGGCCACGACGACGACCAGGGAGACCGCGCGGGAGGCGGCCAGTGCGCGCACGGCGTGGATGAGCATGGGGGTGCCGTTCAGCGCGCGCAGCGCCTTGGGGGCGCCCGGACCGAGCCGTACGCCCCGGCCGGCGGCGGGAATCACGGCGGCGGTACGCAGTTCCGTACGCGAAGGACGCGAATCGTCAGACATCGGTTCCTGTCAGGTTTGTGTGCGGGCCTGGCGTGGGTATGGCCTGGGAAGTGCCGGGCGCGACGCCTTGACCGGACCCTTCCGTGACACTGGTCGAGCCAGCAGCCCGGGCCCGGCACGCCTAGTATCGGGGGTCTCCGCCGGAGCGGGGTTCCGAGTGCGCGGGTTCCGGGCACGGACATGCCGCAGCGCCCGGCGACAGAGTGTGTCATCGGGCACCGCGGCATTCAGTGTGCGGAGTTTCGGTGTGCCGAGCTGGATCGCGTCAGGACGCGAGGACCTCGTCGAGCAGGGCCTCGGCCTTGTCCTCGTTCGTGTTCTCCGCGAGGGCGAGCTCGCTCACCAGAATCTGGCGGGCCTTGGCGAGCATCCGCTTCTCACCGGCGGAGAGTCCGCGCTCGCGCTCACGACGCCACAGGTCACGCACGACTTCCGCGACCTTGATGACATCGCCGGAGGCGAGCTTCTCCAGGTTTGCCTTGTAACGACGGGACCAGTTCGTGGGCTCCTCGGCGTACGGCGCGCGCAACACCTCGAAGACCCGGTCCAACCCGTCCTGACCGACCACATCACGCACGCCGACGAACTCCGCATTGTCCGCTGGCACACGTACCGTCAGGTCACCCTGGGCGACCTTCAGCACCAAGTAGGTCTTGTCCACGCCTTTGATCTGGCGAGTTTCGATAGCCTCGATCAGCGCGGCCCCGTGATGGGGATAGACCACGGTGTCGCCAACCTTGAACGTCATGTGACAGGTACCCCTTCCGTGGCTATCCAGGGTAACACGGAAACGGGCGGTTCTGAATGGCGTTTTCGCAGGTCAGGGCATATCTCGGGGCTTGACAACAGCAACAGGAACGTGCTTCGCGAGCCGTCCGGAAGCAGGTATTCGCAGGTCGGAGCGGCTCTTCGGGCGAGGTGAAACGCGTACGTTACACACCTCCGGACACCCGCCCAAGTGGCCGAACGTCCCCATATGTCCCCTTGCAAGCGTACGACTTGCGCTACTCCGTTCGGCTGCCGATGTCGGATCGGAGACGTTTCCGGAATTGATCACGGACGTCCGACCGAACGGTACGTGATCCATTTCCCCGGCCTTCGCGCATTCCTTCACGGAAATTTTGCGCGCGGTGTTGCGAGCGAGTTATGTGAATGCCTGACGAGCGCCCCCCAAAGTGACCGGAGAGTCACTTGTGGAGCTCTGGGGGTACCGCCGCTCGAGAGAAGCGAGGGGCTTGGGGAGGGTCGGGTGCGGTCACGCGGGAACGGCTCGGTAACCTAAGGCCGCTGACAGACACTTAGGGCGGCTTTACAGGGGGCCGCCCGCGCGTTCAAGGAGTAGCCGCCGCCGTGAGCAGCAGCCTTCGACGCGGCGCCCTCGCCGCCTCCGCCATCGCCGTCTCCGTCGCCTCGCTCGCCGCATGCGGTGCCGGCAACAACTCCCAGACGCTGGAGATCAAGCCGGACAACGCCGCGACGAGCGTGGGTGACATCAAGGTCCAGAACGCGACCGTGATCACCCAGCCCGACCTCACCTCGACCGGCCCGGCCGTGGTCTCCGCGACCATCTTCAACACCGGCACCGAGCCGCAGACGCTCCAGTCGATCGTCGTCGCCGGTACCAACAAGACCGCCGAGCTGCACGCCACCAAGTCCCAGCCGCTGACCATCCCGGGCGGCGGCCGGCTGATCCTGGGCGGCAAGGGCAACGCCTCCGCGGTGCTGGGCAGCAGCCGCGAGGCGGTCAAGGACGGCAACGCGCAGAAGGTCACGTTCACCTTCAGCACGACGGGTGACGTGAGCCTGCGCGCGTTCGTCGTCCCCGCGGAGGGCTACTTCACGGGCTGGGGCCCGAGCACGGTCCCGTCGGCCTCCTCCTCCGCCTCCTCGTCCGCCTCCTCCTCGGCCTCCGGCTCTCCGGCGGCGGGCGCCACGGCGAGCGAGAGCGCCAAGGCCAAGAACAAGGCGTCCGAGAGCGCCACCCCGAGCGACTCGGCGTCGGAGTCGGCGAACGTGGGCTGAGCGGTCGCACCGCCGTACGGCCAACGCGAGAAGGGCGGTACCCCCGAGGGGGGCCGCCCTTCGCCGTACGGTCGTGATCACGGCCGTCACCGCACGGCGACCGGCTCTGCCGTCGTCACCGCACGGCAGGCTGCCCCGCGGTCATCACCGCACGGCCGTCAGCCCCGCGGTCGTCACGGTGCGCCGGTCGTACGGTCGTGACCGCGGCTCGGCTCGGCCGTACGGTCGTGGACCAGGTCAGCGGTTTACGGCTCGAACTTGTAGCCGAGACCGCGGACCGTCACCAGGTAGCGCGGGGCGCCCGGGTCCGGCTCGATCTTGGCGCGCAGGCGCTTGACGTGGACGTCGAGGGTCTTGGTGTCACCGACGTAGTCGGCGCCCCAGACCCGGTCGATGAGCTGCATACGGGTGAGGACGCGGCCGGCGTTGCGCAGCAGCATCTCCAGCAGGTCGAACTCCTTGAGCGGGAGGTCGACCTTGGAGCCGGAGACCGTCACCACGTGGCGGTCGACGTCCATGCGGACCGGACCGGCCTCAAGCGCGGCCGGGGTGACCTCCTCCGGCTCCCCGCGACGGCGCAGGACGGCCCGGATACGGGCGACCAGCTCGCGGGAGGAGAAGGGCTTGGTGACGTAGTCGTCGGCTCCTATTTCGAGACCGACAACCTTGTCGATCTCGCTGTCCTTGGCCGTCACCATGATGACGGGGACGTTGGACCGGCCGCGCAGCTGGCGGCAGACCTCGGTGCCCGGCAGGCCGGGCAGCATCAGGTCGAGGAGGACGAGGTCGGCGCCGTTGCGCTCGAACTCGTCGAGTCCGTCGGGGCCCGTGGCCGCCACGGCGACCTCGAAGCCCTCCTTGCGGAGCATGTACGACAGGGCGTCGGAGAAGGACTCCTCGTCCTCGACGACGAGCACTCGGGTCACGGAAGGACCTCCGGGGCGGGAAGCGGTTCGTACGGGGATGACTCGGTGGTGCCGGCCTCGTCATCGAGGTCGGGGTCGGGGTGCTGCGAGGCGCGGTCGCGAGCCGCGCCCGCCTCCGGCAACCTGAGGGTGAACGTGGAGCCCTGACCTTCGGCGCTCCACACCGTGACCTCCCCGCCGTGCGAGGCGACCACGTGTTTGACGATGGCGAGACCGAGACCGGTACCGCCGGTGGCCCGCGAGCGGGCCGGGTCGACGCGGTAGAAGCGCTCGAAGATGCGCTCCTTGTCCTTGTCGGTGATGCCGATGCCCTGGTCGGTCACGGCAAGTTCGATCATGTCGCCGCCGGGTGCGCTGAGCCGGCGGGCAGCTATCCCGACCCGGGTGCGGGCCGGGGAGTAGTTGACGGCGTTCTCGACGAGGTTGCCGAGAGCGGCGGCCAGCTGGCCGCGGTTGCCCCAGACGTGCAGGTCGGCCGTGCCACCGGCGGCCATGGTGATCTGCTTGGTGCCGGCCTGGTGGCGGCACCGGTCGATCGCCTCGGCGACGAGTTCGTCCACCCGGACGGGCTCGGCGTCCTCCAGCGGATCGTCGTTCTGCACTCTCGACAGATCGATGAGCTCCTGGACCAGGTTGGTCAGGCGCGTGGCCTCGATCTGCATACGACCGGCGAAGCGCTGCACTGCCTCCGGATCGTCCGAGGCGTCCATGACGGCCTCGGAGAGGAGGGAGAGCGCGCCGACCGGGGTCTTGAGCTCGTGGCTGACATTCGCCACGAAGTCGCGTCGTACCGCCTCGATCCTACGGGCCTCGGTGAGGTCCTCGACGAGGAGCAGTACGAGCCGGGAGCCGAGGGGCGCCACCCGGGCGGAGACGGCGAGCGCCTCTCCGCGTCCGGTGCCGCGCCGGGGCAGGTCCAGCTCGACCTGGCGTATCTCGCCGTCGCGCCGGGTGTCCCGGGCCATCTGGAGCATCGGTTCGACGGCGAGCTTGCCGCCGCGCACCAGTCCGAGGGCGTACGCCGCCGAGCTCGCCTTGACCACGATGTCGCCCTCGTCGAGGACGACCGCGGAGGAGCGCAGCACGCTCAGTACGGTGTCCACGCCCGGGGGCAGTACGGGGTCGGTGTGCAGAGAAGTCCTGGTCGGTCGCTTCTGGTCGCGTTCGCTCCAGCGGAACGCCAGCATGGCGATGACACCGGTAAGTACCCCGGCGATCGCTGCCGCTGCGGCGACCGCCGCGTTCACGTCCATGCAAACAGGTTAAGCAGGGGGTACGACATCCCCACAGTCCGCGAGGTGTCAGCTCGAACACTCGTCGCCCGAAGTTCACCTTGGAGCCAGTATTGGTTCATTTGCGATGGCAGAAACGGACGCGCGGGGACCAGAACATGGGAGCGTGGGGTTCGCAGCTGGTTTCGGCCACGGCCCCCGGCTCCCGACCCCCACTAGAACAAACGTACGAGAGGGAACCCTGATGCGGGACGCGTACCACGAGGAACTCGACTCGATCGGCGTCAGCCTGGTCGACATGGCCAGGCTGGTCGGATCGGCCATCGGGCGCGCCACGACGGCGATCCTCGACGGCGACCTGAAGCTGGCCGAAAGCGTCATCGAGGCCGACCAGAAGGTGGACGAGCTCCACCACGACCTGGAGGCCCGGGCGATAGCCCTGCTGGCCCGCCAGCAGCCGGTGGCGACCGATCTGCGGATCGTCGTCACCTCGCTGCGCATGTCCGCCGACCTGGAGCGCTCCGGCGACCTGGCGCAGCACGTCGCCAAGCTGGCCCGGCTGCGCTACCCGGGGAACGCCATCCCCCAGGACCTGCACGCGACCGTCCTCGAGATGGGTCAGCTCGCGCAGCGCCTGATGGCCAAGGCCGCCGAGGTCATCATCACCAAGGACGTCGACCTGGCCCTCCAGCTGGAGCAGGACGACGACGAGATGGACCTGCTGCACCGCACGATCTTCCAGCACCTGCTGGACGACCGCTGGAAGCACGGCATCGAGACGGCGGTCGACGTGACGCTGCTCGGCCGCTACTACGAGCGGTACGCCGACCACGCGGTCGCCGTCGCCAAGCGCGTGGTCTTCCTGGTCACCGGTGAGCACGCGGACGACCTGCAGCCGGACATCCAGCCGGTGACGGGCACCGAGGGCGTCTGATCCGCCGGTGGGCCTGATCCCGCCAGGTGGGCCTGATCCCGCCAGGTGAGCTCGGGCTCGCGAGGTCGTGCGGAGCGGGCGCGTGGGCGCCACTGTGCGCCGTTGATGCGCCCAGCGGAACAGGTATGGAATGGGCGGGGAACGGGCAAAATGCACCACGCCCTACCTCGCCCTACCTCTAGGGACCCCTAGGAGGGATCCATGGCCGAATCCCCCAGCACCACGCCCGACCCCACACAGCAGCGCGAGACCGAGCAGCCCGTCGAGATCAAGAACCTTCTGGTCGTCGGCGCATGCGGGTGCGGCTCGGGCTGCGGCTGCGGCTGCCAGTCGGGCAGCCCCTGCCAGTGCGGCTGAGCCACCCGACGTACCCGTAAGGGCCCCCGGCTTCGGTCGGGGGCCCTTTGCGTCGGTGGAGGGTCGAGTGGTCTTGGCAGGGGGCGGAGCCGCCGGCTGGAGGCCGGCGGAGCGGTCAGGAGGCCGGCGGAGCGGTCAGGAGGCCGGTGGAGCGGTCAGGAGGCCGGCAGGCCGGCCAGCCAGTCGACGAGCAGCCGGTTGATGTCGTCGGGCCGTTCCTGCTGGATCCAGTGCCCGCACCCGTCGAGGAGGTGCGAGGAGACCAGGCCGGGCAGGGTGACCGGGTACGCCTCGATGGCGGCGGCCAGCCAGGTCGTGGAGGCGTCGAGGCTGCCGCCGACGAACAGGGAGGGCTGGGTGATCGGGGCACCGTCGTAGGCGGCGAGGTCCTCCCAGTCGCGGTCCATGTTCCGGTACCGGTTGAGCGCGCCGGTGAGCCCGGTGCGTTCGAACTCCCCGGCGTAGACGTCGAGATCCCGCTCACCGAGCCAGCCGGGCAGCCGGCCGACGGGAAACCGGTCCCTCAGGGTGCCCCCCGCACCGACGAAGTGCGGGTCGGGAGCGTCGGGGCCGGGCATGGTGTCGCCGGAGAAGGCGGCGTAGAACCCCGCGAGCCACCCCCGTACATCGGGCTCGATCTCCCCCTCGGCCCGCCCCGCCTCCTGAAAGTACGAGACGTAGAACTCCCCGTCTCCACCAGCGCTGCTCATCCGCGCGAAGACGTCACTGGGCCGGGGGCCGCCGCGCGGGGCGTAGGGCACGCTCAGCAGCCCCACGGCCCGGAAGACGTCGGGCCTGAGCAGCGCGGAGTTCGCGGCGATGGTGGAGCCCCAGTCATGGCCGACGACCACGGCCGACTCCTCGCCGAGCGCACGGACCACGGCGACGTTGTCCTCGACGAGCTCGCCCATCCGGTAGGCGTCCGGCGCGGCCGGCTTGCCGGAGCGTCCGTACCCGCGCACGTCGATGGCGACGGCCCGGTATCCCGCCGCGGCGAGCACCGGCAACTGATGCCGCCAGGAGTACCAGCCCTCGGGAAACCCGTGCACGAGCAGCACGAGGGGCCCGGCCCCCTGCTCGACAAGATGAATCCGCCGTCCACCACCGGAAACAACCCGATGCGTACCGTCCATGAGCCCTCCTCGGTCTCGGCCTCAGCGCCTTACCGAGGATCATGCGAGCACCGGGTCCAGGACCACGACCGCGTTTGCCGATCCGGCAACACGCGTGAGGACTTCAGCCCGGAATCCTGCGCAGGTACTGGGTGAGGGTCCGGCCAGGAATCGACCCGGAGGGCACACGGCCGACGGGGATTCCTCCCATCGCCTCATAGAAAGGCTCAGCGTTCGGGTCCGCATCGATGGTGAACCGCGTGAACCCCAGCGCCCGGGCACTCTCCACCGCATGCGTGAACAGCACACGGCCGATGCCCTGCCCGATCGAATCCGGATCGACGAACATCATGCCGAGGACACCCTGCGGCGGCTCACCCTCCAGGGTCATGAAGCCCACGATGCTGCCGTCGCGCTCCGCAACAGCCGTCCGACGGACGGCGAGCTCTGAACCTCTGAGCGTGAGTTCCTCGCGACACGCCTCAAGAAACTCAGTGTCATACCCCCAGTGGGCCTTCGAGCGAAGCGCCAGATCAGATAAGAAGCTCGCTTCCTCATCCTGAGCAGGCCGGATCGAGAGCGTCACTCAACACCTCCAGGGAGCTGTCGTCATCACTCCATGATCCACCCAGGCGGTTTCGGAGGACGGACGATCCAGAGAACCGTCAGCTGGGGAAGCTGCGGTCATGTGCGGCCGGTTCGGGCGCTGAACTGGGCGAACGGCGGTGATGCGGCCTCGTCGGGCCCGGCCGCCTTCACCATGGTTCCCGCTGTTCCGCGCTCGTTCTGGTGCGCTTGTGGTGCGCTTGTGGTGCGATGCCGTACGCGCATCCGGAGGTACCGGCTGCACGCGGACCTCAGAGGTTTATGAGGATGACGGCGAAGAAAACAAGCGGATATGCGACGGTCAGCGCGCTGGCGGGCAGGCCGAGGAGGGCGTACGCGAGGAACAGGAGGGCCCGGACTGCGGGTCCGTTGCGGGCGGCGATCCGATCTTGATCATACGGGTCGTACGTCACCTCGATGCGGTCCGGTTCTGTGGCGATCAGCCTGCCACCGCCACCCCTGTACGTCCGCTTGGTGCCCGCAGCGTCGGTGAATGTGTAGACCTTGGTGACCGTGGTCTCGCCGTCGGTCCCGGTCCTGTAGGCCTTCTCCTTGAAGGTGGCCACGACCGTGATTCCCCGGCGGCGAAGCAGCCACCAGTCCACCGTGGTTCGGTACACGATCAGGACGATCGCGCACCCGACGAGGAACGGTGTGAAGAAGACCCCCCAGAACGTAACGAGTCCCCAGTCGCCGGTTGCCGAAGCCAGCGCGAGCCCGAGGACGAACAGAGCGCCCAAGGCCAGAAGACGCGCCCGGTCCTGGCTCACCGTCAGCCGGCGGTCCTTGCGTTTCCTGGCGGAGAGCCGGGGCTCCGTCGTCACCAACTCCACGCCCTCCGCGCGCGGTTGCGTGGCATCGCGTACCGGCAGCGCCGCCGTGACCGCCGAGGCGAAGGCCTGGGCGGCCTCGGCGCTCGGTGAGCTGAGGGTGTAGACAACGGGATCCGTGCTCGCGGAGGCGGAGGTCAGGACGATCTCAGTGACGCGCGGCTTGAGCCCACTTGTCGTACTTGCTCGCGAGCCCTGTCCGGCACGTTCTCGCGTACGGACCGTCTCTATGGCGGCGAGCGGAATACGGATCCCCGATCGCCTCCACGCCCGCTCCAACAGCACGGCGTCCCGTTTGAAGCGCGCCGTGACCCGGCGTCCCCGCAACACCAGTTCAGTCATGCGGCGACCGTACGGCAGGTGGGCGGGTTCTCGACATGGCCCGCCCATCACCGCCCCAGCCTCCCGTGATGACCGCTGCAAGAGGCCACTTGGACAGGGAAAACGCAACTTCGACATAGCCCGCAGAGGCAGCTACCTTCACCTGGTCTTCGGCGATCGCCCACGGCCGCACACCAGTTCCTTCAGGCTGAGCCACCCGCGACGGGATGAGTCGGGCATGCCCCACGAACCCTCGCCCCCGCGCGTAGGCCACCGAACCGGGTCCACACCAGGCAGCCCCGACCAGGAAGAGGCACATGCCCCATCTTGCGCTGTACACATTCGGCGTCCTGAAGTCACCTCTCGCCGATCCCGCGCCTCTCACGCGCGAGTTCTACGACATCGGTGAGGCCGTCTACCGGAAGATCAGTCAGCACCCCGGGTATGTCGCTCGGGCTGAAGCGGCAGACGGTGACCGGGGCATGCTCTTCGAGGCGGACTGGGGTGCGTGGGGAGAGTTCGCCGTACCGGCCTGGTACGGCAAGGGCCAGACGGTGGAAACCACCGCCCTGGCCGCGACCCTCTCACTCTGGACCGACCTGCGCCCCGCCTTCGACGCCGTCTACACCGGTCTGCACCGTGAGGCGCTGAACAGACGTTACGACTGGTTCGAGAGGACAGGGCACCCGAGTTACGTGTGCTGGTGGGTCTCCGACGGCGTGATACCCACCTGGCAGGACGGCGTCTCCAGGCTGGAGCACCTCCATGACCACGGCTCCGCGCCGCACGCCTTCACCTTCCACCACTCGTTCGCCCCGGAGGGAACTCCGACCAGGATCAAAGGCATCGGGCCGAAGAGCGACGAAGTTCGCTGACCTGAAGGGGAAGCCCGAACGACCGGCTCCGCTGCCAAATCGACCCACTGACGGCCCCGGCACACGGACAAGGCCCCTCCCAGCGGGGAAACCACAGGCAGGGGCCTTGATTGCGCTCGGCCACGGGAGATGTTCGGTCGGCGGTGGGGCAGATCAGCAGACGTGGTGCCTCCGGGCCTCGTGTCAGTGGTGGTCGCTAGCGTGACCGCGTGACTCCTACCGACGATCGACGATTCCCTGAGGCCCTCGCCGCCGCACTCGTGCTCCCGTTCGACTATGACGACGGCAACGGTGTGGACTTCGAGCCCTTCCCGGCCTTCCTGACCGGTGAGGAGACCACTGACTGGTTCCGCGCCTGGACGGGTAACGCGGAGCTGGATGGGGACAGTTTCCGTGTGTTCGGCAAGGACGGCTCGGGCGGATACGCGGCCCTGTGGCTCATCCGCCCGGACCGCCCGCTCGTCGACCAGCCTGTGGTCTTTCTCGGTTCCGAGGGCGAGACCGGCGTCGTAGCACGCGATCTGGGTGCCTTCTTGTGGCTCCTGGCCGGGGGGTACGGCCCCTGGGAGGCGGCCACTTCGTACGAGCCCGATTGGACCCCGCGTCACAACCAGGAACTGGCGGCCGTCGCCGAACTGTTCGCGGCCGACCACAGGCAGCCCGCGGCCGCCGTCATCGAGCAGGCGACCCGAGAGTTCCCGGGCTTCGACGACACCATCATGCAGCTCTGCCGCTGACCGGTGCCTCACTCTGCTTGGCCCCCAACCTGGGCGTCCCGGGCTGGTCACGTCTCATCGAAGTCTGAGCGAGTGCCCCCGAAGGGCGGCAAGTCCCGTGGCGTACCTCGGTTGGCGTCCTACCTGGAAACCTCTTGGCAGCCGTATCGGGGGGAGCGCTAGCGTGCCCCCATGGATCGCCTAGGCCGTGCAGCGGTGAACATGGCCCTTGGAGAGCAGCCCACCGAGGACCTGCCGATGATCGCTGCACTGGCGGTGGCTGATGGCCTCGACAGCCCCGCGTTGGTCGAGCTGGCAGGCTTCTCTCGACGGGACCCCCCGGCCGACATCCGAGATCTCTTCGTACAGGCCATGGCCGAGCTGGGCCGTCCCGTTCCCGGAGTCTCGGACGCCTGGTGGGAGCGAATGCTCGATGCGGCGCGGGGGATGCTGACTGGCTCCCTGACCCATTACGAGGCCAGCAATGAGATCTACTGGTGCGCCTGCCATCTGGAACGAACGGATGCCGCGATCGAACTGGTCGACCTTTTCTGTGGGCTGTGGAGCAACTGGGAAGACTGGCCAAACGAGCGTGCCGCCATCGAACGAGACATGCGCCTGGCTGCTGCGGACCTTCTGCGCAGCCGCGGCGAGCAGGCGCCTGTGTAAGCCGGCTGCTCGCCCGGCACGGGCACCTTCTGATCCGTAGCTCCGCAATACGACGGGGCGGGCGCAGGCCGTGCAACGCCTCAGCCGCTTCCAACTGTGTGGGCTTCCGGTTTCGGCTGAACGACGGTCGTTGTCGATACGGCCTCGTGCTGAGTCGAATTCGGCTGTTTGACAAATGAAAAGAGAGGTCGTGCCGGGCGTCGCGAGGGTCAGAGGTCTTCGACCTGTGATCATGGAGCGTTCATGAGAAGTGATCGACGAGGAGCTTCAGGTCGCGGGGCCCGATATGCCGCCGCCGTGGGGCGCTCGCGGGAACGCCTGTAGGTGATGTGGTGAACTGGTTGACCTCGCTGCCGGCGGTGGTGCTGGTTGTGGGCGGTCTCCTACTTGCCTTGCTGGTTGCGGCAGTGGCGCGGGTCGGCGTCCGGGCGCTCGTACCGGCCGGTGAACGGGATCGGGTGCCGCAGATCGCGACGCCCCTGATGCCGACACTCGGCGCCGCCTTCGCGATCTTCGCAGCACTCTCACTGGCCAGCGAGGCCGGCTACCTACGGGCAGCCGAGGGGTTGGTCAGCGATGAGGCGGCCGCGTCCTCCCGCTTGGCATGGGCGGCGACAAGTCCGCAAGTCCAGTCGGAGCCGATCCATGCGGCACTGCTGGACTACTTGCAGACCACGCGTGCCAGAGAGTGGAAGGGTACAGAAGCGGCGTCCGGTGACGACCCTGCCACCGCCCATGCGATCGCCCGGTTGGAGCGCAGTGTGCGCACCGAGGCGGCCCGGCCCGAGGTGGGAATCCCGACAGGCACGGAGCTGGTGGCTTCCCTGGACGGCGTCACCACTAGTCGTCGCGCCCGCGTTGCGGCTGCCTCGCGCGAAGTTCCAGCGCTCTACATCGTCACGCTTGTGGTCAGCGGACTGGCCTTGATCGTGAACTCCGGCGCACTGGTCTTCCGCAGCAGTCTGCGAACGTCGCTGCTCATCGTAGGGGTTGCGAGTGTGGTCGGACTGAGCCTGGCGTTGCTCTTCGCACTCAGCGCGCCCTGGAGCGGCCCGTTCATCGTCAGTGGGCATCCGCTCGACGCCATCATCGGGGACCTGAAATCCGGCTTCTTCGACGGCGTGCCGTAGGCGGCGGGCGCGATCAGTGCGCTGACAACTGGTCACCGGCTGCCATGACCTGCGGCCGCCCAATCGATCAATGCCCTGGCCTGCTCTGGCAGCGCAGGTTCCTGCCCTGATTCTCGACGGCGTGCCCCGGGAAGATGCGGCCCCAGCACACGGACAAGGCCCCTTCCAGCGGAGAAACCGCAGGCAGGGGCCTTGATTGTGGCGGGTTACTTCTTCTTACCCTGGTTCTTGACTGCCTCGATCGCTGCTGCCGCCGCGTCCGGGTCAAGGTAGCGGCCGCCGGGGGTCAGTGGCTTGAAGTCGGTGTCGAGGTCGTAGTAGAGGGGGATGCCCGTCGGGATGTTCAGGGACGCGATGTCGGCGTCCGAGATGCCGTCGAGGTGCTTGACCAGTGCGCGCAGGCTGTTGCCGTGGGCGGCGACCAGGACCGTGCGGCCGGTCAGGAGGTCGGGGACGATGCCGTCGAACCAGTACGGGAGCATGCGGACGACGACGTCCTTCAGGCACTCCGTCTGCGGGCGCAGCTCCGGCGGCAGCGTGGCGTAGCGCGGGTCGTCGAACTGGGAGTACTCGGCGTCGCGGTCCAGCGGCGGGGGCGGGGTGTCGTACGAGCGGCGCCAGAGCATGAACTGCTCCTCGCCGAACTCCGCGAGGGTCTGCGCCTTGTCCTTGCCCTGGAGGGCGCCGTAGTGGCGCTCGTTCAGGCGCCAGCTGCGGTGGACCGGGATCCAGTGGCGATCGGCCGCCTCGAGGGCGAGCTGTGCCGTGCGGATCGCGCGCTTCTGGAGCGACGTGTGGACCACGTCGGGGAGGAGGTCGGCGTCCTTCAGGAGTTCGCCACCGCGGACCGCCTCCTTCTCGCCCTTCTCGTTGAGGTTGACGTCCACCCAGCCGGTGAACAGGTTCTTCGCGTTCCACTCGCTCTCGCCGTGGCGGAGGAGGATCAGCTTGTACGGTGCGTCGGCCATGGGTCAGAGCGTAATCCACGTGTTCGGGGCGGAGTGCCCGCGCCCGGAGGGCGTCCCAGACGTCGGACAGTTGACTGCTTTTGTTAATTGAGTGGCTCAGGTGAGCGCCGCTTAAGTAATGTCCGATCATTCCTTGCGTCACTTACACCTTGTCCTGGGGGAGCCATGCCGTCCGTCGCCCTGCGGCGCGCCGTCCGGGAGACCGTCTCCGGTCTGCCCCGTGAGTTCTGGTGGCTGTGGACCAGCACCCTCGTCAACCGGCTGGGCGCCTTCGTCGCCACGTTCATGGCCCTCTATCTGACGCTGGACCGTGGGTACAGCGCCTCCTACGCCGGGCTCGTCGCCTCCCTGCACGGACTGGGAGGGGTGGTCTCCGCCCTGGGTGGCGGGGTGATGGCCGACCGGCTGGGGCGGCGGCCGACCATGCTTCTCGCCCAGGGCTCCACCGCGGGGGCCGTCGCGCTGCTCGGGTTCGTGCAGGATCCCGTCGCCATCGCCGGCGTCGCCTTCCTCGTCGGCATGGCCTCCAACGCGTCCCGGCCGGCCGTGCAGGCGATGATGGCCGACATCGTGCGGCCGCAGGACCGGGTGCGGGCGTTCTCGCTGAACTACTGGGCGATCAATCTCGGGTTCGCCGTGTCGTCCATGGGGGCCGGGTTCATCGCCCAGGTCAGCTACCGCGCCGGGTTCCTGATCGAGGCCGGGATGACGGCCGTCTGTGCCGTCCTCGTCTTCGCCAAGGTGCCCGAGTCACGGCCGGAGCTCGCCGCCAAGGAGGGCAGCGCCAAGGAGGGCAGCGCCAAGCGGGGCGGCACCAAGGGCGGCGCGGTCAGTCTCGGGACCGTGGTGCGTGACGGGCGGTACATGGCCGTCGTCGGGCTGTCCTTCCTTGTCGCCCTGGTCTTCCAGCAGGGGTCCGTCGGACTGCCGGTGGCGATGGGCGAGGCCGGGTTCTCGCCCGCCGACTACGGCATGGCCATCGCGGTGAACGGCGTGCTGATCGTCGTACTCCAGATTCCCGTCACGCGGGTCATCGAGCACCGTGACCCGCGGTCGCTGCTCGTCGTCTCCTCCCTCCTCGCGGGGTACGGGTTCGGGCTCACCGCCTTCGCCGGATCTGTCGGGGTCTTCGCGCTCACCGTGTGCGTGTGGACGCTCGCCGAGATCGTCAACGCGCCGACCCAGACGGGGCTGGTGGTACGGCTCTCGCCGGTGCACGGGCGGGGGCGCTATCAGGGCATGTACTCGTTGTCCTGGTCCGCCGCCGCGCTCATCGCGCCGCTGATGTCCGGTGTCGTCATCGACCGGTTCGGGGCAGGGTGGCTGTGGGGGGTGTGCGCGGTCGTGGGGACGGCGGCGGCGGTCGGGTACGGCGTTCTCATGCGGCGGCTGCCGGAGGAGCACGGGCCGGAGGAGCGCGCCCCGGTCACGAAGGGCGCGGTCGAGGTCGAGGCGCGCGCCTGACCGGCACGCGCCCTGTCCTCGCCCCTGCCCAAGAGGCCCGGTCCACAAGGCCCGGTCCACAAGGCCCGACCCGGCCGCCTCAGTTCGTGCAGCCCGTCACCACGGTGGGGCTTCCCGCGCAGTTCGTCGGGATGTTGCGGGTGATGCTCGATGCGATGACCGTGAACGGGTTGGTCGTGAAGACGCCTCCGGGGGCCGTCGTGGAGGCGTTGTTGCGGACGTTGGTGTGGTCGAGGGTGACCGATCCGGCGTCGTTGTAGATGCCGCCGGCCTGGGAGTTGCCGGGGCCGTTCGCGCTGTTGCGGAGGACCTCGCTGCCCTTCAGGACGAGCACGGCGCTGCCGGTGGCGTTGTAGACACCACCGCCGACGCCCGCCGTGCCTCCGACGACGTTGCCGCTGACCTCGGTCTTCTCCAGCCTCAGCTTCGACAGGTTCTGGATTCCGCCGCCCTCGTCACCGGTGGTCGTGTTGTTCGTGATCTTGCTTTCGCTGACCTCCAGCGATGCGGTGCCGCTGTTGGTGAGGCCGCCGCCGCTGGTCGCCGAGGTGTTGCGCCTGACGACGCTCGCGTGCACGAAGGCGTTGCCGGCGTCCAGGAAGAGAGCTCCGCCGACGGTCCGGGCGTGATTGCGGCTGAACTCGGAGTCATCCACGCTCAGCGTGCCCCTGTTGTACAGCCCGGCACCGCTGATGGCGTTGTTGAAGGCGAGCCAGCCACGCCGTACGACCGCCGTGGCGCCCGTCGACACCGCCACACCACCACCGCTGTTGTTCAAGGAAGTGTTGTCGATCACTTGAACGCCGACCAGCGTGAGTCTGCCGCCGGAGTCGACCAGAATGCCCCCGCCGTTGCCGCTGGTGCGCCCGCCGCGGACGGTGAGGTCCTCCAGACGGAGGTTGCCGCCGGAAGTGACACGGAAGATCCGGAACGAGGCGGTCCCGAGTCCGTCGCGGACGATCGTGGCACCGTTGCCCCGGATCGTGAGGCTCTGGGCGATGGGTGGCAGACCCTCACCGCTGCTGTCAAAGACAGAGGTCAGATGGTAGGTGCAGTCTCGGGCGAGGGAGAGCGTCTCGCCCGGTGACGCCGCGACGATGGCAGTGGTCAGTGCCGTCGTGCTACAGGGAACCTGCGTCCCGTCATCCTGGCCCCCGGCGATCGCCGCCCCGGCCGTCACGCCCGTCACGCTCGTGACGACCGCCGCCGCCACCGCTGCCATGCCGCTGAATCTGATGAGTCGCATGACAGTCAGATGCGTCGTTCGTCAGGGGAAGGGGCCGAGTGTGATGATCAGATCACCCGGTCACGCCATGTGATTCCTCCAACCGGCCCAGTCCGCCGGTACACGGATGGATACCTCCGGCCACACGGATACCTCCGGCCTCACGGATGCATCCGCGCCCCCTTCAGTACCTTGTCCACCCCGTTCCGCGGCCCGTACACCGCGAGCCCCACCAGGTCCAGCTCCGCCGTCGGTACCGCCCGGACGGCCGCTCGGTTGTCGCGGTCGTTGCCGGTGGCGAACAGGTCCGCGGTGAACACGGCCCGGGGCAGCGCCCGGCTCAGCGCCCGCTCGTGCGCCGCCTTCATCGTCTCCTTCGTGCCCTCGAAGACCAGCACCGGCTGCCGGAACATCGGCAGGTACGCCACCCCGTCGGCGTCCTCGTACGGCTCCCCGATCACCTCGGGGACCGTCGCGCCCAGGCCGCTGACCAGGAACGCGGTGACATTGAGACGCTGCCAGGGCTCCAGGTCGTCCCGCAGCAGCACAGCGATCTTGGTGTCGAAGCGAACGTCGGAGCGGACCTCGGAACGGACGTCGGAAGGGACGTCGGAGGGGGTGGGCGGCGCGATGGGTTCAGTGCTCATGCCATGAGACTGCCGATCGTCGTACGGCTTCGTCTTGTACGTTCTTTGCATGGCCGCCCGGCAGCACCTCACGGAGGAAGTCACCGCCTGGCGCCCCCGTGTCCCGGGCGTCACCGAGGTCTTCCACGCGCACTTCACCGAGTACGCGTATCCGATGCACGTCCATGACGCCTGGACGCTGCTCATCGTGGACGACGGCGCCGTACGGTACGACCTCGAACGGCATGAGCACGGCACCCCGGACGACACCGTGTCCCTGCTGCCGCCGCACGTCCCGCACAACGGCTCCCCGGCCACGGCGGACGGCTTCCGCAAGCGCGTGGTCTACCTGGACGGCACCCTCCTCGGGGACGAGCTCATCGGCGCGGCCGTCGACGGACCCGACCTGCGCGACCCGCTGCTGCGGCGCCGCGTCGGCCAGCTGCACGCCTCGCTCGCCCGCCCCGGCGACGAACTGGAGGCCGAGAGCCGGCTCACCCTCATCGGCGAGCGGCTGCGCACCCTGCTCCGCCCGCGGCTCACGGCATCACCGAGGCCCCCCGACCCGGCCCTCGCCGGCGCCCTGCGCGGACTCCTCGACGAGCGGGTCGGCGAGGGGCTCGCCCTGGACGAGGCCGCACGGCTGCTGCACGCCCACCCGGCCCACCTGGTACGGGCGTTCAGCGGCGCGTACGGCATCGCCCCGCACCAGTACCTGATGTCCCGCCGGGTCGGCCGCGCCCGCCGGCTGCTGCTCGACGGCGTCCCGCCCGGCGAGACGGCGACCGTCACCGGCTTCTACGACCAGGCCCATCTCACCCGGCACTTCAGGAAGCTGGTGGGGGTGACCCCGGGGCGCTACCGGGACAGCGCGCGCTGAGCCTCGTACAGGTTCCGCGGCCGCACCGCGTCCCACGTCCCGTACAGCTCAAGGCGGGAGTGCAGGTCGCCGGTGAAGTCCGGTACGTCGATCTGGTCGAAGTCGGTCACCTCGTTCAGGCCGACCGTCGCGGACCAGGGGGCGAGGCCGTCGAGGCGCATCAGGCCCGCGCGCCCGTTGGTCACGCGGACGTTCCAGTGCGTGAACCGTGCCCCGAACAGCGGCCCCGCGTTGGCGTCGCCGCCGTGCCGGCCGTTGTTGTCCACCGTGATGTCGGTGCGGACGTTGGCGAAGGGCAGGCCGCGGTGGGAGTCGAAGGTGCCCATCTGCATCTCGCCGCGCGACCACACGTTGTGCGAGGACAGGCCCTCGACGTTGATGCCGTGGAGCTGGGTGTCGGAGGGGGCCGGGACCGTGCGCTGTTCGACCGTGAAGTCCTCGATCAGGTTGTCGTGCGAGCCCTCGCGGCAGAAGTAGGGGTGGTGTTCGCCCCGGCCGCCGACCCGGGTGCGGCGCAGGGTGCAGGCGGAGGCGGCGACCAGGCCGAAGCCGTTGTCGACGTTGCGGACCGTGACGTCGTCCACCCAGCAGTCGTACGCGCACTGCAGGACGACCCCGTTGTAGCCCTTGTCGAGGAGGTGCGGGGACTGTGGGGTCTCGACCACGTCCAGGGTGAGCCCCTCGACCCCGGATCCGGTCAGTTCGGGGACGTGGGTGGTGAGCTGCGGGTTCCATTCGGGGCGCAGGTCGACCGGGAGCGGGCGCTCCAGCGTCACCCGGTGTCCCCGTACGGCGGTGACGCGGACGGGCCATTCGTAGGGGACGTAGGACAGCAGCTTGGTCTTGTCCTCCCAGTAGTACGCGGCCGGGCCCGGGCCGTCGCCGGACATGTGCTGGAGGAGGGTGTGGGCGGAGTCGTCGGAGACGCGCAGCAGGACCAGGCGGCCGGGGCGCAGCCGGGACGGGTCGGTGACGGTGACCGTCCACTCGCCCCGGCGGGCGGGGGCGACCGGCGTCAACTGCTCCCACTCGTCCCGCTTGTTGCCGGTCCAGCCCTCGAACGGCCAGTCCTGCGCCTCGATCGCGGCGGTCAGGGAGTCCCAACGGGCCTTGGGCGCCAGCCAGATCAGGCCGCCCGCCCAGGACCAGGCCGACTTCGTGCCGCCGTAGCGGGAGCCGTACGGGCCGATCAGCTCGGTGAGGTTTTTCGTCGCGTACAGCGTCGTACGGCCGCTGCCGGCGCCGCGCAGCACCACGTGGTCGTAGGCGAGGTGGACCAGGCCGTCGATGCGGAAGGTGCCGGGCGGGATGGTGACCGTGCCACCGCCGGCCCTGGCGGCAGCGGCGATGGCACGGTTGATCGCGGGGGCGCAGTCGGTGACGCCGTCGGCCACCGCGCCGTACGCGCGGACGTCGGCCACCACGGGAAGGCGGCGGATCCGTGCCGCTCCGGCCCGGCCGACGTACGGGATCTGCGGGTGGGTGAAGGGGGTGTGGGTGAACTCCCGCCAGAGGGACGGGACTTCGCCGCCCGAGGCCCCGACGGTGGTGGCCGACGCCCGGGCGGGGATGCCCACGACGGCGGTCGCGGCGACCGCGGTGGCACCGGCGAGCAGGCTCCGTCTTGTCATGCCGTGGTGCGCGCTGTTCATTCCGGCGGTGCTCATTCCGTACGTCCTTCCCATGGCGACTTTCCTGCCGGTTCTCCTGGCCACGTTTCATGGTTGTGAACGACGTTCATATGTGCGTCGGCGGTGAGCATGCCATGGCACCCTGTCACCTCGAAAGAGTCGTGCAGGGGTCAATCAGGTCTGGACCTGAAGTCAGTCAGCGGGGCGTTCGATCAGGTGCGTGAACGCGTCCAGATTCCGCGTCGACTCGCCCCGGGACACACGCCACGCGTACTCCTTGCGGATCGCGGCGGCGAAGCCCAGCTCCAGGAGGGTGTTGAAGGCGCCGTCCGCGGCCTCCAGCACCTGGCCGAGCAGGCGGTCGATCTCGTCGGGGGTGACGGAGGCGAGCGGCAGCCTGGCGGTCACGTAGATGTCGCCGAGGCGGTCGACGGCGTAACTCACGCTGTACAGCTTGAGGTTGCGCTCCAGGAGCCAGCGGTGGACGGCCGGCTCGTTCTCGTCGGGGTGCCGGATGACGAAGGCGTTCAGGGAGAGGGAGTGGCGGCCGACCAGGAGGGAGAGGGTCGTCTTCAGCTTGCGGGTGCCGGGGAGCTGTACGACGTAGTTGCCGGGCCCGGGACTCTCCCACTCCAGTTCGGCGTCCTTCAGGACCCCCTCGATGACCTGCGCGGCCTTGTCCACATCACCCATGGGCCGAGCGTACGCGACGGCGGTGGGACTGGGTCGCGGCCATGTAGACGTCGGCGGTGGCGGCCGCCGCGGTGTCCCAGCCGAACGACAGGGCGTGCCGGGCGGCGGCGTTGCCGAAACGGTCCGCCAGGGACGGGTCGTCGGCGAAACGGCGCAGCACGCGCGCGTAGTCGGCGGGATCGTGACCGCGCACCAGGAAGCCGGTCTCGCCGTCCCGTACGGCAACCGGCAGCCCGCCGACCGAGGCGGCGAGTACGGGGGTGCCGGCCGCCTGCGCCTCTATCGCCACCAGGCCGAAGGACTCGCTGTAGGACGGCATGACCAGCACGGAGGCCGCCCGGAACCAGTCCGCCAGCTGCTCCTGGCCGACCGGCGGCCGAAAGCGGACGACGTCCGCGACACCGAGCCGCGCGGCCAGCTTCTGCAGGCCCTCAGGCTTGGCGAGGCCGCTGCCACTGGGGCCGCCGACGATCGGCACGACGATCCGGGAGCGCAGCTCGGGCCGCTCGTCGAGGAGCACGGCCACGGCCCTGAGCAGCACGTCGGGGGCCTTCAGGGGCTGGATGCGGCCCGCGAAGAGCGGGATCAGGGCGTCCTGCGGGAGGTCCAGGCGGGCGCGGGCGGCGGCGCGGCCGTCGGCGGGGCGGAAGCGTTCCAGGTTCACGCCGGGGTGGACGACGGCGACCTTGGCGGGGTCGGCACAGTAGTGGCGTACGAGTTCGTCGGCCTCTTCGGAGGTGTTGGCGATGAGGCGGCCGGCCGCGGACACGATCTGGGTCTCGCCGATCACGCGGGCGGCGGGCTCGGGGGTGTCGCCGTCGGCCAGGCTGGCGTTCTTGACCTTGGCCATGGTGTGCATCGCGTGCACCAGGGGGACGCCCCAGCGCTGGGCGGCGAGCCAGCCGACGTGGCCGGAGAGCCAGTAGTGCGAGTGGACGAGGTCGTAGTAGCCGGGGCGGTGGCCGGCCCAGGCCTGCATCACGCCGTGCGTGAAGGCGCACAGCTGGGCCGGGAGGTCCTCCTTGGCGAGGCCCTCGTAGGGGCCGGCGTCGACGTGCCGGACGAGGACGCCGGGGGCGAGTTCGACGGTCGGCGGGAGGCCGCCGGAGGTGGCCCGGGTGAAGATCTCGACCTCGATGTTGATCGCGGCGAGGCGCTGCGCGAGCTCGACGATGTAGACGTTCATGCCGCCGGCGTCGCCGGTGCCGGGCTGGTGGAGCGGTGAGGTGTGCACGGAGAGCATGGCGACGCGGCGGGGCCTACGGGCCCGGCGGAGCCGGGAGGCAGTCGACGGGGAGCGGCGCCCGAGCCTGCTGACGTACTGGCTCACGTGGCGGTCCTCTCTCGGTGCGGGCATGCCGGTGGGAGGACATCGACTGCCCTCCAACGGGATGCAACGCGGAGGGGAGTATTCCCATTCCAGGGGTGGTCGATTTTACCGACACGTTGCCCGCGGTCGCTCAACCGTTCGAGGGTGGGATGCGTAGGGGTTCGGTTGCGGGCCTGGGCGCGGGCCGGTGGGGGCTGAGCGCGCCCACGCGGCGGCAGCCGCACATGAGCACAGCCCCGCGCCCCTGAAGGGGCGCTCACGCTTACCCTCGTCTCCATGACTACCCGCGCCTCCCGCCCCGTGGGAACGGTGACGCGCGGGACCACGAACCCCAATCGGCTGCGCCGTATGGACCGGTGGATCGCCGCCACGCACGGGGCCGCGTTGCGTCGCGCCGTCGACCCCGTGGCCGTCGACCTCGGTTACGGCGCCGCGCCCTGGACCGCCGTCGAGTTGCTCGGGCGGCTGCGTACCGTCGCGCCGCGCGCGCGGGTCGTCGGGATCGAGATCGAGCCCGACCGGGTCGCCGCCGCGCGGCCGTACGAGCGGGACGGGCTGGTCTTCCGGCACGGCGGGTTCGAGATCCCGGTCCCCGGGCGGCCGTTGCTCGTTCGCGCGGCCAACGTGCTGCGGCAGTACGACGAGCGCGAGGTCGCCGCCGTCTGGGCACGGCTGCGTGCGCGGCTCGCGCCGGACGGGCTGCTGGTCGAGGGGACCTGTGACGAGATCGGGCGACGCCATGTGTGGGTCGCGCTCGGGCCCGAGGGGCCCCGGACGGTGACCTTCGCGACCCGGCTCGGCTCCCTGGAACGGCCGTCGGACCTCGCCGAACGGCTGCCGAAGGCGCTGATCCACCGCAATGTGCCGGGCGAGCCGGTGCACGCGTTCCTGCGGGACTTCGACCGCGCCTGGGCGGCCGCCGCGCCCTACGCGTCGTACGGCGCCCGGCAGCGGTGGATCCGGGCGGTGCGGGATCTGACCGGCGACTGGCCGGTGACGGACTCGGCGGTGCGCTGGCGGCAGGGGGAAGTGACCGTGGCATGGGAGGCGTTGGCGCCCTCGGCCTGACGCCGGCGAGCGCCGGGAACGATCTCGGTGAGGTGTTCGTCACACAGGCGGGGAGATCGTCATGCCCGGGGGGAAACAGGGGAGGAACCCACCCGTCACTACCTCTGTCGGTTTGCGGCGTGACATGGCACGATCCTCCCCGTGTCGGAAGTTACTGACGGTTAATCAGGTTTGGGGGGGGGTCGGGTCATGGGACCGGACAAGTACGGCGTCCGGGCGGGTGGGCGCCGCGGCATCCTGGCAGTGGCCGTGACCGTGGTCTGCGCGGTGACCGTACTGGCCGCCCCCGGCGCGGCGTTCGCGGCACCGAGCCCCACGCCCTCCCCGAGCGGTTCCCCCAGCGCCTCCGTGACTGTCCCGCCCGACAAGGACCTTGAGGCCGTACGGGAGAAACTGGACGATCTCTACCATGACGCGGCCGTCGCCACCGACGCCTACAACGCCGCCGAGGAGGCCGCCGAGAAGCAGTCCTCCGAGATCGTCGACCTGGCCAAGAAGATCGTCAAGGGGCAGCAGAAGCTCGACGGGTTGAAGGCGCGGGCGGGCCGGGCGGCGGCCGCCCAGTACCGCACCGGCGGGCTGCCCGACAGCGCCAAGCTGCTGCTGAGCGACAACCCCTCACAGTTCCTGGACGGAGCCGGGCGGGTGCTCCAGGGCGAGCGCGCCACCAAGGGCCTGATCAGCGAACTGACCCAGACCCAGCAGGACTTGAAGCAGTACGCGGCGGACGCGGCCGACCAGTGGAACAGGCTGGAGGCGGGGCGCAAGGCGAAGGCCGCCGCGAAGAAGAAGATCACGCAGCGGATCGCCGCCGCCGAGAAGCTCCAGTCGACGCTGGAGAAGAAGCAGAAGGCGCGGCTCGCCGAACTGGAGCGGGAGGCCGCCTACCAGGCGCAGACCGCCTGGCTGGACACCGGGATACTCGACGAGATCCACAGCAAGGCGTCCGCGGCGGGCAGGAAGGCGGTCGCGTTCGCCACCGCCCAGATCGGCAAGCCCTATGTATGGGGGGCGGAGGGCCCGGACTCGTACGACTGCTCCGGACTGACCTCGCAGGCCTGGGCGAGCGCCGGGCGGCCGATCCCGCGCACCTCGCAGGAGCAGTGGAAGCAGCTCAAGCACGTCGACGTCAAGGACATGCGCCCCGGCGACCTGATCATCTACTTCGACGACGCCAGCCATGTCGCGATGTACGTCGGTGACGGCGCGATCATCCAAGCCCCGCGCCCGGGGCGGACGGTGTCGGTCGGCGGCGCCGGGACGATGCCGATCCTCGGGGTGGTACGGCCGGACGCCTGACCGTCCCCGCTGTGCGTTCCCGGCGTCCATGCACTTTGGGTGTGATGTCCCTTTCGTGAGCTGTGCCATGTGACCCAGTGCACGCCAACACCCTTCGAAACCCGGGCACCACGTGACCTTCGTCATCCCCGCCGAGGTGCCTTCTTGTCCAACTGCGTTACGGCACGCGGCATATGCCAATGGCTTGAGACAGAGCGACGCGGCTCACACCATTCCGTTGCGGCGGCCAGTACCGCTATGGTCCCCGTTCGGGTGGGTCGAGGTCCCTCGCCCCGCCATGCCCTCGGGGGGAGGGAAGGACCCAACACGATGCCCGTACCCGTACCGCGGCAGAGAGCGATCCCGGCCGTGGAGAGTGGTCAGGCGCCGGTCGCCATACCCGCACAGGGCGGCGGCCCCCTCAAGGAAGAGGCCAACCGCACGGATGCCGTCGCCCCGAACAGCGGCGGCACCACTCTCACCCTGCTGCTGATCGAGGACGATCCGGCCGGTTCGCCGGTGCTGCCCGAGTTGCGGGACGCGTCCGGCAACTCGATCCGCGTCCGCACCGCCCGCAACCTCACCGAGGCCGAGCGGCTGCTGACCGACGACGTCCACTGCATCCTGCTGGACCTGGCGCTGCCGGCGCCGGGCCGCGTCGACGACGACGCCGACGAGCTCGCCGTGCTCCGGCACGTGCTCCAGCTCGCGCCCCGGCACGCCGTGCTCGCGCTCACCGCCTCCGGTGACGCCGAGCGCGGCACCGAGGCCGTGCGCGTCGGCGCGCAGGACTACCTCTTCCGGGACGAGCTGGACGGCCGGCTGCTGAGCCGCGCCATCCGGTACGCCGTCGAGCGCAAACGCTCCCTCACGGTCGAGCGCAAGCTCGCGGAGGGACGGATGCGGGCGCAGGAGAACCGTCGCCTGGAGCGGGGCCTGCTTCCCACGCCGCTCCTGGACGGCTCCTCGCTGCGTTTCGCGGCCCGCTACCGTCCCGGCCGCTCGCGCGCGCTGCTCGGCGGTGACTTCTACGACACCGTGCGCACGCCCGACGGGACCGTGCACGCGATGATCGGTGACGTCTGCGGGCACGGCCCGGACGAGGCCGCGCTCGGTGTGGAGCTGCGGATCGCCTGGCGTGCGCTGACCCTGGCGGGGCTGTGCGGCGACGAGCTGCTGGGCACGCTCCAGGAGGTGCTGGAGCACGAGCGCTCCGACGAGGAGATCTTCGCGACGCTCTGCACGGTCGACATAGCGCCGGACGGGCGCCGGGCCGGGCTGTGCCTGGCCGGTCACCCGGCACCGCTGATCGCCCGGCCCGGGCGGCCGGCGGAGCTGCTGCCGTACGACAACAACGGGCCGGCGCTGGGGCTGCTGCGGGGGGCTCGGTGGCCGCGGATGCAGGTGGAGCTGGGCGCCGAGTGGAGCCTGATGCTCTACACCGACGGGCTGATCGAGGGCCGCATCGGCTCGGGCGGGGAGCGGCTCGGTCAGGAGGGGATGGTCGAGATGGTGCGCCGGCAGCTGGGCGAGGGGCTCAGCGGCGAGGCGCTGCTGCGCGCGGCGGTGAACGAGGTGCGGGAGATGAACGGGGGCGAGTTGACCGACGACGTCGCCCTGGTGCTGCTGGATCGGCAGGCCTGATCGGCCGCTCGCCGTGGGGGGGGCCGTGGGGGGGTGCCGTAGGCCTTCGGTCGGTCGCCGTGGGGGCCCGCCGTGGGGGCCTGTTGGGGGTGCCGTAGGCCTGCCTCTGGGGCGCGTCCGTGGGCGAGGGCTCAGCGGGCGCGGCCCCGCGGGGTCACCGGCCGCCGTTGTACGGGCCGTACGGGCCGTCGCTGCTGCTGCCGCCGCCTCGGCGGCCGAAGCCACCGCCGGAGACCTGCCTGAGGGCCGGGCGGACGTCGACGAAGAAGACGATCGTGGCGACCAGGCCCGCCAGCTGGAGGAAGAGCATGGGCACCAGGAGGTTCACCGCGACGGCGATGCCGAGGATGATCAGCCAGAAGCCCTTGTTCTGCTTGTCCGCGGCCCGGTACGCGTCGTTCCGGAAGACCGCGGCCATGACCAGCGCCACCACGGCGAGGACCAGCATGGCGAGGTAGAGCAGCCCCAGAAAACTTGAGAAGCCCTGCATCAGCACAACGTCCACCACCCGTTTCGGCTTGTTCTTACCCGGCCACCGTACCCGCCGGCCCGTTCCCGCTACCCCGATAACGGGCCGGACACCCGAGGAGTGCCCGACCCGTGCGTCCCGTCGCCCTGCCGGTTACTTGGCCGGCGGGGTGGTCTTCTTGGCCGGGGTGGCCTTGCGGGGCGCCGGGGCCTTCTTGGCGTTGGCGGTGGCGACCGGGGCCTTCTTCACCGCGGCCGGCTTGGCCTCGGCGGCCTTCGGCTGCTCCGCCTTCTTCTCGTCGGCCTTGACCTCGACCGGCTCGGGCTTGCCCTCGACGGCGATGGCCAGGTCCTCGATCTCGTCGGCGGCCTCGCCACGCCAGGTCTTCACGGCCTGCTCGCCGTGCTCGGCGACCTTCTCGTAGGTCTCGCGGGCCTTGACGGCGTACTCGGCGGCCACGCCGACCTGGCGCAGCGCGAAGTCCTGGGCGGACTCGCCGAGCTTCTTGAGGTCTCCGTCGAGGGAGACGATGAAGTCGTTGACCCTGGCCTGGAGGCTGGCCTGCGCCTCCTTGGCCTTGGCACCGGCCTCCTTGGCGCGGGTGGCGGCCTTCTCCTGCACGGCCTTCGGGTCGGCGTTGCGGACGGCCTCGATGCGGGCCGGGGCCTCGGCGCGCAGCTGCTCGACCAGACCGGGGACCTTCTTGGCCTGCTGGAGCGCGAGGTCGGCGGTGCCGGCGGCGAAGTAGAACGGAGTCGGGTCGCTGAGGGTCTTGCGCAGGTCGTCGGTGATGGCCATGGTGATGGTCCTCCCGGATTCGGTTTCGGCTGAGGGTTTTGTGGTCCGCGGCGCGGCGGTCGGCGCGCTTGGCCGGCTCATCCGGCCGTCCGCCGCGGATCGGTCTCGCTGCCGGCATCACTGCCGGTGTCGCTGTCGGCGTCACCGCCGATGTCACTGCCGGCCTCGCTGCCGTCGCCCCGCACGCCGTCGGCCTCGCCGCCGGCGGCACTCGCGCGCTCCTCGCCCGACCCGAAGCCGTTCTCTTTCCGGAACGACTCGTAGATCTGAAGCAGCACCTGCTTCTGCCGCTCGTCGAGGGTGGGGTCGGCGAGGATGACCGCACGGGTCTCCACCTCGTTCAGATCCCGCTCGGCGTCGAGGATGCCGGCGCGGACGTACAGCGTCTCGGCGGAGATCCGCAGGGCTTTCGCGACCTGCTGGAGTACCTCCGCGCTCGGCTTGCGCAGTCCGCGCTCGATCTGGCTCAGGTACGGATTGGACACCCCGGCGGCGTCGGCGAGCTGCCTGAGCGACAGTTGCGCGTTGCGCCGCTGTTCGCGCAGATACTCACCGAGATTGCCGACGTTGAGCGATGCCATGTACCCAGCCTGCCTCACCCTCGCTAACAATTGCAAGCACCCGCTTGCAAAAGTGTGTCGCGCCGTATCCGGACGGCCCTGAGCCTGAGCGCGACGGCTGTCGTCATCCGCGTCCGACCTCCCGGTGCGGGTGCTCTCGGGACGCCCTCCACGGGTCGCCGGGAAACGGCGTTGTCGGTGGGCTCTGCCAGGCTCTGCGTCGTGGATGAACTGGTGGAGCGTGTTGACGATCAAGATCGTGTGCTGGGGGTGGTGGTCAGTCGCCGGCAGGCCATCCGGGAGGATTGGCTGCACCGGGTCGCCGTGACGGTGTGTCGTGATGAGAGTGGGCGGATCCTCGTCCACCGGCGGTCGGAGCAGCTGTCGCGCTTCCCCGGGCTCTACGAGGTCGTGGTCGGTGGCGCCGTGGATGTCGGTGAGTCCTATGAACAGGCCGCTGCGCGGGAGCTGGCTGAAGAGCTGGGCATTCGTGTGCTGCCGCGCTTGCTGTTCACGTTCATCAACCGCAGCGGTTTGAGCCCTCACTGGCTCGGCGTGCACGAAGCCGTGGTGCCGGATGCCGTGGTCCCCGATCCCGATGAGGTCGCCTGGCATGGCTGGCTGACGGAGCCGGAGCTGCGGTCAGCCCTGCTGGAGTGGCGCTTCACCCCCGACAGCCACGAAGCCTTCAGCCGGTATCTCGCGTTCCGGACCGCGCAGTCCTGACCTTGCTTGTTTTTGCCTGCAATAGGCGCGGCAGACGCCAAAAGACGAACTCCCTTCCCGGCCTGTCAGGGGCGTCGCGTACGTACGTCACCAGCGGCTCGCTCACCTCCGTCAACCGCACCCGGCTCTCGACAGCGCCGACGCCCGGGATCTCCGTCACCGCGTACGAAGCCTCACGGTTCCACTCCTCCCAGGCGCGCCCGGCCTGGTCCCGGGTCTCGAAGACCAGATGCCCGCCGGGTCGCAGTGCTTCGTATGCTCCTCGCAGGGTCTTCCGCCACGTCTGCGGATCGACGATGGCCTGGGCGACGTTCGCGTGGGCATGCCGGCGCCGGGACAGGACATCCGGTCAACCTCGGCAGATACAGAAGGGGTGGCCGACCGGATCGGTGAGAACCCGCGCCCTGGCGGCCTCATGCGGCTGGTGCTCCGGCTTGCCCGCGCCCAGCGCGAGCAGCCGGGTCTCGGCTTCGTCCAGGTCCACGACGTCGAAGCACAGGTGCAGTTGCTGGGGAACGGTCTGCTCGGGCCAGCGCGGCGCCCGGTAGTCGTCGACCCGCTGAAAACCGATGAAGAGGCCATGCTCACCGTTGAGACCCGCGAAGTCGGCGTCGGACTTCGGGTGCGGTTCAAGACCGGTGGCCTGCTGGTAGAACGCCGCCAGGGCCGGCGGGTCGGGGCAGTCGAGCGTTATCGCCACCAGCTTCATCTGCAGGGACATGGCACCTCCGGCCGGCCAGGGGACTTCCGCGCCGAACAGCCTAGGGGTGGCCGGCCACGGCTGTTCGGAACAGGATGAGGGAACACCTCGTCCGGCAGTTGCCGCACCCCGAAACGACCGGACCCCGAACGAGAGAGACGTGGGCCTTCGTGGTGCTCGCGCTCGCCCTCGGCTCACTCGTGGCGGCGGTCCTGAGCCTGCTCGGCAGCCACGCCTGGGCCCTGCCCAGGTGGCTGGACCGCGCCCGCGCTCACCTCTCCCCCAGCACGCTCCGGCAGGACTCCCAGGCCGGCTGGCTCAGCAGGGGGCGGAAGCGGGTGAACAGGGCGAGCAGGCCGGCGCCCCACCGCTCGCGGAAGGACGGGTCGATGACGGCGAGGTCTAGTTCGTTGGCGGCCGTCAGTTCGGCGAAGTCCCGGCACGGCCCGGGGCCGGGGACGCGGGCGCGGCCGGTGAACCGGTCGTGGACGGCGGCGTCGGCCTGCGCGAGCGCCGGGTAGGTGGCCTTCCGGTCGCACGAGCCGTAGAGGTACACCAGAGCTTCGGCCTCGGCGCCGATCACCGCGACGAGTTCGGCACGGCGGCTCAGGGGCAGCAGCGCGGTGGGGAAGCCGTCGGTGCCGTAGAACGCGTGGCAGAGGCCCGCGAGCCGGAGGGCGGGCCGGGCACCCCATACGGCGAGCTGCTCCTCGACGCGCTGGAGGTGCGCGAGGAGAGTCCCTCCGGGGTGGGTGATCCCGGCGGCACCGAGATCGTCCAGGAGGGCGACGGCCCGGGCGGAGGCGGCGGCGGCAGGGAGATCGGGCATGCTCGGGATCCTTCCCCGGCGCGGGGACCGGCACCCGTGCCCGGAATCCCTCCCCCGCACAGGGGCCCGCACCCGCGCCCGGAATCCCTCCCCACGCTGGGGCCCGCACCCGCGCCGGTGCCCCGGTTCTCGGCACGCCCGCCGCGATGGCTCGCCCGCCGCGACGGCGCGGTCCCTGGCGGCCGGTCGTCAGGAAAGGCCCGTCAGCCAGGAAGGCCCGTCAGCCAGGAAGGCTCGCCAGCCAGGTTTCCAGGGCCCTGAAGTCCGCGTCCGTCAGGCCGAACTCGTGGGCGACCCGGTGGAGCAGGGCCGGGCCGGGATGGTGGGTGGCGACCCAGGCGCGGTCGGCCTCGGTGATCTCGTCGTCGATCCAGATGAACGGCCGCTCCCCCGCCCACTCCACCAGCGGCCGCGTCTTCCAGTGCAGCAGGGCGGGCGGCTCGTCCTCGTCCGGCCACCGCACCACGGGCAGCGGGGGCAGGCCCAGCCAGGGGGCGACGGCGGTGTTGGCGTCGTCCATCCAGGTGGTGGCCCAGACGAGTTCGCAGCCGAGGGCGGCGAGGCGCGGGCCCAGTGCCGGGTCGATACGGGTGAGGAGAGGGTTGGAGGGGGCGGCGTGCGCGGTCTCGTAGACCGGGTAGGCGTGGCCCTCCGGGGCGCCGAAGGGGATGAGGGGACCGTCGATGTCCAGGAAGAGAAGCATCGGGGACAGGATCCCTCAGAACGGCAGCGGCCTCGCGTGCACCACGTCCAGCCTCGACACCGCCCGGCTCAGCACCACGTACAACCGGTGCAGCCCGCGCTCCTCGGCCTCCGCCACCGCCGCCGGTTCCACCGCGACCACGTGGTCGTACTCCAGGCCCTTGACCAGGCTCGCGGGGACCACGGCCACCCTGGCGCCGAGCCGGTCCGCCTCCGCCGGGTCGATGCCCGCGGCGGTGAGCGCGGCGCGTACGTCCGCCACCTGCGCGTCCGCCGCCACGACGCCCACCGACCCCTCACGGGTCAGGGCCTCGCGTACCGCTGCGACCGTGGCGGCCGGCACGTCCCGCGTCGGCCGGAGGGTCAGCTCTCCGTCCGCGCGGTAGGACCGGGCCGGGGGCACGTCCGTGTCCAGGCGCTCCAGCAGCCGGTTCGTCAGGTCCACGACCGCGGCGGGGACGCGGAACCCGGTGGTGAGCGGGACGACCGTCGCGTCCGGCTTGCCCAGGTGGCGCAGTACGGTGTCCCAGCTCCGCGCGGACCACGGCGTGGTGGCCTGGGCCAGGTCGCCGAGGACGGTGAGGGAGCCGAAGACGGCCCGGCGGGCGATGGCCCGGCACTCCATGGGAGAGAGGTCCTGGGCCTCGTCGACGACGATGTGGCCGTAGCCCTCGGGGTGTTCGACCAGTCCGGCGATCTCGTCGAGGAGCACCAGGTCGGCGGCTGACCAGCGGGCGGACTTGTAGGAGCGTGGGGGGCGGGGCCAGCGCAGGGTCTGTTGTTCCAAGGGGTCGAGGAGCCCCTCGGCCGCCCGCGCCAGCACCTCGGCGTCGGTGAGGAGTGCGGCCAGCACCTCCTCCGGGCGCACCTTGGGCCAGACGGTGTCGAGGCAGGCGCTCATCGCCCGCGACCGTTCGAGGCGGCGGGTCCAGGCGGCCGGCTGCGGCCCCGCCCGCCGTTCGGCCTGGAGCTGTACGGCCCGCATCGCCCGCCCCCGCACCCGCTCGCGCCCGACGGCGTACGGCGGCTCCTCGCGCCGTACCGCCGCGACGATCTCCGTCAGCGCGGCGGCGGACACCCGCCAGGTGTAGGTGCCGTCGGAGAGGGTGAGCGGGTGGACGGCCTCGGCGGACACGTGGGCGTACAGGGCGCGGCGCAGGACCTCGGCCATCCGGGGGTCGTGCTTGAGCGCGGCGGTCCGGGCGGAGTCGGTGCCGGTGGCGGGGTGGCGGGCGATCTCGTCGGGGAGGGTGGTCTGGCGTACGCCGGTCTCGCCCAGGGCCGGCAGGACCTCGGAGATGTAGGAGAGGAAGGTGCGGTTGGGGCCGATGATCAGCAGGCCCGAGCGGCGGATGCGCTGGGGGTGGGTGTAGAGGAGGTAGGCGGCGCGGTGCAGGCCGACGGCGGTCTTGCCGGTGCCCGGGGCGCCCTGGACGCAGACGGAGGCGGTGAGGTCGGCGCGGACCAGGTCGTCCTGGTCGGGCTGGATGGTGGCGGCGATGTCCCGCATGGGGCCGACGCGGGGCCGTTCGATCTCCTGGGCGAGGAGCGTGCCGGGGCCGGACTCGCCCGCGGTCAGCCTCTCGTCCTCCCATCCGGTGAGGTCGGCGGAGTCGCCGCGGCTGCCCGGCGCCCAGCCGAACCGGCGCCGTACCGCGACGCCCTGCGGTTCGTCGGGTCCGGCCTGGTAGAAGGCGCGGGAGACGGGCGCCCGCCAGTCGACGACCAGGGGCGGGGCGGTCGGTTCCTCGCTGATCCGCAGCCGGCCGATGCGGTAGCTCTGGCCGGCGTGTTCGCCGGACTCGAAATCCAGCTTGCCGAAGAACAGCGGGCCCTGGGGCAGCTCCCGCATCTCTTTGGCCCGGCTGCGCAGCCGGTACCCGAGGACCTCGGCGTCGGCGCCGGAGGCGGAGACGTCCTCGCCGGTCACGACGTGCTCGGCGGCGCCTTCGACCATGCGGGCGAGGGCGGCCCGGCAGATGTCGTGGTGAGCACGTTCACGGTCGAGTTCGCGCTGGGCGGGCTTCTGCGGGGCGAGTTCCTGCTGCATGGGGAACAGCGTAAGCGAGAAAACGTAACCCGGTTAAATTTTTAACCGGGATCCCTGAGCTCCGGCAGCGCCCGCTCCAGCCGCTCGAAGGCCCGCTCCGCCGCCCGCACCGCGTCCTCCCGCACCTCCTCCACCCGCTCCCCCGCCACGATCCGCCGCCAGTTGTCCTGCGCGAGGATCCGCTGCACGGCGATGATCTGGCCGGCGGCCAGCCGGGCGTCCAGGGTGCCGCCGAGGGCCTCGGCGAGCGCGGCCTCGGAGCGCTCCAGATAGGTGTGCTGGCGGGCGACCAGGGTGGGGGTGCTGTTGAGGAGGGTGTGGAAGGCGAGGACCTGGGGGTGGTCGTTGAGCCCGGTGATCGGGTCGTTGCGCCGGAGGCCGTCCAGGAAGTGGGCTCTCAGCACGCCGACCGGGGACTCGGCTCCCGCGACCAGCCGCGCGGCCTCCGTCTCGTGGTCGGCGATCCGGTGCAGCACCAGGTCCTCCTTGACCGGGAAGTACCGGAACAGCGTCGGCTTGGAGATGCCGGCCGCGGCGGCCACCTCGGCGACCGGCACCGCGTCGAACCCCTTCGCCAGGAACAGCCGTACGGCGATGTCCGACACGTCCTCGTACATCCGCCGCTTCTTGCGCGCGCGCAGGCCCGTCTCACCCATGGGACCGAGCCTACGCAGCGGACGTCAGGCGAGGGTGCGGGTGAGGTAGGGGTTGGCGCGGTGGGCCGGGAGGCCGAGGGCGCCGGTGGCGGCCGCCAGGGTCATAGGGTATGAGTCCAGCACACGCCGCATGTCCGGTCCGTCCAGGCTCGCCTTGGTGACCAGGCGGTCCAGATCGACGTAGGCCGAGCGGACGATCTCGATCCACCGGTATACCCGCAAGTCCTGCTGCGGCGGTACGCCCACAGGCCGCTCCTCATACTCAGGTGGAGAACGGACCAAGCATCAACACCATACGACCGGGGCCCCACGGCCCATCCGGAATCACGGCGAAGCGACGCCGCTCGCGCTCCCGTGCTCGCGGCACCAACGCACAAGTGCCGTCCCGACCCTACGAGTTCCCGGAACCTGGTCGAGCCCCAGCGACAGCGCGGCGTCGGCCAGAACCCTGCGCAGTTTGAACGCGGCGGGTGCGATCTGGCGCCAGCCCACCTCGGGGCCCGCGTCCAGTTCCAGGGCGGTGCGGATCACATCGGTGAAGACGGACTGGGCCTTCTTGTAGGCGAGCAGACGCCCAAGGTCCTGCTCCCAGCCCTTCGTGGTGCCGGTACGGACCCCTTCGACGGTTTCGCACCAGCGCCGGGCGACGGCACGCGCCTGCCGTGCCGGATAGCGCATCAGATGAAGATGGGTCGCCAGGTCGTACAGCGGATCCCCGACCATCGCGAGTTCCCAGTCGATCGTCCACAGCCGCTGGTCGGTGTCGACGATGAAGTTCTTGCGATGCAGATCGGCATGCAACAGGCAGAAGGGGCGTTCCTTGAGGCCAGAGACGTTTTTTCGGAGGTGCCTGAACGACTCTTCACCCAGCCACAGATCCTCGAAAAGCCCTGCGAACCTTTCCAGGTTCGCTCGATAGACGCGTTGCTCGGTGAACAGGACGAGGCGCTCCAGAAACCCGTCCGTGTCACCGTCCTCGGGACGGTCCTCGGCCTCACAGCGCCGTTCGACGGAGAGATCTGCGGGCTGCACCTCGACCATCTGTCTGAATAGGTTAATAATCTGGTCCAGAAATGCATCGGGAACCGCGGTTCCCGATCTATGAAAACAGGCGAGCGTATCTCCCTCGATGAAACGCTGTAGTCCGATGCCGCCCACCTCGATGATGTCCGGGATTCCCGCGATACGGCCACTGAGAGATCTCAGCAGTTGCTCCTCGGAATCAAAGCACCGGCGGTCGAACCACAGCAGGTCGGCCCGTGGCTCCCGGCACTTCCATCGCCCCGACCACTCACCGTCCATCTCCCCGGACAGCGGAAACACATAAGTCTCATGGTGGTATCCGTGGAGCGGGCCTTCGACCACGCTCTCGTCACCACTCACGTCGACTGCGTGCAGCCGAGCAAGGGAAGCTGGTTCGGGTGACATCGCCCGTTTCTTTCGCCGTGACCCTTCCAGAGGGTGCAGAAGTGGGAGCACGGTACTCCTGTGCTGGCGTGCATCGTGCCAGACGGCCACGACTCGTCGAACTCGGTCCCGCTGGAGGACGACTGAACGCACACGTGTGCAACGACGTATCCCTTCGTGTCCGCAGCACGCCCCACGACCTGCGGTACTGGCCGCCGCGTCCGGCGTGGTCCACACTGACCGAGGCGACAGGAGGAGCCCCATGGGCGGCGCAGTCGATCAACGTGCGGCTCTGCAGCGGCTACTGACGCACCCGGACGAGGACATGCGAGTGGGTGCCGTGCTGCTCGACTTCGACGGACCGGTCACCGATCTTTTCCGCGATGAGTCGACAGCTCCTGTGGCACGCAGGATCAAGGAAACCGTGCGGGCATTCTGGGAACCGCTCGATCGCGATGTCGAGGCGTGCGACGACTCCCATGGCATTCTGCGCCGCCTGAGGGAGATGTACGACCGACCGGCCCGGGAGCCACGCGATCCGCAGGCCCTCGTCGCGGCTGAGAAAATCGTCACCGATTACGAGTACGAGGTCGTCGAGTCGGCCGATCCCGCACCCCACGTACTCCGCCTCGTCGACGTACTTTCTGACCACAAGCTGCCGCTTGTGATCGTCAGCAACAACGCCGACGGTCCCATCTGGGAGTTCTTCAAGAGCGAGAAGGTCCAACGGCAGGAGAAGGTCGCAGCTGTCGTGGGACGCGACCCGCTCGAACTGCGGAACATGAAGCCCGACCCCGATTCCGTGCGCCGTGCCGTGGATCTCCTGGGGACGCGGCCCGAGCGCTGCCTTCTCGTCGGCGATCAGATCACGGATCTCCAGGCCGCCCAGAGAGCCGGCACGCCCTTCCTCGGATACACGCAGTCACCCGAACGCGAGGCACTGATGCTGAGCCTCGGCGCCTACTGTGTCGTCTCCTCGCACGAACCCCTCATCGAGGCTGTGGAGAGCTTGTCGAGCCCCAACTGACCTTCTGGTGCTAGGGAGTAGCCCCGGGCATGATGGCCGCCAGGGGAACTACCGCGCCACGCCGCCAGATCGCATGAGCGGCGCGTACAGGGGGTATGGGTGTCATCTCGCAGTCCGGGCGGCAACGGCCCCAACAGGCTCGATCGAATCCGGCACACGCTGAGCGACTGGAAACCCCGCCTGGTCAAGTCAGTGCTCGCGTTGATCGCCGTCCTCGGAGTCGCCGCCGAACTCATCGAGCCTCTCGGCAACACTCTCAAGGGCCAACAGCTGCTGGGGGGCTCCTTCGCGGCACTGGTCGCCTTCATCCTCTTCGACGCCATCAGCGAGTCGGAGTCAGAGCCGAAGGAGATCCCGGGCGTCTACGTGTTCGCCGGCCGGGACCAATTGCATGACGAGTTCAGGGAGGCGTTCGAAGCCCGCCGCGTACGGGTCGACTTCTCGGGTTTCACCATGGAGACCCTCCTCGAAGCACTCGCCGTGCCGCTGGGGAGAATGGCCGACCGGGAAGTACATACGCTAGAGCTGAAGCTGTGCCTGATCATCGCCCACCTGAACCTTCCGATGGGGCTTCCGGGGGGCCTCATACCCGCCCCACGGAACGGCAACTCCGATACCACGCGATACTATTTCCAGGACTCTCCGGAGAACCGTGAACGCATGCGGGAGCAGTTCACGAAGCGGAATTGGTCGAAGCTTAAGGAAATGCTCGACGCCGTACAGCAGAAAAATCCTCATATGGCCATATCCTGCGAGCTACGGGAGTCGCCGCAGACACCCGGGTGGAAGTTGTACATCCTGAACCAGGAGAAGGTCTTCACCACTCCCTACGGGATCGAGCGCAACAGAATCGCGTGGGACGACAACGACTACGACATCCTCGACACAAAAGCCTTCGCACAGCTCTATGGCGAGGCCCGCTACGCCGGTTGGGACCTGCGCTCGAAGTCCCGCCAGACCAAACAGATCGCAGAGCTGCACATGGAGTGCCACCGGAATCTGTGGATGAAGCTCGCCGAGAACAAACCGGAGCGCCCCGTGATCAGCGACCCTCAGTGGACACGCCCGACAGGCCAGAACGCGCCCTCCTAGCAGGCCCTAGGTGTGCTGTCCCGGCAGGCTGGTGACGCGGCTGGCGGGTGTGAGGCCGTCGATGCCGGTGTGGGGTCGGTGGTAGTTGTACCAGTCCAGCCAGTCGGGAAACGCTGCCTGCCGCTCTGCCTCTGAGGTGTAGGGCCGCTGGTAGGCCCATTCGTCGAGCAGGGTGCGGTGGAAGCGTTCGACCTTGCCGTTGGTCTGCGGGCGCCAGGGCCGTGTCCAGCGGGGGCTGATGCCCAGTTGGTGGCCGGTCTGGCGCCAGGTGGTTTTGGTGTAGGCCCAGGCGTTGTCGGTCAGGACGCGTTCGATGGTGATGCCGCGGGCGGCGAACCAGGCGGTGGCGCGGGCCAGGAAGGCGGCGCAGGTTGCAGCTGTCTCGTCGGGCAGGTCTTCGGTGTAGGCCAGGCGTGTGTGGTCGTCCAGGGCGGTGTGCAGGTAGAGGTAGCCGCGGCCGGTGCGGGCCTGGTTCTTGCGGCCGGCTGACCGGCCCAGGGCTTTGTGGCCGCCGCCGTCGGGGATGCGGCCGAGTTTCTTGACGTCGCCGGGGCGGGCCCGTTCGTAGCGGCGGACGGGTTTGCCGGTGGCCCGGTCGGTGGCGGCCAGGGCGGGTATGCCGTGGCGTTTGAGGATGCGGTGGGCGGTGGAGGTGGCGATCCGGGCGCGGGCGGCGAGCCGTAGCGGTCCGATGCGGTGTTCGTGCCGCATCCGCACCACCTCCGCTTCGGTGTCGGCGTGGGTCTGTCGTGGTGAGTGGTGGGGTCGGCTGGAGCGGTCGTGCATGCCATCAGGGCCCAGTTGCCGGTAGCGGCCTGCCCAGCGGGCGGCGGTGGTGTGGCTGACCTGGAAACGTTCCGCGGCCCGCCGCACAGGCCAGCCGTCGTCCACGACGCACCGGGCCAGACGCAGCCTGCCGGTCGGCGTCAGCGGGGCATTACGGTGGGACACGAGGGCCTCCTGAGCTTCGGCGGTAGATGTCGCAATCCCCACCGAACCCAGAAGGCCCTCACCCATTCAAGAACCCAGCCCGCGTGTCACCAACGTCCCGGGACAGCACACCTAGACCGTGAGCAGGTCCCACACCGAGTTGAACCACCTGGTCGTGTTGGCGACGAAGACCGAACCGGGTGACTTGGGGTCCGAGTCGCCGACATGGTGGGTGAGGGTGGCGCCGAAGCCCAGGACGTCCACGGCCTCCACTTCCGTGCCGTCCGTCAGGATCACCGTGCGCAGGGTCGGCTCGTAGAAGCCGTGCAGCACCTCGTCGTGGTTGATGACGTACAGCTTGAAGGTCGGGGTGAGCTCGGTGCGGCGGACCTCCAGCCGCACGTCCGGCACCAGGTTCTCGGTGTGCAGCTGGTCGAGGACCGTGCGCAGGGACGCGGTGTGGGCCTCGGTGATGGCGCGCAGCCGCGCCGGCAGCCGCGGGTCGTCCTTGTTGTCCCTCGCCCGGGGGTACGGCATGTTCTGGGTCTCGGCCGGAAGCAGCATCCGCAGGTGGATCCGCCGGGGCGAGATGTCGCCCGCCCGGATCCGCTCGGCCTGGATACGGATGTGGGCGTCCAGGCTCTCCGAGGTCAGGGTGGAGATGTCCAGGGTGACGTCGTCCCGTTCGAAGGCCTCGCCGATCAGCGGCCCCAGCGTCATCGGGTGGTGCCGGGACCGGCTGGCCCGGGGTGCCGAGGACTGTATGTGCTGCCGCATGACGACCCTGGAGCGCTTGCCCCGGCCGCCCTCGATCCACCCCTCGCTGCCCAGCTCGCGCAGGGCCCGCTGCACGGTGTCGCGGGAGACGCCGAACTCCTGCGCGAGCGTCTCCTGGGACGGCAGGAAGGAGTCCAGCGGATAGCCGCCGTCGGAGAGCCGGACCCGCAGCTCCTCCGCGACCCGCTGCACCGCACTGCTGCCGGCGTTCATTTCCTCAGCCACCTGCCGTACGTGCCTCGCGAAAATCCTCCGCAAACAACTTCCGGTCAGGCAAAGAGTTGAACGATCAGTCAACTCACGTCCCGCTGGCTTCAGTTGCTGGGACATGCCTACCCCGAGCAGTAAACTCTTCAGTCAACTTGCCGTCTTGAGGGGTTGTCCGAGCTGCGCGACACGAGGGGACGGAAAGTCATGAGTATCCACATGCTCGGGATCGGCGTGCCGATCGACGACCTCATTCAACTGGCCTTCTGGGCAACGGGTTTACTGGTGTCCCTGACGGCATGGGTCCGCAGGCGCCGGCAGCGGGCGCGCGAACTTGCGGCTAGTCCCGCAGGATCGCCAGCAGAGGCTCCAGCGAGCCCACGACGCACTCCGCCCCGGCCTCGGTCAAAAGCTTGGCTTTCCGTTCGTTACGCGCGTAGCCCAGGAACGGCACCCCGGCCCTCCGGGCCGCCTCGAGATCCGAGGGGGAGTCGCCGATCATCAGGGCCGCGCCGGGGGCGGCGCCCATCGCGTTGAGGGCGCGGTTGAGGCAGTGCGGGTCGGGCTTGAGGTGCTGGAGGTCCTCGGTACGGCCGTAGAGGTGCGGGTGGAAGCAGGAGATGAGCTCGCGCTCCTCCAGGTAGGCCCGGACCACCCGCGGGGAGTTGTTGGTGGTGATCGCCATCCGGGCGCCGTGCGCCCGCCAGGTCTGTATGAGGACGTCCGCGTACGCGGTGGGCATCGCGGTCGACGTGGCCCGCAGCTCCTCGTTGGTGAGACGTTCCTCCAACTCGGCGACCAGGTCGCTGCCACGGCGCCGGCGGTCCACCGCGCGCAGCACGAGGTGCGGGTCGAGGGAGTCCCGCTCGGTGCCGGTGACCAGGCCCCGCAGGCCGCGGCCCTCCAGCCAGCGCACCAGGTCCGCGGCCACCCGGTCCGCCGAGTGGCCGGCGAACAGCCGGCAGATCGGCCCGTCGAAGTCCCAGAGGACCACTTGGGCACGCATGATCAGTTCTCGCAGCTGCTCGGTCTCGCGCGCCGTCTCTTCCGTCACTGGTTCAGTCTGCGTCGTATCAGGAGTCACTAGGAGAGTGTCAGGTCCGTGGTGATGGTTTCCCAGAGGGCGTCGAACCACTTCTGCGATTGCTCCACGAACGCGGCGTCCCGGTGACCTGCCCGCTTCTCGAAGGAGAAGAGCAGCGACTCGGAGCCGACGGCGTCGTACATGTCCAGCATTCCGCTGTCGGTGAGCTCCTCGCGGCGCATGACCATGTAGTACCCGAACAGCGCCTCCGCGTCGTTGAGCAGATACAGCTTGGCCGGCGGGGTGAACGGCAGGGCCCGGAAGGTGACGTTGACCTCGATCTTGTGGGTGGAACGCAGGGACTGGAGGTTGTACTGGAGGACCTGGCCCTGGGCGTTGCGCATGGCGAGCCAGCGGTTGTGGACGGCGTCGTCGTCGCCCTCGACCGGGACCGGGAAGGCGAGGTTGATGTCGCGGCCGGGGAGCAGGACGCGGACGTCGATGCTCTCGGGGCGGATCCGGCCCTCGTGGATCAGGCGCAGGGGTTCGGCGAGCGCCGGCAGCAGGCTCTGGGCGGTGAGGCAAGCGGCGTCGATGCGGACGTGCGGGGCGGCGAACGCCTCCGTCATGCGGGGGCCGAGGCCGACCATCGTCGGCTGGGGCTCGTCATGGGGCCGCGGTCCGGGCAGGGCGATCCGCGGCGGGCTGCCCTTGGTGACGTTGGTGAGGAGGCCGTCGTCCTGCAGTACCCGCAGGGCCAGGCGTACGGTGCCCCGCTCCACGCCGAACTCGTCGGCCAACTCGGCCTGGGTGGGCAGCCGGTCGCCCGCCTTGAGGTCACCGCTGCGGATGCGCTTGCGCAGGGCGTCGGCGATCTCCTGGGGGGTGAGTCTGCTTGCGCCGTTCACTGCCACGTTCTCCTGAGTCACGACCAAACGCTACAACTTCGATTTATTTGGCGGGAGTTGTTTGGAAGTTGTTTATAAGTCCCAACCAACTGGGGACAACTTAAGCATAGTTGGTTACCAACTTGGTCGAGTTGGTGGAAGCTTTGCTTCCCGACGATGGGGGAACCGCCATGCCTGCCGCCCTCGCACTTGTCTCCGCCGTCTTCGTCGTCGGCTTCGAACAGATGGTCCAGTCGAAGTACGGTGCCACTGGCATTATCGGTCTGCTGTTGCTCACCGTGGGCATCAAGGCCAAGAGCCCGGCGGTCAGCTCCGTCGGCGCGGTCCTGCTCGCCCTGCTGCTCACCGGTCCCGCGCTCTGAGGACCGGTTCGGCGAGAACCAGCTCGGCGCGGACTACGCCGTCAGCTGCAACTCCGAACTGATCGTCTCCCACAGGGCGTCGAACCACCGCTTGGACTGGTCCACGAACACGGTGTCCCGCGGGCCGGCGCCCTGCTCGAACGCGAAGAGCATCGACCGCGTGCCCTCGGCGTCGTACGTCTGCAGGTGCTCGTGGCCGATCTCCCGCTCGTGGCGCCCCAGCGTGTAGTACGCGAACAGCGCCTCCACCCCGTTGAGCAGGTACAGCTTGACCGGCGGGGTGAACGGCAGGGCCCGGAAGGTGACCTGGACGTCGATGCCGTGCGTCGCGCGCAGCGCCAGCAGGTTGTGCTGGAGCACCTGGCCCTGGGCGTTGCGCTGGGCCAGCCAGCGGTTGTGCACCGCCTCCTCGGCCGAGGCGTCCAGCGCCGTCGGGAACGCGAGGTCGATGTTCCGGCTGGGCAGCAGCACCCGGACGTCGATCTTGGCCGGTTCCAGGCGCCCCGCGTGGATGAGCCGCAGCGGCTCGCCGAGCGCGAGGTTGAGGGAGACCGAGGTCAGACAGAGCGCGTCGATCCTCACCTGCGGGGCCGCGAAGGCCTCCTCTATCCGGGAGGCGAGGGCCACCATGGTGGGCTGCGGCTGCGCCTCCGGGCCCCCGGCCGGCCGGATCGGGCCCGGATCAGGGGCAACCGTCGCCGGCGCGCCCTTCGACGCGTTGGTGAGCAGATGCTCCGACTGGAGGATGCGCAGCGCCTGCCGTACGGCCCCACGCTCGACGCCGAACTCGTCGGCCAGCTTGGCCTGGGTGGGCATGCGCTGGCCCGGCCGCAGCACCCCTGACCTGATCTGGGTGCGCAGCGCGTCGGCCACCGTGCGGTGTGACGCCAGAGGCCGCTGTGGCCTCTTTCGCTCACTGGCGGAGGCGCGTTCCGGGTCCACGGACAAACAGTACAACTTCCCGCCATCTTCCGGCAGTTCTCGGGAAGGTGGTTATGAGTCGCTTCCAAGTGGAGATAAGTACAGAGAAGTTGGCTACCAACTTCTGCAACATGGTCATACTTCCTCGGTGGTTGGCCGACAGGGTTCCCTTCCGGAGGGGAGCCGGGAGCCCGGTCAACCAGGGCGGCCGCCGAGGCGCACGACCACCGCACAGCACCTGAGCACAGTCACAACTGAACACCGACAACTGAAGACCCGCAGATCCGCACAGCCACAACTTCACAGCTCGAACGGCTCGCTACGGATGAGCACATCTGAACAAGTGAACAAGGTGATTCAGGCACCGTCGCCGGAAGGAAGGAGACCGTCTCAGAAGATGTCCGGGCACCAGGGACGCCCGGATGTACGCAGCAGGGCGTCGGCCTTCCGGGCGGCGCCCACTCGCGTTTCCTGGACCCGGCCGAGGGCGTGCAGCCGCGCCACGGACTGGTCACCGAGCCAGACGCTCGCCAACTCGGCGATGTCGACAGTGAGTTCGGGAGTGTCGGTGGTCGGGACGCAGGACGCCCCTTCGGGGGAGGCGTCCAGCCGGAACCGGCCGCCGGCCAGCCCCTGCCGGTCCACCACCTCAAGCACCAGCGACCCCGCCGTGTCGTACGTCCGCGCCTCCAGGGCCCGAACGACGTCCAGGATCCGCACCCACAGCCAGTCCACCTGCCTGGTGATCCGCGCGGCACGCGGATCGGGGAAGTAGTGCGGCAGCAGGTCGTCCGGCGACCGCCAGCCGCTCTTCACCCTGGTGATCCAGTCGATCGAGCACAGGTAGTGCCACAGAGCACGCTCGGCCGCGGGTCCCGTGGCGAGCAGCCAGTTCACCTCGGCCGTGTTGTGCGGCTGGTTGTCCTGCCAGTTGTCGTCCGACTCGTACGACACGATGCCCTCGACCTCGCCGCCAGGCGCCCGGTACACCGCGTAGTACGGCTCGGTCCAGTCGGTGTCGAAGCGGATCTCGCCGGTGTTCACCCGCCACCACAGCCAGTCACGGCTGACCGCGCCGGGCTGCGTACGGCGGAGGCGTTCATGCAGTTCGGGGCCGAGCTTGCGGACGTCGTCGGCGTCGACGAGGTCGATCCGGCCGCCGTCCTCGGGGCGCGACCAGCGGGGGTCCAGGCCGGCCCGCATGACCTCGACCGTCCACTCCGTCATCGTGGTCGCCGGGCCGAAGCCGTAGCGGCCGTAGATCCGGTATTCGGCGGCGATCAGGGTCGCGACCACGTCTCCGCGCTCCTTCGCCGCGGCGAGGTCCTGGCTCATCATGCGGGTGAGCAGGCCGCGGCGGCGGTGGGTGGCGGTGACCGTGACGTTGGAGATGGCGTCGGCGGGGACGGTCGCTCCGCCGACGGCGGTCAGTTCCTGGGCGAAGGAGCGGAACGTCGCCACGCAGCGGGGGCCGTCGAAGGCGCCGAGGAGTCTGCCCGGCACGAACTGCCTCCGCCGGGCGTCGAGTTGGTCGGCCGAGAGCACCGGTTGGCGGAGGAAGCCGGTGGCCAGGGCGCGGTGCCAGTCCCCGAACTCGGGTTCGGTTATGGGGCGGACTTCGACGGCGTCGGTCATGACAGCACGGTAAGTGTTCGATCGGGGTGGTGCCGATTGATTTTCGGCTGCGGCCGGTGGGGACCTGTATCGCGCCCACGGGGCGGTAGCCGCCCGTCGACACAGCCCCGCGCCCCTGAAGGACAGGGGCGCTCAGCCCTACGTCAGCAGATCGTCGACCTGGGCCTCGCCTTCCCGGTACCTGCGGGCGATCTCCCCGCTGGAGTCGTCGGCCGTCCGCTGCAGCCGCTGTCGCCGTCTCGACACCTCCTGCTCGTACCGGACCAGCCTCCCCATCGCCGTCGTCAGTTCCGGGTCCGTGCGAGCCGCCAGGTCGGACAGCTCGACCTCTGCCAGCATGTCGGCGGCCAGGCGGCCGTACTCCTCGTTGTGCGGGGTGCCCAGGGTGACGTGGCGGGCCGAGGAGCGGTGGCGGGCCGGGGCGTCGGTCAGGATCTCCGGAAGGCGGTCCACGACGGCGGCCGCGCCCGCCGGGGAGCGGCGGGCCAGTTCCGCCCGCAGGATGTCGATACGGCCCTGGAGCAGCCGTCGTACGTAGCTGAGGTCGGCCTCGTCGCGCTGCGCGTCCCGGCGCAGGACGCGCAGTTCGGGCAGGCTCAGGCGGGCCAGGTCGTGCTCCGGCGGCTCCGCGGGCAGTGTGATGCCCTCGCCGCGTTGTGCGGGCGGCCGGGGCAGGCTCGCGCTCTGCGCGCCCTGCGTCTTCAGTCGCCCGGTACTCGGTGTGCTCATACGCCTCTACCGTCCCCTCGACCGGCGTGTGGAAGCATGGTGTCACCCCAAGTGGCCGCAATGTGACCGAGTGCCCCCGAACGGCCCTAGATGTGAGGTTAAGGATCAATAGTGGACCCCCCGCGGGGGCCGCCGGGGCACCGGGCATGATGGTCCGCATGCGAGCTGTGGTGCAGCGGGTGGACGGCGCCAGTGTCGTCGTGGACGGCGAGACGGTCGGCGCGATCGAGGGCGAGGGGCTGTGTGTGCTCGTGGGCGTGACCCACGACGACACCAAGGAGAAGGCGGCCCAACTGGCTCGGAAGCTCTGGTCGGTCCGGATGCTGACCGAGGAGAGGTCGTGCAGTGACATCGACGCGCCGTTGCTGGTGATCAGCCAGTTCACGCTGTACGGCGATGCGCGCAAGGGCCGCCGGCCGACGTGGAACGCGGCGGCGCCGGGCGATGTGGCCGAGCCGCTGGTGGACGAGGTGGTGGCGCAGTTGCGGGCCCTGGGGGCGACGGTGGCCACCGGGCGGTTCGGGGCGCAGATGCGGGTGTCGCTGACGAACGACGGGCCGTTCACCGTTCTGCTGGAGATGTGAGCAGCTCCCGGCAGTCGCGGGCCAGGCCCGCCATGCCGAGTTCCTCCGCCGTGCCCAGCGCGGTCCTGGCCAGGTCGTGGGCGGTGGCCCGGGCGGCCGGGGAGCCGGTGCGGATCCGGACGCGGGCCTCGTCGAGGCGGAGCCGGGCCATCTGGGCCGGATAGCGCTGTGCGAGGCGTACGGCCCGGCCCAGGTGCCCGAGGGCCGTCTCCGGTTCGCCGGCGACCAGGGCGAGCAGCGCGCTGAAGCGGGCGGCGGGGCCCAGCAGCACGGTGGGCCAGCCGGCCAGGACCAGTTCGTCGCCGTGCGCGTCGAGGAGGGCGCGCAACGGCGGTACGTACGCGGACAGTTCGCCGTGGCGGTCGGTGCGCTCCGCCAGTTCGGCGCAGACCTGGGCGAGGACCGCCGCGGTGGGCAGGGCCCAGCCGCTCGGCGGGAACAGGGTGAACCCGTCGGTGTCGGCGGCGAACGCCCGTAACTGGTCGACGGCCTGTTCGTACCGTCCGGCCTCGCACAGGGCCAGGGCCAGGCCCGCCCGCCACACCGGGAAGTAGCCGCGCCGCTGCACGCCGGCCATGCGCGGGGAGGCGAACAGCTCGGCCAGCCGGCCCTGTTCGTGCCAGAGCCAGAACTCCTGGCCGAGGACGGTCTGGCCGAGGGTGTCGGCGGGCATCGACAGCCCGGCCTCCATCGCGGCGGCCACCTCCCCGGCCTCCCCGAGGATCCACTGCGCGGCGGCGGCGAACTCGCCGCGCCACAGGCTCATCAGGGCGTCCAGGGTGTGCTGCTGCCAGTAGGCGAGCCGGCTGCGGTGCCGGGCGGCGTACGCGCGGTGGAGGTTGACGGTGGCCTCGGCGGCGGGCACCCGGCCGGTGCGGAGCTGGTCGATGGCGAGGGCGACCAGTGCCTCACCCTGGAAGTAGGCGGAGTGGGAGCGTACGGCGAGATCGCGGAGTTCGCTGGAGAGGGCGAGCAGTTCGCGGGCCGGTGCGAAGTCGTACAGGGCCCAGCGGGTCTCGGTCAGTACCTCGCAGCGGGCCTCGTCGCCGATCAGGCCGGGGGCACGGCGGCCGAGTTCGCGCAGCTCCGCGAGGGTCTGGCGGGCCAGCCGGGCGCCGGTGCGGGGTTCGGCGCCGGTCATCGCGGTGTCGTAGCCGATGGCCATGGCGAGCTTCTTGGCCCGGTGGGCGGTGAGCTGGAGGCGCAGTTCCACGGCGGGCGCGTCCTCGCGGTCCGCCAGCGCGGCCAGGCAGGCGTCGATACGGAAGAGCAGGTCGCGGTCGACCTGGCCGGGGTCCGACCAGCGGCGGGCGCTGCGGACGACGGCGTGGGCACGGGCCTGTTCGTCGCCGCCGGCGGCCTCGTAGGCGGCCTGGTAGTGCCGGCCCGCCTCGTACATCTCGCCGAGGAGGTGGCGGGTGTCGCCGCGCCGGATGTGCTGGTCGAACTCGGCGCCGTAGCCGCTGGGGCCCGGCCGGGCGTGCGGGGCCGGGTCGGGGCGCGGCCGGCGTACGGGCCGGTCGGCGCCGTCCCGTCCGTCGTCCCGTCGCTCGTGCTGTTCGGGTCCGGGCGGCAGCAGGGCGAGCAGGGCGCCGTCGGCCCGCAGGGCGGCGTCACAGCGCTCGGCGAGCAGCCGGCCGGGCGGCCGGAGGCCGTTCTCCACCCGGCTGAGATAGCTCTTGCTGTAGTGGACCCGTCTGGCCAGCTCGGCCAGGGAGAGTTCGGCGGCCTCCCGGCGTACGCGCAGCGCCTCGGCGAACTCCTCCTGCGGTGTCAAGGCGCCTCCCCCGGGGGCACGCCGACCGGCGGGTCGAACACGTGCACGCCGTGTTCAGGAAGTCGCTGCCCGTTGCCAATTATGAGTGTCACCGGCATATCTCGCAGGGTGCTTCCCGGAATCCGGAGAACCCCGGGAAGATCCGGAATCCCGGCTTCCTACGGTTCGACGATCACTTCCTGTGCCGCGGCCGTGTCCCCCGCGATCAGCCGGGCGTCCACCGGGACGTTGCGCTTGACCAGCGCCAGGGCCACCGGACCCAGTTCGTGGTGGCGTGCCGACGTCGTCACGACGCCGATCCTGCGGCCGTCCTCGCCGTCGTCGGCCAGCCGGATCTCCGTGCCGGGCGGCGGCAGGTGCACGTCGCTGCCGTCCAGGTGCAGGAAGACCAGGCGGCGGGGCGGCTTCCCGAGGTTCTGCACCCGGGCCACCGTCTCCTGGCCCCGGTAACAGCCCTTCTGCAGGTGCACCGCGCTGCCGATCCAGCCCAGCTCGTGCGGGATGGTGCGGTGGTCGGTCTCGAAGCCGAGGCGGGGCCGGTGGTTCTCCACCCGGAGGGCCTCGTAGGCGAGGAGGCCGGCCGGCGGCCCCGCCTTCTCCGCGTACGACTCCAGGTCCGCGCGGGGCAGGAAGAGATCACGGCCGTACGCCGTCTCGCGTACGACGGCACCGTCCGGGGGCTCGGCGATCGAGCCGGCCGGCAGGTGCACGACCGCGAACTCGCCCGTCCGGTCGGCGACTTCCACCCGGTAGAAGAACTTCATCGACTCCAGGTAGGCGATCAGCGCCTCCGCGGTACCGGGCTCCACATGGGCCCAGACCGTGGTGCCGTCGTCGACCAGGTACAGCGCGTGCTCGATGTGGCCGTGCGCGGAGAGGACCAGCGCCTCGGTGGCCTCGCCGACGGGCAGCTCGCTGACGTGCTGGGTGAGCAGGAGGTGCAGCCAGCCGAGCCGGTCGTCGCCGGTCACGGTGACGACACCGCGGTGCGAGAGGTCCACGAAACCGGCGCCGTCGGCGAGGGCGCGCTGCTCGCGGAACAGGTCGCCGTAGTGGGCGGCGACACCTTCGTCCACGCCCTCGGCGGGGACGGCGCCGGGCAGGGTCAGCAGGGGGCTCTTCATATGAGTAAGCCTACGACTCGGTAATTCAAGTCTGGACGGCTGCGGCCTTGGCTGTCTTGCGCGCGCAGTCCTGGCAGCGGCCGAAGATCGCGAAGTGCTTCATGTCGGTCTCGAAGCCGAACTCCCGCCGCAGCTTGGCGGTGAACTCCGCGGCGACCGCCACATCCGCCTCGATCACGTTCTCGCAGTCGCGGCAGACCAGGTGGATGTGATGGTGCCGGTCGGCGAGGTGGTACGTCGGCGCCCCGTGCCCGAGGTGGGCGTGGCTGACCAGCCCCAGCTCCTCCAGGAGCTCCAGGGTCCGGTAGACCGTGGAGATGTTGACCCCCGACGCGGTCTTCCTCACCTCACCGAGGATGTCGTCGGGGGTCGCGTGCTCAAGGGTGTCCACGGCTTCGAGCACGAGTTGCCGCTGCGGCGTCAGCCGGTAGCCGCGCTGCCTTAGGTCGCTCTTCCAGTCGGTGCTCACCACACCGAAAGTCTAGAACTACTCTGCGGGAACTACTTGAAGAAGGCGATGCCGTCGTCCGGCATATCGGCGGGCAGGGCCTTGGCCCAGCGCTCGACCTCCTCCGGGGTGACGACCTTCTTCAGGTGCGCGGACATGTACGGGCGCAGCTCGACCTCGGGGGTCTGCTTCTCCCCCACCCACATCAGGTCGCTCTTGACGTAGCCGTACAGACGCTTGCCACCGCTGTACGGGGCGGAGGCGGCGGTGCGGGCCACGGCGTCCGTGACCAGGTCGATCTGGGGTTTCTTGTCGGCCATCTCGCCGTACCAGATCTCGATCACACCGTCGTCGCGGGTCATCGTGACCTCGACCCTGCGGTTGGCGTCGATGCGCCAGAAGCCGTGCTCGGTCTCCAGCGGGCGGACCTTGTTCCCGTCGTTGTCCAGCACCCAGGTCTGGGAGTGGTACTCCAGGAAGTCACGCCCGTCGTGGCTGAAGGTGGCCTCCTGGCCGAAGTTGCACTTCTCCGAGCCCGGGAAGTCGTGGACGCCCGCGCCGGCCCACTTGCCCAGCAGGAAGGCGAGCGGAACCAGGTCCTTGTGCAGGTCGGACGGAATCTCGATCATGACGGCGGTTTCCTAGGCGGTGGGGATCAGCGCTGGCCCTGGTAAAGCTTCTTCACGGTCAGTCCGGCGAAGGCGATGACGCCGACGCAGACCAGGACCAGCAGGGTTTCGAAGAAGATCTCCACGGGTGCTCCTTGAGCGGGGGTGGGCGTACGTACAAGAGCCGGCCCCCAGCTTACGCGGCCGGGGCCCGGGGCTCTTGGCGAGGTCAGTCGAGCAGTTCGCCCTGGAGGGTCACCGTCTGCTGGAAGGGGACGGCGAGTGCCCGGCCCTTCCTGGACTGGACGATCACGGCCAGGGCGTCGCCGGAGGTGAGGTAGGCCTCCCGGACCTGCTCGGCGCCGTACGGCTTGACCTCCCGGATCGCGGCCGTGTGTACGTCCTTGGCCCGCGCGGCCACCGGGAAGTCCAGGTCGCGCTCGTAGACGTCGCCGCCCCGCATCCGGTACTTCGGCGCCTCGTACCCCGTCAGCTCGTCGCTGAGCAGGTGGTCGGCGACCGCCGCGGTGTCGAACTGCAGCAGGTAGACGCGGGTGTGCGTGCCGTCGGCGGTCGTCCAGCCGCGGGCCGCGATGTGCCGCAGCCCGTTGTCGGTGAGCAGCTGTGCGATGTCCTCGCGTTCCGAGGCGAGGGCGAACTCCTTGAGGAACGTCCCGGTCGCCAGCCAGCCGTCCGTCCCCTTGAGCGCCGCGTAGGCGGTGGCCCCCGCCGGCGCGGGGAGCACGAGTTTCCGCAGGTCGGCGAAGTGGGTACCGGCCGGGTTGCGGGCATCGTCGTTCGGTCCGGGGCTCCCGGACGGCAGCGGCGGCCGCACGAGGGTGGGGTACGTCCAGCGGCCGTCGGTGTGCGTGCCGAGCCCGGGTACGTCGGTCCGGTCGGCCCGGGTGACGCCGTAGGCCGTCCCGGCCCCGACGACCGCGAAGACGGCCACGGCGGAGATCCAGCGGAGGGCACCCCCGAGCTTCACCCGCCGGCGCCCGCCTTCACCCCCTCCGGCGCCCTCGGCTTCGCCGCCGCCGATCTCTTCTCCGCCGCCACCGTGCTCTGCGACCATGACGGCGGTTCTCGGCGGTGCCGAGATCTCCTCGGCCTCCGGTGCGGCGGTCTCCTCCGCCCCCGAGACGGCCTGCTGCGACTCGTTCACGGTCATACCGACGCCCCCGGCTCCTTGATGCGGTCGAGCTGTGTGCGGAGCATGGCCGCCGCGCTCTTCTTGTCCAGCGGTTTGCCCGCGGTCGCCGTGGCGGTGACCAGGACGTCGCCCACGTAGCCGGTGCAGAACATCGTGTCGAGCTTCTGGGCCGAGTCGGTCGGAGGCAGGAAGCACGAGGCCGAGTCCTTGTAGCCCTCGATCTCCGGGCCCTTCCGGAACACCTTCAGGGCGTCGATGAGCTCCTTCTGGACGGCCGCCATGGAACGGACCGTCCGCTGGTTCCCCATCCGCGCCAGCACGATCTCCATCGTGTACTCGGAGCCCGGCGTCCCGGCCGTGTTCACATAGCTGCGCATCGCCATGCCCTTGACCGGGTTCCGGTCGATCTGCCGCTCCAGCTGCCGCCGCTGCGAACGCGGCAGGTCCTTGATCGACTCCTTGCGCAGCAGGGTCGCCTGCTCGCCGGACAACGCCGCGTCCGACCCGTACCCGGCCATGTCCGGACCCCGCCCGTACGTGTCTCCCTCGTACGGCAGCAGCATCCCCTGGAGACCGCTGCCGCCGGCCGCCTTCGTCTCCTCGGCCGCCTTGGGCAGCCTCCAGACGGGAGCACCGGGGTCGCGGTCCGCGCCCTGGACGGTGACGACGGTGCAGGCGGCCCCGGCCAGCACCGCGGCGACCAGGACACCGGCGGCACCGACGACAGCGATACGCCGACGGCCACGCGGCCACTTCCCGACAGGCGGCGGCTCGGCGGCGGTCGGCTCGACGACGGCCGGCTCAACAGGCGTCGGCTCGGGGCTTACGGGTGTTTCCGGGTTCTCGGTCACAGCCGCTCCATCTGCCGCTTCGCCAGATCCAGCACCTTGGCCTTCGGGATCGGCTTCGTGTCGTAGATCCAGATCTCCATGGCGATGTCCCCGCGCCACGCGTGCGCCTCGGCGGAGTACACGCCCACGCCGTAGGAGGTGTCGGGCTTCTTGTGGACGTACGCCATGCCGTCGCCCGTGCCGGGTACCGGCCAGCTGTCGGTGTCGTAGCCACCGTCCGGATTTGCGTAGTAGTAGGCGCTGTCCGCCGCGTCGGCGGCCTCCGTGCCCATTTCCTCCTGGCGGTACTGGACCAGCCGGATCTCGACGTTGAAGTCGTCGCCCTCCCGCCAGTCGGTGACGGCCGCCCGGCGGAACTCGTTCTTGCCGACCAGGCTGCGGAAGGCACCGGCCGGGTACTTGTACGTCTCCGCGTACGCGGAGACGTCCAGCCACCCGTCGCTGCCCACCGCGTACAGCCCCTTGCGCGCATCCCTCGGCTTGCTCAGCAGCAGCTCGCGCAGGTCGCCGTCCACCTTGACCTGCCGGTCCTGGGCGGCCGACAGCGGCTCGGGGCCCGCGCCCTTCGCCTGGGCGAGGGACGGCTGGGAGAGGGACGGCAGGGCGGTGGGCTCGCGGTCGGCCTGGACCAGGTAGCCGACGCAGGTGCCGGCGACGACGCCGAGCACGGCGGCGGTGGCGAGCAGTACGCCGGTACGACGGCGTTTCCTCGGTCTTTCAGGCGGTGTTTCCGGTGGTGTTTCTGGTATCTCTGGCTCGTCCAATGGATCCCCCTGTGGAAACGGGAGCGCGAATTCCGTGATCCGCGCGCCACAGGAGACTCATGGCCGACTCACTGAGTTGTACAACGATTAATTACGATCAGGACACCGCCGCCAGCCAGCCGGCCACCGCCGCCGCGAGCAACACCGTGACGTTGAGGGCGACCTGACGGTCCCCCATCTTCAGGTGCACCCGGATCGCGCCGGCCTGGAGGACGACGAACCCGGCAGCGGCGGCGACCGCCGGCCAGGTCGCGACACCGGTCAGACGCGGGAGCACCAGGCCGAGCGCGCCGAGCAGCTCCACGGTCCCGATCGCCCGCACGGCCGGCATCGGCATGCCGTCCACCCACGCCATCATCGGCCGCAGCCGCTCCCGGCTCCGGACCACCTTCAGCCCGCCCGCGTAGAGGTGGAAGAGGGCGAGGAGACCGGCGACGACCCAGTACGCGACGCTCACGAGGCGGGCTCGGTGGCGTACCGGCTCATCACCTCGGCGTTCGCCCGCGCGGTCGGTGCCGCTCCGGTTTCGAACAGGTCCCGCAGCTCCCGGAAGTACTGCACGTACAGGTCGGGCGTGAACGTGCTGAGCATGACCGCCGGTGCGTCGGTGACGTTGGCGAAGGTGTGCGGGGCGCCGGGCGGCACCATCACCAGGGTGCCCGCGGTGGCGTCGTAGTCGTCCTCCCCGACCGTGAACCGCACGGAACCGGAGATGACGTAGAAGCCCTCGTCGTGCCCGGCGTGCCGGTGCTGCGGCGGGCCGGGGGTGTGCGGCGCGAGCACGGACTCGGCGATGCCGAGCCGGTGGCCGGTGGTACGGCCGTCCTCCAGGACGCGCATCCGGGTGGTGCCGAGGACGAGCACCTCGCCGTCGTCCGGGCCGACGACGGATACGGCGGGCTCATCGTGGTGGTCGTGGGTCGTCATGCCTCGATTCCACGGCCGGGACGGTACGGCTGTCCAAGACCTGTTCCGCCGCCTCGATACCCGATCGGTATCGTGGCTGCATGGAGCGGATCGAGCGGATCGAGCTGCGGACGCTGCGCTATTTCGTGGCCGTCGCCGAGGAACTCCACTTCGGCCGGGCCGCCGCACGGCTCCACATGAGCCAGCCCCCGCTGAGCCGGGCGATCAAGGGGCTGGAGGGCGAGATCGGCGCGGCGCTCTTCGAGCGGTCCTCGGCCGGTGTCGCGCTCACCCCCGTCGGAGCCGTGCTCCTCGACGAGGCCCGTGCCCTTCTCGACCGGGCCGACCGGCTGCGCGTACGGGTCGCCACGGCGGCGGGCGCCACCACCCTCACCGTCGGCCTCCTCGGCGACAGCACGGATCCCGGCGTGCGCCGGCTGGCCCGCGCCTACCGCGAACGCCACCCCGGCGTCGGGATCCGGATCCGCGAGACCGACCTCACCGATCCCACCTGCGGGCTGCACGCCGGGCTCGTGGACATCGCCCTGACTCGCGCGCCCTTCGACGAAACCGGCCTGGTGGTACGGGAGTTGCGGGCCGACCCGGTGGGCGCGCTGCTGCGCGCCGACGATCCGCTGGCCCGCCGGGAGAGCCTGACGCTGGCCGACCTCGCCGACCGGCAGTGGTTCCGGTTCCCGACGGGCACGGACGGCCGCTGGCAGTCGTACTGGAACGGCGGGGCGGTGCGGGAGGGGCCGGTGGTACGGGCGATCGAGGAATGCCGTCAGGCGGTGCTGTGGAACGGCACGGTGGGCATGACGACGACCGACCACGATCCGGGCGCCGGCCTCGTGACGGTGCCGGTCGCGGACATGCGGCCGAGCCGGGTGGTGGTGGCGTGGGTCGAGGGAGACGCCAATCCGTTGCTCCGGCCGTTCGTGCGGGTGGCGATCGAGGCCTATCGCGACCACGACCGGGACCGGGACCGGGGGGATATCCCCCACTCGGATCCTGGGGTGGACCGGATCGCGCCCCAGGAGGGGCAAACCTAGCGTTCAGTCATGATGTCGACTCCGCGCAAGTACCTCGCCATGGCGCTCGGTGTCGCCGCTCTGCTCTCCACCGCGACGACCACCGCCACCGCGTCCCCGGTGGGGCGGTTACAGCGGGACACCGACGCGATCCACGCCCTCGGCGTCAGCGGTGTGCAGGCCCGTGTGATCGCGCCCGACGGCCGGCAGTCGGTCGCCGCCAGCGGCACCGCCGACCTGGACACCGGCCGCCCCGTCGCCGCCGACGGCTACTTCCGCATGGCCAGCACGGCCAAGACGCTGGTCGCCACCGTGGTCCTCCAACTGGAGGCCGAGGGCGGGCTGTCCCTGGACGACACGGTCGACCACTGGCTGCCGGGAGTCGTCCGGGGGAACGGCAACGACGGCCGCCGGATCACCGTCCGCCAGCTGCTCCAGCACACCAGCGGCATCCACGACGACCTGCCCGGATACACCACGCCGGAGGAGTACTACCAGCAGCGCCACGACGTCTACGGCCCCGGGCAACTCGTCGCCCGCGCCATGGCCCACGCGCCGGACTTCCCGCCCGGCAAGGGCTGGGCGTACTCCAACACCGGATACGTCCTGCTCGCCCTGATCATCCAGAAGGCCACCGGCCACCCCGCCCACCAGGAGATCGAGGACCGCGTCCTGCGCCCGCTCGGCCTCGACCGGACCCGCTGGCTGGGCACCTCGCCCGCCCTGCCCCGGCCGCACGCCCAGGCCTACCAGTACTTCGGCCCCGGCTCCCGGGTGGACGTCACCGACCAGATCCCGGTGGACCCCGAGAACCTCTCCTGGGTCACGACCACCCACGACGAGAACCGCCTCCTCCGCGCGCTGCTCGCGGGCCGCCTCCTCCCGGCACGCCAACTGGCCGAGATGAAGCGGACGGTCCCCGTGAACGCCGAGGTCCACCAGCTGTGGCCCGGCGGCCGGTACGGGCTCGGCCTCGTCGAACGCCCCCTGAGCTGCGGCGGAAGCTACTGGAGCCATGAGGGCGGGGACGGCGGCTACATCACCCTCAACGGCGTCACCGACGACGGCAGGCGCAGCGCGGTGGTCTCCATGTCCGAGGCACGCGGCGACACCCCGGCCCACATCCTGGCCCAGGAGAACGCGGCGAGCACGCTGATCGACCACGCGTTGTGCGACGGCCGGGCAACGAACGTCAGTGCTTGACTCCGTCGATGAAAGCCGCCCAGGCGGAGGCGTCGAAGAGAAGGGCGCCGCGAGAAGGGTCCTTGCTGTCACGGACGGGGACGAGGGAGGGGAGACCGGCGGCCACTTCGAGGCACTCGCCGCCGTCCGAGTTGCTGTAGCTGCTCTTGTACCAGGTGGCGATACGAAGGAGGTCGTCGGAGACTTCGATGCAGTTGCCGCCGTCAGAGTTGCTGTAGCTGCTCTTGCGCCACGTCACGTTGCTCAGGTCGATGGCTCGCACGGCAGTTCCTCCAACATCCGCAATATGAATGTCCGTGACTCGGCAGGCGTCAGAGCCAGGTCACGTACGTCATCATATGTGCGGTGCAGGCGCTCAACCTTGCCGGATTCTTCGAGGAGTTCGCCCCGTACGTCGTTTTCGGCGTACGCAACGGTACGGCCGTCCGACAGCCGGAGGAACATGGTGTCGGTGCTGTCCAAGCCGTGCAGGCCCGTACCGAACGGCAGTACGTGAAGGGTGATGTTCGGGCGCCCCGCAGCCTCCGCCAGGTACTCCAGTTGCACTCGCCAATCCCGGGGATCGCGAAGCGAGTTGCGCAGCACCGCCTCGAAGAGGATGACTCGGAAGTGCGGTGCGTCTGGCCCCTCCAGCACACTTCGACGCCCGATTCGCGCCTCGACCTGCTGGTCCAGTTCCTCGTCCATCAGGCCACCAGCCGTTAGCGCCTCGCGTGCGTACCCGCCCGTCTGAAGCAACCCTGGGGGCCTGCTCACTGAGTATTGCCACAGGCTCACCGCCTCGGCCTCCAGCACCATGTACCGCCGATACTGCTCCTTGAACTGCGACGGGTCACCAACCGCCAACTCCCACATGGCCAGCAGCAACCCCGGCGTCCCGTAGTACTGGTCCAGCGCCTCCACGACCTCCGGGCTCCCCAGGCTCCGCCCGCTCTCCATCTTGCCGAAGTTGGAGGCGTCCCAGCCCAGTTCCTCGGCCAGCTCCCTCAGGCTCACCCCCCGTTCGGCCCTCAGGTGCCGTAACTCCTCCGCGAACCGTTGCCTGGGCTCCTGACTACGCCCCGTCACCACGCGCCTCTGCGGCACCGCACCCCTCCCTGGTACGCCATGGAATTTGTGGAATTAGCGCCGCCAGACGGGGAAGAACCGCTCGCCATCGGCGCGCCGACGCCACCTCCGGGCCATGCTCGTAGCAGCCTCGGTACCCAGAGTAGTCCAACTCACGCATTTCGTATAGATGTTGGACGAAAGGAGCAAATGCCATGGAGCCCGGAACCCTGTTCTACGACACCGCCACCGACCAGGTCGGCGAGTACCGGGACCAGTCGGGGCCGTACGCGATACTGCGTCCCGTCGGCGGCGGCAGGGAGTGGCAGGCCGACCCGGCGACGCTACGCCCCGCTACCGACAGAGAGCGGCTCAGTGCCGGAGTACGCGCGGCGAACGACCGAAGTACCTGGGCCGTACCGTCGTCCCCCGACGACCTGAGCCGACCACCCCGGCCCGTCCCCGGCTGCGCCGAGTGCGCGGACCTCGGTGATCGAAGAGAGACCGCGCTGGTCGCGTACGACCACAGCGCCGCCACCGACGTGAACGTGCTGCTGCGCCAGCACCAGCGCGCGGAGCACCAGCCATGACGCCACCCGATTACGCTGCACGCATGGCGAAGAAGCTCGTGATCAAGGTGACGGCCGGGGCGGACGCCCCGGAGCGGTGCTCGCAGGCGTTCACGGTGGCGGCGGTGGCCGTCGCCAGCGGCGTCGAGGTGTCGATGTGGCTGACCGGCGAGTCCGCGTGGTTCGCGCTGCCCGGGCGGGCCGCCGAGTTCGAGCTGCCGCACGCCGCTCCGCTGCCGGACCTGGTCGACTCGATCCTGGCGGGCGGCACGCTCACGCTCTGCACGCAGTGCGCGGCCCGCCGGGACATCACGGAGAAGGACGTCATCGAGGGCGTACGGATCGCGGGTGCGCAGGTCTTCGTGCAGGAGGCGATGGCGGAGGGGACGCAGGCGCTCGTCTACTAGAGGGCGGGCCCTGTCGGTGGTTGGTCCCCTCAGCGCGTCAGGCTGACCCAGATCCCCACGATGGCCCCCGTCTGGACGAGGACCCAGGCGATCTGAACGGACAGGCCGCGCAGCTGGTAGACGAACAGCAGCAGGGCGACACGGCTGGGCAGGTACTGCCAGCCATTGCGGAAGGTCGCCAGGTCCATCCAGATGCTGGTGAACGTCAGGACGCACAGGAGGAGCGTGGCGTACAGGATCAGCTGGCCGGGATCCGCGTCGATGACATGGATGAACGCGGCGGCCAGTACCACGGGGACGGCGAAGGCGGCGGTGAGGAACCACGCCCGCGCCTGGCTGCGGCGTCCCGGCAGCAGACGCCACAGAGCCCCGAGCGTGAAGCCGGCCGCCGCCCATGCCATCTGGTAGAGGATCAGGTCGGTGATGAATTCCGGAATGCCGACGGGGGTGAACAGAATCTGCGCTCGCCCGTAGGGATCCTGTGCCTGGTAGTAGAGCAGCAGCCCGGTGGCCGGCAGTCCGAACCGGAACGCCAGACGCGCCGCGCGGACCGCATTGGACCACCAGCGCCCGTCCGGTCCCCAGGCCAGGGCGATGTCCAGCACCGAGATCTGCTCCGGCGGATCGGCTCCCCCGCACGCGGTGACCAGCCAATTGCGCAGGTCTTCCAGCTCTTTTTCCAGCCCCTCGTAGGTCAGCCCGCCTGCATGACCCTGGTTCAGCAGGCGCATCTGGTGGTTGACGTTGAGGTAGTGGCGGGCCTTCTCCAGCAATTCGTGCCGGTGCGGCTCGGTGCCCAGCCTCTTCGCATAGAAACTCTCGCCCATCCGGCTCAACACGGACCAGCGGCGCCCGACGCCGAGGACGACGTACACGGCGGCGATGTTCAGCACCAGCCAGACGCCGTACAGCGCGCTCGCACCCGCGAACTTCGCCGCCCGCAGTCCGACGAAGAGGGCGAACAAGGAGACGGTCAGCAGGAGATCCAACGTGCTCGGCCCGGGGGAGAACCGCTCGATTCGGCGGCGGCCCTGTGCCCGGGCCGGCCTGGTGCGGTAACGCAGCAGCGCCAGCAGGGCGATGCCGGTCAGTACCCAGCTGTAGGCGAAGATCCATTTCAGGTCGCTGAAGAAGAAGTTCTCCAGCAGCTTGCTCTGGTGCGCGTTGTACGCGGCAGGGTCGTCCTGCTCGGCGAGCCAGTTGACGCGCTCCCATTGTTTCCCGCTCGCCTGCCAGGCGAATGCGAGCAGAATCCCGGCGACGGCCGCCAGCAGACATCCGACGACGGCCACGCACTGCGCCGGGGCCCTGTCCCACTGCCGGGTCCAGCGCTCGCGCAGCAGTCCTCCTTCGTGCGCGAACCGCCAGGCCCAGGCGAGCATCGCGGCCAGCCACAGCCACACGGTCGCCAGGCCGACCAGGACAAGCCCGGTGCGGCCCGGGACGGTTGTCGTTTTCGGCTCCAGGCTCTCCGGAAGACCGAGGACACCATGGGCCGCGATCACCAGCAGGCCGATCCCCGCGACCGCACACGTGGCTGTCGTGACGGCGCGAGCCTGACGGCGCTGGATGCCGAGGACACCGCCGGACCGGGCCGGCTCGTCAGGGCCGGCGCCAGGTGCGGTCGGTGGCGCGCCGAGGACCCAGGGGCGGGCGACGAGCACCAGGGCCAGGCCCGCGAAGATGCAGAGGACGGCGTACGACCGGGGTGTGGCTCCCTGCTGTGGGACGAGCAGCGCCAGGGCGATCGCCCCGCTGAGTACGGCCCACTCCAGCAGCGTTCGCGTGAAGCTCGTGCTGTGTCCGGTGTCGGTGTCGGGGATATCCGCCGCCTGTCGCCGGGCCACGTCCCCGACCGGTGGTGGGGGCGGCGTCCCGTGCGCGGCGGCTGTTCCGGTGCGCCGGGCACGGAGTGCGGCCACAGCGATCAGGACCGAGGCGCACACCCACCACGAGGCGACGCCCGCGGTGCCCCAGAGCGACTGGGTGAGCGTCGCCGCCAGCCGGCGCTGCCAGGGCGGATCGACCTTCACCTGGACCTCTTGGGGAAACCTGTTCGTCCACACCAGCGCGTGCTCCGTGGAGGACGACGCCCGTTCCACGAGGTCGCTGAAGCCGAGGCCGCCCAGATCGGCCTCGATCCGCTTCCACCGGATGGTCTGAAGTGTCGGCGGCCACAGGTAGACCATCCACGTTCTCCCTGTGGGGACGATTTCCCAGGGGCCCACGAGGAAGGGCTCGTCCGTGGTGATCCAGTTGTACGCGACGTAGTGCACCTCGACCATGGAGTCGGTGGCGGTCACCACGGGATCGCGGGGATGCCATTCGTGGCGCGGCCCGGGAGTCTCGTCGCCGAGCAGCAGGCACCGTATGGCCATGCGGTACTGCGTGGACCGCACGCTGAACGTCAGCTGGTTGGCGAGCGGCCACCGTCTCGGCACCCGCACCGTCATGTCGGAGACGACCCGGGGGTGCGGCTGCTTGTGCTGCTGCAGTCGCAAGGTGGCCTCGACGGTGCTGTCCTTGAGGCGTTCCGACTGGCAGCCGGTACCGGGGTCCCGCCGCTGTTGCGCCGACGCCGGGTCGCACATCCACCCGCATGACACCAGCACCACGAGTGACAGCAACCGCCACCATCGAGTCATCGCCATAGGACCGACACCTCTCCCTTCCCCGGCGAATCTAGACAAAGCGCCGTATCTGTCATGAACAGACACACGTCGGACCCCTGACACGCACCCTCTTGGGTGTGCCATTGGCATTTGCGGGGTCTGGTTCGGCACCTGACAATGGAAGCCGGTGAGAGTCAGCCGATTGACGGAGGACCCATGACCGACATCCCGGTGGACGTCCCACGCAAGCCGCTTCCCCGGTTCGAGGAGGCCGAAGGGCTGGGCCCCCAGGACGCCGAGTTCGTCGCGGACCTGGTGGCGGTGCTGACCAAGCACGGGAATCTGAACCGTTTCGGCCTGTGCCTGCTGCACGACCACTTCCCGCTCCGCGCGGACGAAGTGCTGGTGGAGACGAACGACCCCGAGGCCCGCACGCTGCACGCTCACGTCGAGAGGGCGGACGGGACCCGGCACACCAAGGCGTCGCAGTGGCGGTTCGTGCCCCATGCCGACGACGAGGCGGACGCGGAGCCCGCAGCAGGCTCCTGCCAGGAGATCATGCTGTGCACCACGCTCGACCTGTGCCCGGGGCGCGAGCACGAACGGCACGACCGCCGCTCCGACCACTAGGAGCAGGACGCCGGAGCGAGACCGGCGACGAAGGGGCGCCGTCCGTGGCGGGCGGCGCCCCTTCGCCAGTGGCGGACCCGGAACGGGCAACCTGAGGAACCGCCGCCTCCGTTTGAAGACGGACCCTGGAACCGCGCTTCCAGTACCAGAACGCGGTTCCGTAAGCGCGCTTCAGGGGCGCGGGGATCCCGCCTCGTCGTAGCGCTGCCGGGCCGTCTCGACGTCGTCGAGGTGCGTGCCGGCCCAGTCGGCGAGGTGGGCGAAGAGCGGGGCGAGGGTGGTGCCGAGGTCGCTGATCTCGTACTCGACGCGCGGCGGTACCTCGGGGTGGTAGGTGCGCACGACCAGGCCGTCGCGCTCCAGCTGGCGCAGCCGCTGGGTGAGCACCTTCGGCGTGATGCCCTTGATCCGGCGCTCCAGCTGGACGAACCGCTGGCGGCCGAAGGTGTGCAGGGACCAGAGGATCGGTGTCGTCCACCGGCTGAAGACGATGTCCACGACCGGGGAGACCGGGCAGGCCAGCTCGGGGTCGGACAGCGGGTCGGGCACGGGCCGTCGTGTCGCGGTCGTCATGAGCCACACCCCTCTGAGGTAGTCACTTTCCTCTAGGTACCTACTATACCGACGCTGTTAGCGTCGCTGTCATCGCGGAAGAACACCGGAGAATAAGGGAGTTGAGCATGATCGTGGTGACGGGTGCGACCGGGAACGTGGGCCGGCCGCTGGTGGCGGCCCTGGCGGCGGCCGGGGAACGGGTGACGGCGGTGTCGCGGGGGATCGCCCCCATGGACCTGCCGGACGGGGTCGTACAGGTGCGGGCCGACCTGGCCGAGCCGGAGAGTCTGCGGCCGGCGCTCGACGGTGCCGGGGCGCTGTTCCTGCACGACGGCGGCACGGGCGGCCACGGACTCGACGCACGGGCCGTGCTGGCGGTGGCCGAGGACGCCGGGGTGACGCGGGTGGTGCTGCTCTCCTCGCAGGGCGTGGCGACCCGGCCGGAGTCGCCTTCGCACGGCGGAGCGATGCGGGCGGTCGAGGACGCGGTGCGCGGGTCGGGTCTGGCCTGGACGATCCTCAGGGCCGGCGGTTTCGCGTCCAACGCCTACGCCTGGGCGGAGTCGGTGCGCGCCGAGCGGACGGTCGCCGCGCCGTTCGGTGACGTCGGGATCCCGGTAGTCGATCCGGCGGACCTCGCGGAGGTCGCCGCGGTGGCCCTGCGCAAGGACGAACACACCGGCCGCATCTACGAGTTGAACGGTCCGGCGGCCGTCACGCCCCGGGAGCAGGCGGCGGCCATCGGTGCGGCGCTCGGTGAGCCGGTGCGGTTCGTGGAGCTGACCCGGGCGGCGGCGCACGCCCGGATGGCCGCGTTCATGCCGGAGCCGGTGGTGGCGACGACGCTGGCCGTCCTCGGCGAGCCCAACGCGGCCGAGCTGCGGCTCAGCCCGGACATCGAGGGCGTGCTCGGCCGTCCGCCCCGGACCTTCGCCGCGTGGGCCCTGCGCAACGTCGAAGCGTTCCGGTAGCAGGCGGGCACGTCGGGTGTCAGGGCCGGGGACGCTTCTTCCCGTCCAGCTCGTCCCACCACTCGTCGGACTTGGGGTCACCGGAGGGGTCGTCCCACCAGCGGTCGTCGGGGCCCCGCCGGTTCGCGACCATCGCGGCGACGGGCGGGATGACCATGGCCACCACACACATCCCCACCGCGGCGGGCACGGACCAGATACGCACGACCCCCCAGGCCAGGACGAAGAGACCGATACAGATCCCCATCATGACGAAGTACACGCGACGACGCCGGGCGAGCATGACTCAAGAGTAGGTCGACCACGAAGGTTGAGCACGACCCCGCCGCGGGGTGGATCCGGGGTACGGCGAAGGGCCGCGCCTCGGGTCTTCGATCCGGGGGCGCGGCCCTTGCGTCCAGCTGGTCAGACCGCGATCGCGACCTCGGCCAGGCCGCCCTGCTGGGCGACGACCGTGCGGTCGGCGGTGGCGCCGGGGACGAGGGCTCGGACGGTCCAGGTGCCCTCCGCCGCGTAGAAGCGGAACTGTCCGGTGGCGGAGGTCGGGACCTCCGCGGTGAACTCGCCGGTCGAGTCGAGGAGGCGGACGTAGCCCGTCACCGGCTCGCCGTCGCGGGTCACCTGACCCTGGATCGTGGTCTCACCGGGCTTGATCGTCGAGCTGTCCGGGCCGCCGGCCTTCGCTCCACACATGTCGTACTCCTGTTGAGGTCTTGAAAGGTCGGTCTGGGGACTTGCCAAAGTCCTACGGGGTCTTGCGGGGTCCTACTTGTTGGCGCCGAGCTCGATCGGGACGCCGACGAGGCTGCCGTACTCGGTCCAGGAGCCGTCGTAGTTCTTGACGTTCTCGACACCGAGCAGCTCGTGCAGGACGAACCAGGTCAGGGCCGAGCGCTCGCCGATACGGCAGTAGGCGATGGTGTCCTTGGCGAGGTCCACCTGCTCCTCGGCGTAGAGCTCCTTGAGCTCGTCGTCCGACTTGAAGGTGCCGTCGTCGTTGGCGTTCTTCGACCACGGGATGTTGCGGGCGGACGGGACGTGGCCCGGACGCTGCGACTGCTCCTGCGGCAGGTGGGCCGGGGCGAGCAGCTTGCCGGAGAACTCGTCGGGGGACCGCACGTCGACGAGGTTCTGCGAGCCGATCGCGGCGACGACGTCGTCACGGAAGGCGCGGATCGCGGTGTTCTGCGGCTTGGCCGTGTAGGTGGTCTCGGGGCGCTCCGGGACCTCCTCGACCAGCTCGCGGGCGTCCAGCTCCCACTTCTTGCGGCCGCCGTCGAGGAGCTTGACGTTGTCGTGGCCGTAGAGCTTGAAGTACCAGTAGGCGTAGGACGCGAACCAGTTGTTGTTGCCGCCGTACAGGATCACCAGCGTGTCGTTGGCGATGCCCTTCGCCGACAGGAGCTTCTCGAAGCCCTCCTGGTCGATGAAGTCGCGGCGGACCGGGTCCTGCAGGTCCTTGGTCCAGTCGATGCGGATCGCGTTGCGGATGTGGTTCTTCTCGTAGGCGGACGTGTCCTCGTCCACCTCCACGATCGCGATGTCGGCGTTGTCCAGGTTGTCCTGGACCCAGTCGGCGTCGACCAGGACGTCGCTGCGGCTCATGCTCTTTCTCCTCCGGGGCAGTTGCGGCGGGGCGTGCGAGTGCGGGTGGGTGCGCGCGGGCGCGCACGGATGCCCTCGGCAGGGGAGGGCTGGGGGGATGCGGAGGCAGGGGCCTCCACCGTCAGAAGGGGCGACAGAGCATGGCGGCCACGCGGCACAGGTCGACTGCCCGCCGCTTCGTGAGATCCGCCTGACGCTTCATGGGCTCGATCGTAGGGACGGATGACCGGGCATGTCACCGGCATGTCGCATGATGAGACGCGATCGTCCGGATTATGGGACGGGATGGGGGTCCGAGGCGTGATCAGGCCGCGGCCGCCCTGCCGCGGTCGTCGCCACATCTACGGTGCGGACGCCGCCGTCTCGACAGATGGACGGGGTCCGTCTGCCGTCCCGGGCTGACGAACGGGTCGGGCCCACCGTCCGGGCGACGAACAGATCCGGTCCGCCGTCCGGGTGACGGACAGATCCGGTCCGCCGTCCGGGTTACGGACGGGTTGGTTTCCTCCGCCGTCCCGTCCGGCCGATGCGCCGGCCCTGGGCCCGTCGGCCGCCGCCGTGGCGCCTTCTACCCGGCCAGCCGGACGTTCGAACCCTTCACCCCGATCTCCACACCGTCCGCCGCCGCCTCCACCTTGTCCAGCTGGATACCGCCGGGGAGCTGGCTGATCGCCTGCTGGAAGTCGGAGGCCTGCCGGAACCGGTCCTCGACGAGGCTGACGCCGGCGAGCTTGGGCAGGTTGTCGGCGTGCACCTGCACGGTGTTGTTCTTGACGGTGACCGTGCTGAGGACGGTCACCTTCTGATGGGCGTCCACACCGGGCACGGTCACGTCGAGGGTGACCTTGATCTTGCCGTTGCCGCCGTCGGCGAGGCCGATGACCTTGCCGGTGAAGCCGAGGCCGAGGTCGGTGGGCTGCGCGTTCGCGTTCTTCAGCAGCTCGCCGTAGGAGATGAGCGCGGTACCGGTGGCGGTCTGCGCGGTGGCCGAGCTGTAGTCGCCGCTGAAGGTGACGCCCTTCATGTCGGCCTTCAGATCCTCGATACGGATCGTCTTGCCGGCGGTGCCGGTGGTGGCGTCGTAGTCCTTGATGCCGACCTCCACGTCGTCCAGCGTGCCGCCGGCGACCTGGGTCAGGAACGGGAAGCCCTTGATGGAGACGTCCGGGTTGCTCGCGAGGCCCTCCGTCGTCTTCAGCTTGCCGGCGGCCTCACCCTCGGCGAAGTGCACGGCGACGCGGTCGACGACCACGAAGAGCACGCCGAGGATGACGACGACGATCAGGAATATTCGCAGGGCGCGCATGTGATGGGTTCCCCCGGGTCGGCGAGTCGGCTGTGCACGTCGGTGATCTCACGCTAGCCCCGTGGGAGCGATCCCACCGGAGATTGTCGACCACCTGTGACAGTGGAGGCGCCCGGTGCCCTTGACGGACCGCCGCGATCAGCGCCCCAGGATCCACACCGCCGGTGCCGCCGCGGCCAGCGGCAGGGCCACGCCCGCCGTGAAGTGGACGAACCTCGACGGGTAGTCGTAGCTCGCCGCCCGGTGCCCGGCCAGCGCGCACAGCGCGGCCCCCGCACCGATCAGCGCGCCCTTGGTGCCCACTCCGGTCATGCCGCCCACCGCGATGCCCGCCCCGGCCGCGGCCAGCACCGACACGACCACCGACGCCACCGTCGGCAGCGGCAGCGCCCGCGCCACCACCGCCACCGCGACCGCCGCCGCGCCCACCGACGCCGCGTCCGGGTCCGCGCCCAGGAAGCCCGTCGCGATGATCGCCAGCGCGGAGGCGGCGACCGTGGCCATCAGGCCGTACATACGGGTGTCCGGGTCCGCGTGTGAGCGGAGCTGGAGGACCAGGGAGAGCAGGACCCAGATGCCCAGCGGGCCGAGGATCGCCGCCGGGGCCTGGTCGCGGCCCGCCACCAGTACCGCGGCATCCGCCGCGAGCGCGCCCAGGAAGGCGAGGGCGATGCCCTGGCGGGCCGGCCACATGCCGTTCAGCCGGAACCAGCCCGCCGCCGTCACCGCCTGGAGGATCACCAGGGGCACCACCAGGGCGTACGAGGAGATCGGGGCCGCCACCGCCAGCAGCAGGCCCAGCAGGCCCGTCAGCAGCGCCGGCTGCATGCCCGGCTCGATGATCGGCGAGCGTCCCTCCAGGCGGGCGCGCTGCGCGTCGGTGATGCGCGCGTTGCCGGCGAGGGTCGCGCGACCGTAGCCGGAGCCGGGCTCCGCGGGGCCGGAGCCTGAGCCGGGCTCGGCAGGGCCGGAGCCGGGCGCGGGCGCCGGGGGCGGCGTGTGCGCCGACTGCGGCGGCTGCGGTGCCTGCTGCGGGTGCGGTGCCTGCTGCGGGTGCTGGGGGACCTGCGGGTGCTGGGGGTGCTGCGGCTGCTGTGTGTACGCCGACTGCGGCTGCGGCTGCTGCTGTGCCTGCTGCTGTGCCGGTGCGTACGCCTGCTGGGGCATGTACGCCGTCTCCGCCGCCGGGGCCTGCGGCTGGGCCGCCTGCACCGGCGCGTGCGTCTGCGTCTCCCAGGTCTGCCCCTGCCACTGCTGGGTGGCGTACTGCTGCTCCTCGTACCCCCACTGGGGCTGTGCGGGGGGCTGCTGGTACGGGTCGTAGTCCTCGTACGGCTGGTTGGTCATCGGTCTCGCTCACCCTCCTGCGAACGGCGGGAGCACCTCGACCGTGCCGCCCTCGGCCAGCCGTACCGTCTCATGCTCGCGCGTCCCCACGGGGTCACCGTCGACGAGGAAGGAGCATCGCCGCAGGACGTGCGCGAGTTCCCCGGGGTGTCGCGCACGCACCGCGTCCAGCGCCTCGGCGAGGGTGTCCGCGTCGTACGGCTCCTCGGCGATCCCGGCCGCGGCCTTCGCGGCGGCCCAGTAGCGCACCGTGACCTTGGGCATCAGGTTCCTCAAGAGACTCAGCAAGAACAATTCGGTCGGCTGTGTAACTGTGTGGCTGTGTACCTGTGTGTGGCTGTGTACCTGTGTGGCTGTTGTACAGGCTCAGGCTAGCCCGCCCGGGAAGCCGCCCAGTCGCCGATCCTGGCCAGCAGCCGGTCGTCCGCGGCGTGTTCGGCGTGGCCCATGCCGGGCTCCAGCCAGAGCTCGACCGCGCCACCGGCGGCGTCCGCGAGCATCCGGGGGTGGTCGACCGGGAAGTAGCCGTCGCTGTCGCCGTGCACGATCAGCAGCGGGGTGGGGGCGATCTTCGGCACCGCCTCCACCGGGGACAGCGGCACAGGGTCCCAGCCGCGGTAGTGGATACGGGTGCGGAAGCCGTAGCGGCCGACCAGCCGGCCCTCCGGTCTGGTGACCAGCCAGTGGACGCGGCGCATCGGGGCGGTGCCCCGGTAGTACCAGCGGGCCGGGGACGACACCGAGACCACGGCGTCCACCCCGGCGTTCAGCGCCGCGTGCCGCAGCACCACCGAGCCGCCCATCGAGAAGCCGACGGTCACCACGCGGGTGTGCCCGAAGCGGCGCGCCCAGCGCACCGCCGCCGCCAGGTCGAGGACCTCACGGTCGCCGACGGTGGTGCGCCCGCCGGAGCGGCCGTGGCCCCGGAAGGAGAAGCTGACCACCGGGGCGTAATCCGTCAGAGCGGCCACCACCCGTCGTACATGCGGCCGGTCCACGTCGCCGGTGAAGCCGTGGGCCAGGACGAACACGAGATCACGGGAGGGTGACCGGGAGCCGTCGTATACGACGGAGGCGGGATCGTATACGGAATCAATGGAAACCCCGTCGTCCGTGCGCAGAAACGTCCGCATAGAGGCGTTTCTGCTCGTCTCATATGTCGGACGAACGATGGAACGTGCCGCACGACCTGCCGGACCGATGCTCATGTGGGCTATTCTGCTGGGCAGAGGACTCGGGCAGCGCCGCCACCGGGTCCTTTTGTGCTTTCGGAAGCTCTGTATACGAAGCGGGAAACTCCAGGTGACCGCGGATGTACGGAGGCTCGGGAGCGCAGCGCAGTGTCATTGCACACAGTCCTCGCAGGGACCGAGGAGGAACCAGACATATGAGTTCTCTGCTGCTCCTGACCAACGCCCTCCAGCCGTCGACGGAGGTGCTGCCGGCCCTCGGGCTGCTCCTGCACAACGTGCGGGTCGCTCCGGCCGAAGGCCCCGCCCTCGTCGACACCCCGGGCGCCGACGTCATCCTCATCGACGGCCGCCGCGACCTCCCGCAGGTCCGCAGCCTCTGCCAGCTGCTCCGCTCCACGGGCCCCGGCTGTCCGCTCATCCTGGTCGTCACCGAGGGCGGCCTCGCCGCCGTCACCGCCGACTGGGGCATCGACGACGTACTCCTCGACACGGCCGGCCCGGCCGAGGTCGAGGCCCGGCTGCGGCTCGCCATGGGCCGCCAGCAGATCGTCAACGACGACTCGCCCATGGAGATCCGCAACGGCGACCTCTCGGTGGACGAGGCGACGTACAGCGCCAAACTCAAGGGACGGGTCCTCGACCTCACCTTCAAGGAGTTCGAGCTCCTCAAGTACCTGGCCCAGCACCCGGGCCGCGTGTTCACTCGTGCACAGCTGCTCCAGGAGGTCTGGGGCTACGACTACTTCGGCGGCACGCGGACCGTCGATGTCCACGTACGGCGGCTGCGCGCCAAGCTCGGCGTGGAGCACGAGTCCTTGATCGGAACCGTCCGGAACGTCGGTTATCGATTCGTTACCCCCGAGAAGGGCGAGCGGGGCGAGCGCGTCAGCGACGAGACCAGGGCGCGGGCGGAGGGTCCAAAGCCGGAGGATGCGGACGCTTCGGCGGCCCTGGACGCGGTCGAGGTACCGGCGGAGGCGTAGTGGTGGTCCGGGCGAGGCATGGCCGTCGCCCGGACAGGGCATTGCTTCCGCAAGCGAAGCTTCGATACGCCCTGCCCAGAGCGGGTCCATCCGCGTAGACTCCGCGCGTGGCCAAGGTGACTCGGGATGATGTGGCGCGGCTGGCGGGGACTTCGACCGCCGTGGTCAGTTATGTCATCAACAACGGACCCCGGCCGGTCGCACCGGCCACGCGCGAGCGTGTCCTCGCCGCGATCAAGGAACTGGGGTACCGGCCCGACCGGGTGGCCCAGGCGATGGCATCCCGGCGCACGGACCTCATAGGCCTGATCATCCCGGACGCCCGTCAGCCCTTCTTCGGCGAGATGGCGCACGCGGTGGAGCAGGCCGCGTCCGAGCGCGGAAAGATGGTGCTGGTCGGCAACACCGACTACGTGGGCGAACGCGAGGTCCACTACCTGCGCGCGTTCCTGGGGATGCGGGTCTCGGGCCTCATCCTCGTCTCGCACGCGCTGAACGATCTGGCCGCCGCCGAGATCGACGCCTGGGACGCCCGGGTGGTGCTGCTGCACGAGCGGCCGGAGGCGATCGACGACGTGGCGGTGGTGACGGACGACCTGGGCGGCGCCCAGCTCGCCGTCCGGCATCTGCTGGAGCACGGCTACGAGTACGTGGCCTGTATGGGCGGTACGGCGGACACCCCGGCCGTCGGCGACCCGGTCTCCGACCACGTCGAGGGCTGGAAGCGGGCCATGGACGAGGCGGGCCTGACCACGGAGGGCCGGCTGTTCGAGGCGCCGTACAACCGGTACGACGCGTACCGGGTGGCGCTGGAGGTCCTGGCGGGGCCCGATCGCCCGCCGGCGTTCTTCTGCTCCACCGACGACCAGGCGATCGGCCTGCTGCGGGCCGCCCGCGAGCTGCGCATCGACGTGCCGGGGGAGCTGGCGGTGGCCGGCTTCGACGACATCAAGGAGGCGGCGCTGGCGGACCCGCCGCTGACAACGATCGCATCGGACCGCCCGGCGATGGCACGGGCGGCGGTGGACCTGGTCCTCGACGACGGGCTGCGGGTGGCGGGGTCGCGGAGAGAGCGCCTGAAGACGTTTCCCTCGCGGCTGGTGGTGCGCGGATCCTGCGGGTGCGGGTAGTTCGTTGCCTGCGGGTGCCGGTGATCCGTCGGCCGCGGGCTCGTCGTGGTTGCCCGCGCAGTTCCCCGCGCCCCTGAAGGGGCGCGGGGCCGCGGCCGTAGGAGCCACAAGGCCCCACAGGCCCCACAGGAAACCCTTCATGAACGGTTCATGAGAACCCCGCCCGACCTGCGAGAAGGTTCCTTATATCGGGCAAACGCGCTTCTCGCGGCGTTCTCAGCGGGCCCTCAGGTAGCTCTCATGGTCACGGGACAAGCTACTTGTCATGACCGAGAGCCTCCGCCGCAGCGGCGAGTACGAGAACCCCCAGGGTCCCCAGGGTGACGCCTACCAGGGCGCGTACCCCCAGCAGCAGCACGCCTCCACCCCCGTGAACCCGGAGTGGCCGCCCCCGCCGGCCCACCAGCCGATGCAGCAGGCCGCCCCGCAGGTCACTATGGGGCCGGAGACCGCGCAGCTCCCGGAGTACTCGGCGGAGCCGCCGCTGCACACGGCGGAGCACCCGGAGCACTCGGCCCACGCGAAGCAGAAGCGCAGTCGGGGCCCGATAGCCCTGCTCGCCGCGGTCGCGATCGTCGCGGCGGCCGTCGGCGGCGGCACGGCGTACGCCTTCCAGGAGCTGACCGGCAAGAACGACGTCGTCTCCAGCTCCACCACCACCAGCGTGGTGCCCTCCAGCAAGAAGGGCGACGTCGCCACGATCGCCGCCGCCGTCAGCCCGAGCGTCGTCGAGATCACCGCCACCCTCAGCAACGGCACCTCCACCGGCTCCGGCGTCGTCATCAGCAGCAACGGCGAGATCGTCACCAACAACCACGTGATCTCCGGCGCCCAGTCGATCAAGGCGACGACCAGCACCGGCAAGTCCTACACCGCCGAGGTCGTCGGCACCGACAGTGCCAAGGACCTCGCCCTCGTCAAGCTCCAGGACGCGTCCGGCCTTCAGCCCGCCACCCTCGGCAACTCCGACGGCGTCCAGGTCGGCGACACGGTCGTCGCGATCGGCTCCCCCGAGGGCCTCAGCGGCACCGTCACCAGCGGCATCGTCTCCTCGCTCAACCGGGACGTGACCGTCTCCACCGACGAGGGCCAGGACCAGCAGAGCCAGGGCGGCGGCAACGGCCAGTGGCCGTTCTCCTTCGGCGGCCAGCAGTTCAACGGCGACACCGGCTCGTCGACGACGACCTACAAGGCGATCCAGACCGACGCCTCGCTGAACCCCGGCAACTCCGGCGGCGCGCTGATCGACGCCAGTGGCGACATCATCGGCATCAACTCGGCGATGTACTCGGCCAGTTCGGACTCCTCGTCGTCCTCCTCGGACGCGGGCAGCGTCGGCCTCGGCTTCGCCATCCCGATCAACACCGTCAAGTCCGACCTGGCCAAGCTGCGGGCGGGCTCCACCAGCTGAAGCACGGCACCACGAGCACACCGAGCGCAAGGGAGTACGTCATGATCAAGCAGGTTTCGCACAAGACGACCGGCACCAGCCCGGCCTCTCTCGGTCTGGCCCTCGACGTGGCGTACGAACTCCACGCACCGACCGAGGCGGCGGTGGCCCCGGCCCCGGCCCCGCGCGCCCCGGAGGTCGCGCCGGCCCCTGAGCTGATGGGGCTGCGCATGTCCGCGGCCCGCCCGCACCAGCGCAAGGTGCCGCTGAGCCGGATGACCCTGGTACGCGGCTAGGGGTGTGTTCCACCCCACCAGCACGCATACCCGACAGCCCGGAAACATGCGAGGCTGAGAGGCGTCCCACCACGAACTACCGCACCCCGATCCATCACACCCCGAGGAACCGCGAGCGATGAGCCCCGCCGAAGGCGACCGTGACCCCCAGCGCATCCTGATCGTCGACGACGAGCCGGCCGTACGCGAAGCCCTCCAGCGCAGCCTGGCCTTCGAGGGGTACGAGACCGAGGTCGCGGTCGACGGGGCGGACGCGCTGGAGAAGGCCACGGCCTACAAGCCGGACCTGATCGTCCTCGACATCCAGATGCCACGGATGGACGGCATGACCGCGGCCCGCCGCATCCGCGGGGCGGGCGACACGACCCCGATCCTGATGCTGACGGCCCGCGACACGGTCGGCGACCGCGTCACCGGCCTCGACGCCGGGGCCGACGACTACCTGGTCAAGCCGTTCGAACTCGACGAACTCTTCGCCCGCATCCGTGCCCTGCTGCGCCGCAGCTCCTACACGGGCACGGTGACCGACGGGGGCTCGGAGGACGAGGCGCTCACCTTCGCCGACCTGCGCATGGACCTGGCGACACGCGAGGTCACCCGGGCCGGCCGCCAGGTGGAGCTGACCCGCACCGAGTTCACGCTCCTGGAGATGTTCATGGCCCACCCACGCCAGGTCCTCACCCGCGAGCAGATCCTCAAGGCCGTCTGGGGCTTCGACTTCGAGCCCTCCTCCAACTCCCTCGACGTCTACGTCATGTACCTCCGCCGCAAGACCGAGGCGGGCGGCGAACCCCGCCTCGTCCACACCGTGCGCGGCGTCGGGTACGTCCTGCGCCAGGGCGGCGCGGAGTGAACAGGCTCGCCCGCCGCTTCCGCACCCTCCCGATCCGCGCCCGTCTGTCGATGCTGGTCGCGGCAGCGGTGGCGTTCGCGGTGGCGGCGGTCTCGGTGACCTGCTGGTTCATCGTGCAGGGGAAGCTGTACGGCCAGTTGGAGGCGGACCTGCAGAAGGTACGCGGACCGGTGCAAAACGCAACCCAGGCGCAAGTGGCCGTCGCCCAGCGGATCCTCTTCGACTGCTCCCCGACGGTTGCGGACTCCAACGGCCTTCGGATCAGCTACGGCCAAGTGGTCAAGGCCGACGGCTCGATCTGCCTCGACCATGACTCCACGGGCGTGATCAAGGTCGCTCAGACCGACAAGGACGTCATCAAGGCCGGGAGCACCGGGACCCTCTACTTCCGCAACGGCACCGACAAGGACGGCAACCCGCTGCGCGTGATGACCCAGGTGTTCCCCACCGAGAGCGGTTCCTACGTCGGGCTGATCACCGCCGTTCCCCTGAAGAGCACCCAGGACACCCTCAAAGACCTCGCCCTGATCCTCCTGCTCGTCTCCGGCATCGGAGTCATCGGCGCCGGAGCCGCCGGCCTCGCGGTCGCCCGCGCCGGTCTCCGCCCCGTCGACGAGCTCACCGAAGCCGTCGAACACGTCGCCCGCACCGAGGACCTGAGCATCCGCATCCCGGTGGAGGACGAGTCGGACGACGAGATCGCCCGTCTGTCCCGCTCCTTCAACAGCATGACCAGCTCCCTGGCGAACTCCCGAGAGCTCCAGCAACAGCTCATCGCCGACGCCGGCCACGAGCTTCGCACCCCCCTCACCTCCCTCCGCACGAACATCGAGCTCCTCACCCGCAGCGAGGAGACGGGCCGCCCGATCCCCCCGGCCGACCGCAAGGCGCTGCTCGCCTCGGTGAAGGCGCAGATGACGGAGCTGGCGTCGCTGATCGGCGACCTCCAGGAGCTGTCCCGGTCGGAGGGCCAGCGCGGCGAACGCGTCCAGGTAGTCGCCCTCCAGGACACGGTCGAGGCGGCCCTGCGTCGCGCCCAGCTGCGCGGCCCGGAGCTGAAGATCACGGCGGACGTACGGCCGTGGTTCGTACGCGCCGAGCCCTCCGCCCTGGAACGCGCGATCGTCAACCTCCTCGACAACGCGGTGAAGTTCAGCCCCGAGGGCGGCACGATCGACGTCGCCCTGGACCGCGGCGTCCTCACGGTCCGCGACCACGGCCCCGGCATCCCCGAGGACGAACTCCCCCACGTCTTCGACCGCTTCTGGCGTTCACCGTCCGCCCGTGCCCTCCCCGGCTCCGGCCTCGGCCTCTCCATCGTGGCCCGCACCGTCCAGCAGGCGGGCGGCGACGTCACCCTGGCCCGCGCGAACGGCGGCGGCACGGTGGCAACCGTGCGTCTGCCGGGGGCACCGACACCGCCACCCGAGTCGGGAGACGTGTAGATCCTCGGACACCCCCGACCGCGGACCCGACCCACCCCCCGCACCCCCTTCCCGGCCTGCACGGGGACCGCACAACGAGGCGGCCTATCCTCTCCCCAGTCGCGCACTCGTTCGGTGCGTCTGGGGAGGGGCTCGGGAGATGGACGAGGGCGGGTTCGAAAGGGAGTACCGGAAGCGGCGAAGACCGCCCGGGTCGTACTTCTTCCTGCTGGGGGCGGTGCTGCTCAACGCCCTCCTGCAGACCGGCCGTTTCTTCGGCGACGACGGCGACCGGCACTGGTGGGGGCCGCCGTTCATCATGCTGCTGATCGCCGTGACACTGGCGCGGGTCCTGCTGGAGCAGTACCGGGCGTACACCAGGGTCACGAGCGCCGGAATCACCGCGCGGGGACCGCTGCGGACCCGTACCTGGGCCTGGTCCGAGGTGTACGACATCCGGGTCGAGCCGGTCCCGCCAGGCTCCGGCCGGGACGGTCCCCAGTGGCTCACCTACCTGTACGACTTCGACGGCCGCCGCTTCCTGCTCCGGTACCTCGACGACTGGCAGCTGGCCGACCCCTACGCCGAGGTCTCGGAGCTGTGCCTGGCCGCCGACCCGCAGCGCAGCCTCGGCTGGCAGCGTCGTCCGGACGTCGAGGAGCGGATCCTGCGGGGAGCCGTACGGCGCAAGGCGCGGTTGTGGGGCACGTACGGAGCCGTCGCCATGATGGTGGTGATGTTCGTGGTCTCCCTGGCGCTGGTGCTCACGGACGGGGCGGACCATCCCTTCCTGCTGATCGTGTGCGTGCCGCTGGCCTCGGGCGTCGCGCTGAGCCTCGTACTCCAGTGGTACTGGAGCACCCGGCCGCCGCGTTCCCTGCACCGGCTGCCCGACTGACGCCACAGCGAGCGGTCCTATCCTCTCCTCAGCCGCGCACCGGTTCGCAAGACGTGGATCAGGGTGACGACCCTGGCAACCGTGGCACTGATCATCGCGGCCGTGTTCGCCCTGAACCCGCTGTGACCGCCCGCCCGGCAGCCGTAGCCCATCCACATCCCACCCCCAGCCCCGTCACAGCGCCTCGTCACACTTTTGTCGGATGGCGAGTCAACTGGCGAGGAAGATTTTGCTGGCCGACGACGACGCGGCCGTGCGGGACGGGATCGGCCGGCTGCTCAGGTTCGAGGGGTACGAGACGCTCCTCGCCGGGGACGGCAGAGTGGCCCTCGATCTCCTCGGGGCCCCGGAGTGCGAGCCGGACCTGGTGCTGATGGACGTCGAGATGCCGGAGCTGGACGGGCTGGCGGCCACCCGGCGGATCCGGGCCTCCGGGTCCACCGTGCCGATTCTGATGATCACCGGGCGGAACGCGGTGGGGGACCGCATCGTCGCCCTCGACAACGGCGCGGACGGATATCTGGCCAAGCCCTTCGCACCCGAGGAACTCCTCGCCCGGGTAAGGGCGTTGCTGCGGCGCAGTCCGCGGCGGGAGACGGTGCCGGCCGGGAACCGGTTCCTCGCCCATGACGACGTCTCGATGGATCAGCGGAGCCGGACCGTGCGCCGCGGGGACCGGGCGCTGGATCTGACCAGGACCGAGTACGCGCTGCTGGAGTTCCTGCTGCGGCACCCGGGGCGGGTGCTCAGCCGGGAGCGGATCCTGCGGGACGTGTGGGGGTTCGAGTTCGAGCCGGCCTCCAACACGCTGGACGTCTACATCATGTACCTGCGGCGGAAACTGGAGAGCCGCGGCGAACCGCGGCTCATCCACACCGTGCGCGGGACGGGGTACACGCTCAGGAGCGCTGCTACCACCTGAGGATCATCGTCTCGTCCGGGGCCGTCGCCGGTGCCGCCGCGATGGCCTCGGGGAGCGGATGGGCCAGGGCGGCGTAGGCGCCGTTGCGGGCGAGGAGTTCGGCGTGCGTGCCCGCCTCCACCAGGCGGCCGTGGTCGACGACCAGGATGCGGTCGGCGTCGGGGGCGAGGGTGAGGTCGTGCGTGATCATGATGGTCGTACGGCCCGCCATCAGCCTGCGCAGCGGGGTCACCACCTGGCGGGCGGCGATCGCGTCGAGGCCGGCCGTCGGCTCGTCGAGGACGAGGACCGGGGCGGCGCGCAGCATCGCGCGGGCGATGGCGATCCGCTGGAGCTGACCGCCGGAGAGGGCGGCCGTGCCGGGGGCGATGTGGGTGTCGTAGCCCTCGGGGAGCGCGGCGACGAAGTCGTGGGCGGCGGCGTCCCGGGCCGCCTGCTCGATCTCCGTGTCGGTCGCGCCCGGCCGTCCGCACCCGATGTTCTCGCGGACCGTGCCGTTGAGGATCAGGGTCTGCTGCGGGAGCAGGGCGACGTTCTCGCGGAGGAACTCCAGGGGTACGTCGGTGAGCGGGACGCCGTCCAGGCAGATCACGCCGGCCGAGGGGTCGTAGAAGCGGGTGAGGAGCTTGGAGAGGGTGGACTTGCCGGCGCCGCTCTTGCCGGTGACCAGGACCAGTTCGCCGGGTCCTGCCGCGAAGTCGACGTCGCGGAGGGAGGCGCGGCGGGACTCCGGGTAGCGGAAGGAGACGTTGTGGAAGCTGACCCAGCCGCGCACCGGCCAGAGGCCGACCGGCCGGGCGGGGTCGGTGACGGCGGGTTCGGCGTCCAGGATCTCGCCGATGCGCTCCGCGCCCGCGGTGGCCGCGGTGAGGGTGAGGCCGAGCTGGCCGAGGTTGCGGATCGGCGGATAGAGGTAGCCGAGGAAGGCGGCGAAGGCGAGGAGCTGGCCGAGGGTCATGCGGCCGGCGGAGATCTCCCAGACGCCCAGGCCGATCACGGCGAGCACACAGAGGGTCTCGACGACCTCGACGAACTGCGCGTACATCTCGCTGAGCCGGGCCCCGCGCACGCTCGCCCGCATCCAGGCGCGGGCCTCGACGTCGAGGCGCTTCTCCTCGTCCCGGCGGCGGTTGTACGCCTGGGTGAGGACGACGTTGCCCAGGGACTCCTCGACCACGGAGGTGATGGCGCCGTCGGCGACCCGCTCGTCCTGGGAGGCGGTTCTGATCCGGCCGGAGAAGCGGCGGGCGGCGAACAGGAACAGGGGTGCGAGGACGAAGGTGACCAGGGCCAGGTCCCAGCGCAGCCAGAAGGCGGCGGCCGCGTAGAAGACGGCGGAGAAGGCGGCGGCGACGGTGCCGACGACACCCGAGACGACCATCTGCTCGATGGCCTCGACGTCACCGGTGAGGCGCTCCACCAGGTCGCCCTGGCGGTGCCGCTGGAAGAAGTGCGGGGGCAGGTCCTGGACGTGCCGGAAGACCTTGGCGCGCAGCCGGAGCACGAATCGCTCGGCGGTCCAGGTGGCCAGCGAGTTGCCGAGGTAGCCGACGAACGCGCCCACCGCGGCGACCAGGAGCCAGGCGCCGGCCGGACCCCAGAAGGCGGAGAGCGAACCGGCCTTGAGGGCGTTGTCGGTGAGGTCGGCGAAGAGCAGGATCGCGGCGGTCTCGGCGAGCGCGGACACCACCACGCAGGCGATGATCGCGCCGAGCCATCTGCGGTCGCCGCGGGTCAGCGGCCAGAAGCGGCGGAAGGCCAGCCGGGCTTCTCTCATGGTCGACAACTCCCTTCAGGGGTATCGGTGGGGGGACCGGGCCAGTCCGGGCGGACATGGCCGGGCGGGGCCACCGGTTGCGACCACGCTTGACCGGTGACCCCGCCTCGCCGCGTGCCTCAGTGCTGGTCGCCGACCGGGCGACGCTTGGGGGCCGGCTTCTTCGGCGCGGGCTTCTTGGGGGCCGGGGCCGGCTTGTGGTTCTTCTTGACGGGGACGATCTTGTGGAAGCTCATGATGCTGTTCCTCTCTGTCGTGGCCTCTGCCGGGGCCTCTGTCGTGGTTCTGCAACAGTTCCTCTACCGCCCTGCTGCAATGACCTGTGAATTGATTTGAATTACGTCTGTAAATTCTTTGTCAGCGCTGGTCGCCGACCGGGCGGCGCTTCGGCTCCGGCTTCTTCGGCGCGGGCTTCTTGGGGGCCGGAGCGGGCTTGTGGTGCTTCTTGACCGGGGCGATCTTGTGGAAGCTCATGCTGTTCTCCTTCGTTCTGTCGTCTGCGCCGTTCGCTTTCGACATGGAAAACATTACGTGATCCGCGAGCCGAAGAAAGCCATTTTCACTTAGACCTCGATGAATTGCGGCTGAGATGAATTTTCAGGAGCAACGTGGAACCAAACACCGCTTCACACAGGTTTTATAAAACAGAACGGGCCCGGTGCACGCGGGTGCGCGCACCGGGCCCGAGGGCTGGTGTGGGGTGGCTACTGCACGATCGTGATCCGGTCCGCGGCCGGCGGTGCGATCGGGGCCGTGGCCGAGGAGTTGGCCGTCAGGTACTCCGCCAGCGCCGACAGGTCGTCGGTGCCGACGACGTCCCCGGTGCCCTGGCCGAGGGTGGTGAAGCCGTCGCCGCCGCCCGCGAGGAAGGAGTTGGTGGCGACGCGGTAGGTGGCCGCCGGGTCGATGGCGGTGCCGTTGAGGCGGATGGAGTCGGTGACGACCCGGTCCGCGCCGGTCTTCGTCAGGTCCAGGGTGTAAGTGAGGTTCTTCGACGGCAGCAGGATCTTCGGCGCGGCCGCGTTGCCGCCGCTCACCTGCTCCTTGAGCACCTGGATGACCTGGGCCCCGGTGAAGTCCTGGAGGTTCACGGTGTTGGCGAACGGCTGGACCGTGAAGCCCTCGGCGTAGGTCACCACGCCGTCGCCCTCGCTCCCCTTGGCCGTGTACGTCAGTCCGGCCCGCACCCCGCCCGGGTTCATCAGGGCCAGGTCGGTCTCCGGGTCCAGCTCCTTGCCGTACGCGAACTGGGCGTCGGCGATCAGGTCGCCCATCGGGGACTCGGTGCCGGTGCTGTTGACGTCGGCGGAGATGTAGCCGATGGCGCGGTTGCCGATCGGGGCGGCGAGGGTGTTCCACTTGCCGATCAGCGCGGTCATGTCGGGCGCCTTGGCGACGTCCCGGGTGACCACGTGGTTCGCCGACTTCACGGCCGTCCGCGCGATGTCGCCGGTGCGGCGGTCGTACGTCAGCGTGGTGTCGGTGTAGAGGCGGCCGAAGGAGGCGGCGGACGTGACCATGCGGGGGTTGCCCGCCGGGTCGTCGATCGTGCAGACGTACGCGGTGTGCGTGTGCCCGGTGACCAGCGCGTCCACGGCCGGGGTGACGTTCTTCGCGATGTCGACGATCGGCCCGGAGATGCCACTGCCGGCGCCCGCGGAGTCGCAGTCGTAGTTGTAGCTGGACGAGGCCGGGAAGCCGCCCTCGTGCACCAGCGCCACGATCGACTGGACGCCCTGGCGCTGGAGCACCTTGGCGTACTTGTTGATCGTCTCGACCTCGTCCTTGAAGGCCAGCCCCTTCACACCGTCGGCGGAGACGATGCCGGGCGTGCCCTCCAGGGTGACGCCGATGAAGCCGATCTTGACGTCCTTCTTCTTCCAGACCCAGTACGGCTTCAGGATCGGCTTGTCCGTCTTGTCGTCGAGGACGTTGGCGGCCAGGTAGGGGAAGTCGGCGCCCTTGAACTTCTTGTCGGTGTAGCACCCGTCGGTGGGGTGGCAGCCGCCGTTCTGGAGGCGCGCGAGTTCCCTGGCGCCCTCGTCGAACTCGTGGTTGCCGACCGTCGTCACGTCCAGGTCGAGCTTGTTGAGCGCCTCGATGGTGGGCTCGTCGTGGAAGAGCCCGGAGATCAGCGGGGAGGCGCCGACCATGTCACCGCCGGCGGCCGTGACGGAGTACGGGTTGCCCTTGCGGGCCTGGCGCAGGTGGGTTGCGAGGTACTCGACACCGCCCGCGTCGATCGTCTTGGTCGTCCCGTCGGCCTGGGTCTCGGTGACCCGGCCGGAGGAGCCGGACGGCGGCTCCAGGTTGCCGTGCAGGTCGTTGAAGGAGAGGAGCTGGACGTCCTGGTAGCGGCTGGGGCCGTGGTGCCCGTGCCCCTTGCCGGTGTGCGCGTCGGCGGGCAGCGCGCTCGCCAGCGCGGCGGCGGTGGCGAGCGTCGCGGCGGACGCGAGCAGCGCGTACGCACGGCGTCTGGACGGTCTGGACTTCGCTTGCATGGAACCCCCCTGTGGGTCTGCTGAGAAGTGGCCCGGTCCGGCGCAGCCTAGGATCAACGCGCGTAGCGCAACAGGGGGTTCATGGTTACATCCTGGTTGCCTTTTGCCCCGCCCTTTACCTTCGCCCTTGCCCCCACTTTGTCCGTCAGGACCCGTACCCTCGTACGCATGACCAGCGACGACACCGCACGGCCGCCCATGTACTCCCGCTCCATCGACACCTACTCCGCGCTCGCCCCGGACCAGGCCGAGGCCGTGCTGGGGCTGCTGGCGGAGGCGGCCCGTACCGACGGCCAGCAGCCGGTGTCCGAGCAGGGCCGTATCCAGATCCGCGGCGGCGCCCGCGAGGGCGTCTCCCATCTGCTGCTCACCGTCGGCGACGAACTCGTGGGCTACGCCCAGCTGGAGGACACCGACCCGGTGGAGGCACCGGCCGCGGAACTCGTCGTGCACCCCGCCCACCGGGGCCACGGCCACGGCCGCGCCCTCGGCTCCGCCCTCCTCGCGGCCTCCGGCAAGCGGCTGCGCGTCTGGGCCCACGGCGGCCACTCGGCGGCCCGCCACCTCGCCCAGGTCCTCGGTCTCACGCTGTTCCGCGAACTGCGCCAGCTGCGGCGCCCGTTGACGGACCTGGATTTGCCCGACCCGAAGCTCCCCGAGGGCGTGACGGTCCGCGCCTTCGTCCCCGGCCAGGACGACACGGCCTGGCTCGCCCTGAACGCGGCCGCCTTCGCCCACCACCCCGAACAGGGCTCGCTCACCCAGCGCGACCTGGACGACCGCAAGTCCCAGCCCTGGTTCGACCCGGCCGGCTTCTTCCTGGCGGAGCGGGACGGTGAGCTGCTCGGCTTCCACTGGACCAAGGTCCACGACCAGGAGCGCCTGGGCGAGGTCTACGTGCTCGGCGTCTCCCCCACCGCCCAGGGCGGCGGTCTCGGCAAGTCCCTCACCACCATCGGCCTGCGCCACCTGTCCGACCGGGGCCTGCCGACGGCGATGCTCTACGTCGACGCCGACAACACGGCGGCGGTGGCGGTCTACGAGCGCCTGGGCTTCACGACCCACGAGACGGACCTGATGTACCGGACGGAGACGTGAGCGGCGGGCAGGGCTGACGGCAGGCCAGGCGGGCCAGGCCGGCAGGGAAGGCTGGGGAGGGGGACCCGCGTCAGCCCTCCCGGCAGCGCCGTCGGAGAGGGGGCCCCGGTCAGCCCTCCCCGCAGTCGTCCGCCCCCTGCGGAGCCGTCACGCCGAGCAGGCGGGCCGCCTCCGTCGCCGTCGTGTCCGGTGATGTCAGCTCCGCCCAGTGGGCCTTCACCCGCGCCGCGATCGTGTCGTGGGGTTCGCGGAGCAGTTCGCGTACGACCTGGGTCTCCTGGGCCGAGACGCTCATGCTGCCGCCGTCCGGGGTGAGGACCGCGGCCGGGCCGGTGAGGCTGTCGCCGATGCGGAGGTGGCGGAAGGTGTCCGTCGGGGTGGGGTCGGTGGCCAGGGCCAGCCACATCGTCGTGACCGCTCGGGCGTCGCACATCTCGAAGGACGCCTGTTCGCTGCCCGCGACCAGGACCCTGGCGACCCCGACCGCGAACTCGGGGACCCGGTTGCCGCCCCACTGGGTGCCGACCGTCACCGTGCCCCGGGTCGAACTGGACGGCAGGGTGGCGTCCGTGGTCAGGTCGGTGACCGCCTCGATGCGCTGGCGGACGGTGAGCCGGGCGGTCGCCGCGTCGCCGCCCGCCTCCGACCGCACCCGGCGCACCACTCCCGCCCAGTCGGCCGTCCAGCCCTTCCAGTCGGGGTAGGCGCAGTACCGGGAGCCGTCGCGCTCGACGCACACCTGGAACTTCTGCGGGCTGTCCGCCTCCGCCGTGCGCGCGGCCCGCAGCGCGGCGGACTCGCCCGGGGTCTGCCCGGCCACGCCGGCCACCGCGGCGGCCAGGGCCAGGGCCGTCACCGCCTTGAGCGCACGCGTCCGGCCGCCCGCCACCAGCACCGCGGCGCCCGCCGCCAGCACCGTCAGACCGGTCAGGTACAGCGCGTGCCAGCCCGCCGGGCGGCCCAGCAGTTCGCCCGGGACGGGGGTGCCGCCGTTCTCCATCACCGTCGGCCAGAGCCACTGGACGCCGTGCGTGCCGCCCGTGATCCCGCCGACGAGGCTGGCCACGACCGCCAGGAGGACCACGAACAGCAGCGGGACCGCCGGATACGGCAGGACCCGGGCCAGCAGGACCCCGACCGCCCCGGAGAGCAGCGCCGTCAGCGGGGCGACGGCCAGTTCGGCGAGCGAGCCGTGACCGACCGCGCCCGGCCGCAGCGCCGCCCAGCCGAACTGGACGCCCACCACCAGGGCCACCCCCGCGGCGAACGGCACCACCGACAGGGCGTGCGCCAGCGTGCGCCGCGGCACCGACATGACCAGCACCGAGAACTGCTCGTCCAGGCCGCGCCGCCGGTTCAGCAGCGCGGCCCGGTTCACGCACACCAGCAGGGCGATGCAGAGCAGCACCGGGCCGCCCTGGGTGGCCCGGTCGGCGTCGTGCAGGACCGGGTAAGCGTCCATGCCCTCGTCCCGGCCGAACAACTCGTAGCCGACGAAGACGAGATAGAGGAGGGAGAAGACCAGCATCGGTATCTGCAGGGCCAGTTGGCGGGCCTCGAAGAGCGCCAGGGCCAGCACCGACGCGCTGCGGCGGCTGTTCTCGGGCGCCACCGGCGCCTCCGGCTTCACGAGCGTCGTCGTCATGCCGCCGCCACCTCCGTGGATTCGTCGTCGAGGACGAGCAGGTAGCCGTCCTCCAGGGTCGGTTCGAGCAGGTCGGCGCCGGTCGGCGGGTCGCCCACGTTGCGGAAGGTGCCGGTGCCGGTGCGCCAGCCCGCCCGGGCGCCCGGAGCGCGTTCCGTACTGCTCCACACCCGGCCGGCCGCCCGCGCCGTCAGCTCGGCGGGGGTGCCGTCGAAGCGGACCCGGCCGCCCGCCAGGACGATCACGTGATGGCAGAGCATCGCCACGTCCTCGGTCTGGTGGGTGGAGAGCAGCACCGTGCGGCCCTCCCCCGCCTCCGCGATCAACTCCCGGAACCGCATGCGCTGTTCGGGGTCCAGATGGACGGTCGGCTCGTCGAGCACCAGGAAGCCGGGGTCCCCGACGAGGGCCGCCGCCAGAGCGACCCGCTGGCGCATCCCGCCGGACAGCCGCTTGATGCGCCGGGCGCGTACGTCCGCGAGCCCGACCTGGTCCAGGACGCGCCGTACCTCGTGGTGGCGTTCGGTCCGGCCGGTCAGCTCCTTGAGGACGGCCACGTAGTCGACGAACTCGAAGGCCGTGAAGTCCGGGTGGAATCCGGGGGTCTGGGGCAGGTAGCCGAGCGTGCGGCGGACGGCCAGGCGACCCGCCTGCGCCGACGGGTCCGCGCCGCGGACGGTGAAGCCGCCGCTGTCCGGCGGTACGGCCGTGGCCAGGACCTTCAGCAGGGTGGTCTTGCCGGCGCCGTTCGGGCCCAGCAGGCCCGTCACGCCGTCCGTCAGGCGCAGCGAGACGCCGTCCAGGGCCCGGGTGCCGCCGTAGCGCACGGTGAGGCCTGCGGCGGAGACAGTGGTGTTCACGTAAGGGCTCCAGCGATCAGGATCAGCGGGTCAGAAGGTCAGAAGGGCTTGGCGTCGAAGCGGTCGCGCGCCTGGTGCAGCAGGAACGTCGCCAGCGCGGCCAGTGCCGCGGCCACCGACTGTCCCGCCGTCGTGAACGCGACCGGCGTGTCCGCGGGGTGCAGCGCGGCCACCGCCATCAGCAGCGTCCAGGCGCCGCCGACCAGGCCGGGGCCCAGCAGCGGGCCCAGCCGGGCGGAGAGCGCGAGACCGGCCGCGGTGAGCGCGAGGGCGGGCAGCAGCCAGCCGAAGGCGAGCAGCCCGTAGCCCGGGAGGGCCAGCGCGGCAAGGCAGTTGAGGCCGAGGGAGGCGGTCAGCGCGGCGACCGTGCGGATCATCAGCAGCCGGAAGCCGTGCGTCGGGGCGACCGCGGCGATCTCGTGGGTGGGGTCGAGGACCGGTCCGTACGACAGCGCCACCGCGCCCAGCGGGAGCAGCGGGGCCAGTGCCAGGAACAGGGCCGGGGCGTCCACCTCGTGCACCACCACGACCGTCGCCGCCAGCACGAACACGACCGACGCCAGCCAGGAGCGGCTCAGCACCGGGGTCGCGGTGAGCAGCCGTGCGGTGTGCTCGGCGACACCGAGGCGGGTCAGCAGCCGTTCGCCCGACCCGGGCCGGGGGGCGTCCAGTTCGGCGTCCAGGCGGTCCCAGCCGGCGTCCAGCGCGACCGGGTCGGACACCGCCGCGAGCACCTCCCGGCAGTGTGCGCAGGAGCCGACGTGGGCGTCGGCCGACCACAGCAGCGGCGCCGCCAGCTCGCCGCGCGCGTAGGCCCGCAGATCCTCTTCGGCAACATGCCAGGTCATGCCAACTCCTCCCGCAGCTGCTTACGGGCCCGCATCGCCCGTGTCTTGACCGTCCCCGGCGGGATGCCGAGCAGGACGGCCGCCTCCCGGGTGGTCAGTCCGTCGATCACCGTCGCCTGGAGCACCGCCCGCAGCTCCGGCGAGAGCCGGACCAGGGCCCCGGCGAGGTCCCCGTGCTCCACCCCCGCGAGCACGCGTTCCTCCGCCGAGGCCTCGTCCCGGTGCCGCAGCCGCGCCAGCGCCTGCCGCAGCCGGCCCCGGGCGCCGTCGCCGCGCAGCGCGTCCACCAGCCGCCGCGAACCGATCCGCCACAGCCAGCCGGCGGCGTCACCCTCCTCGTGGTAGCGGGCGGTCCCCCGCCACACCGCGAGGAACGTCTCCTGCACGACGTCGTCGACGACCGCGGGGTCCGCGCACCGGCCGCGCAGCCGCGCGGTCAGCCACGGCGCGTACCGCCGGTACAGCTCCTCGAAGGCGCGCCGGTCGGAGTCCGCCGCGATCGCCCGCAGCAGCTCCCCGTCGCTTCTCGTTCCGCTCACGTCTCCTCATCGCACGAGCCCGGCCGATCGGTTCACGGACTCCGGGGCCGGTTCGGAAATCTTCCGGGATTGACTTTCGGCCCACCCTTGCACCACCCTTTCACTACTCAATTAGTGAAAGGGTGGTTGTACGGGTGGTCGAGTACCGCATCGACCGGCGCTCCGGCGTCGCCACCTACGTCCAGATAGTCCAGCAGACCAAGCAGGCCCTGCGGCTGGGCCATCTGCGGCCGGGGGACAAGCTGCCCACCGCCCGCGAGGTGGTCGAGGCCACCGCGATCAACCCCAACACCGTGCTGAAGGCCTACCGGGAGCTGGAGCGGGAGGGGCTGGTGGAGGCCCGGCGCGGCCTCGGCACCTTCGTCAAACGCGCCCTGGGCACCGCCCCGGCCGAGTCCCCCCTGCACGGGGAGCTGGACGACTGGGCCGTCCGGGCCCGTGCGGCCGGCCTGGACCGGGACGACGTGGCCGCACTCTTCACCGCCGTACTCGAAACACACTTCGCCGTACACGAGAAGCACCTGCAAGGAGAGAGTTCATGACCGACACCGCGATAGCGGCGTCCGCGCTCGGCAAGCGCTTCGGCCGGCGCGGGGGCTGGGCGCTGCGCGAGTGCAGCTTCCGGCTGCCGGCCGGCCGGGTGTGTGCCGTGGTGGGCCCCAACGGGGCGGGCAAGTCCACGCTCCTCGCCCTCGCCGCCGGTCTGCTGGGCCCGACCGAGGGCGAGCTGACCGTCCTCGGTGCCACCCCGGCCGAGGCGCGCGGCCGGGTCGGTTACGTCGCCCAGGACAAGCCGCTGTACCCGCAGCTCACGGTCGCCGAGACGCTCCGGATGGGCGCCGACCTCAACCCGGAGCGCTGGGACACGGCCGCCGCCGAGCACGTCGTGGCCGGCGGCGGTCTGGACCCGAAGTCCCGTATCCGTTCGCTCTCCGGCGGCCAGCGCACCCGGGTCGCGCTCGCCCTGGCGCTCGGCAAGCGGCCCGAACTGCTGCTCCTGGACGAGCCGATGGCCGACCTCGACCCGCTGGCCCGGCACGAGCTGATGGCCCTGCTGATGGTGGAGGCCGCCCAGCACGGCACCACCATCGCGATGTCCTCGCACGTGGTCGCCGAACTGGAGGACTCCTGCGACCACCTGCTGCTGATCGGCGGCGGCCGGGTCCGGCTGGCCGGCGAGATCGACGACCTGCTGGCCGCCCACACCCGGGTCGGCGCCACCGCCGACGCCGACCTCACCCCGCACACCGTCGTGGACTCCCGGACCACCGGACGGCAGCTCAGCGCCCTGATCCGCCCGGCGGGCCCGCTGCCCGCCGACTGGCGCACCGGCGCCCCCTCCCTGGAGGAGCTGGTCCTCGCCCATCTCCGCAACCCCGAAGCCCCGGTCCTGACCGCCGCGGAGGCCGCCGTATGACCACCATCGCCCTGACCGCACCGACCGCACCGGGCCGGCCGCGCCTGACCCGCTGGCTGCTGCGCCTGCACCGCCCCGCGCTGTCCGTCTGGGCGGCCCTCGTCCTCGTGACCGCCGCCGTGCTCCTGCTCCTGTACGGCCCGCTGTCCGACGCGGCGGCCGAGGCCTGGCGCCAGTACGACAGCTGCACGGACTGGCGGAACTGTTCGTACGACCAGAACGCGATCCTGCGCTACAAGGACTGGTACACCTACGCCACCCTGGCCGTGGCCGCGGTGCCCCTCCTGGCGGCCGGCTGGGCGGGCGGCGCGTTCGGCAAGGAGCTGGAGTCCGGCACCGCCCGGCTGGCCTGGACCCAGTCCAGCACCCCCGTGCGCTGGCTGGCCGTCCGGCTCGCGGTACCGGCCGCCGCCGTCGCCGCCGGAACCGCGCTGCTGGTCTGGCTGCACCACCTGGCCTGGGCCGCGGGCAACGGCCGTATCGACACCGCCAAGCAGTGGTACGACGTCTGGACCTTCCACACCAACGGCCCCACCCTCGTCGCCCTGGCCCTGTGCGGCCTGGCGGCGGGCGCGCTGGCGGGCCTGCTGTCCCGCCGCACCCTGCCCGCCCTGGGCCTCGGCCTGCTCCTCACCGGCGCGGTCTGGGTGGCCGCCCAGCTGCTCATGCCCCTCCTGTGGCCGACGAGGACCAGCACCGGAAAGGCCTTCTTCGCCCTCCCCAACAGCTCCTGGACGGTGCGGACGGGCAAGCACGCCGACGTCCCCTACGGCGACTACCACCCCGCCTCGCACTACTGGCCGCTCCAGCTGACCACCACCGCCCTGCTCCTCGCCGTCACGGCCCTGCTGACCCTGGGCTGCTTCCTGGCGCTGCGCCGCCTGACCGGAAAGACGACCGCCTGATGACCGCCCTGTCCGCCGCCTCCGCCCCCGGCCCCGCGGCCGTCCAGCGCTCCCTGCGCCGGCTGCACCGCCCGGCACTGCTCGTCTGGACCGCGTTCGGGCTGCTGGTGACGGGCTGGCTGCTCTGGCTGCACTTCTCCGAGGTGCCCGCAGAGCAGGCCTGCCTGGGCTTTCGCTACTCCGCCGACGGCAACCTCCCCATCTGCACCTACTCGGCGTTCACGGATGCCAACAACCTCTTCAACTTCCTCGGCGAGGCCCTCAGCTACTCCTGTGTCGCCGTCGCCGCCTGGGCGGGCGCCGCGCTGATCGGCCGGGAGCTGGAGTCCGGCACCGCCAAGCTGGCCTGGACCCAGTCGGTCTCCCCGGCCCGCTGGCTGGCGGGGAAGCTGATCGCCGCCGCCGTACCGCTGCTCGCCGGGGGCGGCGTGCTGGCGCTGGCCTACGGCTGGGTGTGGACCTCGGACCGGGCCGCCCTGGTCACCAACTGGACCTACGACCGCGTCTTCATCCCACGCGGCCCGCTGCTGCCCGCCCTGCTGCTGCTCGGCCTCGCCGTCGGCGCGCTCGCCGGGATCGCCCTGCGCCGCACCCTGCCCGCGCTCGCCGTGGCCGCCGCCGTGACCCTGGTGGTCAGGCTGTACCTGCGCGCGGCGTGGAAGCCGCTGGACGGCCCCCTGCACGGCTTCTGGGCCCTCCACCTCACGGCCACCGCCATGGTGCTCGCCCTGGCCGCGGCGGCCGTCGCCGGCGCGTTCTCCCTCTTGCGCCACCGCACACCCTGAGGAACCGTCGGACCCGTGCGTCCCCCCGTCGGCGGAAAGGCGTACGGGACCCCTGGGAAGGTCGTACACGAACGTCGCTTTCGTGATCCCGAAAGCGGCCGCGGCCTGATCTTCGACGTCCGCGAGCCTCCCGCAGCTATCCCATACGCCATGTCTTCGTAACCATTGGTTCAGGCTGTCTTGCGACGCTCAGCCAATGAAGCCCGCCGTGCCAGAGCCTTCGCCGCCCCTTCAGGGGTCCGCGGGGAACGGGGTCGTTCAGCTCCCACCCGCACGTTCCGACGCGCTTGTCACGCCCCGGGCGCGGAACAATGGGGTCATGAGTCAGCAGAACGCCCAGGCAGCCGAGGTCCAGCACACCCAGCCCTCCGTAGGCTCCATCGCCGCGCACCGCCCGCACACCGTGGCCGCCGCGGTCTCCGACCTCGAACCCGACATCGATGCCGACCTCGACGCCTACGAGGAGTCACCGTACGACGGGCCGCAACTGCCCCAGGGGCGCTTCCTCGACCGGGAGCGCAGCTGGCTCGCGTTCAACGAGCGGGTGCTCGAACTCGCCGAGGACCCGAACACGCCGCTGCTGGAGCGGGCCAACTTCCTGGCGATCTTCGCGAGCAACCTGGACGAGTTCTTCATGGTCCGGGTGGCAGGCCTGAAGCGCCGGATAGCGACGGGCGTGGCCACCCGGTCCGCCTCCGGGCTGCAGCCCCGCGAGGTGCTGGAGATGATCTGGGCCCGCTCCCGTGAGCTGATGGCCCGGCACGCCGCCTGCTACCACGAGGACATCGCCCCCGCGCTCGCGGAGGAGGGCATCCACCTGGTCCGCTGGGCCGAGCTGACCGAGAAGGAGCAGGCGCGGCTCTTCACGCTCTTCCGGCACCAGATCTTCCCGGTCCTGACCCCGCTGGCGGTCGACCCGGCGCACCCCTTCCCGTACATCTCCGGCCTCTCCCTGAACCTGGCCGTGGTCGTACGCAACCCGGTGAGCGGCCACAAGCACTTCGCCCGGGTCAAGGTGCCGCCGTCGCTGTCCCGCTTCCTGGAGAGCAGCCCGGGCCGGTACGTCCCCATCGAGGACGTCATCGGCGCCCACCTGGAGGAGCTGTTCCCGGGCATGGAGGTCGTGGAGCACCACGCCTTCCGCCTCACCCGGAACGAGGACCTGGAGGTCGAGGAGGACGACGCCGAGAACCTGCTCCAGGCCCTGGAGAAGGAACTCATGCGGCGCCGCTTCGGGCCGCCGGTGCGCCTGGAGGTCGAGGAGTCCATCGACCGCGAGGTCCTCGACCTGCTGGTCCGCGAGCTGAAGGTGTCCGAGGCCGAGGTCTACCCGCTGCCCGGCCCGCTCGACCTGACCGGGCTCTTCCGCATCCACGGTCTCGACCGGCCGGAGCTGAAGTACCGCAAGTTCATCGCGGGCACCCACCGTGATCTCGCCGAGGTCGAGTCGGCGTCCGCGCCCGACATCTTCGCGGCCCTGCGCGAGCGGGACGTCCTGCTGCACCACCCCTACGACAGCTTCTCCACCTCCGTGCAGGCCTTCATCGAGCAGGCCGCCGAGGACCCGGACGTCCTCGCCATCAAGCAGACCCTGTACCGCACCTCCGGCGACTCCCCGATCGTCAACGCGCTCGTCGACGCCGCCGAGGCCGGCAAGCAGGTCCTCGTCCTGGTCGAGATCAAGGCCCGCTTCGACGAGCACGCCAACATCAAGTGGGCCAAGCGCCTGGAAGAGGCCGGCTGCCACGTCGTCTACGGCCTGGTCGGCCTGAAGACGCACTGCAAGCTGTCCCTGGTGGTCCGCCAGGAGGGCGAGACGCTCCGCCGCTACAGCCATGTCGGCACCGGCAACTACCACCCGAAGACGGCGCGGCTCTACGAGGACCTCGGCCTGCTGACCGCCGACACCCAGGTCGGCGCGGACCTGTCCGACCTGTTCAACCGGCTCTCCGGCTACTCGCGCCGGGAGACCTACCGCCGCCTGCTGGTGGCACCCAAGTCGCTGCGCGACGGACTGATCGCGCGGATCAACAAGGAAGTACAGCACCACCGGGCCGGCCGTCCCGCGTTCATCCGCATCAAGGTCAACTCGATGGTCGACGAGGCGATCATCGACGCCCTGTACCGCGCGTCCATGGCGGGCGTACCGGTCGACATCTGGGTCCGCGGCATCTGCGCGATCCGGCCGGGCGTCACGGGCCTGTCGGAGAACGTCCGGGTCCGCTCGATCCTCGGCCGCTTCCTGGAACACTCCCGGGTCTTCGCCTTCGGCAACGGCGGCGAGCCCGAGGTGTGGATAGGCAGCGCCGACATGATGCACCGCAACCTCGACCGCCGGATAGAGGCCTTGGTCCGGGTCACCGACCCGGCCCACCGGGCCGCGCTCACCCGGCTCTTCGAAACCGGTATGTCCGACTCCACCTCCTCCTGGCACCTGGGTGCGGACGGCGAGTGGACCCGGCACGCGACCGACGCGGACGGACAGCCCCTGCGCAACATCCAGGAGATGCTCATAGACGCCCGGAGGCGCCGGCGTGGCACAGCAACACCTTGAACCGACGGACCCGACGGCCCTGGTGGTGACCGGGGACGCCCTCGCGGGCTACCTGCGCGCCCAGGCCACGGAGTTCCTCCGCGCGCTGCGTCTGCACCGGGAGACCGGGACGGCGAGCGCGGCGGAGGAGTCCGTCGACGCGGCCCGCGCGCTGCGCCGCTCGGCCCGGCGCATCAGCGGCAGCCTGCACACCTTCCGCCCCCTGCTCGAGGCCGACTGGTCGGAGGAGATCCGCCCCGAACTGGCCTGGCTGTCGGGCACGTTGGGACTTGAGCACGCCTACGAGGCAAGACTGGAGCGCCTGTTGCTGGCCCTCCACCGGCTCTCCGGCTCGACGACCCTGCCGGGTCAGGCCACTTCGGAGGCCACGGCCGAGCGCGGCAACCTCACCGTCGGCGCCGCCAAGGCGGGCGCCCTGCTCGACCGCCAGCTCACCCTCGCCCGCACCAGGGCCCACTCCACCGCCCTCCAGGCGCTCGGCTCCTCCCGCTTCCACGCGGTCGCCGACAAGGTCGCGGTGCTGGCCAGCGAGGTCCCGCTCACCCCCGCGGCGCCCACCACCGGCCTGCGCCCGCTCGCCGCGGCGGCCGAGGAACGCCTCACCGACGCCATCGCGGCCCTCCCGCTGGTCACCGCCGGCCACCCCTACAACGCGGAGGCCCTGGTCCACGGCCTGTCCCCGGACCCGGCCCCGCACCCCCAGGACGGCCCCTGGCACCAGGTCCGCCTCCTGCTGCGCCTGCACCGCTACGCCCGTGAGGTGCTGTGCGGCGCGGGCGCGCCCGTGGACGTACGGCTGTTCTCGGCGGGCCAGGCCCTGAACCGGCACCGCGACGCCTCCGAAGCGGCGGCGGCCGCCGCGTCCGCCGCCCGCACCCCGCGGATCGCCCCGGCGACCGCCTACGCCCTCGGCGTCCTCCACGCCGACCAGCGGCACGAGGTGGAGGCGGCCCGGTTCGCGTTCCAGCAGGCGTGGCAGAAGCAGCGGCTGGAGGCGGTGTGAACGACACCCCGGTCCTGGCGGCCGGCTGCGTCCTGTGGCGCCGCTCCCCGGTGGACGGGGACCTGGAGGTCTGCCTCGTCCACCGCCCCAAGTACGACGACTGGTCCCACCCGAAGGGCAAGCTCAAGCGCGGCGAGGACGCGATCACGGGCGCCCTGCGCGAGGTGGCCGAGGAGACCGGCTACACGGCCCTGCCCGGCAACGAACTCTCCACGGCCCTCTACTACGCCAACGACCGCCCCAAGCAGGTCCGTTACTGGTCCGGAGAAGCAACAGAGGGCCACTTCACCCCGAACCACGAGGTGGACAGGATCCTGTGGCTCCGCCCGCCGGACGCCCGGCAACGGCTTACCCAGCCGAGAGACGCCGAGTTGGTGGACGAACTGCTGACCTCGCTGCACACGCCGTAGGGGAAACGCGCCCCCTCAGGGGCGCGGGGCTGTGTCCATGTGCGGCTACCGCCGCGCGGGCGCGACCAGCCCCGACCGGCCCGCAGTCACCGTACGACTGCCACTCACCCCTCGGCTCTGTGTCCTGCCCCATCCGTACGCGCAAGGCTCCGAGCCCTGCGCGCCGGCCCCCGCCACCCACACGTACACCGGGCGTAACAGAACGGCCCGTGCTCGACCAGCCTCGTATCGTGCCGCTGCCCCTGCACGCCCCACCCGGAACCGTCCTTTTCCGCCACTCCGACAACGTTACCCACGCTCGGTAAAGAGCCGGTGTGCGTGACGGCCCCACTTACCCCTCGTTAAGCGGAACGACAGGGGGCCCGTGACGGACGTACCGGCTGGGGGTAGGCAGGCGATGGATCGGCGGCAGCACAGGCGCGCTGGAAAGACGGCCGTCACCGTAGGGCTCATGGTCGGCCTCGGCGCATGCGCCACCGCCTGCGGCGGCGCCACCGCCGAAGGCGCGGGCGGCGGCCCCGGCGACAACACGGTCACCGTCCTGAAGCGCGCGGCGGACACCCTGCGCGCCGCCGCCACCTCCAGAGCGACGACGTCGATGGAGATGGCGACCGGCGGCACCCGGGTCACCATCCGCGGCAAGGGCCGCTACGACTACCGCAACCAGCTCGGCGAACTCACGGTCGTGCTCCCGCAGGACCCCGCCGGCACCGCCGAGCACCGGCCGATCACCGAACTCCTCGCCCCGGGCGCGCTGTTCATGAAGAACAGGGGCGCCGGGGTACCCGCCGACAAATGGGTCCGCGTGGAGACCGCGAGCCTCTCCGACGGCAACCTGGTCACCGGCGGCGCGACCGACCCGTTCGCCGCGGCCGAGCTGCTCCTCGGCACCCGCACCGCGACCTACCTGGGCAGGACCGAGGTCGCCGGGGCCGAGGTCCGGCACTACCGGGGCACCGCCGACCTCGCGGCCGCGGCCCGCGCCGCCTCCGCCGGCAACCGGCCGGCCCTCGCCGCCGCAGCGAAAGGGTTCGCCACGGCCGAGGTTCCGTTCGACGCGTACCTCGACGACCAGGGCCGGATCCGCAAGCTGCGGCAGCGGTTCAGCTTCGTCAACGACAGCAGCAAGGGCACGGTCGCGGTCGCCTCGACGACCCTGCTGTACGACTTCGGTACTCCGGTGGACGTAAAGTTGCCGCGTTCCCGGGACATCTACGCGGGCCGGATCGCCGAAAACCAGCCAGCGCACTAGTCCGGGACCGGCTCTGTACAACCTGTGAACTAGCCCGTCCGTGCCATGCGCGTTGTGTAGACCGCTCCCTACTCTAGGAAGTCGGTGACGGCAGAGAAGAGGTGATGCACGTGGCTCCGGTCGGCGGTACGGCAGTTCAGGACCACGTGGCCCTCGCCGAGATCGAGCTGTGCGGGGAGCTGATCATCGCGGCGTCGGCCGCCGAGGATCGGCTCAGTCTGGAGAGCATCGACGAGGTGCTGCGCGTGGCCGAGGAGCGCGAGGACAGCTGACTTCGGCCAGGCCCGCAGGTCAGGTCCGCAGGTTCGGGTCGGCCGGTTCTGATCCGCCGGTTCTGATCCGCCGGTTCAGGTGCGCCGGTTCAGGTGCGGAGGAGGCGGGCGATGGCCTGGGTGGCCTCTTCCACCTTCGCGTCGATCTCCGTACCACCCTTGACGGCAGCGTCGGCGACGCAGTGCCGCAGGTGTTCCTCAAGGAGTTGCAGGGCGAACGACTGCAGGGCCTTGGTGGAGGCGGAGACCTGGGTGAGTATGTCGATGCAGTAGGTGTCCTCGTCGACCATGCGCTGCAGCCCGCGGATCTGGCCCTCGATCCGGCGCAGCCGTTTGAGGTGTTCGTCCTTCTGCTTGTGGTAGCCGTGCGTGGTCGCCGGAGCCCCGTTCCCGGAGGGCTTCGTGGCGCCGGCCTCGGTGGTCGTCATCGCGTCCTCCGCATTGCCGATACATATACCCCTAGTGGGTATATGGTAACGAACTTTGCTGGGTATAGGGCCCTCGGGACGCCCCCGTACTGATCACCAAGCCCGATGGGCGACACTGGAGGACGGCCCATTAGCCGTGGCCGGATGATGCGCCTAGCATCAGCCTGACCGAAACCCATGCATACCGAGGACCCCACGTGCGCTTTCGTCTGACCCCCAGGGAGACGAGCTTCTACGACATGTTCGCCGCGTCCGCGGACAACATCGTCACGGGCTCGAAACTCCTGATGGAACTGCTCGGGGCGGACGCGTCTGCCCGGGCCGAGATCGCAGAGCGTATGCGGGCAGCGGAACACGCGGGTGACGACGCCACGCACGCGATCTTCCACCAGCTGAACTCCTCGTTCATCACGCCCTTCGACCGCGAGGACATCTACTCCCTCGCGTCCTCCCTCGACGACATCATGGACTTCATGGAGGAGGCCGTCGACCTGGTCGTCCTCTACAACGTCGAGGAGCTGCCGAAGGGCGTCGAGCAGCAGATCGAGGTGCTGGCACGGGCCGCCGACCTGACCGCCGAGGCGATGCCCAACCTGCGCACGATGGAGAACCTCACCGAGTACTGGATCGAGGTCAACCGCCTGGAGAACCAGGCCGACCAGATCCACCGCAAACTTCTCGCCCACCTCTTCAACGGCAAGTACGACGCGATCGAGGTGCTGAAGCTCAAGCAGATCGTGGACGTCCTGGAAGAGGCGGCGGACGCGTTCGAGCACGTGGCGAACACGGTGGAGACCATCGCCGTCAAGGAGTCCTGAGGCGTCGATGGACACCTTCGCGCTCGTCGTGACCATTCTGGTCGCGCTCTTCTTCACGTACACGAACGGCTTCCACGACTCGGCGAACGCGATCGCGACGTCCGTGTCGACGCGCGCGCTCACCCCGCGGGCGGCGCTCGCCATGGCCGCGGTGATGAACATGGCCGGCGCGTTCTTCGGCACCGGGGTCGCCAAGACCGTCAGCGAGGGCCTGATCGAGACGCCCGAGGGCTCCAGGGGCATGGGCATCCTCTTCGCCGCGCTGGTCGGCGCGATCGTCTGGAACCTCGTCACCTGGTACTTCGGTCTGCCCTCGTCCTCCTCGCACGCCCTGTTCGGCGGTCTGGTGGGCGCGGCCCTGGCGGGCGGCACGGAGGTCCTCTGGAACGGCGTCGTCGACAAGGTCATCATCCCGATGTTCCTGTCGCCGGTCGTCGGCCTGGTCCTCGGCTACCTGGTCATGACGGCCATCATGTGGATCTTCCGCCGCGCCAACCCGCACAAGGCCAAGCGCGGCTTCCGTATCGCCCAGACCGTCTCCGCGGCCGGCATGGCCCTCGGCCACGGCCTCCAGGACGCCCAGAAGACGATGGGCGTCGTCGTCATGGCACTGGTGATTTCCGGCCATGAGACGTACGGCGACCCGATCCCGGCCTGGGTCAAGATCGCCTGCGCCGTGATGCTCTCCCTCGGCACCTACGCCGGCGGCTGGCGCATCATGCGCACACTGGGCCGCAAGATCATCGAGCTGGACCCCCCGCAGGGCTTCGCGGCCGAGGCGACGGGGGCCTCGATCATGTTCACCACGGCGTACCTCTTCAAGGCGCCGGTCTCCACGACCCACGTCATCACCTCGGCCATCATGGGCGTCGGTGCGACGAAGCGCGTGAACGCGGTCCGCTGGGGGGTGGCCAAGAACATCGTCCTGGGCTGGTTCATCACGATGCCGGCGGCGGCGCTGGTGGCAGCAGCGGCATTCGGCCTCGTGGACCTGGCGTTCCTGTAACGGCAGCACCCACCACGACCCCGCCCCCGAACCTCCGACCCGCACCCTTGCCCCGTCGTGGGCCTCTCCTCCGGGGTTCGGTGTGATCATGGCTGGTGGGAAGTCGTGCGGCCTGTGCGGCTTCGGAACGGACCAGTGAGGCTTCGGTGGGTCTGAGGGCAGGGACGATTCATGTCATGGCCGGCAACGGCCTCGGGGACTTCGTTGCCGCGGCGATGGCGCGGCGGCCGGGCGCTGCGGAGCGGGTGTCGACCGTCGTGCTCGTCGGCGACGAGGGCCGGGCCGTGCGCGAGGCGGCCGGCGGCGAGGAGGGTGTCGTACGCCTCACCCCCGCTCTGCTCGGCGCGCTCCCGCAGGACCTGGACTGGGTCCGGGCAGCGTACGCGGCGCCCGTCGAGCTGGTGCTGGTGGATCAGGAGCTGCCGACCGCGGCCGTCCTCGACATGCTGGCCGGGCTCCGGCGGGAGCTCGGCGAGCCGGTGGTCGAGGTGGTGTCCGTCGGCGGACCGTTCCGGTGTTCCTGCGGGTCGGCGGTGCGGTTGCTGCCGCCCGGCCCCGCCGGGGACGGCGTGCAGGCGCTGTTCGCACCGCTGCGGCACTTCACCGTCTGTCTGGTGGGGTGCGGGTCGGCCGGGGACTACTGGGCGTTCGTGTCCGGGCTGACCTCGGCCGAGGGGACGCGGATCGAGGAGGACGTCGCCCGGGAGTTCGGCACGTGTGTCGTGCACGACTGCTCGGACGCCCTGGCGCTGGTCTGCGCGGGGGCGCTGGGCTTCGAGGGGGACGTGGCGACCTTTCCGGACGGGGAGATCGTGCCCGTGGACCGGAGCGCGGCCTCGGTGGTGCGGTTCGCCGCGGCGGACGAGCCCCTCGCCCTGGTGCCGCACGAGTGCGCCGCCGAGCCGGCGCCCGGACGACCGTACCGGGGCGGAACCGGCGGCCGCCCGGACGCGGTGACCTGGCGGCGGCTGGCGCAGACCATGGGGCTGACCGGCCCCCGGGCGGTCGAACAGGCCGTGGACAAGATGCTGGCGTCGGGAGCGGAACCGGTCGCCTTCCCCGTCCACAGGGTGTGAACAACGGTGTGAACGCCCGCCGCCGGACGCCGCCGGAACACGCATACGGGCCCGCCCCCGGGAGCCAGGGGCGGGCCCTTTTGCGTCCTCGCGGTGGCACCGCCATGCAGCACCGCGAGGGGTCGGTTCCGGCTCGGCCGAAGGGCTTAGCCGAAGCGGCCGGAGATGTAGTCCTCGGTCGCCTGGACCGACGGGTTGGAGAAGATGCGCTCCGTGTCGTCGATCTCGATCAGCCGGCCGGGCTGGCCGACGGCGGCCAGGTTGAAGAAGGCGGTGCGGTCGGAGACACGCGCGGCCTGCTGCATGTTGTGCGTCACGATGACGATCGTGAAGCGCTCCTTGAGCTCACCGATCAGGTCCTCGATGGCGAGGGTGGAGATCGGGTCGAGGGCGGAGCAGGGCTCGTCCATGAGCAGCACCTTCGGCTCGACCGCGATCGCGCGGGCGATGCACAGACGCTGCTGCTGACCACCGGAGAGGCCGGAGCCCGGCTTGTTCAGGCGGTCCTTGACCTCGTTCCAGAGGTTCGCGCCCTTGAGCGACTTCTCGACGATGTCGTTGAGCTGGCTCTTCTTGTAGTTGCCGTTCAGCTTCAGACCCGCGGCCACGTTGTCGAAGATCGACATGGTGGGGAAGGGGTTCGGACGCTGGAACACCATGCCGATCTCACGGCGCACCGACACGGGGTCGATACCGGCGCCGTAGAGGTTCTCGTCGTCGAGGAGGACCTTGCCCTCGACGCGGCCGCCGGGGGTGACCTCGTGCATGCGGTTGAGCGTGCGCAGGAACGTCGACTTGCCGCAGCCGGAGGGGCCGATGAACGCCGTGACGGTGCGCGGCTCGATGTTCATCGAGATGTCTTCGATGGCCTTGTGGGAGCCGTAGTAGGCGGTGAGCCCGCTTACGTCGATTCGCTTGGACATTACTTCTTCACTTCCAGGGAGTCGGTCGCTGCAGGCCGGTCAGCGACCGGTCTTCGGGGCCTTCCAGCGGGCGATGCCGCGAGCCACCAGGTTCAGGATCATCACAAAGGCGATCAGCGTGAGCGAGGCCGCCCAGGCACGGTCGTAGCCTGCGCTGGCACCGGCACTGTTCGCGTACTGCTGGTAGATGAACAGCGGCAGCGACGACTGCGCACCCTCGAAGGGGTTGTTGTTGATGAACGGGTTGCCGAACACCAGCAGCAGCACCGGCGCCGTCTCACCCGCGATACGGGCGATGGCCAGCATGACACCGGTGGTGATACCGCCGATGGAGGTCGGCAGGACCACCTTCAGGATGGTGCGCCACTTCGGCACGCCCAGGGCCAGCGAGGCCTCGCGCAGCTCGTTGGGGACGAGCTTGAGCATCTCCTCGGTGGAGCGGACCACGACCGGCATCATCAGGATGGCCAGGGCGAGCGATCCGGCGAAGCCGAAGGGCTGCATGTCGAAGATCAGCATGAGGCTGAGGATGAACAGACCCGCGACGATCGACGGGATACCCGTCATCACGTCCACGAAGAAGGTGACCGCCTTGGCGAGCCGGCCGCGGCCGTACTCGACGAGGTAGACCGCGGTGAGGATGCCGATCGGAGCGCCGATCAGGGTGGCGAGGCCGACCTGCTCCAGGGAGCCGATGATGGCCGCGTAGGCACCACCGCCGGGCTGGGCGTCGGCGACCACACCCATGGAGTGGCTGAGGAAGTAGAAGTCCAGGACCTTCACACCGCGCGAGACGGTCACCCAGATCAGGGAGACCAGCGGGACGACGGCGACGATGAAGGCGACCCAGACCAGCGAGGTCGCGACCCGGTCCTTCGCCTGGCGGCGGCCCTCGACCCGGGCGGCGATGCCGTAGGTGCCGAGGACGTAGAGGAGGGCGGCGATCAGGCCCCACTGGATCTTGCTGTCCAGGCCGCCGACGAGGCCGATGACCACGCCGAGGACGATGGACCCGCCGACGATGGCGTAGGGGGACCACTTGGGGAGGGTGGCGCCTTGCAGGGTGCTGGGGCGCTTGACTGCTGCGGTGCTCATGCGTTGGCCCCCGAGTACTCCGCGCGGCGCTGGATGATCACGCGGGCCGCGCCGTTGACCAGCAGGGTGATGACGAACAGGACCAGACCCGACGCGATCAGCGCGTCACGGCCGTCCGCGGTCGCCTCGCTGAACTTGCTGGCGATGTTCTGGGCGAAGGTGCCGCCGCCCGGGTTGAGCAGGCTGGCGTGGATCGAGAAGTCCGGGGAGAGCACGGTGGCGACGGCCATCGTCTCGCCGAGCGCGCGGCCGAGGCCGAGCATCGAGGCGGAGATCACGCCGGAGCGGCCGAAGGGCAGCACCGACATGCGGATGACCTCCCAGCGCGTGGCGCCGAGAGCGAGTGCCGCTTCCTCGTGCATCTGCGGGACCTGGCGGAAGACCTCGCGGCTCACGTTGGTGATGATCGGCAGGATCATGATCGCGAGCAGGACGCCGACGGTCAGCATCGAGCGGGGGGCACCGCCGTCCCAGGAGAAGATCCCGGTCCAGCCGAAGTACTTGTCGAGCCAGCCGAACAGGCCGGTCATGTGCGGTACCAGGACCAGCGCGCCCCACAGGCCGTACACGATGGACGGCACCGCGGCGAGCAGGTCGATCACGAAGCCGATGGTGCCGCCGAGCCTGCGCGGCGAGTAGTGCGTGATGAACAGCGCGATCGCGACGGCGATCGGGACGGCGATGGCCATGGCGATGATCGAGGAGACGACCGTGCCGAAGGCCAGGACCGCGATGCCGAAGGTCGGCGGGATGAGGTTGGTGTTCCACTCGAACGTGGTGAGGAAGTTGCCGTGGTCGCGGTTGATCGCGAGGGCGGCACGGTAGGTGAGGAAGACCGCGATCGCGGCCATGATCACCAGCAGCAGGATGCCGGATCCGCGGGAGAGACCGAGGAAGACCCGGTCACCCGCCCGGGTGGCACCGCGGGCGTTGCGCTTCTGCTCGGCCGTGCCTGGCTGTGGGGTGGGGGGAGATGCGTCTGTCGTCTGCGTGGATATGTCCATCGGGTTCTCCGGTCTGCGGAGCCGTCCTGAGGGGCGGCTCGGAGGAGCCGTACACCCCGGCTTGTGGGCGTACGGCTCCGGGCGGCGGTGCACCGGACGGTGCGGCCGGGCTCCTTACGGAGCTCGGCCGCACTCGCGGATCTTTAGCTCAGGCCCTCGATGGTGGTGCGGACCTTGGCGATGATGTCGTCGGGGACGGGGGCGTAGTCGATCGTGGAGAGGACCTTCTGGCCGTCCTCGGAGGCGATGTAGCGCAGGAACGCCTTGGTCGCCGGGAGGGTGTCGGCCTTGTTGCCCTTGTCGCAGACGATCTCGTACGTGACCAGGGTCATCGGGTACGCACCCTCGGCCTTGGTCTTGTAGTCCAGCTGCAGCGCCAGGTCCTTGCCGGTGCCGACGATCTTGGCGGCCGCGATGTCGGCGGTGGCGGACTCGGTGGACGGGGCGACCGGCTTGCTGGCGCCCGTGTCGATGGAGACGGCCTTGACGCCGTCCGCGACGTAGGAGAGCTCGAAGTAGCCGATGGCGCCGGAGGTCTGCTTGACCTGCTGGGCGACACCCGCGGACTGCGGAGCGGACTGGCCGCCCTTGGCCTGCCAGGCCTTACCGCCGGAGTACTTCCAGTTGTCCGGGGTGGCGGCGATCAGGTACTTGGTGAAGTTGTCCGTCGTACCCGACTCGTCCGAGCGGTGGAACGCCTGGATCTTGAGGTCGGGGAGCGTCGCGTCGGGGTTCAGCTTCTTGATCGCGGCGTCGTTCCACTTGGTGATCTTGCTGTCGAAGATCTTCGCGATCGTCGGCGCGTCCAGGACCAGGTTGTCGACACCCGGGACGTTGTAACCGAGGGCGATCGGGCCGCCGACCATCGGGAGGTCGATGCCCTGGCCGCCGGAGCAGATCTTCTTGGAGGCGGTGACCTCTTCCGGCTTCAGCGCGGAGTCGGAACCGGCGAAGGCGACCTGGCCCTGCGTGAAGGCGGTCACACCGGCGCCGGAGCCGGAGCCCTTGTAGTTGATCTGCACGCCACAGGCCTGCGAGAAGGCCTTCACCCAGGCGTCGATCGCGTTCTTCTGCGCGGAGGAGCCGTCGGCGAGCAGCTGGCCCTTGGCGTCGTCGCACTTGATGGAGCTGGCGTTCGCGGAGGCCGAGGAGGTGCTCGAACCGCTGGCGCCACCGTTGTCGTCCGAGCCGCACGCCGTCAGGGCCAGGGCGCCGGAGACAGCGACAGCACCGAGAGACAGGGCGCGCAGCCGGTTCTTGCGCTGAAGCTTCACTTTCGGGGGTTCCTTCCAGAGGCGCCACCTTCGGCGGCGTGCGAAGTAGTCGTGATGGGGTGAGGGCCTCCTGACTGGGCATTTAGGACCGCTCACCGCATCGGGTACGGCCGAAATTAGGCAGAACAGGTGAAGCCGCCGATGGCCATAGGTAAACGGAGGGTGAACCCCTGCCGTCGACCCGGTTAGGTCACGGAATGCTCACGGTGAGGGCACGCGTCGGTTCCGACCGCCGGGTTGCGCGAACATTTATTCGCCGTTCGCCATCGCAGTCGTTACGACGTCACAGCGTTCGTTACACCGCACGGGAACCCGTGTGCGACGGACGCCGTCTCGTCCCACGAAAGCCGACGAAAGGCACGGGCATGGAACGGCGTACCTTCATATCTGGCGGGGCGGCCGCCCTCGCGGCGACCGCACTGACGGGGTGCAGCACCGGCGGCGCCACCGCGTCCCACACGACCGGCGCGCCGCTCGCGTCCACATCCTTTCGTACGGCGCTGAAGACCACCAGCGCAGCGGCCCCGGCCGGCTGGACCGCCCTCGCCCACACCCTGGACGGCACCCTGGTCCGCCCCGGCGACGCGAACTGGACGACGGCCCACCAGCTCTACAACACCCGCTTCGACGGACTGAAGCCGTCCGCGGTGGCGTACGTGGCCCACGCGGACGACATCCGCACCACACTGTCGTACGCCCAGGCCCACGGGCTGAAGATCTCGATCCGCAACGGCGGCCACTCCTACGCGGGCTACTCCTCGGGCGACGGCCGCCTGATCCTCGACGTCTCCAAGCTCAACCGCATCCGGGTCAGCGGCGGCACGGCGGTCGTCGGCGCCGGCTCCAAGCTGATCGACGTCTACCGCGGCCTCGCGGCCAAGGGCGTGACCATCCCGGCGGGCTCCTGCCCCACGGTCGGTGTCTCCGGCCTGGTCCTCGGCGGCGGCCACGGGGTGGCGTCCCGCGCGTACGGCCTGACCTGCGACAGCCTCACCCAGGCGACGCTGATCACGGCGGACGGCACGCAGGTGGTCGCCAACGCGAGCACCAACAAGGACCTCTTCTGGGCACTGCGCGGAGCCGGCAACGGCAACTTCGGCGTCGTGACCGAACTCCAGTTCAAGACCCACCCCACCCCGCAGGCCGTGACCGCGTACCTGACCTGGCCCTGGTCGAAGGCGGCCCAGGTCCTCAAGGCCTGGCAGGAGTGGGGCCCCTCCCAGCCGGACGAGATCTGGTCCTCCCTGCACCTGGAGAACTCGGGCAGCGGCCCGCGCGTCTCCGTCGCCTGCTTCTCGATGGGCACGTACGGCGAACTCCAGAACGCGGTGGACGCCCTCGCCCACAAGGCGGGCGCCAACGCCTCCTCCGTCTCGCTGCGCCGCCACGGCTACGAGGAGGCGATGGAGAGCTACGCCGGCTGCTCCTCCTTCGCCACCGAGCCCCAGTGCCACCTGCCCGGGTCCACGCCGGGCCGCTCCACGGCGGGCAAGCTGGGCCGGGAGACCTATGCGGCCCGCTCCGACTTCTTCGACCGCTCGCTCTCGGCGGCCGGCATCCAGACGGCCCTGCGGCAGATCGGCGCGGTGCGCGGCGGCGCGGGGAGCATCGCCTTCACGGCGCTCGGCGGCGCGGTGAACCGGGTCTCGCCGACGGCGACGGCGTTCGTGCACCGGCGGTCGCGGATGCTGGCGCAGTACATCGTGTCGTGGGGAGCGGGTGCCTCCGGCGGTACGGGCCAGACGTGGCTGAACGGGGCGCACACGGCGATGAAGCCGTACGCCTCCGGCGCGGCCTACCAGAACTACACGGACCCGACGCTCACGGACTGGAAGAAGGCGTACTTCGGCGACGCCGTGACGAAGCTGGGCAAGGTGAAGAAGCAGTACGACCCGAATCGGTTCTTCTCTTCTCCGCAGGGGTTGTAGGGAGTCGTTTCAGTGCGCGGGAGCGTGGGGGCTGATCACGCAGTTCCCCGCGTCCCGGCTACGCCGCCAGGTCCCGTTCCTCAGGGTCCATCGGCGTACGAGCTCCCGGCACCAACCCCACCGTCACCGACCGCCTCCGCACGATCCATCCCACCCTCGGCGACCCCTCCACCGCCTTCATCACCGGCGTCAGCACAGCCGTGGCCAGCGGGGAGAGGAGCAGGACGACCGCCGTGCCCAGCGCGAAGCCGCCCACCACGTCCGTCGGGTAGTGCACGCCCATGTACACCCGGCAGAACCCCTCCACCAGCGCCAGCCCGATGCCCACCAGCCCGAACCTGCGGTTCGCGATGAAGAGTCCGACGCCCAGGGCCATGGTGATCGTCGCGTGGTCGCTCACGAACGAGTAGTCGGTCTTGCCGGAGACCAGGACGTCGAGCCCCTGGTGGGTGAGGAACGGCCGGGGCCGCTCGACGAACCCACGGATGGGGATGTTCACGAGGACGGCGATCGCGGCGGCGAGCGGCGTCCACACCAGCGCGGCCGTCGTGGCCGCGGCGTCCTCGTCCCCTCGGCGCCGCACGGACCACCAGCACCACACCACCAGCAGCACCATCGCGACCAGCAGCCCGTACTCACCGACGAACTCCATGCCGCGGTCGAACCAGTGCGGTGCGTCCTTGGCCAGGCCGTTGATGTCGTAGAGCAGGTCGACGTCGGGGTTGGATCCGGATTCGGCGAGTACAGCCATCGTGCCTGCGGCCCCTTCGTCGTCGTCCCGGACGCACCTCGTGTGCGCCGCTCGCTGCCACCCCCGTGGTCGGCTTCGTCAACAGGAACGCACGGTCCCCATCACTACGTTCCAGGTTCCACCGAATGATCACGCAGACGTTATCGAAGAGAGACACAAAGCCCCAGCTCAGGGGGTGGGTTATACGCTCCGTTCACACCGAGGTGGGCAGCGCTTTCGCGCCATCCTCGGTGACCCGGGTGGCCCCGAAGTAGTCGGCGCTGTCGATGGGGTCGAACCGGATGACCGCCCCGGTGTACGGCGCGTCGATCATGTACCCGCCGCCGACATAGATCCCCACGTGGTGGATGGCGCGGGAGTTGGAGAGGTCGGTGGAGAAGAAGACGAGGTCTCCGGGGAGCAGTTCCTTGCGCGAGGGGTGCGGACCGGCGTTGTACTGATCGTTGGCGACGCGCGGCAGCGTGATCCCCACATGCGCGTACGCCGCCTTGGTCAGCCCCGAGCAGTCGAACCGGCCGCCCTCCTGAGCTGTGCCGTTACCGCCCCAGAGGTAGGGGGTGCCGAGCTTGGTCTGGGCGTACTCGATGGCGCCGGCGGCCTGCTTGGTCGGGGAGAGCCGGCTGACGGGCGCGGCGAAGCTGTCCTCGAGAGTGGTGATCGTCCTGACGTAGTTCTGGGTCTCCTTGTACGGCGGCACACCCTTGTACTTGATGACCGCGTACGCGCCCGCGTTGTAGGCGGCGAGCATGTTGTCGGAGATGTCGCCGGGAACGTCCTTGACGTACGAGGCGAGCTGGCAGTCGTAGGAGGCGGCCGACGGAATCGCGTCATTCGGGTCCCAGACGTCGCGGTCCCCGTCGCCGTCGCCGTCGATGCCGTGGGTGGCCCAGGTCCCCGGGATGAACTGAGCTATCCCCTGCGCGGCCGCCGCGCTCTGCGCCTTCGGGTTGAACCCGCTCTCCTGGTACAGCTGCGCGGCGAGCAGGGCGGGGTTGATGGCGGAGCAGAGATTGCCCCACTTCTGCACGAGTGTGGAGTAGGCGGCCGGCACGGCTCCCTTGGCCAGTGCCTTGCCGGCACCGCCGGCGCCGCCCAGCAGGTTCCCGGCGACGACGTACACCCCGACGACGAGCAGCATGACGAAGCTCAGCCCGAGCCCGACCGCCGCACCGCCGATCACCCATACTTTCCGCACGCCCCAACCCTCCCCCATGTCAGGGCTGTTCAACGCCATTTCGGCCGAGAGTGGCGCTATTTCACAGCAGGACGGCGCACATGACGCCGTCTCAACCGCGTACGGCGTCCTTGTACAGCTCGCCGGCCTCGCTCCCGAGCACGACACTGTAGGACGTGTCGGCGGTCGAACCGCCCTGCTCGTGGCCGCCCAGCACCCCGACCACCTGATGGTCCCCGTTCACCCAGGGGCTCCCGCTGGTGCCCCCCGTGAACTCGGGGCAGTCGATCCGCTGCTGAGTGGCGCTGTGGGCGACGGGCTTGTTGGTGCAACTGATGGGAACCTCACGGGAGTCGGGATACCCGGTGACGGTGACGGCGGTGGCCCCGGTGGCCACGCCACTGACGAACCGGTTGGCGCCGGTCACCTCCTCGACCCGCTTGCCGCCCAGTTCGTCCACGACGGCGAAGGCGACATCGCTGTCCTCGTCCTGCCCCTTCGCCCACCCGTCGGGCAGATACCGCCTCCCCACCTTCCACACCCCGTACGGCGCCTGCCCGTCCCGGTACCCCGGCACGAAGACGAGCCCCGTGGCGTCGTCCCCGTCGACGCAGTGCGCGGCGCTGACGATCAGGTCCCGCCGCGGGCTGTGCACGACGGAGGCGGTGCAGAAGTGGTGGCCGGCCAGGCTCCCGGCCTCGTCGGCGGTGAACAGCGCCCCGACCCGCGCGCTCTCCGCGGTCGGTCCGACCACCGCGGTCACCCCGAACGGGCCGGGCCCGTCATCGGCGGCCGCCACGGAGGCCGAGGTGGCGGCAAGCACGACCGCCACGCCGAGCGCGACACGGCGCGAGGCTGAAGAGATGCGTGAGGTGCGCTTCATCGGGCTCCACTGTGTCCCACAAAGGTGAGAAACGGTTCCCCACTTAACTGAGATTTCTCTGTGAACCGCGCTCACCTCACCCCGCTCAGAACGTCGTGGTCATCCCGCCGTCCACCGCGATCGTCTGGCCCGTGATGAAGGACGCCGCGTCGCTCGCCAGGAAGACGACGATGCCGGCGATCTCGGCGGGGCGGCCCCAGCGCCCCAGGGCCGTGCGGGTACGCAGCCATCGCGCCCACTCCGGGTCCTCGGCCGGCTCCGCGTTGACGTCCGTCGCGAACGTGCCCGGGGCCACCGAGTTCACCGTCGTGCCGCTGGGTCCGAGGTCGGCCGCCAGGGCCCGGGTCAGACCGTCCAGGCCCGCCTTCGCCGTGGCGTAGGCGACGTCCCCGGTGCGGCCCAACTGGCCGACGACCGACGAGACGTTGACGATGCGGCCCGGGGTGTCACGGGCCGCCAGGCCCCGGGCGACCGTCTGGCTCAGCGCGTACGCCGAGGTCAGGTGGACGTCGAGCAGCGCGGACAGCTCGTCCGGAGTCATCTCGTGGACCCCGCGCCGGTCGCGCTGGCCCACGTTGTTGACCAGGATGTCGATCGCGCCGAGGCCGGTCACCGCGGCCTCGGCGGCCTCCCGGTCGGTCACGTCGAACGCCGCGCCCACCACGTCGAGCCCCTCGTCGCGGAGCGCCCCGGCCGCCGCCTCCAGCGTCGCCGGGTCACGGCCGTTGAGGATCACCCGCGCGCCGGCGCCCGCCAGTCCCCGGGCCATCTCCAGGCCCAGTCCGCGCACGGAGCCGGTCACCAGGGCCGTACGCCCGTCGAGCGCGAAGTCCACGCCCCCGCTCATCCGGCCGCCTCTCGGAGAACCGTCGTATCCGCCGTACCGGCTCACCGTATCCGGCGGGCGCGGACGGCCCGACGGGCGTCCGGGTACTGGGAGACGGTGCACTGGACGGTGTACTGGACGGCGGTGTACCGGGGGGCGATGTACCCGGCGGCGGTCACACGGCCTCGACCCCGAGCGGCCATGTCACCCCCGTCATCTCCTCCGACAGCGTCCACAGCCTGCGGGCCGCCACCGGGTCGCTCGCCGCCGCGCTACGGCCCGCCAGCGCCGGCGCGCCCCGCATCTCGCCGAGGCCGCTCGGGCCGACGTAGCTGGCACCGGGCAGGTCCTGGGTCGCCGCGTACAACGTGGGGAGCGCGCCCCCGCGGTCGTCCTGGGCTACGAGCAGGTTGCCGAGGCGCATGCCGAGCCGGGCGAGCGGGTTGGCGGTGTGGCTCTGCAGGTTGGTGGCCGCGTAGCCGGGGTGGGCGGCCAGCGCGCGGACCGGGGAGCCGGCCTCCGTCAGACGGCGCTGGAGCTCCAGGGTGAACAGGAGGTTCGCCAGCTTGGACTGGGCGTAGGCGCGGCTCGGGTTGTAGGTGCCGCGCAGGTTGACGTCCTCGAAGTGGATCACGCCGTCGCCGCTGCGGTGCAGCCCGGAGGAGACCGTCACCACCCGGTCCTCGAGGTACGGCAGCAGCAGGTTCGTCAGCGCGAAGTGCCCCAGGTGGTTCGTGCCGAACTGCATCTCGAAGCCGTCCTTGGTGGACTGCTCCGGGAGCATCATCACGCCCGCGTTGTTGATCAGGAGGTCCAGCGGCCGGTCCCAGCCCGCCGCGAACTCCCGTACCGAGGCCAGGTCCGCCAGGTCCAGGCGGCGCACCTCCGTGCTGCCGTTCACCCGCGCGGCGGCCGCGCGCCCACGCTCCAGGTCCCGTACCGCGAACACCACGTGCGCGCCGGACCGGGCCAGCGCGTCCGCGGCGGTGAAGCCGATGCCGCTGTTGGCACCGGTGACCACGGCCGTACGGCCGGAGAGGTCGGGGAGACGGGACGCGTTCCATGTGCCAGTTTTCTCAGCCATGCCCGCCAATGTAGGCGCCGCCTACAATGATGTCAACGACAACAAAGATGGCACTGCCAACAAAGATGGCGACGCCAACATCCGGGTTACGATGGCGCCCATGCCGCAAAGCCGCCCCTACCACCACGGAGACCTGCGCGCCGCCCTGCTCGCCAGCGCCGAACGCACCCTGCGCGAGAAGGGGGCCGCCGCACTGTCCCTGCGCGAACTGGCCCGCGACATCGGGGTGAGCCACGCCGCCCCCGGCCGGCACTTCAAGGACAAGCAGGCCCTGCTGGACGCGCTCGCACTCAACGGGTACGACCGTCTCAACCGGGGCCTGGAGTCGGCGGACGATCCGGACGCCCCCCTCGAATCGCGCATCACCGCGCTCGCCCGGACGTATCTGACCTTCGCCGTCGAGAACCCCGAGCTGCTGGAGTTGATGTTCTCCCGCAAGCACGACCCGGACCTCTCCACGCCGTTGGCCGAGGCGGGCGACCGCTCCCTGGGCTCCTTCGTGCGGCTGCTCGCCGACGCCCAGCAGCGGGGCGAGATCGTCGACGGCGACCCGGAGCGCATCACGCTCGTCGCCGCGTCCGCCATCCACGGCCTGGCCGCCCTGGTCGCCAACTGCACACTCCCGGCGGACGAGGCGCTGGCCGGCCTGGACGAACACGTCCATCTCCTGCTGCACGGCCTGAAGCCCCGCTGACAGCTCGGTACGCCCCGATCAACGCGCATTGACCCACCGCCTCCGGCGCCCCCGGGTCAACCGAACCCCAACTTCCGGCCATCCGCGACCCAATGATCAGTAACCCCGGGCCGCCCTTCAGTAACGCGGAAGTCAGGATTCCGAAACCCGTCTTGTTGTCGCGTACCCAACAACGCGATGGTCGTCGCGGGCCGCCGCCCCCACCGGCAACCACACCGGTGGCCCCCACCCGCAGGCCTCTCTCCCCCTCATCCAGGAGGCTGTACGTTGCGCACGACCACCCCCAGCACCCCCCACATACGCGGCAGATGGCGCCGCGTCGGCTCGGCAGCCGCGGCCACCGCCGCCCTGCTCGTCGCCGGCCTTGGCACCGCGGCGCACGCCACCGCGGCCACCGCCACCACGACCCACAAGGTCAGCGCCAAGGCCATCGCCGCCCAGGTCGCCAAGGCCCATGTCCGGTACGAGAAGGCCGGCTGCGGCGCCACCCCGAAGAAGGGCTTCGCCGCGTGCGACGCCCTGCGGGTCACCGGCGGCACCACCGCCTTCATGGAGAAGCAGGCCGCGCTCAAGGGCGTGACACCGAAGACCGTCAAGCCGGACGCCGCCTCCGACTCCCCCACCGGGTACGGCCCTTCGGACCTCCAGTCGGCCTACGGCCTGACCTCCGCCGCCGCCTCGAACGGCTCGGGCGAGACCGTCGCCATCGTCGACGCGTACGACGACCCGAACGCCGAGGAGGACCTGGCCACCTACCGGTCCTACTACGGCCTGTCGGACTGCACCACCGACAACGGCTGCTTCAAGAAGGTCAGCCAGACGGGCTCCACGACCTCGCTCCCCTCCGCCGACAGCGGCTGGGCCGGTGAGGAGTCCCTCGACCTGGACATGGTCAGCGCGACCTGCCCGAACTGCAACATCCTGCTCGTCGAGGCCAAGTCCGCCTCCGACGCCAACCTGGGCACCGCGGTGAACGAGGCCGTCAAGCTGGGCGCCAAGTTCGTCTCCAACAGCTACGGCGGCGCCGAGTCGTCGTCGGACACGTCGTACGACACCTCGTACTACAAGCACGCGGGCGTGGCCATCACCGCGAGCGCCGGTGACGAGGGCTACGGCGCCGAGTACCCGGCCGGCTCCCGCTACGTGACCGCCGTCGGCGGCACCGCCCTCAAGACCTCCTCCACCAGCCGCGGCTGGACCGAGAGCGTCTGGAAGACCAGCTCCACCGAGGGCACCGGCTCCGGCTGCTCCGCCTACGACGCCAAGCCCACCTGGCAGACCGACACCGGCTGCACCAAGCGCATGATCGCCGACGTCTCCGCGGTCGCCGACCCGGCCACCGGTGTCTCCGTCTACGACTCCTACGGCGCCGACGGCACCGGCTGGAACACCTACGGCGGCACCAGCGCCTCCTCGCCGATCATCGCCTCGGTCTACGCCCTGGCCGGTACGCCGGGCAGCAGCGACTACCCGGCCCAGTACCCGTACGCGGCGGCCGGCACCTCCGCCCTGAACGACGTGACGAGTGGATCCAACGGCTCGTGCTCCACGTCGTACTTCTGCACCGCCAAGTCGGGCTACGACGGCCCGACCGGCTGGGGCACTCCGGAAGGGACCGACGCCTTCACCGGCTAGGCCCCGGCACGACCTCCCCGTCGGGTCACGGGGAGCCGCCACCGTGAGGGGGACGTGGGGTCCCCTCGGCGGCACAGAAAGGGAAACGGGTCACGGCAGCCGGCCGTGACCCGTTTTTCGCACCTCAGGCACCTTGGCAACGCCCGTGAACATCCTGTGAGTTGAGTCAATCACCCGTCACCCGCAGGACAACGGGCGGCCATCGACGGGTCACGCGAAGGCCCCGTTCGGCAATGCGGAAGTCATGATTCCTGAACCCTCTTGTTGTCGCGTACTCAACAAAGGATTCTCTTCGCGGGCCGCCGCCCGACCGCCGGGGAACCCGAACCGCCGGTCTTCCGCACCACCACGCAAGAGGTCACACCCCACGCAACAGGCCACACCACCACGCAAGAGGTCTCACCAGATCGCACCCGCACCGCCCCTGTTCCAACCCCCCGTACCGGAACTCAGGAGGCTGCACGCATGCGTTCCACTCCCCCCAACAGACCCTCCATACGCGGTAACTGGCGCCGACTCGGCACCGCGGCAGCGGCCACGGCCGCACTGCTGCTCACCGGATTCGGCACCGCCGTCCAGGCCGACGCGGCACCTTCCGTCTCCTCCGCCAAGGTGACCTACACGGCGACCCCCTGTGCCACCCCCAAGCACACGGGCGAACTCGCCTGCAACTCCTACCGCGTCACCGGCGGCCTCACCGCCGCCCAGAAGCAGCAGGCCGCGAAGACCGGCATCACCCCCAAGGCCGCCGACGCCACCACCCCCTCCGGCTACAGCCCGACCAACCTCCGGGCGGCCTACGGCCTGACCTCCGCAGCCGCCTCCAACGGCTCGGGCGAGACCATCGCGATCGTCGACGCGTACAACGACCCCAACGCCGAGACCGACCTCGCGACCTACCGCTCGTACTACGGCCTCTCCGCCTGCACGACGGCCAACGGCTGCTTCAAGAAGGTCAGCCAGACCGGCTCCACCACCTCGCTGCCCTCGTCCGACGCCGGCTGGTCCGAGGAGATCTCCCTCGACCTCGACATGGCCTCCGCGATCTGCCCGAACTGCAACATCCTGCTCGTCGAGGCGACCAGCGCCACCATGGCCAACCTGGGCACCGCCGTGAACGAGGCCGTCACCCTGGGCGCCAAGTTCGTCTCCAACAGCTACGGCGGCAGCGAGTCCTCGTCCGACACCTCGTACGACTCCTCGTACTTCAACCACACCGGTGTCGCCATCACCGTCTCCGCCGGTGACAGCGGCTACGGCGCCGAGTACCCGGCCGCCTCCAAGTACGTCACCTCGGTCGGCGGCACCAAGCTCTCCACCTCCTCCACCACCCGCGGCTGGACCGAGACGGTGTGGAAGACGTCGAGCACCGAAGGCACCGGCTCCGGCTGCTCCTCCTACGACGCCAAGCCCACCTGGCAGACCGACACCACCTGCACCAAGCGCATGATCTCGGACGTCTCCGCGGTGGCCGACCCGGCGACCGGCGTCTCCGTCTACGACTCCTACGGCGTCACCGCCGGCTGGTACACCTTCGGCGGCACCAGCGTCTCCGCGCCGATCATCGCCGGCGTCTACGCCCTCGCCGGCACCCCGTCCAGCGGCTCCTACCCGGCCAAGTTCCCCTACAACTACGCCGGCACCTCGTACCTCAACGACGTGACCAGCGGCAACAACGGCACCTGCACCACCTCGTACTACTGCACCGCCACGACCGGCTACGACGGTCCGACCGGCTGGGGCACCCCGGAGGGCACCACGGCCTTCGCCGGCTGACACGACCTCAGGAAGCCAGTGGGCCCCGGCCGGTGCCGGGGCCCACTGGCCATTTCCCCATGACTACCGTGAGAACATCGTCTCGACCCCTCACCCGACCGGCCGACATCAAACGTGCCAGGTCATAGAGGGGGTCAACGACGGAACCACACGACAGGTTCCGCTCAGGCCTCATTGCCCGGCGTGACCTGCCGTGATACACAGAGTGACCGTACGAGCCTTTCGTACGAATCCCGCCAATCGATGACGTCAAGTCGACATACTCCGGCGACGTTTTCGGCGAGAATGATGCGTGACCTCTGCACCCGGCAGGGGCGAACGGAACTACCCACCAGGGGCGGTGACTTACGTGTTCTATGCGGCCGACAAGGGAGACATCAACACCATCATCGGCGGGATCGCTCCGGACTGGGGCCCCTTCGGCAGCCTGGGCAACGAGGCGAAGACGATGATCCAGGTGGTCATGGCCGTCGCCATCCTGCTCTGCCTCGGCATCGCCGTCTGGGGTGCCGCCAAACAGCGCATCGGCGCCACGGCCCTCCGCGACACCTTCAGTGCCGAACAGGGCAAGGGCCTCATCATCGCCGGACTGACCGGAGTCTTCATCATCGGCTCACTCGGCACCCTGTTCACAATCGTGTACGGCATGGCCGTCTAGCCAATCTGCACCTCCCTTTCCCCCGCTCCGAGGTTGCGTTTCCCTGATGTCGAGTCACCACACCGCGCCCGCGCGGGAACCAGCACGGCTACCGTCGTACTGCTACGCGTTCCGGTACGACGTGGAGGGGGAGTACGCGGCATGAGCCTCGGAGACGAGCCCGGCTACCCGGATACGGGTCACACCCGCACCCGCCTGCCCGAGAGCGACCCGTACGGCGGCGCGTCCCGCCGCGGCGGCCGCTCCTCCTCCAGAAGCCTGGTCACCGTCGTCGGCGTGGTCGTCCTCCTCATCGCAGCGATCGCCTTCGCGAACAGGGGCGGAGGCGACAACTCGCCGAACGGCACCAACACCGGCACCGGCACCGGCACCAACGGCACCGCGAACCAGCCGGCGACATCATCGACGGCGGCGAGCGGCACAAAGCCGGTGGAGACAAAGAGCGGTGAGGGAATCCCAACCGGGTTCGCACACACCTCACAGGGGGCGCAGAGCGCGGCGGCGAACTACGCGACGGTGCTCGGCTCCGACAGCATGTTCAACACGGCCAAGCGGCATGCGATCGTGCAGACCATCGCCGACCCCTCCACCATGAACACGCAGCAGTCGGGATTCGACTCCGACTACTCCGCCGACTTCCTCAAAAAGGCCGGCCTCACCGCCGACGGCACCGCGCCCTCCGGCAGCACGTTCGTCAGCCGCACGCTGCCGGTCGGCACCGAGGCCACGTCGTACAGCGACAGCGCGGCCACCGTCGAGGTCTGGTGCAACGGTCTGTTCGGCATCGCGGGCACCGGCTCGACCAGCCCGGTGACCAGCAACTGGTTCACCGTCACCATGAAGCTCAACTGGAGCGGTGGGGACTGGAAGGTCCTGGAATCCAGCCAGAAGACCGGCCCGACCCCGGTCACCGGCGACAACCCGGTGTCCGGGTCCGACGAGATCAGCAAGGCGGTCCAGGAGTTCGGAGGGTTCACCTATGCCCGCTAGCCAGCACCGCGCGCTCAAACTCACCGCCCTGGTGGCCTCCGTGCAGGCCTCCGTCGTCCTCTTGGCCACACGCGCCTTCGCGGACCCCTCACCGGGCGCCTCGCCTTCCGCGAGCCCCTCTCCCACGGAGAGCGGCGGCAACTGCGCGGGAATGACCGGTCCGTCCCTGCAACTCTGCGAAAGCGGCTCCGGCGGCAGCACCGGTGGCTCCACCACCGACCCCCTCACCTCCACCCTCGACCCCCTCTCCTCGCTCGCCCAGGGCTGTGCCAAGGCCGCCTCCTGGACCGTGGACAAGCTCAGCGACGCCGTGCAGGAGACCGCCAACGTCGACTTCACCAACGAGAAGTTCCTCCAGCAGTACGCCGTCGTCTTCGCCGCGTCGACGATCCTCACGCTCCTGCTCTGGCTCCTGGCCGTCGCCAAGCGCGCGGTGCGAGGCGTCCCCCTCAGCACCGCCATCTCCGAAGCCATCGGCTTCCTCTGGCTGACGGTGCTGGCGTCCGCCTTCACGCCCCTCATCCTCTACACCGTCGTGTCGGCCACCGACGGCGTCACCGACGTCCTCGCCAAGACCACCGGCAACCAGACGGACACGTTCTTCGGCACCTTCTCCGGCGCCCTCGGCAAGGGCGACGACATCGGCGGCGGCCCGATCATGCTGATCGTCGTCTCCCTCGTCAGCATCCTCGCCGCCGGCGTCCTCTGGCTGGAGCTCGTCATCCGGGCCGCCCTGCTCTACGTCGGCGCCCTCCTCGGCACCGTCGTCTACGCCGGCCTCGTCGACAAGAACCTGTGGGGCCACGTCCGCCGCTGGGCCGGCATCATGATCGCCGTCATCCTCGTCAAGCCGGTCATCGTGATAGTGCTCGGCCTCGCCGGCGCCCTGTCCTCCGACGGCGGCCCCGACGCCTTCTCCGCCGTCGTCTCCGGCCTCGCCATCATCCTGCTCGCCATCTTCGCCAGTGCGATGATCTACCGCTTCGTCCCCGGCTTCGGCGACGAGATCGCGGCCGGCCGCAACAACCGCATCATGCAGGGCGCCGAAGGCAAGGCCGCCGCCGTCATCAGCAGCCCCGCCAACCTCGTCGCCCAGGGCATCAGAACGCACAGCGCCCGCGCCGACAACAACGGCGGCGGAGGCGGGGGCGGCGGTTCCGCCCCCTCCGGTGCCCGCCCGTCCAACCCGGCCTCGGGCGGCGTCGCCGCGCACAGCACGCGCACCCCGAACAGTGGGGGCGGCGGATCTGTCCCCTCCGCCGCACCCGCACCCCGCGCGCCCAGCCCGCTGAACACCCCGCACGCCGGCAACACCCGCAACAACAGCTCGGGAGGTGAAGGGCGTTGACGACCGAGTCCCATCTGTCCCATCCGGTCACGCCCCGCCGTACGTATCTGATCGGCCGCGCCCGGCCGAACGCGATCGTCGGCCGGAACCGTGAATCCGGCGAGATCGTGCTGATCATCGCGGGCGCGTTCCTCGGCATGATGTGCGGGCTCCTCGTCCCGGTCCTCTCCCTGCGGATCGTGCTCCTCATGGGCTTCCCGCTGCTCGCACTGGCGGCGGTCTACGTGCCGTACAAGCGCCGTACGTTCTACAAGTGGTTCGAGATCAACCGCAGTTTCAAGCGCACCCTGCGCCAGGGCACGGTCTACCGTTCCACGGCCGCCGAGGCCGGCACCCGGATCGACGGCCGCGAGGTCGAGGTCGGCCCGCCGCCCGGCATCGGCCGGATCAGCTGGCTCGCCGCCCCGTTCGGTCCCGACGAGATCGCCGTCCTCCTCCACGCCGACCGCAAGACGGTCACCGCCGCGATCGAGATCGAGGGCCCGGGCGTCGGCCTGCGCGACTCCGAGGACCAGGAAGCCCTCGTCGACCGCTTCGGCACCCTCCTCAAGCACGTGGCCAACGGCGACGGCTTCGTCACCCGCCTCCAGATGCTCGCCCGCACCCTCCCCGCCGACCCCGACGCCCACGCCAAGGACGTCGCCCAGCGCGGCGACGAGAAGGCCCCGGACTGGCTGTCCCACTCCTACGACCAGCTCCAGTCCATGGTCTCCACCAGCAGCGAGCAGCACCGCGCGTACCTCGTCGCCTGTATGCACTACTCCCGCGAACTGGCCGCCGAGGCCCAGGCGATGGCCCGCGCGGCCCGCCCCCAGGGCGGCCGCAAGCTGGACCGCGACGCCGGTCTCGCGGTCGTCATGGCCCGCGAGCTCACCGACATCTGCTCCCGCCTCCAGGAGGCGGACATCCGCGTCCGCCAGCCCCTCGGCCAGGGCCGCCTCTCCTCCCTCATCCACTCCATGTACGACCCGGACCACCCCATCGACCACATCCAGGCGATGACCCAGCGCAACGCCTGGCCGGCCGAACTGGACGCCATGGAGCCGACGTTCCTCCAGGCCAAGACCCGCGAGTCCAGCACCCGCGCGCCCTGGTGCCACGCCACGGCCTGGGTGAAGGAGTGGCCGATGACCCCCGTCGGCGTCAACTTCCTGGCCCCGCTCCTGGTCCACACTCCCGACGTCATCCGTACGGTGGCGGTCACCATGGACCTCGAACCCACCGAGGTCGCCATCGAACGCATGCTCACGGAGAAGACCAACGACGACGCGGAGGCGTCCCGCGCCGCCAAGATGAACCGGACCGTCGACCCCCGCGACATCGCCGCCCACAACCGCCTCGACCAGCGCGGCGAGGACCTGGCCAGCGGCGCGGCCGGCGTCAACCTGGTCGGCTACATCACGGTCTCCTCCCGTAACCCGGAGGCCCTCAACCGCGACAAGCGCACGATAAGGGCGTCCGCCGGAAAGTCGTACCTGAAGCTGGAGTGGTGCGACCGCGAGCACCACCGCGCCTTCGTGAACACACTGCCCTTCGCCACCGGAATCCGAAGGTAGAGGCTGATGCGCTGATGAGGGACCCGCTGTCCGTCCTCACCGAAGCCTTCACGTCCTTCCTCTTCGGGAAGGTCGAGACGACCCGCTCCCCGGTCCGCACCTCCACCGGCCAGGCCCAGGCGGTCTACCTCCCCACGGCCGCCCCCGGCCTGGGCGACTCGGGCGTGATCATCGGCCGTGAGGTGTACTCCGGCAAGGGCTACATCTACGACCCGTTCCAGCTCTACGGCCAACAGCTCCCGGCCCCGCACTGGCTGGTCCTCGGCGAGTCCGGCAACGGCAAGTCGGCCCTGGAGAAGACCTACGTCCTACGGCAGCTGCGCTTCCGCGACCGCCAGGTCGTCGTCCTGGACGCCCAGGGCGAGGACGGCGTCGGCGAGTGGAACCTCATCGCGGAAGAGCTGGGGATAACACCCATCCGGCTCGACCCGACGGCGGCCCTGAACCACGGCATCCGCCTGAACCCCCTGGACCCGTCGATCACGACAACGGGCCAGCTGGCGCTGCTCCGCACCATCATCGAAGTGGCGATGGGCCACGGCCTCGACGAACGCTCGGGCTTCGCCCTGAAGGTCGCGCACTCCTATGTCAACGAGACGATCCTGGACCGTCAGCCGGTCCTGACGGACATCGTCGAACAGCTACGGCACCCCGAGCCGGAGTCCGCGGAGTCGATGAACGTCGCCATAGACGACGTACGCGCCTGGGGCCTGGACGTGGCCCTGGTCCTGGACCGCCTGGTCGACGGTGACCTGAGGGGCATGTTCGACGGCCCGACCACGGTCGGCATCGACCTCGACGCCCCCCTCATCGTCTTCGACCTCTCCCACATCGACCGCAACTCCATCGCCATGCCCATCCTGATGGCGATCGTCGGCGTGTGGCTGGAGCACACCTGGATCCGCCCCGACCGCAAGAAGCGCATCTTCCTGGTCGAGGAAGCCTGGCACATCATCAACAGCCCCTTCGTGGCCCAGCTCTTCCAGCGCCTGCTGAAGTTCGGCCGCCGGCTCGGCCTCTCCTTCGTCGCGGTCGTCCACCACCTCTCCGACGTGGTCGACGGCGCGGCGGCGAAGGAGGCGGCGGCGATCCTGAAGATGGCGTCGACACGGACGATCTACGCCCAGAAGGCGGACGAGGCCCGCGCCACCGGCCGGGTGCTGGGCCTCCCACGCTGGGCAGTGGAGATCATCCCCACTCTCACCCCCGGCATCGCCGTCTGGGACGTCAACGGCAACGTCCAGGTCGTCAAACACCTGATCACCGAGACGGAACGCCCGCTCGTCTTCACCGACCGCGCGATGACCGAGTCGTCCGCCGACCATCTCGCCGCCGCCGACGACGCCCTGCGCGCCGCCGAACTGGAGGCGGAACAGCGGGCGGCGGCCTTCGTCGAACAGCACCTCGGCGACTCGGAATCGACGGTGGCGTAGGGAGGACCCGATCGTGAGACCGGACCCCCGGCAGGAGCGCGAACAGGCGAGCGGCGGCGGCATCCCCGACGGCCTGCTGATCGGCATACTCGCGTTCCTGCTCGGCATCACGGTCATGGTGTGGACGGCGACCGGCCTGGCGGCCTGGTTCTCGCACGGCACCTGGCCGTCGACCGTCAACCTGGCCCACACCCCGCCCGCGATGCGCCACCTCATCGGCGAACCGCACGACATCACCGGCGCCTGGCCGGACACACCGCCGGCCCAGCTGTCCGGGTGGGGCCTGTTCTGGGGCCTGTTCATCGGCCAGCTGATGATCCTGCTGGTCCTGACGGTGTTCGTGATGGGGACGGTGGCGAGATGGCGCGCGGGAAGAAGAAGACGGACGGCGGAAAAGCACACGCCTGCGACGACGCCGGGCCCGGAACCACGCACGGAACCGGACCCGAGGCAGACACCGACCGCCCAGAAGACGATCGTCCACGAGACGATCGCCCCGGAGACGGCGGCCCTGGAGACGATCGCCTTTGAGCCAACGGCCCCCGCCGGCTTCTACGCTCACCCCGCTGCCAACGGCGACCAGGTGGGCGGGTGGACGAAAATCCACATCGCACCCAAGGACACCCGCCACACCACCGCGGCCCAGGCCATCCGCGACGCGGCCGGCCCCTCCCTGGTCGTCACCTCGAACCCGGCCCTCTGGTCCGACACCAAGGACGCCCGGGCCAAACTCGGCCCGGTCCTCCTCTACGACCCGAACCACCTCTGCGACACCCCGGCCCGCTTCCACTGGTCTCCCACGGCCGACTGCGAGGACAAGCAGACCGCCGTCCTGCGCGCCCAGGCAATCCTCACCCCCGTGAAACCCACCGCCAAGATCGACCAGGCGGTCACCGACACGGCCGAAACGCTCCTGCGCAGCTACCTGCACGCCGCCGCCCTGGAGCACCGCGCGATCCGCCACGTGCACCGCTGGGCACAGGGCACCGGCGTCCAGGACGCCGTACGCACGCTCCGCACCCATCCGAAGGCGGCCCCCGGCGCGGCCGGCGAACTCGAAGCCGCGCTCACCTCCCATCCCGAACGCAGGGACATCGCCCAGGAGCTGACGGCCCGGGCACTCGCCGCCCTCTTCACCGTCAACATCCGCGAGGCGTGCACACCCAACCGATCCGACGCCCTCGCCCTGGATTCCTTCGTCGCCGAAGGGGGCACGCTTTATGTGGTCGGTGAATCCATCGAGGACCCCAGGACCAACCCCGGCGCGATGCCCCTCCTGACGGCCCTCGCCTCCAGCGTGGTCGAGCGCGGCCGGCGCATGGCCGAACGGTCATCCTCCGGTCGGCTCGACCCACCACTGACCCTGGTCCTGGACGACGTCGCGGCCGTGGCCCCGCTCCCCCAGCTCCCCGACCTGCTCGCCGCCGGCGTCGACCAGGGCCTGCCGACCCTCGCCCTGCTGCGCTCCCACGAACAGGCCCGCTCCCGCTGGCCTCACCGGGAACTGCCCGTCTAGGCGCGGGCCCGGGACGGCCACTCCAGAACGAACTCCACCTCGTTCTCCGCCTCGTCCTTGACGAACGGCACGAGTACCCCGCTCGGCACGAACCCCGCCTTGCGGTAGGCCGCTTGGGCCCGCGCGTTCGTCTCGTGCACCAGCAGCCGGACCCGCTCGGCACCCTGTTCCCGCGCCCATGCCACACCGGCGTCGAACAGTGCCTTGAGCAGCCCGCTCCCACGGTGCTCGGGCCGCACGAACACCCCGACCACATGCCCTTGCCGCCGCTCGACCGGAACTCCGGCCCAGTCCGTCGACCCGGCCTCCTCGACGAGCACGGTCACGCTCCCGGCCCACACCCCGTCCGCCGCCTCGGCGATGAACTGCCGCGCACCGCTCGGCTCCTGGGCGGACCGGGCGGCCCGCTCCTGATAGAAGGAGTCCGGCCGGGAAGCGGCGTCCTCATAGCTCTCCAGGAAGGCGATATCCGCCACCGGGTCCCGCAACGCGACAAGACGCAACCGCTTCACGGCCTCCCACTCCTCGGCCCGTATCGCCCGAACAACGTAATCACCGCTGGTCATCGCACTCATACGGCCACGGTAGCCGCCACCCACCGCCCCGCTCACCTCGTTTACGACGCTCACACAAGGCCCGCTGTCAGTGCCCCCGCCTACTGTGGACGCCATGACGACTCTGCCGAACCGCCCGAACACCGCCCTGCTGGTCGTGGATGTGCAGAACGGAGTGGTGGACAGCTCCCACAACCGCGACGAGGTCATCGCCAACATCAACACCCTCATCACCAAGGCCCGTTCCGAGGCGGTCCCGGTGATCTGGATCCAGCACTCCAGCGACGAGCTGAAGCCGGACAGCGCCCCTTGGCAGTACGTCCCGGAGCTCACCCGCGAGGAGGCCACCGAGCCCCTCATCCACAAGCGCTACGGTGACTCCTTCGAGGACACCGAGCTGGAGTCCGTCCTGGCCGAACACGGCGTGGGCCGCGTGGTCGTCACGGGCGCCCAGACCGACGCCTGCGTCCGCTCCACCCTGCACGGCGCGATGGTCCGCGGTTACGACGCGACTCTGGTCGGCGACGCCCACACCACCGAGGACCTCACCGCGTACGGTGCGCCGGCCCCGGAGCAGGTCATCTCGCACACGAACCTCTACTGGCAGTGGCAGGAGGCCCCCGGCCGAAAGGGCGGCACGGTCGACACGGCGGACGTGACGTTCTAGCCACAGACGCAGCCGCGAAAAGACCCGTAAATGCAGAAAGGCCCACGCCATACGGCGTGGGCCTTTCCCAAAATTTGTTCGGCGGTGTCCTACTCTCCCACAGGGTCCCCCCTGCAGTACCATCGGCGCTGTAAGGCTTAGCTTCCGGGTTCGGAATGT
>NZ_JBVIKO010000005.1:0-559770 GCF_055580905.1 Streptomyces sp. NPDC031497
AACCAGCTGGTGCCCCACGGAGCACCCCACCGGGCGCCCACCTCGATCGGTCCGGGCTCGGCCGCGAGCCCTTCGTCGACCGGCACGGGCTCGCCCGGCGCGTGCCACACGGCGACGTCGAGCGGGACGGACTCGGGGTACACGGCGGGACGGATGCGCTCGTCGAGGACGCGCCTGAGGCGGGCTTCCACCAAGCTGCGGTCGTCATGCATGTGGGGTGCTCCGTTTGTTCGTTACCGGTTACCAGGTGTGCGTGACGGTCACGGGATCCGACGAGGTGTACAGCTCCCCTACGGCACGCACTTCGAACCGTGCCGCCGCCTCGCCCTGCTCCGGCTGGAGCCCGGTCAGGTAATAGGCCCGCTGGCCGGTGGCGCCGAGGAAGCGCCGGGTGCCGTCGGGGAGCAGCCGGTGCAGGGTGTAGTGGCGCACAGCGCCGGGGGCGGCGTCCCAAGCGAGGCGCAGGTTTCCGCCGTCGGCCGCCGTGATCCCCGGGTCGGCGGGAGCGGCGGGAGTGCTCACCGCCTCCCGTACGGCTATGGCGCCGAGCCGCCACCGCACGGGCCCGCCGGTGGCGGTGAGCCGGACACCGAGGGCGTGGACGGTGCCGGAGAGGCCGGTGAGCGGGACGGTCGCGGTAGACCAGCCGTCGCCCGAGTCCACCGGCAGATAGGTGTACGGCGGTGCCGCTCCGGCGGTGCCCGGCTCGGCGGTGGCGACGGCGAGCTCGACGTCCACGGCGCCGGCGTCGGTCCGGTACGTCAGTTCGACAACCGTCTGTGCCGAGATCGGCAGCTGGGTCGCGTAGAGGTCCAGCACCACGGGCTGGTCCAGCGCACCGTTGACCAGCACGCTGCTGCCGCCCCGCCAGGCGTCCGCGAAGTCGAAGGTCACGGCCGGCCTGGTGCCCGCCGTCCGCACCGCCCACCGCCGGGACGGCAGCCGGTCCTGCAGACCGAGGTGGTTCCAGGCGGTGTCCGAGGTGACCTCGCCGTCCTCGTACCAGCGCAGCCCGTGCCCGGTGTTGAAGACGCTCGCGAACGGCACCGCCGACACCGTCGACCGGTCCGCCACCGACACGGCCGGCGCCCGCCACGGATCCGTGCCGTCCGGCAGGGACGGGTCCAGTGACCGCCCGGTCCAGAACCGGTCGTCGGCGGCGTGGAAGTCGCCGGGGGTGCGGCTCGCGGGGAGGTGGTTGCGGGTCCACTCGGGCCGGTAGAAGCCGATCGAGGTGACGTGCGCAGAGCCGCTGGGCACGATCGCGTCCCAGTTCACGGAGGTGCTGGACCCGTTGGACTCGACGTCGACACCGGCCCACAACTCATAGCGGCTGCGGCCCAGTTGGACTGCCTTGGTGCCCGAGGAGGCGAGCGTCGAGGTGCTCCAGCGGAAGTCGACGAACATGTCGTCGGCGGTCTGGAAGAAAGCCTGGTTCTGGCTGTTGAGCGCGCCCTGCCAGCTGACCGTCCCGTTCACGGTCATCGCGTCGTACCAGGTCACCCGCTGGCCCCGGCCGGCGGCGAGGGACTTCAGCTCGGTCATGAAACCGAGCATGGCGGTGCCGAGGGCGGTGTTGCCGCCGCCGGTCTCGGCGTTGACGAACCAGCCGTCGAAGCCGTAGGCGGCGGCCACCGCGACCAGTTGGGCGGCGAGCGGATAGTGCCCGGTGGAGTCCTGCTGGACCAGGTCGCGGGTCCACTGCAGCTGGCCGCCGTAGGCGGTGGGCGGCAGGAAGATGTTGCCGAGGACGGGCACGCCGTGCCGGTGGGCGGCGTCCACGATCGGCGCGTTCGGGGCGAGGACGATCCCCTCCCCCGCCGAGCCACCCCAGAAGACCAGCTCGTCGAGGTAGGACCAGTGGGTCAGCGCGTAGTAGTCGGCGGTGGCCGCGCCCTGGGAGGGGTTGCTGGAGGTGGGCCCGAAGGACACCAGCGCCTGGACGCGGGCCTGCCCGGAGCGGGCGGTGGTGTTGGCCGGGGTGGGGGTGAAACGGGCGGCGAGCGGCACGGAGGCGGCGTTGAAGGCGAGGTCCGTGTCCCCCGCCGCCGTCCAGCTCTTCAGGCTGTGCCAGGTGATGCCGGTGCCGGGGCTGCCGGAGGGGAAGGAGTCCGGGTACCAGTAGGAGGCGTACGGCGGGGTGACGGCCGTCGCCTCGGTCGCTGCCGTCGCCTCGGTCGCTGCCGTCGCCGGCAGTGAGCGGGCCAGGGCCGCCGCGGTGGCGGCGATCAGGACGGTACGTCTGCTGGGGTTCACGAGCGGGTGCCTCCTGGTGGGGTGGGGAGTACCTGATCGGGAGTGACGACCTCGGTGATGCCGCGCGCGGCGAGATGGTCCTGGTCGTCGGCGCGGGTGTCGAGGACGGTGGTGGGGCGGGCGCCGTCGGCGGCGAGCCGGAACCAGGCGTCGAAGACAGGCCCGCCTGGCGCGCACCGGGAGCGCCGGGCCGGGTCGGCGGGCACGACGAGCGCCGTGTCGCGTGCCTTCGCCGCCCTGGGCTCGGCCGCCGCGAGGGCGTGCGCGAGGTCCTTGGGCTTGCGGTCGTTGGTCATCAGACCGAGCCCGTATTCGAGTTCGGGGAAGTCGGCGAGGCTCCGGCTGACGTCGTGCGAGCACCACCAGGTGACGCCCCACAGATCTGGGCAGTCCAGTACGGCGGTCAGGGTCGCCTCGGTGAAGGCGGCCGCGTGCTCGGCGGGGATCAGCGGCGCGGGCGCGCCCACTTCCTGGAGCCAGACGGGCCGGTGCGGGTCCGCGGCCCAGGCCTTGCTCAGCTCCACCAGGTACGCGGCGTGCTGCTCGGTCTGCGGGGCGGTGCGGCCGTGGCGCTGGGCGGTGCCGTTGAACACCCAGGAGTGCACGGCGGTGAGGTCGCCGAGGCGGGCCGAGTGGGCGGGGGTGAAGGGCTGGTCGTCCTGGTACCAGGCGGCGTCGTAGGAGGCATGCAGGTGGAGTCTGCCGGGGGCGCCCTCGGCACAGGCGGCCAGCAGCCGTACCAGCCAGCGCTCCGCCTCCTCCTCGGTGGCCCGGTCCGGATCCGGATGCGGGCCGGCGGCGAACTGGTTGACCTCGTTGCCGATCGTCATGCCGATGAAGTTGGGCCGGTCCGCGAGCGCCGCGGCCAGGGTGCGGAGATAGGCGGTCTCCCCCGCCACGACTTCCGGGTCGGTGAAGAGGTTGCGCCGGTGCCAGGTCCGGGTCCAGGCCGGCAGGAAGTCGAAGCTGCTCAAGTGCCCCTGCAGTCCGTCCACGTTGACGTCGAGACCGCGTTCGGCGGCCGCGTCGGCGAGGGCGACGAGCTGCTCGACCGCGCGGGGCCGGATCAGGGTGCGGTCGGGCTGGAAGTAGGGCCACAGCGGAAAGACCCGGATGTGGTCGAGTCCCAGAGCGGCGATCGAGTCGAGGTCGGCGCGTACGGAGTCCAGGTCGAAGTCGAGCCAGTGGTGGAACCACCCTTCGCTGGGGGTGTAGTTGACGCCGAAGCGCACGGCCGGAGGCATGCGGTCTCCTTGCGGGAACGGGGGTTCAGCCTTTGACGGCGCCTTCGCCGACGCCGCGGAAGAAGTACCGCTGGAGGCAGGCGAACAGGGCGATGAGCGGGGCCACGGCGATCACGGTGCCGGCGGCGACGAGGCGTTCGTCGTTGGCGAAGGTGCCGTGCAGGTAGTTGAGGCCGATGGTGAGCGTGAACCTGGACGGGTCGCTGAGCACGATCAGGGGCCAGAGGAAGTCGTCCCAGGCGCCCATGAAGGCGAAGATCGCGACGACGGCGACGGTGCCCTTGACCGACGGCAGGGCGATCCGCAGGAACCGCTGCCAGACATTGGCGCCGTCGACGTAGGCCGCCTCCTCGATCTCGTAGGGCAGGTTGAGGAAGGCGTTGCGCATCAGCAGCACGTTCATGGCGCCGATGGAGCCGGGCAGCACGACGCCGATCAGGGTGTTGTTGAGGCCGAGTTCCCGCATGGTGGTGAACTGGGCGATGATGATCCCCTCCACCGGCACGAGCATCGCGAGGATGAAGACGAGGGTGGCCACGCGGCGGCCTCGGTAGCGCAGCCGGGCCAGGGCGTAGCCGGCGAGCGCCGAGCCGACGCAGTTGGTGACCACGCTCGCGCCCGCCACCTTCAGCGAGTTGAGGGCGTAGTCCCAGACGGGGATGGTGTCGGCGACCCGCTGGTAGTTGTGCAGGGTGGGATGCTCGGGCAGGAAGCTCGGGGGCGAGCTGAAGATGTCCTCGGTCGGCCCCTTGAGCGAGGTCGACAGCTGCCACAGGAAAGGTCCTACGGTGACCGCCAGCACGAGCAGCAGCAGGGCGTACCGCAGGACCAGTTCGCCGATCCGGATGCGGCGCCCGTGCTCGTCGGTGAAGCGTGCCCGGGAGACGCTCATGGGCGGTCCCTCCGGTCGGCGCGCAGCACCAGCAGCATCAGCACGACGGTGACGACGAAGACCACGACGGAGAGCGCCGAGGCATAGCCGACCCGTCCGGTCAGGCCGGTGCCGGTGCGCTGGACGAGCATCACGAGGGTGGTGTCCTCGCCTGCCGGGCCGCCGTCCGGGCCGGCCATCAGGTACACCTCGGAGAACACCTTGAACGCGGCTACCGAGGAGAGCGCGGCGACCAGCACCATCGTGGAGCGTACGGCGGGCACGGTGACGGAGAGGAAGCGGCGCACCGCCCCCGCGCCGTCCACGGCGGCGGCCTCGTGCAGCTCGCGCGGGACGTTGGCGAGCGCCGCCAGATAAATGATCATGTTGTAGCCCAGGCCCTTCCAGACCGTGACCGCCATCGCGCTCAGCAGGAGCAGCCACTGGTCGCTGAGAAAGCCGATCCGGCCGATCCCGACCGTCTCCAGCAGGGAGTTGACCAGGCCGCGTTCGTCGAGCAGCCACACCCAGATGAGCCCGACCACGACGATCGAGGCGACGACCGGGGTGTAGAAGGCGGACCGGAAGAAGGTGATGCCCGGGATGTTCTTCTGCACCAGCAGCGCGAGCAGCAGCGGCAGGACGACGAGGGCGGGCACGACCACGACGATGTACAGGGTGCTGTTGCGCAGGCCGGTCCAGAACATGTCGTCGTGGATCAGCTCACGGAAGTTGGCGAGGCCGACGAACCGGCCGGGGATCAGTGTGCGGCGGTCGGTGAAGGAGTTGACCACCGTCGAGACGAACGGATAGAGCACGAAGGCGCCGATGACCAGCAGCCCGGGAGCGGCGAACAGCCACGGACTGGTGGGCAGTTGACGCCGCACGCGGGACACGCCGGCCATGCCTCGCCCCTCAGCCCTGCTGCTGGAGCAGCTGGTCGCAGGCCTTGACAGCGTTGTCCAGAGCCGCCTTGGGGCTCTCCTTGCCCTGCAAGGCCTTGGCGACCTCGTTGCCCAGCGCGGTCTTCATCTGGTCGCTGAACAGCACCGGCGTGTAATTGACCGCGTTCTTCAGCGACTTGGCGGCGGCGATCCGCACCCGGGTCTCGTCGGTGCCGTCCTCCTTGGTGAAGTACGGGTCGTCGAGGGAACCGGCGGTGCTGGGGAAGATGGCGACCTTCTTGGCGAAGGACATCTGGTTCTGCGCGTCGGTCACGAAGTGCGCGAAGGCGACGGCGGCCGGCGTGTGCTTGGTCTTCGAGTTGACCATCACGCCCATCACGTACATGTTGACGTGCCCGGTGCTGGTGATCTGATCGGTGATGCCGATGTTCTTGTACAGGTTCGGCGCCTGCTTCTTGAAGTTGGCGAGGTCGAGGGCGCTGCCGGGGTTCATGGCGACGGCCTCGGTGAGGAACTTCTTGCCGGACGACTCCGGGGTGGCGGTCAGCGCCTGCGGGTCCAGTGCCTTCGCGTCGTACAACTCCTTGTACTTGGTGAGCAGTTCGATCCCCTTGGCATCGTTGAAGGCGAACCCGGTGCCCGCCTTGTCCATCAGCTCGGCGCCGTAGCGCCCGAAGTCCTCGACGGTGGGGACGTTGGCGAGGGTGGCGACCTTGCCGTCGCTCTGCTGGGCCATCTTCAGTGCGTCGGCGAAGAGGTCGTCATAGGTCTTCGGCGGCTGCGCGGGGTCGAGTCCGGCCTGCTTGAACAGGGCCTTGTTGTAGAAGAGCGGCCCGGTGTTCAGATACCAGGGGAAGGCGTACGTCCCGCTCATCCCCGGTATCTGATGGCTGGCCCAGGCCCCTTCCAGATACTCGGACTTGTACTTGCTCGCCGCCTTGTCGAGGTCGAGGGCGAGGCCCGCCTTGGCGAGCGGGGCGGCGAGGTCCGGGGAGACGTTGACGACGTCGGGCAGGGTGCCGCCGGCCGCGTCCGCGCTGATCTTGTCGGCGTAGCCCTCGGCGGGCTGGTCGATCCACTTCACCTGGGTGTCCGGGTACTTCTTCTCGAAGTCCGCGATCAGGCCCTCGAAGTACGACTTGAAGTTCGCGCGCAGGTTCCACGTCTGGAACGTGATGTCGCCCTCCACCTTGCCCGAGGCGTCGGTGGAGCCGCCGCCGTCCTCCCCGGAACCGCAGGCGCTCAGCGGCAGGGCGAGGAAGGCGGCAGCGGCGAGGGCGAGGGCTCTGCGGGAGATACGCATGGTCCGTTGCTCCTTTGCAGCGGGGGGTGGCCGAAGGTGCCGCGCCAGACCTTGCACGCCGTTTCCGCGACGAGTCAATGGATTCGGCAGAGCTAAAGTCATTAGTGGCTCAAAGCCCCTGCTCAGAAAGGTGTTACGAACGTATTGCGGTCGATCGCTAATGCGCTTTAGGGTGTTCGAACTCAAGCGCATTAGCGGATCACGGTCCCGACCGAATGAGGAAGTGAGTTGGCGGAGAAACGCGTCCCCGCGCGCCGGCCGACGATGAAGGACATCGCGCGCCGGTCCGGAGTCTCCGAGAGCGCGGTCTCCTTCGCGCTCAACGGCCGCCCCGGTGTCTCCGAGACCACCAGGGCCCGGGTGCACCGGGTCGCCGAGCAGCTCGGCTGGCGGCCCAGCACGGCCGCCCGCGCCCTGTCCGGCGAGGGCGCGGCCACGGTGGGCTTCGTCCTCGCCCGTCCCGCGCACTCGCTGGGCGTGGACTCGTTCTTCCTCCAACTGGTCTCCGGCATCCAGGAGGTGCTCGCCGAACGCCATCTCGGCCTGCTCTTCCAGATGGCTGAAGACGTGGCCGACGAGTGCGCGGTGTACCGCCGCTGGTGGGCGGAACACCGCGTCGACGGCATCCTGATGGTGGACCCGCGCGCCGACGACCCCCGCCCCGGCCTCCTCGACGAGCTCGGCCTGCCCGCGGTGGTGATCGGCGGCGCCCCCGACGAACGCCACCCCGGTCTCTCGACGGTCTGGGCGGACGACGCGGCCGCGATGGCGTCGGTGGTCGACGAGCTGACGGCACTGGGGCACCGCAGGATCGTGCACATCGCGGGTCTGCCGGGCCTCGCCCACACCCAGCGCCGGATCCGCACCCTGCGCACGGAGGCGGACGGTCGGGGGCTCTCCGAGGTCCGCTCGGTCACCACCGACTACTCCGACGCCGAGGGCGCGGCCGTCACCCGCCGTGTCCTGCGGGCGACCCCGCCCCCGACGGCCCTGATCTACGACAACGACGTGATGGCGGTGGCCGGGGTCGCGGCCGCCGCCGAACTCGGCTACTCGGTCCCGGACGACGTCTCCGTCGTCTCCTGGGAGGACTCGGCCCTGTGCCGCATGGTCAAGCCATGGCTGTCGGCGCTCTCCCGGGACAGCGCCGAGTTCGGCCGGGTGGCGGCACACGAACTGACGGCCCTCCTGGACGGCGGCTCGGCCCGGGCCATACGGGTGCCGGTACCCCGCCTGACGGTACGGGGCAGCACGGCACCCGCCGCGCGTTCCTAGGGCCTTTCCTGGACCGCCGGGGTCCTCCCTCCTGCGTCAGCCGTGCCACTCCACCTTGAACACCCACACATGTTCTCCGGCCCGCCGGGCCGACTCGGGCACGTCGATCACCAGTGCTCCGCCCACGACGGTCCAGGTCAGCGGCCGGTGGTGCCCGAGCATGGTCACCTTGTCGCCGGGCCGGACCGGTACCGGTGCCTCGACGGTGAGCTTGGCGCCGGGCCGGGCCAGGGAGTGGATGTAGAAGGCCTCGTCCGGGCGGACGGTGAACCGCAGGTCCTCGCCGAGCTGGGCCATGCGCGACCAGTAGGTGGTGCCGTGGATCGCCTCGCCGTTGACCGCGAGCCAGGCGCCGGTCTCCCGCAGCCGGGTCTGCATGATCTCCGGGATGGTGCCGTCGGCGCGGGGGCCGATGTCGAGCAGGAAGTTGCCGTTCTTGGAGACGATGTCGACCAGGCTGTGCACGACCTCCTCGGTGGTCATGTAGGCGTCGTCCGGGGTGGCCCGGTTGTAGCCGTAGCTGCGCGGGTCGAGGCCGCGGCTGGCCTCCCACTTGGCGACGACCGTGTCGGCGTACGTCGTGTACTCGGGCGTGGTGAAGTCGTGGAAGCCGATGCCCGAGCGGTCGTTGACGGTCACGTCGACCGGACGGGCCCGGTTCTTTGCGTGGTTGAAGTACTCGGCGAGGACGTGGACGCTGTCGTTCGCGCCGCCGATGTCGCACCAGATGATCTCCGGGTCGTAGCCGTGGATCAGTTCGAGCATCTGCGGGGCCTGGAAGTCCCGCACGTAGTCCTTGCCGGAGGTGTATCCGGTGTACGGCAGCGGCTCCAGCGTGTACGGGTTGCGCGGGGCGTGGCCCATCCAGGGGCTGTCGGGGTTGAACCACTCGGGCATGGAGAAGTAGAGGCCGCGGTGGAGTTCGGGCGCGTACCGGCGGGACGCCTCGAACAGCTCCTTGACCAGGTCCCGTTTCGGGCCCATCTTGACGGCGTTGCGGTCGGAGAGCTTGGTGTCCCACAGGGCGAAGCCCTCGTGGTGCTTGGAGGTCAGTACGTGGTACTGGGCACCGGCGTCCCGGAACAGCTCCACCCACGCCCGCGGGTCGAACTTCTCGGCGGTGAAACGCGGGATGAAGTCGTCGTAGGCGAAGTCCTCGCCGTAGGTGTCCCGGTGGTAGGCGTAGGTCGGGTTGTTCGGGTCCTGCATCTGGTCCCAGTACCACTCGGCGTACTGCACCCCGACCGGCGCCCACGCGGGCACCGAGTAGACGCCCCAGTGGATGAAGATGCCGAACTTGGCCTCGTTGAACCAGTAGGGCGCCTGATGACCGGTCAGCGAGGTCTCGGTGGGCTGGTAGTCGGCGGTGCCGAGCGTCAACGTGCGCTGGGCGGCGCCGACTTGGGCGCCGAGTCCGCGTACGCTCACCGTGCCGTCCCGCTCGGTGCCCGGCGCTGTGCCGGTGCGGCTGCGGATGCCGACGTGGACGCGGGCCTGTTCGCCGGGGTCGAGGCGGCGGATGCGGGCGGGCTCGACGGTACGGGCGCCGGGGACGTCGACGCGTACCGACACCGCGTCGCGGGCCAGGATCGCGACGGTGCCCGCGTTGACGACGGTGGCCTCGACGCTCTGGGCGCCGGTGGCGTCCAGCAGGGAGCCGGTGGAGCGGGCGTCGCGCAGGGCCAGCGCCCGCCCCTGGGCGACGGGCTGGAGGGAGAGCGCGAAGACGTGCAGGGCGGTCTTGCCCGCCTCGGCCGGGTCGCCGGCCGGCAGGGTGAGGGCGACGGCCTCGCGCTGCGGGTCGATCCACACCTCGGAGGTGCCGATCCCGACGCCGTGCTGGTCCTTGCCGCCGTCCGGCTGGTAGCGGTACGGCGCCGCCAGCGCGCCGCCCACCGCGTACCAGTCGCCGCCGCTCAGGCCGGCGGTGGTGGTCGTGCCGTCGGCGTAGTGGACGGTGGCCCGGCCGGAGGCGTTGCCGTAGCTGCCGGCGGTGAGGAAGACGGCGGACAGGTAGTGGCCCTGGGGGAGGCCGACGCGCTGGCCGCGTGCGACAACGTTGTTCTTGGCGCCCGCCGTCGCGGCGGGGAAGTCGAAGGGGATGCCGTCGACCTCGATACGGCCGGCCGGGAGTTCCTCGCCCGGGAACGTGTAGCCGGAGCCGTCGAAGTCACCGCCTCGGGCCTCGGCGGTGTCGATGCCGTCGTTGTCGTAGAGGGAGTCGAGCGGTACGGGGACCGGAGCGGGGACGGGGACCCATGGCGAGGCGGCACCCGCAGCGGCCGACCCGGCGGCGCGAGCCTCGGCAGGCTCGGCGGCGTGCGCCGGGGTCGACGCGGCGAGCGGCAGGGCGGCCGCCGCGGCGACGCCCGCCGCGGTCCCCAGCACCTGACGTCTTGGATAGGGAGACATGCTCATGCGCGGCTCCATTCATCGGATGTCTGATGATTGAGCGGGCCCAGAAGCCTGTCAATGGGGCGTGCACGTGCGAGAGTTGAGGAAGTGGTCGGATGATCTGCGGGAACAGCGCAGACACCGACGGACGGCCCGCGGCACACTCCGTCCGCATGTCCGGCGGCGGATGCTCTCGACGCGAAGCCCGCGGCGCGGCAGAGTGCCCTCTCGTACCGACGAGTAAGCCTCTCTCCCGCACCCCCAGGAGCGCCCGTGACCAGCTGGGTCGGCCGGACCGCCGCCGAGATCGCCGCCGCCGTACGAGAGAAGCGGGTCACTCCGCGGGAGGTGGTGGCCGAGCATCTGGAGCGGATCGCACGGCTCGACGGGCGGATCGGCGCGTTCCGGAAGGTCCGTGCCGAGGCGGCGCTCGCCGAGGCGGACGAGGTCGCGGCCCGCGCCGACCTCGGTGAACTCCCGCTGGCCGGTGTGCCGTTGGCCGTGAAGGACAATCTGGCGGTGCGCGGCGAGGCACATCGGGACGGTTCGGCCGCGACGCCGGACACACCCGCCGACGCCGACCATGCCACCGTGGCCCGGCTGCGGGCGGCGGGCGCGGTGGTCGTGGGACTGACGAACGTGCCCGAACTCTGTGTCTTCGGTACGACCGACGGGGTCCACGGAGTCACCCGCAACCCGTGGGACACGCTGCGCAGCGCGGGCGGCTCCTCGGGCGGCAGCGCGGCCGCGGTCGCCGCCGGGCTGGCGCCGCTCGCGCTCGGCAACGACGGCATGGGCTCGCTGCGCATCCCGGCGGCCAACTGCGGTCTGGTCACCATCAAGCCGGGGTTCGGGGTGGTCCCGGCCGGGATCGGCAACGGCGACTGGTTCGGCATGTCGGAGAACGGGCCGCTGGCGACCAGCGTCGAGGACGTCCGGCTGATGCTCTCGGTCCTGGCGGGCAAGGGGTTCGAGAGCACCACGCAGGGCACTCCGCTGAAGATCGCCGTCTCGCGGCGCAGCCCGCTGGCCGGGACGACCGTGAGCAGGCTGTATACGAACGCGGTGGCACAGGCGGCCGGGCTGCTGGCGGGCGCCGGGCACCAGGTGCGGCGCGCCGAGCCGCCGTACCCGGTGTCGATCGGCGTCACCGCGCTCCGGCACTGGACGGCGGGGACGGCCGTGGACGCGGCCGGTCTGGACCCGGCGCTGCTGACCCGGCGGACCCGGGTGCACGCGGCGATCGGCCGCCGTTTCCTGAACGGGGTCCGGGTGGGCGACTCCCGTGAGCGGCTGCGTGCCCGGCTCACCCCGTTCTTCACCGAGTACGACGTGCTGCTCACCCCGGCGCTGGCGCGCCGCGCCCCGAAGGCGGCCTCCTGGCACGAGCGCGGCTGGGTGCGCAACGCGCTGGCCGGCACCGCCTACTCGCCACTGACCCCGGCCTGGAACCTCACCGGCTGGCCGGCGATGTCGGTGCCGTTCGGCACACTGCCCTCGGGCGCCCCGTGCGCCGTACAGCTGGCGGGACGGCCGGGCTCGGAGGCGGCCCTGCTGGCGGTGGCCCGCACACTGGAGACCCTGCGCCCGTGGCAGCGGACGGCGCCCGTCGACTAGGGCTTCTTGGGCTCGGTCATCCGGCGGGCCGCCTCGACGACCGCCTCGCGGTGCAGGGCCAGCCGCTCCTGCGGCCAGGACTCGCTGACCTCCTTGGGGTCGACGCCCTCGGCGGCCCAGAACCAGGCCTGGGCCGCGGCCAGCACCATGGTCAGAAGGTCGTCGGGCGTCATGTCGCCGTCGAGGTCGCCGCGTCGCTGCGCCTCGGCCACGAGTGCCGCCTTGTCACGGAACGCGTCGTGTTCGAGTCCGGTGGCGGAGGGGCGCTCCAGCAGCTTCCACAGCCGCAGGCGCATCAGGTCCGGCCGCGCCACCAGGTGGTCGAAGATCGCACCCGCGTATCCGGGCAGGTCCCCGACGTCGAACGGTACGGACTCGGCGCCCGCCGTCATCGCCCGCTGCAACACCTCGTCGAAGAGCTGCTCCTTGTTGCCGAAATAGACGTAGATCAACCGCTTGTTCGCCCCCGCGGCCTCGGCTATCCGGTCCACCCGGGCACCGGCGATGCCGTAGGCGGCGAATTCGCTGAAGGCCGCGTCGAGCAGCCGGGCCTTGGTGGCACTGGAATCGCGTGACATGCCCACCACCCTAGCAGTAACTATCTAGTTATTGACATCGTCGGCGGGCGGGTCTACGGTCAAGGTATCTATCCAGTTAGTTATGGAATCGAGGGAACCTCATCATGGAACAGCGCGCACTCGGCGGCCAGGGTCTGACCGTCGGTGTCCAGGGCCTCGGCCTCATGGGCATGAGCGTCTTCTACGGCGCCACCGACGAGACGGAGTCCCTGGCCACCATCGACCGGGCGCTGGAGCTGGGCGTCACCCTGCTGGACACCGCCGAGAGCTACGGCCCCTTCGTCAACGAGCAGCTGCTCGGCAAGGCCCTGTCCGGACGCCGCGAGGCCGCCGTGGTCGCGACCAAGACCGGCGTGGAGATCACCGACGACGGCCGGATGGTCGGCCTCAACGGCAGGCCGGAATACCTGCGGCACGCGCTGGAGCGCTCGCTGCGGCACCTGGGCACCGATCACGTCGACCTCTACTACCTGCACCGGATCGACCCCCAGGTGCCCATCGAGGAGACCGTCGGCGCCATGGCGGAGCTGGTCGCCGAGGGCAAGATCGGGCACATCGGTCTGTCCGAGGCCTCCGCGAAGACCATCCGGCGGGCCCACGCCGTCCACCCGGTCGCCGCCCTCCAGATCGAGTACTCGCTCTTCGAGCGCGGCATCGAGCACGACGGTGTCCTGGACACCCTCAGGGAGCTGGGCATCGGCCTGGTCGCCTACTCCCCGCTCGGCCGAGGCTTCCTGTCCGGCGCGATCACCAGCCCGGACGACTTCACCGCGGACGACTGGCGCCGTACCGACCCGCGCTTCCAGGGCGAGAACTTCGACCGCAACCTCGACGTCGTCCGCGAGGTCCGCCGGATCGCGGCCGAGAAGAACATCACTCCCGGTCAGCTCGCCCTCGCCTGGGTCCAGCAGCAGGGCGCGGTCGCCATCCCCGGCACCAAGCGCCGCCGCTACCTGGAGGAGAACACCGCCGCGACCGAGGTGACGCTCACCGCCGCCGACCTCGCCGCCATCGAGGCGGTCGCCCCGCACGGCACGGTCGCCGGCGACCGCTACGCGCCCGAGCACATGGGCACCCTGGGCGGCTGAGCGCCCTCCCTCCCGGACCCGCAGCTTTTCGAAAGGACCTCATCACCCATGCCCCAGCCCGCGAAGCGGTCCCGGATCTCCGTCGGCGACACGACGATCACCTATCTCCCCGACGGATTCGGCGCCCACGACCCCGACACCCTCTTCCCCGGCGTGGACTGGACGACCCGCCCCGGCCATCTCGACGACGGGCAGCTGCTCCTCACCTTCGGATCGTTCCTGATCCAGGCCGGGGACCAGCGGATCCTCGTGGACCTGGCCACCGGGAAGATCGATGTGGACGTACCCGGCATCGCTCACCTCGAAGGGGGCGCGCTGCTCAAGAACCTCGCCGCCGAAGGGCTGTCCGCCGCCGACATCGACACCGTCGTCTACACGCACCTGCACCTCGACCACGTCGGCTGGACCAGCGATGTCGCCCCGCTCCCCGGCACACCGGCCGCGCACGCGCCCGGCGGTCTCACCTTCGTCCGGGCCCGCCACCTCATGTCGCAGGCCGAATGGCAGTACTGGACGACACGGGAGGCCGACCTGGGCGGACCGGACGCCGAGGCGGTGCTCAAGCCGCTCACCGGTGTCGTCGAGTTCGTCGCGGGCGGCGACACGATCGCGCCCGGCGTGACCGTCGAGGCCACGCCGGGTCACACCCCCGGCCATCTGGCGGTCGTCGTACGGGACCCGTCGGGCGCCGGTACCGAGGAGGTCTGGATCGTCGGGGACATCGTGCACTCCCCCGCCCAGATAGCCGACCCCGACCTGGCCTTCGCCTCCGACGTCGCTCCGGACCAGGCCCGGCAGGTGCGCGACCGGGTGCTCGGGCGGCCGGACACGGTGATCGCCGCCGGGCACTTCACGGACGAGGTGTTCGGCCGGGTCACCCGCGAGGGCGACAACCGGCGCTGGACCCCCGTCGGCGGCACGCCGGCGTCCCGATAGGCAACCGGGCCGGGCACGGCCCGGCCTGATCCACTTCTCATCTCAGGAGACACCCCACATGTCCACATCCCAAACCCCCCGCACCTTCGCCGCCACCACCACCGCCGCCGAGGTCATCGACGGCGTCGACCTGCACGGCCGGCAGGCCGTGGTGACCGGAGCCAGTTCCGGTATCGGAGTGGAGACGGCCCGTGCGCTCGCCTCGGCCGGCGCCGACGTCACCCTGGCCGTACGCAACACCGACGCGGGCGACCGCGTGGCGGCCCGCCTGGCGGCGGATCTGCCGCCGGAGTCGGGCAAGCTGACCGTCGCCCGGCTCGACCTGGCCGACCGGTCGACGGTCGCCGCCTTCGTGGCCGGCTGGCAGGGCCCGCTGCACATCCTGGTCAACAACGCCGGAGTGATGGCGCCGTCGGAGATCACCCGCACGCCCGACGGCCGGGAACAGCAGTTCGGCGTCAACCATCTCGGTCACTTCGCCCTCACCACCGGCCTGCACCCGGCACTGGCGGCGGCGAACGGCGCCCGGCTCGTCTCGGTCAGCTCCACCGGCCATCTCTTCTCCCCGGTCGTCTTCGACGACCTGGACTACCGGTTCCGCCCCTACGACCCGTGGACCTCCTACGGGCAGTCGAAGACCGCGAACATCCTGTTCGCCGTGGCCGCCGCCGAGCGCTGGGCCGACGACGGCATCACCGCCAACGCCCTGATGCCGGGCAACATCGCCGACACCAACCTGGCCCGGCATATGGACATGCAGCAGGTCGCCGCGTTCATCGCCTCGGGCGAACTCACCCTGCCGCCGCAGAAGACGGTGGAGCAGGGCGCCGCGACCTCGGTGCTGCTGGCCGCCTCGCCGACCGTGGCGGGCGTCACCGGCCGCTACTTCGAGGACTGTGCGGAGGCCAAGCCGGTCACCGAGCGGGCCGGCTCGGTCGGCGGTGTCGCGCCGTACGCCCTGGACCGGGACAACGCGGCCCGTCTGTGGTCCGTGTCCGAGGCGCTCGTCGGGTAACCGTGCTCAGAGGGCGCGGTACATGATGTGCAGGCCGACCAGCCCGTGCTTCGGATGGTCGAAGACGGCCGGGATCGTGCCGACGACCGTGAAACCGAGGGACGTCCACAGGGCCACGGCGGGGTTGGTCTCGACGACCGCGTTGAAGACCATCGCCCGGTAGCCGTGGCTCCTGGCCTCCGCCAGGATGTGTTCGGCGAGGGCCCGCCCGATGCCCCGGCCGCCCTGGTCGGGGTCGACCATGAAGCCGGCGTTGGCGACGCCCGCGGCGGGGCCGCCGTAGTTGGGGGTGAGATAGGCGGAGCCCACGACGGCTCCGGTGGGGTCCTCGGCGACGTAGACACGTTTCGCCGGGCTCATCCACAGGGCGCGGGCCGCCTCCTCCGAGGTGTCGGGGTCCCAGCCGTACGTCTCGGCGGCGGCGACGATCCGGTGCCAGAAGGGCCAGATCAGCGGCCAGTCGGCCGCGGTGGCTGCTCTGATGTGCATGGGCGTGAGTCTCGCACGCCCATGCGTCGGCGATCGCGGATTGTCGACCCGCGGTCAGTCCACGCTCGGCAGGATGTGGGGCTCGGCGAGATCCTCCTCGTAACCCGCGAGGCGGATCGGGGCGGACCGGGCCCACACGTCGAGGCTGCCGAGCTGTCCGGGCCGGCTGCCCGAGCGCTCCGTGCGTTCCTTGGGGCGCTGCTCGCGATTCGTCTTCTCCGGTGTCACCGCGCACTCCTTATGTGTCGGTCACCCTCGGGGCGTACCGGACAGTCTGCGTACCGGTTCCTGAGCGCCCGCTCGGGTCTGGATGGAAGGCCAGTTCGGACGCGGTGGCGCCGGAAACTCACAAGAGAGCAGGCCGTTGTCGACCGGCTTGTCCCGGGACGGACCGTGGGTGTGGGTGGGACCCCTTACTGCTGCCCGTCCCCTACAGATTAACCAAATGAGCGCGGGTCCGCTCGATAGGGAGTGCAAACAAGGTGTAACTATCGCGAGTCGCTCCGCACTTCCGGCGCCCGCAAATACACCTGTTCGTAACATGATGCACCGTTTGCGCTCCACTCGCTCGGCCTAAAATGCCGAACGCATCTTCGAATAGCCGGACCTCGGCTCCTTTCACAGGCTGTGCAGTTCAGGTTGCGTTGGCCGGGTCGAAAACTCGACATGATCCGATGGCACAGGACGAAGGCTGTCTCGCGGAAGGACTGACGCATGGAGTTGCGCAGCGTCGAGGAGCTGATGGATCTGCTGCACGCCTGCCGGCACCAGCGCGCACTGCGCACCGCGGCCCTGCTGCGCCGCAGCCGCCCCGCCGACAAGGAGCTCCAGGTCGCGGGCCTGGTGCACGGTATCGAGGAACTGCTGGGCCCGGCCGACAGCGCCGCGCACGCGGTACGGCATCTGCTCGGGGAGCGGGTCTACCACCTGGTGCGCGGAGGCGGCGCCCCCGCCGACGACGATGTGCTGCGCCTGCGGCAGGCCGACGAGGAGAGCCGCACCGCGGGGTTCGACGCGGGCGTCCTGGAGGACTGGCGGACCGTCCTGGAACTGGTCGCGGCCCGCAACTCCCGCCTCGGGGCTGTTGACTGACGGTCCGTCATGAGACGGTACGGCGATGACGTCGTCGTACGGGCTCAGGGGCAGGGCGGCCGTCGTCACCGGCGGCACGCGCGGGATCGGGCGCGCGGTGGCCGGGGCGCTCGCGGCGGCCGGGGCGCTGGTGTGCGTGAGCGCGCGGGACGCGGACGAGGTCCGGCGTACCGCCGCGGAGCTGGGCGGGACCGGCCTGGCGGGCAGTGTCGCCGAGCCGGAGCACGCCCGGGAGCTGACCCGGCTGGCGCTCGGCGCGTTCGGGCGGCTCGACATCCTCGTCAACAACGCGGCCACCAATCGCCCGTACGGGCCGCTCATGGATGCCGATCCCGGGGCGTGGCGGGACGCGTTCACGGTGAACGTCGAGGCACCGCTGCGGCTGACGCAGTGCGCGTGGCGGGGCTGGATGCGGGAGCACGGCGGCTCGGTGGTCAACATCTGCACGGAGGGCGCGGCGCATGTCGGCCCCGACGTGGGCGCGTACGGCACCAGCAAGGCGGCGCTGCTGCACCTGACGCAGCAGCTGGCGGGGGAACTGGCACCCCGGGTGCGGGTCAATTCGGTCTCCCCGGGGCTGGTGCGCACGGAGATGGCCCGCTTCATGTGGGAGCCACGGGAGGAGGAGATCGCCGCCGGGCTGCCGCTGGGGAGGATCGGGGAGCCGGAGGACGTGGCCGGGGCGGTGCTGTGGCTGTGCTCGGACGCCGCACGGTGGGTGACCGGAGCGGACCTGGTGGTCGATGGCGGCACCCGGGTACGAGCGGCGCACCTGCCTGCCTGAAGGGGCGCGGGGAATCGCGCGACCAACCATGCACGACCCGCGCGGGCCCTCGCCCCGCACCGGTCCTCGGCCACACCGCCGGAGGCACCCGCACACCGGCGCCTTCCCGAACAGGGGGACGCCGGTGCCGGTGGCCGCCAACGATCAAGCGGGAACGATCAAGCGGGGTCTACCACTTGCCCGGCTCGTAGTCCTTCAGGAAGACCCCGTACACGTCCTCGCCCTGCTCACCGCGCACGACCGGGTCGTAGACGCGGGCCGCGCCGTCGATCAGGTCGAGGGGCGCGTGGAAGCCCTCCTCGGCCAGCCGCAGCTTGTCGAAGTGCGGGCGCTCGTCGGTGATCCAGCCGGTGTCGACGGAGGTCATGAGGATGCCGTCGGTCTGGAACATCTCCGTCGCGCTGGTCCGCGTGACCATGTTCATGGCCGCCTTCGCCGCGTTGGTGTTCGGGTGCCCGGCACCCTTGTAGCCGCGGCCGAAGACGCCCTCCATCGCGGAGACGTTGACGACGTACGACCGGCCGCGCGCCGCCTCCTTCGCCGCCGCGGCCATCGCCGGCCGGAGCGCGCTGATCAGGATGAACGGCGAGGTGTAGTTGCAGAGCTGGGTCTCCAGGAGCTCCACCGGGGAGATCTGGTCGATGGTCTGTACCCAGGTGTTGGTGTCGACGACGTCCGGGACGAGGCCGCCCGCGTCGATGGCGGTGCCGTCGAGGTGCCGGGCCACACTGGCGTTGCCCGCGACCAGCGCCAGGTCGGCGACCTGCTGGGCGTCGAGGCCGCTGATGCCGACGGGCAGCGCGGCGAGGCCGTCCACGGCACCCGAGTTGAAGGCGCCGATCACGTGGTGGGCGGGGAGTTCACCGGCGGGCAGCGGGGCGCCCTCGCCGTCGACCAGGGCCGCGTAGGCGGCGGGCAGCCGACGCACGGTCTGGGTCGCGTTGTTGATCAGGATGTCGAGCGGGCCCGCCTCGGCGACCCGCTCCGCCAGGGCGACGGCCTGCGCCGGGTCGCGCAGGTCGATGCCGACGACCTCCAGGCGGTGCAGCCAGTCCGCGGAGTCCTCCATCGCCTTGAAACGGCGGATGGCGTCCTTCGGGAAGCGCGTGGTGATCGTGGTGTGCGCGCCGTCCCGCAGCAGGCGCAGCGCGATGTACATACCGATCTTGGCGCGGCCGCCGGTGAGCAGGGCGCGCTTGCCGGTCAGGTCGGCGCGGGCGTCCCGCTTGGCGCGGTTCAGGCCGGCGCAGTCCGGACAGAGCTGGTGGTAGAAGTAGTCGACCTCTACATAGCGGCTCTTGCAGGTGTAGCAGGAGCGCGGACGCTGGAGTATCCCCGCGATCCTGCCCTCCTCGGTCCGCGAGGAGGGCAGCAGCCCCTCGGTCTCGTCGTCGATGCGCTCGGCCGAGCCGGTCGCGGTGGCCTCGGTGACCGCCTTGTCGTGCGCGGTCTTGGCGGCCCGGCGCTCCTGGCGGCGGCGCTGCTTGACCGTGCGGTAGACGCCGGCCGTGGCCCGGCGCACCGCGATGGCGTCCGGGTGGTCGACCTCCAGCTTGTCCAGTTCGTCGAGCACGCTGAGGCAGACGGCGAGCCGCTCGGGGTCGATGCCCGGGCCGTAGACCACCTGGTCCTCGGCCGTCGGGCCGTCCTGTGTCACCGTCATCGCGCTGCCGCTTCCCTGATCCACCAGCGGCGCTCCGACTCGCGCCCGCTTTCGAACAGGGAATTTTACGGAGCGCCGGGCAATACCTCCAAACCCGACCGGATCATGGACCGCAGACCGAGATCAGCGAGTCCACCTCGTCGGTCACCGCGCGGGCCAGTACATCGAGGTCCGGGACGGCGGCCGCGTCGGCGACGAGGCCGTAGTGGACCTGGTTGCGGTAGGTGGAAATGGCGACGGCGAGGGACTGGCCGGGCGCGAGCGGGGCCAGCGGGTAGACGGCCGTGAGCGGCTGGCCGCCCAGGCGCAGGCCGATGCCGGGCAGCGGGACGCTGGTGACCAGGATGTCGAACCAGAGCCGGGCGGCCTGGCCGACGAGCGGTCCGCCGAGCCGGTGTCCGAGGGCGGGCACATGGTCGGCGAGCAGCGCGACGGCACCGGCGCCCCGGTTGGGGCCGGCGTCCTTGTTGCGGACCATCGCCGTGCGGACGCGGTCGAGACGGGCGAGCGGGTCGGGGTTGTCGACCGGAAGCCGTATCAGATAGCCGGAGAGCCGGTTGCCCTGTGGGCCGGCGGTGCGCGGACGGCGCTTGGAGACGGGGATCAGGGCGCGCGGGGCGACACCCTCGGTACGGTCGCCGCGCTCCTCCAGCCAGCGGCGCAGTGCCCCGGCGACGACGGCGATGAGGACGTCGTTGACGGTGCCGCCGACGGCCTTGCGGACCCGGTGCACATCGTCGATGTCGAGGTCGACGCCGGCGATGCTGCGGGTGCCGGTGGGTTCTGATGTCAGCGCGGCGGAGGAGCTCACCCCGAGGGCGGACAGGGCGACGGAGGCACCGATGTCCAGGGCCCGGCCCACGTCCGAGAGCGCGCCGCGCACCAGCTCGGGCACCCTGCGCACGTCCGGCAGCGCCGGCAGCCGGCGCGCCGCCTCGATCGGGCGGGGGGCGCGCTCGGGCAGGTCGAGCGGGTCCATGACGCCCGCGGCCAGCTTGAGGGCGCGCAGCCCGTCGGCGAGGGCGTGGTGGAACTTGAACAGCACCGCGAAGGACACCCCGTCCTCGCCGGGCAGCACATGCGCCTCCCACGGCGGCCGGCCGCGCTCCAGCGGGCGTTGCATCAACCGGCCGGCGGCGGCCTGGAAGTCGGCGGTCGGGGCGTGCAGCCGGACGTGGTCGAGGGGGTCGAAGTCCGGGTCGGTCTCGCGGGCGGCACCGCCGAACCCGAGCGGCTGCCAGACGTCGCGGATGCGCATGCGCAGTCCGGGCACGGCGGCGGCGCGGGCCGCGAGCAGATCGGCCGCGTGGGCGCCGGCGGTCGGCGAGTGCGCCGAGAAGACGCCCAGCGCGCCGAGGTGCATCGGGTGCCGGTCGGACTCGATGTTCCAGAACGCCAGATCGAGAGGGGCGAGCAGATCAGCAGTCGCAGTCATCAAAGAGGGTGCCTCGCGTGGACGGAGGGGGATCAGCAGTCAACCGCAGTCAAACGCCGACACCTGATTACGGTCAAGTACGATCACGCTACGCTCAGTTAACACCAGATTAAGCCCCGCCTCCCCCGAAAGAGGCGGGACGCATGGGACACCTGAGGTCATCTCAGCGCCGGTGGCGCCGCCTGGGGTGACGTACCCCACTCTGACGGGCGCGGGCCGACCGTGAACGCCAGCGAGCGCAGGGTGCGCAGCGAACCGTTCGTCAGATAGGTCCGGCCGTACTCCGATCCGTCGACCCGGGCCGTCTGGACGTACCGGTGGGCGGCCGAGGTACCGGGCGCGGTCACCGTGAAGCCGCCGCTCGGCCAGTAGTGGCGGTCGAGGCGGACGTCGACCCGGTCGAAGACCGGCGTCGACAGGCCCCACGTGCCGTATCCCGGCTGGACGGGGAAGAGGCCGATGGACGACAGCACGTTCCAGGCGGACATGGTGCCGAGGTCGTCGTTGCCGGTCATCCCGGACGGCCCGTCGGTGAAGAGGGTGAGCGCCGCGTGCACCACATCGGTGGTCTTCCAGGGCTGGCCCGTGGAGAGGTAGGTGTACGGGGCGGTGAGGTCGGGCTCGTTCATCGGGTTGTAGACGGCCGCGTTGTAGTAGGCGTAGGCGTTGCCGTGCACCCACACCTCGCGCGCGGTCTTCTCCGGGTCGGCGAGCAGCCGGTCGTATGCGAAGAAGGAGTCGAGCCGCCGGTTGGCGGCGTGCTCGCCGCCGATCAGGGAGATCACCCCGGGCAGGTCCTGCGGGACCAGCCACTGGTACTGCCAGGCGGTGCCCTCGTGGAAGCCGATGCCCCGGGCCGGGTCGGGGTCGCCGGTGAAGGCGCCGGAGGCGTCCCGGGCGCGGAAGAAGCCGGTGGAGGGGTCGAAGACGTTGCGGTAGTTCTGGGCCCGGGTGGCATAGCGGGCCGCGTCCGCGCCATGGCCGAGGTCCCGGGCCATCTGGGCGAGCATCGCGTCGGAGAGCGCGTACTCCAGGGTGACGGAGGCGCCGTGGTCGTAGTCGGAGTCGCCGACCTTGGTGTGCGGGCGGCCCTTGGCGTAGGGCGCGAAGCCGTCGGCGAGGTACTCGGCGTTGGCTTCGCGGCCGACGCCCTGGTTGGCGGCCGGCGGCACGCCGTCGGCGTTCTTCCGCAGCACCCGGTACGCCCGCTCCTCGTGTCCCTTGAGCAGGCCCGCCTGGTAGGCGGTGGTCAGGAACGGGGTGACCGGGTCGCCGGTCATGATGTTCGTCTCGACCGTGCCGTAGCCCCACTTGGGCAGCCAGCCGCCGTCCTCGTCGACCTTCAGCACCGACAGCGCCATGTCCCGGGCCTCGCGCGGGGCGAGCAGGGCGAGCAGCTGGGCCTGGGTGCGGTAGGTGTCCCAGAGTGACCAGTTCTGGTAGTAGGTGAATCCGGCGGAGCGGTGGATCCGGCGGTCCCAGCCGGTGTACCGGCCGTCCGCGTCGTCGCCGACGTTGGGCGCCAGGAAGGCGCGGTACAGGGACGAGTAGAAGGTACGGCGGAGGGTCGCGTCGCCGCCCTGGACGCGCACCCCGCCGAGCCGCCGCTCCCAGGCGTCCCGGGCCTGTCCTCGTACCGCGTCGAACGAACGGCCGCCCTCGGCGCGCAGGTTGACCTCGGCGCCGTGCGCGTCGACGTAGGACAGGGCGGTGGTCGCCTCGACGGTACGGTCCCGGGTGGCGTCGAAGCGGACATAGGCACCGTCGGCTCCGGTACGGGCCCCCGGGGTGATCGCGGTGCCGTTCCAGGTGCCGTAGGCGGTGAAGGGGCGGCTGAAACGGGTGACGGTGTACACGGTGTAGGGGGCGGTCTCCCGGCAGAAGCCATGGCCGGTGATCTTCGTCCGGACGGTGTGGTCGTCGAGGATCTCGACCTCGCTGCTCACCGGCTTGTGCAGCGCCTGGCCCGCGTTGAGCAGGACGTTGGCCTTGTCGGTGGCCGGGAAGGTGTAGCGCTGGACGCCGGTGCGGGCGGTCGCGGTCAGCTCGGCGCGGACACCGGAGTCGAGGCCGACGCGGTAGTAGCCGGGGCTCGCCTGCTCGTCGGCGTGGTCGAACCCGGCCGCGTACCGGGCGTAGTCCGTCTGCGTGACGTCCCCGGTGGTGGGCAGCACGGGCAGGTCGCCGCCGATGCGGCAGCCGACGCCCGAGAGGTGGACCAGGGAGAAGCCGCGGATCCGGTGCTGGGCGTAGTCGTAGCCGGTGCTGTGCCCGGTGTCCGGGGAGAGCTGCACCATGCCGAAGGGCACGGCCGCGCCGGGGAAGGTGTTGCCCTCGTCCTGGGTCCCGATGAAGGGGTTCACCAGGTCGGTGAGGTGGCCGTCGGGCGGTTCGGCGGCACCTGCGGCGGGGACGGTGAGCAGCGCGGACGCTGTCAGCACCCCGGCCAGGCACAGCCGTGTGCGCCGGGTCCCTCTCATGTCGGATGACCTCCGAAGGTTCGACGTCGTTGTCTGCATCGTGAGGGGGAAAAGCCGCAAAGCCCGGCACATAGGGGTTTCACGCGCAGCGCGTCGCGCGAGCGGACGGGACAGGACGGGAGGGAACGGGGCGGGACGCGAGGAGACACCACGAGTGGGGCCCGGCGCGGGAACGGCGCCGGGCCCGGGGCGGGGAGAGGGGGCTACGAGACCAGCTGGCCCTTCCCGAGGGCGATCACCCCGCCCTTGGAGACGGTGTACAGCTCCGCGTCCCGGTCCGGGTTGACGCCGATGGTGGCGCCGGGCGGGACCTCGACGTTCTTGTCCAGGACCGCGCCGCGCACCACCGCACCCCGGCCCACGACCACGTTGTCGTGCAGGATCGACCCCTGGACCACGGCACCCGGGTCGACGCGTACGCCCGGTGACAGCACGGACCGGGTGACCTGTCCACGGATCAGGCAGCCGGCGCTGATGATGGACTCGCTCGCCATGCCGCCGGCGTTGAAGCGGGCCGGGGAGAGCTGGTAGGAGTGCGTGTAGATGGGCCAGCTGCGGTTGAAGAGGTTGAAGGCGGGCCGCTCGGCGATCAGGTCCATATGGGCGTCGTAGTACGCGTCGAGGGTGCCGACGTCCCGCCAGTAGCCGCGGTCGCGGCTGGTCTCGCCGGGGATGTGGTTGGTGCCGAAGTCGTAGAGCTGGGCCTCGCCGCGGGCGGTCAGCTGGGGCAGTATCGAGCCGCCCATGTCGTGCACGGAGTCGTCGTCCTCGGCGTCCCGGTGCAGGGACTCGACGAGGGCCTTGGTGGTGAAGATGTAGTTGCCCATCGACGCGAAGACCGTGTCGGGGGCGTCCGGCAGCCCCGGCGGGTCGGTGGGCTTCTCCAGGAAGGTCTCTATCGTCTGCCCGTCCGAGCCCGGGGTGATCACACCGAAGGCCGAGGACTCCACGCGCGGGATGCGGATGCCCGCGACGGTGACCCCGGCACCGCCCTCGATGTGCTGCTGGAGCATCTGCCGGGGGTCCATGCGGTAGACGTGGTCGGCGCCGAACACCGCGACGTAGTCGGGCTGTTCGTCATGGACGAGGTTGAGCGACTGCAGGATGGCGTCGGCGCTGCCCAGGTACCAGCGCGGGCCGAGCCGTTGCTGGGCCGGGACCGGGGTGACGTAGTTGCCGAGCAGGCTGGACATCCGCCAGGTGGTGGTGATGTGCCGGTCCAGCGAGTGCGACTTGTACTGGGTCAGCACGCAGATGCGCAGCACGTCCGCGTTGACGAGGTTGGACAGCACGAAGTCGACCAGACGGTACGTCCCGCCGAACGTGACAGCTGGTTTGGCCCGGTCGGCGGTCAGGGGCATCAGGCGCTTGCCTTCCCCGCCCGCGAGCACGATGCCGAGTACCGAAGGCCCACCACGACGCATGGCCGCTCCCCTCACCCTGGTGCTCCATGCCTGCCCTCGGAGCACTCCCGCTAAGCCTGTACCCGGATCGCGTCCAACAAGCGGCCTGCCAGTTACGACTGTTTGAGGATCTCCTCGTAGAGCCGGACCGTGCGCCGCGCCACCGCGTCCCAGCCGAACTCCCCCACGGCGCGCTCCCGTCCGGCCTCGCCCATCCGGCGGGCCGTCTCCCGGTCGCCGACGATCGCGTCCAGCGCCCGGGCCAGGCCTGCCTCGAAGTCGTCGTCGAGGTCGACCAGCAGCCCCGTCTTGCCGTCCTCGACGACCTCCGGGATGCCGCCGACCCGGGACGCCACCACGGGCGTACCGCAGGCCATCGCCTCCAGGTTGACGATGCCGAGCGGTTCGTACACCGAGGGACAGGCGAACACCGCCGCGTGGGTCAGGAGTTGGATCACGTCCGCGCGCGGCAGCATCTGCGGGATCCAGTGCACGCCCTCGCGGACCCGGCGCAGCTCCTCGAAGAGCTCACGGAACTCCCGGTCGATCTCGGGGGTGTCGGGCGCCCCGGCGCACAGCACGACCTGCACCCCCGGGTCGATGTCCCGTACGGCGCGCAGCAGATGTGGTACGCCCTTCTGGCGGGTGATGCGGCCGACGAACAGCACATAGGGGCGGCCCGGGTCGACGCCGATCCGGGCGAGGACGTCGGTGGAGCGGTCCGGCCGGTAGAGGGCGGTGTCGATGCCGTTGTGCACGACGTGGACCTTCGCCGGGTCCAGGGCGGGGTAGCAGCCGAGGATGTCCGCGCGCATGGCCCCGGAGACGGCGATCACCGCGTCGGCGGCCTCGATCGCGCTGCGCTCGGCCCAGCTCGACAGGGCGTATCCGCCGCCGAGTTGCTCGGCCTTCCAGGGGCGCAGCGGCTCCAGCGAGTGCGCGGTCACCACGTGCGGGACGCCGTACAGCAGCTTGGCCACATGGCCTGCGAGGTTGGCGTACCAGGTGTGGGAGTGCACGAGTTCGCGGCCTTCGAGGCCGGCGGCCATGGCGAGGTCCACGGAGAAGGTGCGCAGCGCGTCGTTGGCGGTGTCCAGCGCGGACCAGGGGCGGTGCCGGACGACGCCGACCCCGCGGCCCTCGCCCCAGCAGTGCACCTCCAGGTCGACCAGGGGCCGCAACTCCTTGGCGAGGAACTCCACATGAACACCCGCACCGCCGTAGACGTCCGGAGGGTACTCCCGGGTCAGCAGTCCCACTCGCACCCGCAACCCCCTGATCTCCACGGCCGGTTGTTCCATGGTCACCCAGATGCGGCGCCCGGGGAAGAGCGCGGTGGTTGTGTGAAACAACAGTCACCGCAGATCCCGCCGCCCGGTACCCGGTAGTAGAGACAGCAGCTGCGGCGCCGGAAGCCCTGGCCGGTGCGGATGCCGGTGGCGCCGAGCAGAGGGTGCTCGAAGAGGGCGTCGACCAGGGTGCGGGTCCGGTCCGCGGCCTCGGGGCGGCCGTCGGCACGGGCCCAGCGCTCCAGCTCGCGGGCGGCGCCGGCCAGCGCGGAGCCCGCGTTGCCCCACAGCAGGCCGGCGGCGACGCCGTAGCGGGCCCGCAGGGCCTGCGCCAGCGGTTCGAGATGGCCGTGCACGACGGCCTCCGCGAGCGTGTCCGGTCCGGCACCCCCGGGCAGCGGGCGGACCTCGGTGAGCCAGAGGTCGTCGGGGGCGGCGGCGCCGGCGTCCCAGCGGAGCAGACGGGGGTCCAGGTCAGGGAGGCGGCCGTAGCGGGCGGCACAGCCGAGGGCGACGGACCAGAGCCGGGCGGCGAGCCCCTGGTGGGCGATGGAGGCGGCGACCCGGGGCTCCGGGGCGCTGAGACGGGCCGCCACCAGCCCAACACGGAAAGTTAGGATATTTTCGTAAACATCCGATGTGCCTTTTTTATAAGCTTTTGCAAGGCTTGGGAGTTTGGTGATCCGTACCGCCTCCCGGTCTCCGGCCGCCGATCGGAGTGTCCGCAGCACGAAGAAGCCGCCGAGCGGCCGGAGCGCGGCGAGATCGGGGTCCAGGTCCACGAACAGCAGTAGTACCAGGCTTCTTAGGACTCCGGAGCCCCGGCTCTCCACCCGCCGACACCCACCCTGGGGATGATCAGAGACCTCCCCTACTCCATCGGTAGTACGAGGCATTGGGTGCTCAGGTACGACGACGGGAAGCGATCGGGCGGGCACAGTGTTGCTCATGGAAGCCGACCGTTCACCGTGCGGGACCGCCCTGCGGATCCGCCTGACGCAGAGGAGCCCTGCATGAGCGCCCTCGCGTTGTCCGTGCTGCTGTCCTTCGTGTCCGCCGTCGCCTACGCCGGCGGAGCGATCGTGCAGGAGCAGGTCGCGGTCACCTCCCCCGACGAGCAGTACGCGCCGCTGCGCCGCCCGAGCTGGTGGGGGGCGATGGCGCTGAACGGCCTCGGTGGCGTGCTGCACGTCGTGGCGCTGGCCTACGGCCCCCTCAGCCTGGTCCAGCCGCTGGGCGCGCTCACCATCGTGTTCGCGCTGCCCATGGCGGCCCTGTTCGTCGGCCGCAAGGCCGGCTCCACCGCCTGGCGGGGGGCGATCATGGCCACCGTGGGTCTGGCCGGCCTACTCTCCCTGGTGGGCTCCTCCGACTCCCACACCCTGGACTCCGCCGGCCGGACCGGGGTCGCGGTGGTCACCGGCGGGGCGATCGTCGCGCTGATGGTCGCGGGCCGGGCCGCGCACCGGCACCCGGCGGTGCGCAGCGTGCTGCTCGCCGTCGCGTCCGGCATAGCCTTCGGCATGTCCTCGGTGTTCACCAAGGTCGTGGCGATCGACTGGGACGGCGGGCTCGCCGTGTCCGACGCGCTCTGGCTGGCCGTGATCGGCGTCTACGCCGTCGCCGGCGTGATGATCTCCCAGTCCGCGTACCGCGGCGGCGGCCTCGCCGCGCCGCTGGCCACGCTGACGGTGGTCAACCCGGTGCTGGCCGCCGCGGTCGGCATCACGATGTTCGACGAGACGTTCCGCTACGGCACGACCGGCACCCTGCTGGCGCTGGCCTGCGGTGTGGTGGCGATGGGCGGCCTGATCCTGCTGACGACCGACCGCCTCGAGCACGCCCCCGCGGACACCGTCCCGGAGCCCGAGACATCACCGGAACCGCTGGTCGAGGCCCTCGTGGAACTGGCGGAGGCAGCCCTGCCGAAGCCCAACCTGCCGGAGGCGCACCTGACGGCGGCCGGTATGACCGAGACGGGTCTGGCGGAAGCCGGTACGACGGAAGCGGACCTCACGACCGCCCGACTGGCCGACATGGACCTGGCGGCTGCCGGCCTGACGCAGGCAAGCCTCACGGAAGCCGGTACGACGGAAGCGGACCTCACGACCGCCGGTCTGGCCGACATGGACCTGACGGTTGCCGGCCTGACGGAGGCGGGGCTCGCTGAGGCCGGTATGACGGAAGCGGGTCTCGCGATCGCCGGTTCGGCCGACGTGGACCTGGCTGAGGCCGGTCTGGTTCAGGCGGGGCTGGTGGGAGGGCTGTCGGTGGGGGGTGGAGTCCTTGCCGGGGCGGTGGCGGACGGCGAGGACCGGCCTGCGCGGGTCGAGATGCCCCAGCAGCGCACCGCGTCCGTGGCAGACGTGGCTGACGTCCTGCTCCCCGCCGCCGGCTTTGTGCCGGCCCCGGTACCCGACCGCCACCGGATGCGGGTCAAATTCTGACGCCGCCGGCCCGGAGATAGGCGACCGGGTCGATGTCCGTGCCGAAACCGGGCCCCGTCCGCACCTCGAAGTGCAGATGCGGGCCCGTGACATTTCCGGTGGACCCCGAGCGGCCGATCCGCTGCCCCGTGGACACGCTCTGCCCCGCCCGCACGGAGATGGCCGAGAGGTGGCCGTACTGCGTGTAGCGGCCGTCGGCGTGCCGGATGACCACCTGGTAGCCGTACGAACCGCCCCAGCCGGCCGTGACGACCTGCCCGGCCTCGACCGCCTTGACGGAGCTGCCGGTGGGCGCCAGGAAGTCGACGCCGGTGTGGTAGCCCTTCGACCAGTGCGAGCCGGACGCGTGGTACGGCGTACCGATCGGGGCGTCGACCGGGGCGACGAGGGAGTGGTCGCTGTGGGAGGAGGCCTTCTTGGTCCGGGCCTCCGGCTTGGCCTTGGTCTTCGTCCCGGCCGGCTTGGACGTCTTGGCCGCCGTCTTCTTCGCCGACGGCTCGGTCTTCGCGGCCTCGGTCGCGTGGCCCGTCAGGCTCAGCCGCTGGCCGGGCAGAATGAGGTCGGGATCGGAGCCGACGGTCGCACGGTTGGCCGAGTACAGCCGGTGCCAGCCGCCGGTGACGTCGTGTTCCTCGGCGATCCCGGAGAGCGTGTCGCCGTGCACCACGGTGTACATCTCGGCCTTGCCGGCCCGGGACTGCGGTGTGGTCTGCGGCTGTACGTCCCGTACCGAACTCTTCGCCGGGCGGGTGGTCGCGCTCTCGGTGTGCACCTCGGGCGTGCCGCCGCCGCGGGTTAGCCCGGCCTGGACCGAGCAGACGGGCCACGCGCCCGGCCCCTGCCCGCCCAGGACCTTCTCGGCCACGGCTATCTGCTGGTCCTTGGTGGCGAGGTCGGCACGCGGCGCGTACCGGGTGCCGCCGTAGGCCTCCCAGGTGGACTGGGTGAACTGAAGCCCGCCGTAATAGCCGTTGCCGGTGTCGATGCCCCAGTCGCCGCTGGACTCACAGGCGGCAACCTTGTCCCAGGTGGACACGGAGGCCGCGTCGGCGCTCCCGGCCGCGGCCAGCGGAAGCGCCAGCCCGGCGCCGCCCGCCGTGACGGTGAGCGAGGCGCGGTTGATCCTGTTCGGCTGGTACCGGCGGTGCCGGCCGCGTTCGGCCATGTCTGAGATCCCCCTCGCCACGCGCGTCAGGAAGGCCAAAAGTAAGCGCCCCGAACAGGCCATGACAAGACAGCAATCAGCCGCTCTCGCACCTGGGGACACGGCCGTCACGCCGTGAAGCCGCGCGGGGCGAAACCAAGTTGATGCGTCGTCAGCATGGTGGACCGCACAGCACTCCCACGAAGGGTCTCCTGAGGCTACTGAGGCGTCGGCGCCTGTGGTCCGTATCTGCAAGTGCGGCCGGTCGAACGGCGAGTCAGGATGGCCTTTGGGCAATACTGGCGGGCATGAGCGGCGGCAGCATCCCTTGCACGTTCTACGGGATCGACTTGATCTTTGAGGAGCAGGCGGTATGAGCACTTCGGCGCAGATCGGCGTCACGGGTCTCGCGGTCATGGGCCGCAACCTCGCCCGGAACTTCGCGCGCAACGGCTACACGGTGGCGTTGCACAACCGCACGGTGTCGAAGACACACGAGCTGGTGGAGAACTTCGGGGACGAGGGCGACTTCATCGCGGCCGAGACCGCCAAGGAGTTCGTGGAGGCCCTGGAGCGGCCCCGCCGGCTGGTCATCATGGTCAAGGCCGGTGACCCGACGGACGCGGTGATCGAGGAGTTCGCACCGCTCCTGGAGCCCGGGGACATGATCATCGACGGCGGCAACGCGCACTTCGCGGACACCCGGCGCCGTGAGAAGGCGCTGCGCGAGCAGGGCATCCACTTCGTCGGCATGGGCGTCTCCGGCGGCGAGGAGGGCGCGCTGCACGGGCCGAGCATCATGCCGGGCGGCCCGAAGGAGTCGTACGACTCGCTGGGGCCGATGCTGGAGAAGATCTCGGCGAAGGCGGCCGACGGCGCGCCGTGTGTGACGCACATCGGCCCCGACGGCGCCGGGCACTTCGTGAAGATGGTCCACAACGGCATCGAGTACGCCGACATGCAGCTGATCGGTGAGGCGTACCAGCTGCTGCGGGACGTCGCCGGGTACTCCCCCGCACAGATCGCGGACGTCTTCCGGACCTGGAACACCGGCCGGCTCGACTCGTACCTCATCGAGATCACGGCGGAAGTACTGGCGCACGTGGACGCGGCGACCGGCAAGCCGTTCGTGGACGTGGTGGTGGACCAGGCCGAGCAGAAGGGCACCGGCCGCTGGACCGTCCAGATCGCGCTCGACCTGGGCGTGCCGGTGTCGGGCATCGCCGAGGCGGTCTTCGCGCGCTCGCTGTCCGGTCACGCCGACCTGCGGGCCGCCTCCCGGGGCCTGGCCGGTCCGAAGCCGACGGCGCTGTCCGAGGCGGAGGCGGGGGCCTTCGCGGACCGGGTGGAGCAGGCGCTGTACGCGTCGAAGATCGTGTCGTACACACAGGGCTTCCACGAGATCCAGGCGGGCAGCGACGAGTACGACTGGGACATCGACCTCGGTGCGGTGTCCTCGATCTGGCGGGGCGGGTGCATCATCCGGGCGGCGTTCCTGGACCGGATCCGGGCGGCGTACGACGCGCGGGCGGACCTGCCGAGCCTGCTGTCCGACGAGACGTTCGCCCGGGAGATCGCCGGGGCGCAGGACGACTGGCGTGAGGTGATCATCGCGGCGACCCGGGAGGGGGTCGCGGTGCCCGGCTTCTCGGCGGCGCTGGCGTACTACGACGCGCTGCGGGCGGAGCGGTTGCCTGCGGCGCTCACGCAGGGGCAGCGGGACTTCTTCGGGGCGCACACGTACCGGAGGGTGGACCGGGAGGGGGCGTTCCACACGCTGTGGGGCGGGGACCGCAGCGAGGTCACCGCGTAGCCGGGCCGGGCCGGGCCTGGCCTGGGTTGTCGCAGACGGGTGCGGGTGAGCTGCGGATTCGCGCAGTTCCCCGCGTCCCCCCGGGGGGGTGGGGCCGAGCTTGTCGGGTGGGTGCGGGTTCGTTGTGGGTTTTGCGCAGTTCCCCGCGCCCCTAAGGGGGGTGTGGGGGCCGAGCCTCTCGGGTGGGTGCGGGTTCGTTGTGGGTTTTGCGCAGTTCCCCGCGCCCCCAAGGGGCTGTGTGGGCCGAGACTCTCGGGTGGGTGCGGGTTCGTTGTGGGCTTTGCGCAGTTCCCCGCGCCCCTAAGGGGCGGTGTGGGCCGAGACTCTCGGGTGGGTGCGGGTTCGTTGTGGGTTTTGCGCAGTTCCCCGCGCCCCTAAGGGGCGGTGTGGGCCGAGCCTCTCGGGTGGGTGCGGGTTTGCGGCCCCTTCGGGGGACTTCAGGTGAGGGGTGGGCCCGGTTCTGGGGTGGGGTCCGGGTTCGGGGGAACGGGGGGCGGGGTGGGAGTAGGTACGGGTGGGGTGGGGACGGGGCCCGGGGCCGGGGGTGGTTCGGGGGTGGGGACCGGGCTGGGGAAGGGGTCCGGAGGCTGAGGGTCAGGGGGTACCGGGGTGGGCTGTGGGTTCGTCATGGCGTCCTCCGGCCAGTGGCTCGACTTCACCTCTGGGGTGTACAACCCACGTACCCGAACCGGGCTGGTGCACTCACCCTGCCGCCCGTGCCGCCGCCGCGAGGCCGGGGCGCGGACTGGAGAGGATCGGGACGGCCGCGGTCGTCAGCCGCTGGGCCGAGGCCATCGAGGCCTGAGCCAGGACGATCACGTCGGCGTCGGTCACGGCGTCCGCGGCGGCTGCCACCAGACGGGCGCATCCTTCGATGTCCCCGGCCTCGAAGTGGGTCCAGGCGTCCGCCACGACCTGGGCGCGGGCGCGGATCGGGCGGTCCGCGCGCCGGGCCTCGTCCTCGATCAGGGCCAGGGTCGGGGCCAGGGTGCTCTCGACCGTCGCCAGGACGGCGATGCGGGAGCCCGCTGCCACCGCGGCCGTAGCCATCGGACGGTCGCCCCGGACTATCGGGACGCCGACGCTGTCGGCGGCCCGCTCCGCCACCTCGCCGATCGTCGAGCAGGTACAGAGCACGGCGCGTACGCCGTCCGCCGCCGCCCGCTCCAGCGCCGCCGTGACCTCCGGCGCGACCGCTTCGGGGCCCTCCCGGCGGGCCCGGGCCAGGAGTTCCGGTGCCACGAGGTGCCGTAGCTCCAGGCCCGGGTGGTCCTCGTCGCGCAGGGCGTCGAAGACGGGGATGTGGAGGGGGGACGTATGGAGCAGGGCGAGCACGCGCGGTTCCTCAGAAGCGGCCGGGGTGGGCGACCAGCCATTCCTTCGCCGCGCGCAGCAGCTCGGGGTCCGCTGCCGGCGCCACCTCGGGGTGGCGTTCGGCCCACCTGACGACGTACGGGCAGAGCGGGGCGACCGGGGTGGCCTCGCGCTCGGCGATCGCGTACAGCTCGCGGGCCAGGGAGCCCGCGATGCCCTTCCCCTCGTGCTCCGGTTCCACGATGGTGTGGACCGGCACCAGGGCCCGGGAGGGCGACTCCAGTACGAAGTACTCGACGTGACCGACGACTTCGTCGCCGGCGACCGCCTCCAGACGGCCCGCCGCACGGTCGTCGCGGATCTCGATGTCGCTCATGTCGCCCTCCTGGTCCGCCGGTCAGGCCGATACGGCCTGCGGGCTGCGCTCCTGGTCCGAGCCCGGTACCGGCTCGGACGGGTCGGCGCCGAGGGCCACGACGCGGTTGTCGTGGTCGACGTGCACGACCCGCGGCCGAAGCGTACGCGCCTCGGCGTCGGTGACCTGAGCGTAGCTGATGATGATCACCAGGTCTCCGGGGTGCACGAGATGGGCGGCCGCCCCGTTGATTCCGACGACCCCGGAGCCCCGCTCGCCCTCGATGACGTACGTCTCCAGCCGGGCGCCGTTGGTGACGTCGACGATGTGGACCAGCTCGCCGGGGAGCAAGTCGGCTGCGTCGAGCAGGTCGGCGTCGATGGTCACCGATCCCACGTAGTGCAGGTCGGCCTGGGTGACGGTGGCTCGGTGGATCTTGGACTTGAACATGGTGCGCAGCATGTGGATGCTCCTGCGGGTCGGCTCCCTGCCTGCTTTTGCAGGTCAAGGGCGCTTTCACTCTACAGGGGCCGGCATCGGACCGACCTTGACGGACTGCACACGGCATCTGGTCGGTCGGCTGGGGTGCTTGCCTCAGTTCGCCATGGGCGGCGCTTGAGGACCTCCGGTCCGGAGGGTGTCCGCTTCCGTCGCCCTCCCCGCTTCCATCCTGACGACGACCGTCGCCGTCACGCAGCGCGGGCAGCCGGTGTGTGATCACCACCAGAGTCGTGGAGGCGATCCTCTCCAGCAGCTTCTCGAACACAGCTTCAGAGGTAGCCGTGTCCAAGCCGCTGGAGAACTCGTCGAGGACCAGCAGTGGTTGGTCCGACAGCGGCGCGCGTGCGACGGCCGCCCTCGGAACCGGCAGGCCGTTCGCCGGTCATCACCTCGGGGTTGACGTGACCGCCGGCGCGCCGCCGGGATCGGGCTCGCGGGACACGCGGCGAACGCCCGGTGTACGCAGGTGGGCCGCCGGCGGTCTGTTCCTCGCCGTTGTTCAACGGTGGTCCGGTGGGCGCGGCTTGTTCCGGCCCTTCCCCGACGACACCGACCACCGCTGAACGGCTCCGGAAGGACGACCCCGTACCGCGGACGGCTGCCGGGTCACGCGGCGCGTCTTCCGAACGGGAGCCGCGCGATGACCCGACCGGCCCGGCCGGGAGTGCTTGCCCGGCGGCTCTTCGGGTACGGCGTTTGCATAGGTGATACCTGCAATGACACCTGCAATGACAGCGGGACTCTGAAAGTGATGCCTCCGTGACCGGTCTGAGTGGCTCCAGGGACGAATCATCAGGCGGACCGCGCGACGGCCCCGCCTCCCTCTCCTCGACGCTGGCCGACGCTGTGGACCGTCTGACCCACCTCTGGTCGGACGCCGCGCAGAGCGCGAACCTGCGCCTGTCGCCGCACCAACTGCGGGCACTGCGGATTCTGGAGGACGAGCCGGGCCTCAACCTCACCGCCTTGGCGGTGGGCATGAAGATCGGGCTGCCGACCGCCAGCCGCCTGTGCGACCGGCTGGAAGCGGCCGGTCTGCTGGAGCGCGTGCTGCATCCGCGGAGACGGCGCGAGGTACGGCTGCTCCTGACACGGCAAGGCCACCGGATCCTGGACGAGGTGGCCGTGCGCAGAGCGCGCGCCCTGGCCGTCGTGCTCGGGGCCATGGAGCCGGCCGAGCGGGAGGCTCTCGGGCACGGGCTCCAGGGTTTTCTGGCCGCCGCCCAGGAGCGCGGAGCGCACGATCGTCACGGCGGCGGTCCCTGACCGGGCCCGGCGCGTCGGCCCCGCCCGGGGCAGCGGCGGGTGGCGTCGGTCCCGCGGACAGGTCGCGTCGGACGGCAGGCCCGCGCTGCCGAGAGGGGCGGCGGGCACGCGCACACGCCCGCGCACGGCCGGATCTCCGCCGGCAGAAGCGCACCGGCACTGTCGCGGCAGCGCCCTTTCGACGTGTCGTCCTGGCGCTACCGCGACGGTGCGGCCCAGGGGCCCGAACCGCCTGATCGAAGGCCGGGCGGCCGTCCCGCTCGGCACAGCGGGCCGTCCGCCACCGACCGTTCCCCCCGGGCGTTCGCGCGGTGGCGGGACGGACCGGAACCCGCGTCCCGGGTCACTACGGGCGGGGGCGCCCGCGCCAGTCCAGGCAGACGACCAAGGCGTCGTCGGTGGCCATGACGGCCTCGCCCCGGTGGCCTGCCAGTTCACGCAGGATGGCGCGGGGTACCTCGGCGGCGGGCAGCAGCCGGGTGGAGTGGATGGCCCGGGCGAGCGCCCGATCCCCGTATGCCTCGCCCTTCGGGGAGTGCACCGCGTGGACGCCGTCGCTGACGAAGACGAGCCGGTCTCCGGGCTCGACCGCGAATTCCTGCGCCACGTAGTCCGTCTCCTCGAACATGCCCAGGGGCAGTTGCGCCTCGAAGGGGACACGTTCGACGGTGCCGCCACGCAGCCGCAGGAGCTGTGGGGAGCCCGCGTCCACGACACTCACCCGCCCGGTGTCCAGGTCGAAGTCGAACATGAGGACGGACAGATAGCAGCGTCCCCGGTAATGGGCGTAGACGGCCTGGTCGGCCAGGGCCGCCTGGTCGGCGATGGGGATTCCGGCGCGGCGCGCGTTGCGCAGGGCGTTGATGGCGAGGCTGGTCAGCAGAGCCGCCTCTATGCCCTCGCCCATGCCGTTCGTCACGTACAGCATCAGACGATCGGCGGTGGCGGACCAGTCGAAGTTGTCGCCGAAGACTGCGTACGCGGGCTCCAGCTGGCCGCCCAGGTCGTACTCGGGCCGGGTGCAGGAGCGACCGGGGAGCAACTGCCACTGCATCTCGGCCGCCAGGGTGAGCCGGTCCTTGCGCCGGGCCTGGAGATACAGGTCCGTGTCGCGCTCGGCCACGAGCACCTCGTGCGCCAGCACCTCGGCGATCTCGGCCAGTTCGGGCACACACCCGCGTGCCGCGTCGCCGCCGGGCAGCGTCACGGACAGTACGCCGAGCCGGTCGCCGCGCACGCTGACCGGCAGGTGGACGCGCATCCGCCGGTCCTGGCCCTCCTCGCAGTAGGGCTCCTGCGAACCGAAGGCCCGGCCGGCAGGGCTGCCGTGCACCGGCACCGGTACCAGGTTGTGCGGCCGTACCGACACCGGCTGCAGTGCTGTCAGGCCGTAGTCGGCCATGAAGAGCTCGACAGCCTCCGCGCCGTACAGCTCGGTCAGCACGACGCGGACGGCGTCGAGCAACTCGTGGGGAGCCGCTGCGCGCACGGCGCGCTCAGCGGTCTGGAATCTGTTCACGATGAGGAATGCACCATTCTTTCTCCCGGCAACGGGCGGGCCCGGCCGCGTGGGCGGGGCTTCGCGAAGAGCCGCGTCGGTCGTTCCGAGGGGGGTCCGTGTGGGCTGGGGCTCCTAGTAGGCTGAAAGATGCCCCAGTGCCTGCGAGAGTGTGATCGTGACTGCCTTCCGCCGCCGCCCAGAGCCCGATGAGGTCGCACGCGTGACCACCAAGGCCGTTGAGCTGCTGGAAGTTGTGTGGGGCCGTGCCTCGACCGCGCCTACCTCCGCCTCCCAGTTGCGGGTGCTGCACATCCTGGAGCACCACGACGGCATCAATCTGCGCACTCTCGCCGAATCCCTGGCCTCCACCCCTCCGTCCACGAGCCGACTGTGCGACCGGCTACAGGCCGCGGGCTTCATCGAGCGCATGGTGGGTGCGGAGGACCGACGCGAGGTACGGCTGCATCTCAGCGGCCGGGGCCGCTCCTTCCTGGCCGATCTGCGTGCCCGCCGGGAGAGTGAGCTGCAGAAGGTGCTGGCGGACATGCCCGCCGCCAAGCGTGTCGCCCTCCTCGAGGGGCTTGAGGCGTTCTGCGCCACCGCGGCGACGCAGATACCCGACGAGGCCCCCGAATCCGACAGCCGGACCGCCTGAACAACCCTTCACGGCACCGGTGCCACCACCGCTCCGTGACGATGGCGACCGGTCGCCAGGGGCGGTCCCTGTCCACCGGAACATTCCAGGTCCTTCCCCGTGTACGTCCGACTCGGCTACTCTGTTGCCTCATGGCTATTATTGTCAAACGACAACAGTCATGGATGCTGCTCTTACCTGGTCCGAGTACCCCCGTATTGATGCGATGCGCGGTAACTGTGCGATATGTCTCGTAACTTCGGAGACTGGACGTGATCTCGAACGACCCAAGGGTGACCGGCGCGCGCGCCGGTGTCGCACGGACGTCCCGGCGCACGCACCAAGGGCTCCCCTCGGCTCGCCCGTCAGCTTCGCGACGTGGCCGGCCCGTCGGAAGCCGTGACACGAGGATGGTGCGATGCCCTCGGCTCCCGAACTGAGAGTGCATATCGACCGCGGCGAGCAGACCTTCGTGATCACCGTGCGCGGCCAGGTCGACTACGCCGACGCCGAGGGCTTCGAACAGGCCTGGGAGGCGGCCGATCGTGCGGCGATGCCCGTGACAGCGGTCGACCTGACGCAGGTCACCTTCGCCGACAGCATGCTCCTCAACGCCCTCATCGAGGCCCGTCTCCGCCATCGGGCCACCGGGCGCGACCTGGTGTTGATCGGCCCCCTGCGACCGGCCGTCAGCCGGCTCCTGACGATCACCGGGGCCATCCGGCTGTTCACCATCACCGGGACCGGCGGGTGACGGTCAGCGGGCCACGCGGCGCCGTCCCGCGTGGCGGAGTCTGACCGCGGCGTAGACGAGGTCGGCGAGAAGCACCACCGCACCGATGACCAGCAGGTAGAACAGTCCGTGAGCGGTGAACCCGATGATGCCCAGGACGAGGGCCACGAGGATCAGAAGCAGGAACAGGCTCATCGGCTCTCCTTTCGGCTGTCGGCTGTCGGCGGGTCAGCGGCGGGCGAGGCGGCGCTCACCGCCGGCGCCCGGGGTGTAGTCCAGTGCGTAGTGCGCGAAGACGGCAGGCTCCTGCGCGGCCGGCAGTTCGCCGTCCGTGTCGATCGCGGGAGCCTTCTTGACCGTGTCCTTGTCGTAGGCGACCTTCAGATAGCCCGGACCGACGGTCGCGTTCGCGAGCGGAACGAACACCAGGCGGCGACGGGTGGGCAGACCGACCGTCACGGTGGCGTAGGAGGGTTGGTCGGTCGCGGTGTCGACGTAGACCGATTCCAGGACGCCGACCTTGTGCCCGGAGACGTCGACCACATCGTGACCGCGCCACTCTCGGATATCGCCTGCTTCGAACATTCGGATACCTCCGTGGGGCCGGGTACCCCTGATCGCCCGGTTGACGCCGTCGGCCACCGGACCGCCGCGAGGCCGGCCGGTCGCACCGTGCGTCAACGGGGCGCCGCTCCCCTTCACCCGGCGGTACCGAGGCCCCCGTCGCGGAAGCGGGTCGTCAGCACGGCGCCACGCGGATGCCCACGAGGCAGGTGTCGTCGTCGGTGTCGGATCTGCTGTGGGTCAGCAGGCGGTCCAGCTGCTGCTCCAGGGTCGGCGGAACCGTGCGCGCGGTCGTCAGCATCTGCGCCAGGGACTCCTCCACGGACCGGTCACGGCGCTCGATCAGGCCGTCCGTGTACATCAGCAAGGTGTCGTCGGCAGCGAGTTGCACCTCGTGCTCCTGGTACTCGGCCTCGGGCACGGCACCCAGCAACAGCCCCTTGACCAGAGGCAGCGGCTCCGCCTCACCGGCACGGACCAGCACGGGCGGCAGATGACCGGCCCGTGCCCAGCGCAGGGTGTGGCGGTCGGGGTCGTAGAGACCGCACACCGCGGTGGCGGTGACGGAACCGGTCAGGTGATAGGTGACCATGTTCAGCCAGGACAGCAACTGCCCCGGTCCGGCGCCGGTCACGGCGAGCCCGCGCAGCGCGTTGCGCAGGACGACCATGCTGGTGGCCGCCTCGATGCCGTGTCCGGCGACATCGCCCACGCACACCAGCACCAGCCGGGACGGCAGTACGACCGCGTCGTACCAGTCGCCGCCGACCAGATGCTGGGTCTCCGCGGGCCGGTAGCGCACGGCCAGGTCCAGCCCGGCGACCTCCAGCGGGGCATGGGCCGGCGGCATGATGGCGTGCTGGAGCTGGAGGGTGAGTCGGTCGCGTTCGCTGGCCTGCTGCTCGGTGTGGGCGAGCTGGTCACGGGTCGCGGCGAGAGCGACCTCGGTCCAGTGGTGTGCGGAGATGTCCTGGTAGGCGCCGCGTACGACGTACGGCTGCCCGCCGGAGTCGAGGACCGGTTCGGCCACCACCCGGATATGGCGGGTGACGCCGTCGGGGCGCTGCAGGCGGAAGGCCGTGGACGCGGGCCGGCGGTGGTGCAGCAGGGTGCGCAGGAAGCGGCCGATGGTGACGGCGTCGTCGGGGTGGGCATGGGCGGGCAGGTCCTCCAGCGGCACCGGGGCGCCGGAGGCGGGCTTGCCGTAGAGGTGGTAGAGCTGACCGTTCCAGGTGATCTCGCCGGTGAGGAGGTTCTCCTCGAAGCCCCCGATACGGCCCAGGCGCTGCGCGTGCTGGAGCAGGCTGGCCAGTCGGGCGGTCTCGTCCTCGATGCGCCAGATGAGCAGGACGCAGCCGCCGTGCCGGCTGATGTTGATGTCGGCGACCGCCGCCAGCGGGACGTCGTCGACCAGGGCGGTGAGCCGCATGCGGTGGGCGCGGTAGGGCTCGCCGGTGGCGTAGACGCGCTCGATCCGCTCGAAGAGCTCGCTGTGGCCGGCGGCCATCGGATAGGTCTCCAGCAGCAGGGCGCCGTTGATGACGGCCCGCGGCCTGCCGCCGGGGTCCAGGAAGCGGCCGTTGACGTGGTGGATGCGGAAGTCGACGAGGTCACCGTCGGCATCCAGCTGCGGCATGAGCACCAGGGCGGGGTCGTGGAGTCCGTCGGCCAGGTCCATCAGCTCGGTGACGCCGGGCAGGACGGGCCGGCCGGAGTCTCCGTGGGCCTGGTCCGGGGATCCGGTGTCCAGGGTGTGCGCGCACAGCTCGGCCAGGGCCTCGATCTGCCGGACGACCGGTGCGGGAGGGGTGCCGTGCAGCGGGGCGGGCCAGACGATCTCCAGGACGCCGTGGATACGTCCGCCGGTGCCTGCCGCCACCGCGACCCGGCCGCCGTCGGGATGGTGGTGCTGGCCGATGGAGGGCAGCCCGGTCTCGGCCAGGCTGCGGATCCAGTGCCCCGAGCGCTCGGCGAGGCCGCGGCGGCCCACCGTCGCCACGCCCGGCGGCACATGCCGCCAGCGCCCGGCCTCGGCGGAGGAGAATCCGGCGTTGCCCACCAGGGTGAGCGAGCCGTCGGCGCCCAGTGCCCAGATGGCGACGGCCTCCGCGCCCAGGGGGGCCAGCGCATGCTCCAGCAGGGACTCGGCCACGGCCTGGGTGTCCTGGGCGGCCAGTGCACCGCTCTCGGCGGCCCGCAGCCGTACGGCGGAGGAGTGGGCGCCCTCGGGGTCGACCGCCTCGGTGCGGGCCGCGGTGGCCGCGAAGAAGGCGGCGGTCACCTCCGACATGCGGTCCCGGGCGGCCTGGTTGATGACGTCGACCGCGAACTCCAGGGGTGTCACCCCTGCCTGTTCGGCGAGTTCGGCCAGCTGCCGGGCCGCCTGCGCCGGGCCGCAGCCCAGCCGTTCGACCAGGATGCCCTTGGCCAGCTCGATCAGGGCCCGCCCGTCGGCCTCGGCGTGCGCCGCCCGCACCTCGCGGCGCAGCCGCTCCACGGTCGCCGCCAGCCTGCCGAGGGGGGACGACCGGTCGTCGTCCGGCTCACCGGTGGCGGCTCCCCGGGTGCCGTCGACGGCACCGGGCGGCTCGATGCCCATCGGGCCGGCGCCTTCCGGCGTGCGTGGGTCGTCCCCCAGGTCGTCGGAACCGGGCGGTTCGGGATGTTCGGGCGATGGACGGAGATCACTCACGGTGGGCCTGTTTCTGGGCTGGGACGCCCCGGGGCGCTACGCGGCCGTCGGGTGGACGCGGTGGCGGTGGCTCGTTGTCACACGGCCAGCCAGCGACGGACGCGGGCGATGAGGTCGTTCGTGTCGACGGGCTTGGTGATGTAGTCGTTGGCCCCCGAGGCGAGGCTCTTCTCCTGGTCGCCCGGCATCGCCTTGGCGGTGACGGCGATGATGGGCAACTCCGCGTACTGGGGCATGGCGCGGATCTCCGCGGTGGCGGAGTAGCCGTCCATCTCCGGCATCATCACGTCCATCAGCACCAGGCAGACGTCCGGGTGGGCGAGCAGCATCTCGATGCCCTTGCGGCCGTTGTCGGCGTGCAGGACCTGGAAGCCGTGCAGTTCCAGCACTCCGCTGAGGGCGAAGAGGTTGCGTGCGTCGTCGTCGACCACCAGGACCGTCCGGCCGAGGAAGGAGTCGTCGACCACCTGCGCGGCCGGGCGGTTCGGCTCCTCGGCGCGCACCAGCGACAGCACGTCACCGGGCTGTTCGGCGGACAGGTGCAGGGTGATGCGCTCGCGCAGCTCGTCCAGACTGGACAGGAAGTCCAGCGGCCGGCCACCCGCGAGGGCACGCAGCGCCTGCTCCTGGGCCAGATCCACCCGGTGCCCGGTGTGCACCAGGACGGGCACGCTGGCCAGTGCGGAGTCGCCGCGCATGGCCTCCAGGAAGTCGGCGCCCTCCTTGCCGGGCATGCCGAGTTCCAGGACGACGCAGTGGCAGGGCTCGGCGGCCAGCGTGCTCGCCGCCTCCTGCGCCCCTACGGCGGTGATGAGGTCGATCGCCCCGTGCGGGTCGCCGGGATCCTGCGTGAGGTCCGCGACGGCCCGCTCGGCGACCAGGGCGAGCAGACCACGCGGGCGCTCCTCGATCACCAGGAGCCGGCGCCTGCGGTGCTCGGGGACCGGCACGGCGGCGGACAGCAGCCGGGGCGCCGGTGCCACCTCGGAGGCGGTCACGGCGCGGGGCTGCTCCACCGGCCGCCCGCCGGTCTCCAGCAGCTCCTCGAAGTCGGCGCGCGCGACGGGCAGGTACAGCGTGAACGTGCTGCCCTGACCGGGAGTGCTGTCCACGGTGACGGCGCCGCCGAGCAGGTGGGCGATCTCCCGGGTGATGGACAGGCCGAGGCCGGTGCCGCCGTACTTGCGGCTGGTGGTCCCGTCGGCCTGCTGGAAGGCCCCGAAGATCGTCTCCAGTTGCTGGTGCGGGATGCCGATGCCGGTGTCGACGACCCGGAAGGCCACCACCGGACCGCCGCGCAGGACACCCGGCGGCACCTCCCGGTCGGCGGCCGGTTCGATCCGCAGCTGGACGCCGCCCTGTTCGGTGAACTTCACGGCGTTGGACAGCAGGTTGCGCAGGATCTGGCGCAGCCGGGAGTCGTCGGTGAGCAGGTCGGCGGGCGTGCCGGTGGCGGTGGCCACCGTGAACTCCAGGCTCTTCTGGGTGGTCATCGGCCGGAACGTCGCCTCGACGTACTCCAGCAGCTGGCGCAGCGGGACCCGCTCGGGCGCCACGTCCATCTTGCCGGCCTCCACCTTGGAGAGGTCGAGGATGTCGTTGATCAGCTGCAGCAGGTCCGAGCCCGCCGAGTGGATGATGCCCGCGTACTCGACCTGCTTCGGGGTGAGGTTGCGCGAGGGGTTCTGCGCCAGCAACTGGGCCAGGATCAGCAGGCTGTTGAGCGGGGTGCGCAGCTCGTGGCTCATGTTGGCCAGGAACTCCGACTTGTACTTGGAGGCCAGCGCCAGCTGCTGCGCACGGGTCTCCAGTTCCTGCCGCGCCTGCTCGATCTGCAGGTTCTTCGCCTCGATGTCACGGTTCTGGGAGGCCAGCAGGGACGCCTTCTCCTCCAGCTCGGCGTTGGAGCGCTGCAGTTCGTCCTGCTGCACCTGCAGCTCCTCCGACCTGGCCTGCAGTTCGGAGGTGAGCCGCTGGGACTCCCCCAGCAGCTCGTCGGTGCGGGCGTTGGCCACGATGGTGTTGAGGTTGACGCCGACGGTCGGCACCAGCTGGGTGAGGAAGTCCTGGTGGATCTGGGTGAAGCGGGTCAGCGAGGCCAGTTCGATGACGCCGAGGACCTGCTCCTCGACCACGATGGGCAGCACCACCAGGGCACTGGGCACGGCCTGCCCGAGTCCGGAGGAGATGGTGACATAGCCTTCCGGCAGTTCCTCGACGATGATGACCCGCCGGTTGCGCGCGGCCTGTCCGACCAGGGAACGTCCGACCGGGATACGGGTGGGCCGCTCGGTGTCGTCCGGATAGCCGTACGAGCCCACCAGGCGCAGTTCCTGGCCGCGCTCGGTGTCCTCCGCCAGGTAGAAGGCGCCGTACTGGGCCGACACCAGCGGGGTCAGCTCGTCCATGATCAGCTCGGCGACCACGGGCAGGTCGCGGTGGCCCTGCATCAGGCCGGAGATTCGGGCGAGGTTGGTCTTGAGCCAGTCCTGTTCCTGGTTGGCCCGGGTGGTCTCGCGCAGGGACTCCACCATGGAGTTGATGTTGTCCTTGAGGTCGGCGACCTCGCCCGACGCCACCACGGTGATGGAGCGGGTCAGATCGCCCTCCGCGACGGCGCTGGTGACCTCGGCGATCGCCCGCACCTGCCGGGTGAGGTTCCCGGCCAGTTCGTTGACGTTCTCCGTGAGCCGCTTCCAGGTGCCCTCGACACCCTCCACCTCGGCCTGGCCGCCCAGCCGTCCCTCGCTGCCCACCTCGCGGGCGACGCGGGTGACCTCGGCGGCGAACGACGACAGCTGGTCGACCATCGTGTTGATGGTGGTCTTCAGCTCCAGGATCTCGCCCCGGGCGTCCACGTCGATCTTCTTCGACAGGTCGCCGCCGGCCACCGCGGTCGTCACCAGGGCGATGTTGCGGACCTGCCCGGTGAGGTTGTTGGCCATGGAGTTGACGTTGTCCGTCAGGTCCTTCCAGGTCCCGGCCACGTTCGGCACATGGGCCTGACCGCCGAGACGTCCCTCGGTGCCCACCTCGCGCGCCACCCGGGTGACCTCGTCGGCGAACGCCGACAGCGTGTCGACCATGGTGTTGATGACGTCCGCCAGCGCGGCGACCTCGCCCTTGGCCTCTACGGTGATCTTCTGCGAGAGGTCGCCGCGCGCGACTGCCGTGGCGACCTGGGCGATCGACCGGACCTGCCCGGTCAGGTTGGACGCCATCACGTTGACGTTGTCCGTGAGGTCCTTCCACGTCCCCGACACGCCCGGCACGATGGCCTGGCCGCCGAGGTTGCCCTCGGTGCCGACCTCGCGGGCCACCCGGGTGACCTCGTCGGCGAAGGCGGAGAGCTGGTCGACCATCGTGTTGATGGTGTTCTTCAGTTCGAGGATCTCGCCCCGGGCATCCACCGTGATCTTCTGCGAGAGATCGCCCTGCGCCACCGCGGTGGCCACCTGGGCGACATTGCGGACCTGGGAGGTGAGGTTGCCCCCCATGAAGTTCACGGAGTCCGTCAGGTCGCGCCAGGTGCCCTTGACCCCCTTGACGTCCGCCTGGCCGCCGAGACGGCCTTCGGTGCCCACTTCACGGGCGACGCGGGTGACCTCGTCGGCGAAGGCGGAGAGCTGGTCGACCATCGTGTTGATGGTGTTCTTGAGCTCCAGGATCTCACCGCGGGCATCGACGGTGATCTTCTGCGAGAGATCGCCCTGCGCCACCGCGGTCGTCACCTGGGCGACGTTGCGGACCTGGGAGGTGAGGTTCCCGGCCATGAAGTTGACCGAATCGGTCAGGTCCCGCCAGACACCGCCGACGCCGGGAACCTGCGCCTGGCCGCCCAGACGTCCCTCGCTGCCCACCTCGCGGGCGACGCGGGTGACCTCGTCGGCGAAGGCGGAGAGCTGGTCGACCATCGTGTTGACGGTCTCCTTCAGCTGGAGGATCTCCCCGCGCGCGGGCACGTCGATCTTCTGGGACAGATCGCCTCTCGCCACCGCCGTGGCCACCTGGGCGATGTCACGGACCTGCGTGGTCAGGTTGCCCGCCATGGCGTTGACGGAATCGGTCAGATCCGCCCAGGTGCCGGAGACCCCCGGGACCTGCGCCTGACCGCCCAGCGTGCCCTCGGTGCCCACCTCGCGTGCCACCCGCGTCACTTCGGAGGTGAACAGGGACAGCTGGTCGACCATGCCGTTGAAGACCGTGGCGATGTCGCCGAGCAGGCCCTGTCCGTCGGAGGGCAGCCGGGTGCCGAAGTCACCATCCCGTACCGCCGTCAGGCCGGCCAGCAGCTGCCGCAGCTCCTGCTCGCCCGGTCCCTTGACCTGGGCGTCCATCGACATGCCGCTCATGCACACCCTCGTTCCGCTCCCCAGAGTCCCCACCCCGAGGACCCGAAACCTCGCCGGAGCCGTAGAGCTCCGCCCACCAGCGGCGATTCCGCGTTCGGCGGCCTCGTCCGTTGGGAAAATCGGTCGCAGATTAACTCAGTTGTCGGCCGACAACCAAAGCCTGGCGCGTAGGAGAGCAGCGCACCGCATTCAGGGGTGCGAAGGGCGGAATACCGAAGCCGGTCCGGGGTACCCGGGAAGGTTCGCCGTAGGCGGCCGGGAGGGAGACCGGCCTCGTCGTCACGCCGCGATGGCGTCCCGCACGGTCGGGTGGCAGGTGGCGAGGGTGTCGAGTCCCACCAGCTGCACGGTGCGCAGCACGGAGTCCCGGACGCCCGCGAGACGCAGCCATCCCTGCGCGGCCCGGGTCGCCTGGTGGGCGGCGATCAGGGCGTTGATCCCGCTGGAATCCATGAAGGTGACCCCGCTCAGATCGACGACGATCCGCGAGCCGGCGGTGGGGTCCGCCGGAGGCATGGCCCGGGTCAGGGCGCCCGCACTCTCGTAGTCGATCTCGCCGCGGAGGCCGAGTACGGTGATGCCGTCGACGTCGGTCCGGGTGACCGACAGCTCGCCGTGATCCATTGCTTTTCGCTCGTCTGCCACGTGCGTCCTCCGCCCCCTCGGTCCGGGCCGCGCCACCTGTCTGCAGCCAACGTGCCCAGGGATGCGGAGTGCGATGCACGGGACGGGCAACCGGATCCGGGCGGCGTGGGAGTGACCCGGCGGATCTCCGGGTAGACGCGGGTCCATGAACGGGGTATCGCAGTTCGCCGGCAGGAAGTCCGTCGCACCCGAGGAGTGTTTCCGGACGGCGGACGCCGCACCTGCCGATGCCGCCATCGCTCTGGACGGGGCGGACGGCTGTATCGCCGACGCGCGGAGCCGGACATGGGAGTTCCTGACGCGCGCCGAGTCCGAGCAGGGACTGCGGGTGCCGGCCCGGACTCTGGAGCTGGCGCAACTGGTGGTCAGCGAGCTCGTCACCAACGCCCTGAAGTACGCGCCGGGACCGGTGCTGCTGCGCCTGGGTGTGGCCGGGGACACGATGAAGATCGAGGTGTGGGACACCGATCCGACCCTTCCGCTGGCCCGGGTGACCGACGCCGGACGGGTGGGCCAGCACGGACTGGAGATCGTGCTGGCGGTCGTGCAGGGCTTCGAGGCACGACGGGAGCCCGTGGGCAAGCGCGTCACCGCCCGGCTGGCCTTGTTCGGCTGACGGCCGTCGGCCGGTGCGGTCGTCCCAGCGGTGGAGTCGCCGGCCATCGGCCCGGCCACAGCGCGCACCGCACCCGTTCGGCGTAACGTGATCCGCTGGGGCGGCTTCGAGCCACGCAGGGTGCGCTGCCGTGCGTCGGCCGGCCGGTCCCCGTGGCCTGCACCTCCCACGAGTCAGGAGCGCATCATGGCGACACCTGTCCGCCGGCCCGCGGGCCGGGGCTCCGCTGCCCGGCGCACCGCCGTCGGGCTCGCCACCACCTTGGTCGCCGTCGGCGCGTGCAGCGCGCCGGCCGCCGGGGAGGAAGCCCACCGCGTGTCCGCCACCACCTGCGCCGACACGGTCTATGCGGGAATGACCCAGGCACAGCGGGTCGGCCAGCTGTTCATGGGCGGGGTCGCCGCCGCCCGCCCCAGCACCACGGACCTGCGCACCCTGCGTACCTACCATGTCGGGTCCGTCATGCTGACCGGGCGCAGCACCGCCGGCACCACGGCGACGAGGAAGGTCGTCGACGGGGTGCGCGCGCAGGCGGACACGGTCGCCGGCCACCGGGTCGGGCTGCTCGTCTCCACCGACCAGGAAGGCGGACAGGTCCAGGTACTCAGCGGCCCGGGCTTCTCGGTCATTCCCAACGCCCTGACCCAGGGCACGTGGAGCACGACGACCCTGCGTGCCCGCGCCGGGACCTGGGCCAAGCAGCTCAAGGCGGCGGGCCTCGACCTCAATCTCGCCCCGGTCGCCGACGTGGTGCCCGCGAGCCTCGGCACCCGCAACGCTCCCATCGGGCGCTACTACCGCGAGTACGGCCACACCCCCGCCGTGGTGACCTCGGGCACCGGCGCCTTCGCCGCGGGCTTCCGCGCGGCCGGGGTCATGACCACCTTCAAGCACTTCCCCGGGCTGGGCCAGGTCACCGGCAACACCGACACCACCGCGAACGTCGTCGACTCGGTGACCACCGCCTCCAGCGCGAGCCTCCAGCCGTTCCGCAGCGGGATCGCGGCCGGCACGCCGTTCATGATGGTCTCCTCGGCCAAGTACACCAAGATCGACCCGAATCACCTGGCCGTGTTCTCCCCGACCGTCATCAACTCGCTGCTGCGCACCAAGTTCGGCTTCAAGGGAGTCGTCATCTCCGACGACATCGGCCAGGCGGTCGCGGTACGCGCCTACACCCCGGCCCAGCGGGCGGTGGGCTTCCTGACCGCCGGCGGCGACATGATCCTCACGGTCAAGGCGTCGACGGTGCCGGCGATGGTGCAGGGCGTGCAGGCCCGGATGGCGACGAGCGCCTCCTTCCGCGCCACGGTCGCGGCCTCCGTGCACCGCATCCTCACGGCCAAGGCCACGGCAGGCCGGCTCACCTGCGGCTGAGACCCGCTCTCACACAGCCCGGCATATTTACTTACGGCTGGTTGAGCAGTCCAGACTGATAAACCTAGTATTAGTACATGTGAAGACAGACATATCCTCCGGTGCCGGCGGTACACGCGATCTGAGCGACGCCTCCCTGCTCGCCTACGAGCTCCGGCTCGCGGTGGGCCGTATGACGCGGCGGCTGCGGCAGGCCCGCGCCGTGGGGGACGTATCGCTCTCGGGCGTGTCCGTACTCGCCCGGCTGGCCGCCGACGGACCCGACTCCCCCACGTCGCTCGCCGAGATGGAGCGGGTGCGGCCGCAGGCCATGGCGACCACTCTCGCCCAGCTCGAACAGCGCGGCCTGGTCCGCCGTACCCCCGATGCCGCGGACGGGCGGCGGAGCATCGCGGCCGTCACCGAGGAGGGGCGGGCGATGCTCGCCGAGCGGCGCTCCGAATCGGTGCAGCGGCTCGCGAACGTCCTCGACACGTTCTCCGCCGAGGAGCGCGCGACCCTCGGAGCGGCCGTACCGCTCCTCGCCCGGCTGGCGGAACAGCTGTGAGCGCGCGCGGCTGGCCCGGCACCCTGCGCTCGGCCCGCCACAAGGACACCCCTCCCGGGCCGGGCTACAAGTGGGTCGCGCTCTCCAACACCACACTCGGTGTGCTGATCGCCACGATGGACGCGTCGATCGTGATCATCTCGCTGCCCGCGATCTTCCGCGGCATCGGCCTGGACCCGCTCGCACCGGGCAACATCGGGTATCTGCTCTGGATGATCCTGGGGTACCTGCTGGTCTCCGCGGTCCTCGTGGTCGTGCTCGGGCGGCTCGGTGACATGTTCGGGCGGGTGAAGATCTACAACCTCGGCTTCCTGATCTTCGCCTTTGCCTCGGTCGCGCTGTCGCTCGATCCGTTCCGCGCGGGGGCGGGCGCGATGTGGCTGATCCTGTGGCGGATCGTGCAGGCCTTCGGCGGGTCCATGCTCACCGCCAACTCGGCCGCCATCCTCACCGACGCCTTTCCCGCCCGGCAGCGCGGCATGGCGCTCGGCATCAACCAGATCACCGCGCTGGCGGGCCAGTTCCTCGGGCTGCTCGCGGGCGGGCTGCTCGCCGTCGTCGACTGGCGTGCCGTGTTCTGGGTGAGCGTCCCGGTCAGCATCACCGGCACCATCTGGTCGTACCTGAGCCTGCGCGAGACCTCGACGGGCCGGCCCGGCCGGATCGACTGGCTGGGCAACATCACCTTCGCGACCGGCGCCGGCATCCTGCTGGCCGGGATCACGTACGGGATCCAGCCGTACGGCGACAGTGCCACCGGCTGGGGAAACCCGTGGGTGCTGACCGGCCTGATCGGCGGTGTCGGTCTGCTGCTGGCCTTCTGCGTCATCGAGACGCGGGTCGCCGAGCCCATGTTCAACCTGACGCTCTTCAGGAACAGGGCGTTCGCGGCGGGCAACGTGGCCGCCCTGCTGACCTCGATCGCGCGCGGCGGCCTGCAGTTCATGCTCATCATCTGGCTCCAGGGCATCTGGCTGCCGCTGCACGGCTACGACTTCGAGGACACCCCGCTGTGGGCCGGCATCTTCATGCTCCCGCTCACGCTCGGGTTCCTCGTCGCGGGCCCGGTCTCCGGCTATCTGTCGGACCGGTTCGGCGCCCGGTTCTTCTCCACCGCCGGCCTGGTCGTCGTCATGCTGTCGTTCCTGGGGCTGCTCGCGCTGCCCGTCGACTTCGACTACGGCCTGTTCGCGGCGCTGTTGCTGCTCAACGGGCTGGGCCAGGGCATGTTCTCGGCGCCCAACACGTCCTCCATCATGGGCAGCGTCCCGGCCGAGTACCGGGGTGTCGCCTCGGGCATGCGCTCGACCTTCCAGAACTCCGGTACGGCGCTGTCCATCGGCGTCTTCTTCTCGCTGATGGTCTCCGGCCTCGCCTCCTCGCTCCCCGGCACGCTGAAGAGCGGACTCATGGCACACGGCGTGCCGGCCGCCTCCGCCGCGCACGCCGCCTCACTGCCGCCGGTGAGCACGCTGTTCGCGACGTTCCTCGGCAACAACCCGATCGAGCACCTGCTTTCCTCCGAAGGTGTCCTGGACCATGTGACCAGCGCCCAGCGGTCCGTCCTGACCGGCCACACCTTCTTCCCGCAGCTGGTCTCCGGTCCGTTCCACCACGGCCTGGGCATCGTGTTCGGGGTGGCCGCGGGCATGGCCCTGGTCTCCGCCGTGGCCTCCGCCCTGCGCGGCAGTCACCGGCCCGACCAGGACCGCCAGGACCCTCAGGAGCCCAAGAACCTGCCCCCGGCGCGGACGGCACAGCCCCGGCACAACGCTCCGTCCTGAAAGACACGGGTGCCCCGGCGGAGATCCGCCGGGGCACCCGCGATCCGCTCAGGGAGCGACGGTCACGGGTACGAGGCGAGGTTCGCCACGTTGGTCGAGGAGTTCGACGGGCCTCCCGTGTTGTTGATGACGTGGCTGATGGTGCCGGTGCCGCCGAGGGAGACCGTCACCATGCTGGTGAAGCGGACGCCCGAGTTGTTCGGTGCCTCGACGGCGTGCGCCGCGACCACACTGGAGTTGACGTTGAAGTAGCAGTAGCTGCCGAGGCCGTACACCTGGTGGCTGGTGACCGAGTCGGCGACCTTGTAGGCCGCGTAGCCCTGGGTCGAGCCGTTCATCCAGGCCGCCTGGTTGGGCGGGTCGTACGGCATCTCGTTCTGGTAGAAGTACGTCCGGCCGCCGTTGCCGTTCCAGATGGTCTGGTACTTCTGGAAGTGCTCGACGAACAGGCCGTACATCGTCACGTTGTCGCCGTTGACGACCAGGCCGGTGTCGGCGGTGTTGCTGGTCCAGCCGACTCCGCTGCCGTGGTCGGCGCGCCAGATCCACATGTGGTCGCCGATGACGTTGTCGCTGTTGACGACCAGGCTGGTGGTGGCCTTGCCGACGCCCGCACCGCCGACCCGGAAGTACACGTCGTGCAGCGAGGTCGGGTCGGCCGCGTGCGAGGCCGAGGAGTTGCTCGGGCCGACCTCCACCAGGGTGGACGAGTTGGTGGTGCCGGCGTCGAAGAGCAGGCCCGCGATGTTGACCCCGTCGACGTCCGCGACCTTCATGGCGGTGACGCCGTTGTCCGGGACGAAGGTGGCGAGGCCGAGGCCGAGGACGACGGTGTCGGCGCGGTTGATCTGCAGGGTCTGGTCGAGGTGATAGACACCCGGGGTGACCAGGAGGTTCTTGCCCGCCGTCAGGGCCGCGTTGATCTGGGAGGCGGTGGCGCCCGGCTTCACGATGTAGAAGCTGTCCAGCGAGAGCGACGAACCGGCCGCGGAACCCGAACTCCAGCTGGTGCCCGAGGAGTTTGAGCGCGTGGACGGCACGAACACCTGGTAGTTGCCGGAGCCGTCGACGTACAGGAACGGCTTCTCACGGGTCACCGGGCTCTGCGCGACCGTGGTGTCCGGCGGGCTGGGGAAGGTGGTGGACGGCACGCCCGTGCTGCCCACGAAGACCATGTTCCAGTTGGAGCCGGTCCAGCTGCCGAGCTGCGAGTTGCGGGTCAGCCACTGCTGCTGGCTGCCGGAGTTGACCTGCCCGTTGATCTGGCTGTCGGCGATCAGGCCGCCGCTGGACCAGCCGCCGTCGTCCAGGGCGAGGTTGCCGCGCAGATGCACCCGGCGGTAGGCGGACGCCTGCGAGACCGCCCAACGGTCGCTGCCGCTCGTCGGGTTGACGGAGAGGTTCTCCGCGCCGCGCCAGAAGTTCTGGGTGGCGTTGCCCTGGAACCAGTCGGCCTCGGCGTGCACCGCGCCGTTGACCGAGACCGCGTCCGGGGACAGACCGAGGCCGAGGACCTGGGTGTAGAAGCCGACGTTGACGTCCGCGCTGTAGGCGCCCGGCTTGAACATGACGGCGTAGCGCTGGGAGCCGAACTGGTTGGTCTGCTGCTGCTGGAAGATCGAGTCCAGCTTGCTCTGGATGGTCGCGGCGGACATCGACGGGTCGAAGATCACCACGTTGGAGCCCAGATCAGGGTTGCTCGTCTGAGCCACGGGCACGACCTGGAAACGCTGGGCGGCGGTGCCGTTGCAGGTGTACTGGACGAACTGCACGCTGTCGGCGGTGGAAGCAGCGGGGTCGTCCAGGCACTTGCCGCTGTTGCGGTTGACGAAGTGGTAGGCGCCGCCGCCGTCGTCCACCGGCAGCCACTGCTGGTTGGTGCCGCCGCCGTAGGTCCACAGCTGCACGGTCGCGCTGTCGGCCGTGGAGACGCCGGTGACGTCCAGGACCTCGTTGGTGTTGTTGGCGTTGTTGATGCGGACGTAGCCGTCGCTGGTGGTGGTGAAACTCCACTGCTGGGCGGTGGAGTTGTTGCAGGCGTACTGCTGGACGACGGTGCCGTCGGCGGTGGCGGCCGCCTTGGCGTCCACGCACTTGCCGCTCGCCGCGTTGAGCAGGGTGACGTTGCCGGTGGGCAGCGTGGCGGCGGACGCGGGCGCGGCCGCGCCGGCCGCGGTCAGCAGGGAGGCGGCGACAACGGCCACCGCTGCGGCGGCCGTTGCTCTGCGACGCCGGGGAAGGCTGGGCACGAGTTCTCCTGTTCGGGGGTTCAGCCGGTGTAGCCGGCGAAGACGCGCGTGTAGTCCCAGTTGGACTGGCTCACGCCGGAGCAGCTGTCGGCGGAGCCGCCGGTGCAGGGCCGGTCGCGGTTGGCGGACCAGAAGGTGAGCCGGGCCAGGTGGTGCTGCTGGGCGTAGGCGAGGATGGTCCGGAAGTCGGCGACCGTCACGGTCTCGCTGTTGTCGGTGATGCCGTTCATGGACGAGATGCCCATGTCCCGGTAGGCCGTGTCGTCGCTGTAGCCGTACGCGTTCTTCAGCGCGTTCTTGAGCCCCTCGGCCGCCTGGGTGGTGAGGTTGCCCATGTTCTGGCCCGCGCCGCCGAAGTCGAACGGCATGATGGCCCAGGCGTCGACGGTCAGTCCGGAGGACGCGGCCCGGTTGATCAGGCTGGTGTCGGGGCCGCTCTGGCCGGTGCCGATGGTGATGTACACCTTCAGGCCGGAGTTGTTGGCCTTCACCGTCTTCAGCGCGTCCACGACCCGCTGCTGCACGGTCCCGTTGCTGTAGGCGTCGGCCTCCAGGTCGATGTCGATCGCCTTGAGACCGCCGTAGGCGTTGATGACCTTCTGGTAGGCCGCCGCCAGCTCGCTCGCGCTGGAGCAGGAGCTCTCCAGCTTGTTGCCGCTGTAGCCGCCGAAGGACGGAATGACGTCACCGCCGTTGGCGCGCACGGTGTTGATGGTGCTCTGGTCGACGCCGCCGGTCAGCGCCCGGCTGCCGTCCCACTGCGGGTTGCAGTAGCCGTTGCTGAGGACGAACGCGAGCGTGTAGTACTTCACGCCGGTCGCGTTGGTGATCGTGGTCGGGCTCGGCGGGTCGCCCCAGCCGTTGTACAGGTACGGCGCCACGGCCATCGGCGAGGACGGGGTGGTGCCGCCGCCGGCCGCCGGAGCCGTCCACTTCTGGTTGGCGCCGCCCGAGCAGGTCCAGATCTGGGCACGGGTGCCGTTGGCGGACGAGTTGCCCGTGGCGTCCAGGCACTTGTTGGCCTGCGGGTTGACGATGTCGTGGGCGGCGGAGACCGTCCACTGCTGGTTGGCGCCGCCGCTACAGGTCCACAGCTGGGCCTTGGCGCCGTCGGCGGTCGAGTTGCCGGTCACGTCGAGGCACTTGCCGAGGGCGCGGATGGTGCCGTCGCTGCCGACGGTCCACTGCTGGGCCGCCGTGCCGTTGCAGTCGTAGAGCTGGACGGCCGTGCCGTCGGCGGAGCTGGCGCCGGCGACATCGAGACACTTGCCGGCGAGGCCGGTGATGGTGCCGGTGGCGGCCTGCGCCGGAGCGGCGGTGAGCAGGCCTGCGGAGAGGGTCAGGGCGGCTATGGAGACAGCCGTGGGCAGGGGTCTGGCCATATGCGGGGGGTGGCCTTTCACGCGGGGGGTGGCAGCACGGTGTGGCCCAACACCCTTTGGTCAGGTGGGTGTTGGCTACACACGTGAGGCTTTGTTTAAGGCGTGAAGCTAAAGGTCCGGACCACCGCCGTCAAGTAGGGGAGCGCTCCCCTCCTCGACTCATAGGAAAATGTGACGGTGATGTGAACGCTCCGTCAGGGCGTGGTCACTTCCGCGAACTGAGTGCGGTGCAGTTCGGCGTACCGCCCGTCCGCCCGCAGGAGTTCCTCATGGGTGCCGCGCTCCACGATCCGGCCGGCCTCGACCACCAGGATCTGGTCGGCGGCCCGGACCGTGGACAGCCGGTGGGCGATGACCACGGCCGTGCGCCCCTCCAGCGCCTCGGTGAGGGCCTCCTGGACGGCCGCCTCCGAGGTGTTGTCCAGGTGGGCGGTGGCCTCGTCGAGGATGACCACGCGCTGGCGGGCCAGCAGCAGCCGGGCGATGGTCATGCGCTGCCGCTCGCCGCCGGAGAGCCGGTAGCCGCGCTCGCCGACCACCGTGTCCAGGCCGTCCGGCAGGGACCGTACGACCTCGTCGAGGCGGGCCCGGCCGACGGCGTCCCACAACTCCTCGTCGGTGGCCGCCGGCCGGGCGAGCAGCAGGTTGGCGCGGACGCTGTCGTGGAAGAGGTGGCCGTCCTGGGTGACCATGCCGAGGGTGGCGCGCAGGGAGCCGGCGGTCAGGTCGCGGACGTCGACGCCGCCGATGCGCACGGCGCCCTCGTCGACGTCGTACAGGCGCGGCAGCAGCTGGGCGATGGTGGACTTGCCGGCGCCGGAGGAGCCCACGAGCGCGACCGTCTGGCCGGGTTCGGCACGGAAGGAGATGCCGTGCAGGACCTCGGCGCCGCCGCGGCCGTCCAGGGTCGCGACCTCTTCCAGGGACGCGAGGGAGACCTGGTCGGCGGCCGGGTAGGCGAAGCGGACGTCCTCGAACTCGACGGCCACCGGGCCCTCGGGGACCTCGCGGGCGGCCGGTTTCTCCTCGATCAGGGGCTTCAGGTCGAGGACTTCGAAGACCCGCTCGAAGCTGACCAGCGCGCTCATCACCTCGACACGGGCGCCGGCGAGCGCGGTGAGCGGGGCGTACAGCCGGGTCAGGAGAAGGGCGAGGGAGACCACGGCGCCCGGCTCCAGGGTGCCGCGCAGCGCGAACCAGCCGCCGAGGCCGTAGACCAGGGCGAGCGCCAGCGAGGAGACGAGGGTGAGCGCGGTCATGAACACCGACTGGGCGGTGGCGGTGCGCACTCCGATGTCCCGGACCCGGGCGGCACGCGCCGAGAACTCCGCCGACTCCTCCTCGGGGCGGCCGAAGAGCTTGATCAGGGTGGCGCCCGGTGCGGAGAAGCGCTCCGTCATGCGGGTGCCCATGGCCGCGTTGAGCTCGGCGGCCTCGCGCTGCATCCGGGCCATCCGGCCGCCCATGCGGCGGGCGGGCACCACGAACACCGGCAGCAGCACCAGCGCGAGCAGGGTGATCTGCCAGGACAGGGTCAGCATGACCACGAGGGTCAGGAGCAGCGTGACCAGGTTGCTGACCACGCCGGAGAGGGTGTTGGCGAAGGCGCGCTGGGCGCCGATCACGTCGTTGTTGAGACGACTGACGAGCGCTCCCGTACGAGTACGTGTGAAGAACGCGACGGGCATGCGCAGCACATGATCGAACACAGCCGTTCGCAGGTCGAGGATGAGTCCCTCGCCGAGCGTCGCCGAGAGCCGCCGCCCGAGCACCCCGAGCGCCGCCTCCGCGACGGCGACCGCCGCGATCAGCAGCGACAGCCGTACGATCGTGCCGGTGTCGTGCCCCGACACGATCGCGTCGACGACGTGGCCTGCCAGCACCGGGGTCGCCACGGCGAGCAGAGCCGTCACCACCCCGAGCAGGACGAAACGGACTATGCCTTGCCGGTGCGGGCGGGCGAAGGCGACGATACGGCGCAGTGTGGCCCGGTCGAACGGGCGGCGCTCCTGCTGGGCGGTCATCACGCTGTGCAGTTGCGCCCAGGCGGTGGTCTCCATACTCATGAGGAAGAACGTAGGACCTCAAGCTTCGTTGAGGTCAATGTCCGCTCGCCGTCCCCTCGTACGAAGGACCCGATGAGCCTCCCGAAGGCCCCGCCCGGCTCCGCGCAAGCCCCCGTGAAAGCCCAGATGAGCCTCCTCCCCCACCCGCTTCCCGTCTGTCATCCGGCGTCTCCTCTTCCGCCACCCGCCGTTGGCGCGGCGCGGAAAACCTCTCCCGGTGTGACAGCGGTAAGAATCCCCGGCTTCCGTGAGGGCCGTCTCCCCCGGCTCGCCCGCCATGTCCCCTGGCGGCACATCCTCACCCTGATTCCGCTCCTGCTCGTCGCGGTCATCGCGGTGCAGCACTGGTCGGTCCTCGTCGAGGGCTTCGGCCACCTCCGTGACGCCTCCTGGCCCTGGCTGCTGGCGGCGGGCGCCGCCACCTGTCTGACCTGGGTGGCCGCGGCCTTCACCCGGCAGGGCGCGGTGGTCCAGCAACTGCCCCGCTGGCGGCTCCTTGCGACCCAGCTCGCGGCCGGCTCCGCCAACCACCTGCTGCCGACGGGACTGGGCTCCGGCGCGGTCAACCTGCGGTTCATGACCGTGTGCGGGGTGCCGCTCGCCACCTCCTCGGCCGCGCTCGCCCTGTATCTGCTCGCCGAGTCGGTGGCCCGGGTGGGCCTGATGGCCGTGTTCTTCGTGGCCTTCCCGGACGCGCTGCACCTCGGCGGCCTGCTCCCGCACGGGACGGTCGGCCCGATCGTGGCCGCCGCCGGCGCGCTCGCCGCCGTGGCGCTGGCCGCGCTGTTCCTCGTACGGCGGGTGCGCGAGCCCGTGTTCCGTTTCGTGCGCTCCGCCCTGAACGAGGCCCGCTCGGTGCACACCCGTCCGTCCCGGGCGCTGGCCCTGTGGGGCGGCTCGCTCGCCTTCCCCGCGCTCCAGGCGGCCGGTCTGGTGGCCGTGGGGCAGGCACTGGGCCTGCCGGTGCCGCCCGCGCACATGGCGCTGGCGTACCTGGCGGCCACGGTGGCCGTCGCGCTGATCCCCACGCCGGGCGGTCTGGGTTCCGTGGAGGCGGCGCTGATCGTGGCACTGGTGGCCGCGGGCGGCCCGGTGGCGGTCGCCACGGCCGTCGTCCTCGCGTACCGGATCATCACCGTGTGGGTGCCGTTGCTGCCGGGAGCACTGACACTGGGAGCGCTGGTGCGACTGAAGGTCATCTGACACGGGGTGACCTTCCGAAGGAACCGACGGAAGGAATCGCATGCCGGTCCGCCTGGAACGCAAGGGTCCTGTCACCACGGTGGTGCTCTCCCGGCCCGAGGTGCGCAACGCGGTGGACGGGCCGACGGCGGCCGGACTGGTCGCCGCCTTCCGGGAGTTCGAGGCGGACGACGCGGCCCGGGTGGCGGTGCTGTGGGGTGAGGGCGGCACCTTCTGCGCGGGCGCGGACCTGAAGGCGATGGGCGGCGAGCGCGGCAACCGGGTGGCGGAGGACGGGGACGGCCCGATGGGCCCGACCCGGCTGCGGCTGTCCAAGCCGGTGATCGCGGCGATCGCCGGGCACGCCGTGGCGGGGGGCCTGGAACTGGCCCTGTGGTGCGATCTGCGGGTCGCCGAGGAGGACGCGGTGTTCGGCGTCTTCTGCCGCCGCTGGGGCGTGCCCCTGATCGACGGCGGCACGGTACGGCTCCCCCGGCTGATCGGCGCCGGCCGGGCCATGGACCTGATCCTGACCGGCCGCCCGGTCCCGGCACCCGAGGCGCACGGGATGGGCCTGGCCGACCGCCTGGTCCCGCCGGGCCGTTCCCGCGCGGCGGCGGAGGAACTCGCCGCGTCCATCGCCGCTTTCCCGCAGGCCTGCATGCGCAGCGACCGGGCGTCGGTGCTGGACCAGGAGGGGCTGGACGAGCCGACGGCGATGCTCGGCGAGATCCGCCACGGCATGGCGGTGTTGGCGGAAGGACTGGACGGAGCGGCGCGGTTCGCGGCGGGAGCGGGCCGGCACGGGTCCTTCACGGGTGGCTGACCAGCCACTCCAGCACCGCACCGGCGGCCTGGACCCCGTCCCGGGTCGCCGTCCGGGCGTCCCGGCCCGGGTGCGGCAGACCGCCGACGGCGAAGACACCCGGACGGTCGGTGCCCGGCCCGTGGGCGAGGGTGATCCGGCCCCGGCGGGCCAGTTCGTCCTCGGCGACGAAGTCCCCGGTGAAGACGACCGTGTCGCAGGACAGGACTCCCGTACGCCCGTCGAGGTGCCGGATCCGGACGCCGGACAGCCGTCCGTGCCCGAGGATCTCGGTGACCGTGGTCCCGGTGAGCAGCGGGACACGGGAGCGGAGCCGGGCGTCCACGGCACGGACGGAGGCGGCGCGCGTCACGTCGGTGACGGCACGGACAAAGGCGACGCTCGGCCGGTCGGTGAGCATCGCGACGACCTCGGCGCCCGCGGCCCGTACCGTGCCGGCGGCCGCGTACGACACGTCCTCGGCCCCGACCACCACCGCCCGTTCGCCGATCGGCTGCCGGTAGCGGTGCACCGCCTGCTGCAGTTCTCCTCCGGTGTAGACCCCGGCGGGCCGGGTGCCCGGGATCAGCCGCGCCGTACGGGGGCGTTCGCGAGCGCCGGTGGCGAGTACCACGGCCCGTGCGGTGACCGTCTCCGGGCCCCGCTCGCCCACGGTGGCCAGGGAGAGCGGCCCGGCCCAGTCCAGGGCGGTGACTCCGGTACGGACCACCGCTCCGGCCCGCACGGCCGCCTCGGCGAGCAGGCGGGCGTACCCGGGTCCGGTCAACGGCCTGGTCCAGGTGCCGAATCCGCCGTGTGCGCAGTGCCGTGCCACTCCCCCGGCCTCCTGGTCCCGCTCCAGCACCTCCACCCGGCCCGCTCCGGCGACCGCGAGCCGGGCGGCGGCCGCGAGACCGGCGGGACCGGCACCGACGACCAGGACATCGACCCGGCGTTCGACGGTCATCGGGTGTGCCCGGTCCTCTCGAACAGGTCGCGTACGGCGGCCCCGCAGTGGAAGCCCTGGCAGCGGCCCGCCCCGGCCCGGGTGCGGCGGCGCAGGCCCGCGAGACTGCGCGGCGGAATCGTACTGACCAGGGCGGCACGGATCTCGCCGAGGGTCGCGCGCTCGCAGTGGCAGACGATGACGTCGCCGCCCCGCTGGTAGGGGCGGGGGAAGGCCTCACCGAGATTCGGCATCCGGACCGGTTCCAGGTCGACGGGGTCCTTCAGGTCGAGGCCCGAGTCCCGCAGCAGTCCGGTGACATGGGCGGCGATGGCGAGCGAGGCGGTGAGGCCCGTGGAGCGGATGCCGCCGACGGTGACGTACGCCTGTTCGGGGTGGGTGGAGATGCGGTAGTCGTCGTGCTCGGTGGCCGCGCGCAGACCGGCGTAGACGGCGGTGACCTCCTCGTCGGGGAGCGCGGGCAGGATCCGGCGGCCCTTCTCGCGCAGGACCGCCAGCCCCTCGGCGGTCGAGCCGGTGGCGGTCCTGTCGTCCAGGTCCTCGGCGGTGGGGCCCAGCAGGACGTTGCCGTAGACGGTGGGGGCGACCAGGACGCCCTTGCCGAGGGCGGTGGGGACCGGCAGCAGGATGTGCCGGACCAGGTCGCGGGCGAGCTTGTCGTAGACGATCAGCTGGCCGCGGCGCGGGGTGACGGTGAAGGAGCGGTGGCCGAGGAGCCGGTCGAGGGTGTCGGCGTGCAGGCCGGCCGCGTTGACGAGATGGCGGGTGTGCAGGGGCCCGCGCGCGGTCGTCAGGGTGTGCAGGCCGTCGTGCCGGCTCACCTGTGCCACGCGGGAGTTGAGGTGGAGGTCGACGCCGCCCCGCACGGCCTGGGTGGCGTAGGCCAGGGTCGTGCTCCAGGGGCAGATGATGCTCTCGCCGGGTACGTGCAGGGCGCCGAGCGCGCCCGGGCCGAGGCGGGGTTCGCGGGCGTACAGCTCGGCGGCGGTCAACAGGCGGGTGTCGTGGTGGTCGTTGCGTACGGCCTGCCGGGCGAGGCCCGGCAGGGCGGACCGCTGCTCCTCGTCCCAGGCCACCAGCAGGGCGCCGACCGGCTCGACCGGGATGCCGGACTCGGCGGCGTACGCGGTGAGGAGCCGGGAGCCCGCCCGGACCAGGCGGGCCTCCAGGGTGCCGGGGTGGGCGTCGAAACCGGTGTGCAGGAGGGCGGTGTTGGCCTTCGAGGTGCCCTGGCCGACATCGTCCTGGGCCTCCACCAGGGCGGCCCTGAGGTGCGGGTGACGGGCCAGTTCACGGGCGATCGCGCTGCCGACGACCCCGGCGCCGACGACCGTCACGTCGTACGGGACGGCGGGCAGCGGCCCGTCGGCGGTGACCGTCATCCGGGTGCTCCGGCCCCGGCGCCGGCGCGTGCGAGCAAGGCGGCGACAGCTGTCCGGAAGGTGCCCAGGCGGTCGGCGGCCTCGCCCGGGGAGATACGCGGCTCGTAGACGGCGGACGGTCCCCCGTCCGGCAGGAAGTCGGTGGGGTCGGTGCCGAGATAGGCCAGGGCGCCCACCCCGAGGGCGGTGGCGTCGGGCAGTGTGGACACCTCGACCGGGCGTTGCAGCAGGTCGGCCTGGATCTGCATGAGCAGGGCCGAGCGGGTGAGTCCGCCGTCGACGCGCAGCGCGGTCAGCGGGGTGCCGAGGTCGGTCTCGGCGGCTTCGGCGAGTTCCACCACCTGGGCGGCGAGGCCCTCGCACAGGGCGCGCACCAGATGCCCGGGGCCCGTGTCGAGGCCGAGGCCGGTGAGCGAGCCGCGCAGGTCGCCGCGCCACCAGGGAGCGGCGAGCCCGGCCAGCGCGGGGACGAAGGTGACCCCGCCGGTGTCGGGGACGGTGCCGCCGACCCGGTCGAGGTCGGCGGCACCGGAGATCACCCCGAGGTCGGTGAGCCAGCGTACGGCGGAGGCGGCCGTGTACACCTGGCCCTCCAGGCAGTAGCCGGTCTCTCCGGCGAGGCGCCAGGCGACACAGCTGACCAGCCCGGAGGTGCTGTGCCGGGGGGTGTCACCGGTGTGCGCGAGCAGGAACGCCCCGGTGCCGTAGGTGCACTTGGCGCCGCCCGGACCGGTGATCCGCTGGGCGAGGAGGGCGGCCTGCTGGTCCACGGCGAGTCCGGTGAGCGGGATCTCGCGCCCGAACTCCTTCGTCGTGCCGATGAGTTGGCAGTTGTCGACGATCTCGGGCAGGTGTTCGGCGGAGAGTCCGTAGAGGTCGAGGGCGCGGGGCGACCACCGCACCCGGTCCAGATCGAGGAGTTGGGTGCGGCCGGCGGTGGCGGCGTCGGTGACATAGGCGCCGGTGAGCCGGTGGATCAGCCAGGCGTCGGTGGTGGTGACGACGCCCTCGGTGGTGAGGTGACGGCGGATCCAGGCCATCTTGGGCGCGGCGAAGTAGGGGTCCAGGGGCAGGCCGGTGAGTTCCCGTAATTCGTCGGCGTGTTCGGCGAGTTCGGCGCAGACGGTCTCGGCCCGGCGGTCCTGCCAGACGATCGCGGTGGTGAGCGGGCGCCCGGTGCCGGGGTCCCAGGCCAGCACGGTCTCGCCCTGGTTGGCGAGGCCCAGCGCGGTGACCGGTTCGCCGGCCTCGGCGAGCGCCCGCCGGCCGGCGACGAGCACCGAGTCGTACAGCTCCTCGGGGTCGGCCTCCACCAGGCCGCCAGGCAGGTGCCGGGGTGTTATGGCGACGAATCCGGTGCCGATGACGCCCCGTTCGGGGCAGATCACCAGGGCCTTGGTGCCGGACGTGCCCTGGTCGACGGCGAGCACCGGACCTGTCATCGAGCCTCCCTGGTGATCACTGCGCGACAGCCTGCCGTCGTGCGGCGGCCGCGTCAACCAGCTTCTACGCCAGGGGAGTTCGACGGCTACGTGCGGACCGCCTCCTGGTTCTCCGCTGTGGCCGGTCCGATGCGCGCCCGGGCCGCGTCCCGGCGATCAAGCCAGGATAGGACAGGTGCCGTCATGATCGTGGTCACCAGGGCCACCAGCACCAGGACCGAGAACAGGGACTGGCTGACGATCCCGGCCGCCAGGCCGATGTTCAGCGCGATCAGCTGCATGAGCCCGCGCGCGTTCATCAGGGCGCCGACCCGCACCGCCACGGCCGGGGGTTCGCGTCTGAGGCGGGCCGCCGCCCAGCAGCCGCCGAACTTGCCGACCACGGCGAGCACGACGGCCACCACGCCGAACGCCAGCACGCCGGGGTCGGCGAAGACGTCGAAGCGGGTGTTGAGGCCGGAGTAGGTGAAGAACATCGGGACGAAGACCACCTGGGTGACGGGCTGGGTGGTCCGCACCAGGCGCTCGGCCTCCTCGCCGCGAGGCATGGCCATGCCCACGCAGAACGCCCCGAACACGGCGTAGAGCTGGATGCGGTCGGTGAACCAGGCGGCGCAGAACAGGACGGCGACGGTGCCGAGGAGCCTGGTGTCGTCGCGCAGGCCGGGCCGGTTCACGATCCGGGCCAGCAGCGGACGGCCGACCAGGTACAGCACCACCGCGAAGAGCAGCGAACCGCCGACGGCGGTCAGCACCCGGCTCGGCCTGCCCGAGGCCGCGCTGAGCACTCCGGCCAGCAGGATCCAGGCGACCACGTCGTCGGTGGCCCCCGATGCCAGGGACAGGGAACCGAACCGGGTGCCGGCCAGTCCGCGTTCGGTGATGATGCGGGCCAGCATCGGGAAGGCGGTGATGGCCAGGGCGACTCCGACGAACGCCGCGGTCACCCAGACCGAGACGCCGTCGACGAAGACGTCCACGTGCCCGTGTACCGCGAGTGTCAGTCCCAGACCGAGCACCAGCGGGAGGGTGACCCCGGCGGCCGACACGGCCATGGCGGTGCCGGCGAGCCCGCGGCCCGCATGGGTCCGGAACTCGTACCCGGCGTGGAACATCAGGGCCACCAGGCCGATCTGCCCGGCCACGTACAGCACCGGTTTCAGCTCGGCCGGGAAGACGGCGTCGGACGCGGCGGGCGCGATCAGCCCGAACAGCGACGGGCCGAGCAGCACACCGGCGATCATCTCGCCGACGACCGGGGGCTGCCCGAACCGGCCGCTCACGGCGACGACCGCACGGCAGGTGAGCAGGATGACGACGACGGCCGCGAAGAAGGCGGGCGCGAGTTCGACAGGTGTCATGGTCGCTCTCCCTCACCGGCTGCCGACGACGGACGGGGACGGGTCGCCGGGCGCGGCGGCGAAGTAGGTGCGGCACAGGCCCTGGCGGCGGGCGTCCCACACCATGTAGCTGCCGAGGACCAGCTGGGTGAGGCTGCGCGGGACGTTCGCCCAGTGGTCGGCGAGCCGCATCACCGCGAGCCGCAGCCGCAGCCGCAGCGACCCGCTGTCCTCGCGCGCGACCAGGAGGCAGGGGCCGCGGCTGGGCAGCGAGCGGGTGTGCTCGGCGGACGACTCCAGCCGGAACCGCCATAGCACCTCCTCGGCCGCGACCCGCATGGTCAGGACGGCGAAACCGCGGGCCGGGCAGGGCCGGTTGGCGGTGACACCGAACGGGATGGCGGCGGTGGGCCTGGTCTCCTTCGACAACCAGCGGTCGGGGTCGAAGCGTTCGGCCCCGGCCGTGCCCGAGCGCTGGTACTCGGGGTAGTTGAAGAGCAGGACCGAGCCGGCGGGGATGGCGGGGCGGCCGTCGCGCGGGATCTCGCCGGTGGTGATCCGGTGGGCCACGCCGAACAGCGGGAAGTGCTGGAGGGTCTCGTCGATGACGTGGTCGAGGTAGTCGGGGCCGGCCGACCTCAGGCGCTCCTGCACCTCCTGATGGGTGGCGAGGACGAGCAGCAGGTGGGCCATGGCCTCCGACATCTGCACCACGGCCGTGTTGAAGAAGGTGCCCTGGAGGTAGTACGCCCGCTCCCGTTCGGTGAGCGGCGCGGGCAGGGGCACCGGCGGCGGGTCGTGGGCGAGCCGCTCGCGCAGGTGGGCGGTGAGGCGGGCCCGGCGGTCCATGTGGCGCAGCCGGGTGCATTTCAGGGCGCTGACCACGTCGTCGGCGTTGCCGGTGATCAGGTCCCGTACCTCGCGCGGACAGGGGGCGCGGAAGACGACCTCGTAGTAGACCTCGGCCCACACGGGCATCATCAGATCGCGCAGCCGGACGTGGTGCACGCGCGCGTGGCCGTCGAGTTCGTCGAGGACGTGCCGGGTGCGGCGGCCGACCAGTTCGGTCCACTCGGCGCGGGACGGGCCGGCGAGGATCTGGCGGGTGGTGCGGGCCACGGCGTCGTAGCGGGGACCGGGCTCCAGGTGCTCCTGGTGCACCTCGGGGCCGGGCGAGAGCCAGTACCAGAACAGGTCGGACAGGGCGGCACCGCGACTGCGGCCGTTGGCCGCCGGGTGGCCGTACACCTGCTTGAACTCCTCGGCGGGCACTTCACGGCCGGGGGCGGGGATGCCCTCCTCGCCGTTGACCCACGCGAAGATGCGCACGCGCAGGGCGACGACCGACCTCGGCAGCCAGTACGGCAGGCTCGCCACCAGGGCGAGGGCGGCCACGACGGCGCTCCAGCCCGCGGCGCTCATGAGAGCGCTCCGCCGAAGTGCCGTCCCGCCCAGGCCGGGCGGACGAGTTCCGGGGTGAGTTCGTCGAGCCCCGCCGCCCCGCACAGGGCCAGCGCGTCCTCGATCTCCTCGCGCAGCAGTTCCAGCAGCCGCCGTACGCCCTTCTCCCCGTCCGCGGCCAGCGCCCACATCACGGGGCGGCCGATGCCCACCGCCCGTGCGCCGAGCGCCAGCGCCTTGACCGCGTCGGTGCCCCGCCTGATCCCGCCGTCCAGCAGCACGGGAATCCGTCCTGCCACGGCGCCGGCGATCTCGGGCAGCACCTCCAACGTGGCCGGGACGGTGTCCAGTTGCCGCCCTCCGTGGTTGGACACCAGCAGGCCGGCCACGCCGTGCCGGACGGCGAGGCGGGCGTCCTCGGGGTGCAGGACGCCCTTGAGGAGGATCGGCAGCTCGGTGATCCCGCGCAGCCAGGTGATGTGGTCCCAGGAGAACTCCGGGGACATGGCGATCTGGCGGACGTGCCCGCGTTCGCCGTCGCGGAGGTCGACGAGGTTCTCGCAGCGGAGGCCTGCGGGCAGGTCATGGAAACCGTTGCGCCGGTTGCGCTCGCTCGCCCCGAGCACCGGGGAGTCGACGGTGACCACCAGGGCGGTGCAGCCCGCGTCGGTGGCGCGGCGGACCAGGGCCTCGGTGATGTCGGGGTCGGGCTGGAGGTAGAGCTGGAACCACAACGGCACGATCTCGCCGGGTGCGGCCGCGGCGCGGCCCGCGGCGGCGACCTCTCCGACGGCGACGGTCGACGCCATGCTCGCGATCATGATCGCCCCGGCGGCGGCCGCGGCCCGGGCCGTGGCCAGTTCGCCGTCCGGGTCCACGAGTCTGTGGAAGGCGGTGGGTGAGACCAGCACCGGCGTCCGGGCCCGGCCGCCGAAGAGGGTGACGTCCAGGTCCGGCACCGCGCGGCCGCGCAGCACGCGGGGCAGGAGCCGCAGCCTGCTGTAAGCCTCCTCGTTGGCGCGTACGGTGATCTCGTCGCGGGCTCCGCCGGCGACGAAGTCGGCGTGGACGGGGTCGAGTCTGTCGCGGGCGGCGGTCTCGAAGTCCTTCGCGCTGAACATCACGGCCGCCTCACCGCCGGCCCGGTCCTCGGTTCGGGCTTCAGTTCACTGGTGAAGAAGCCGGCGAGCGGGGCGTGGTGGACGTCCGGGTGGTCCCACTGGTTCTCCAGGTTCTCGGCCAGGTGGTGGGTGCCGAGAAGCGCGCCGTCGCGGAAGTGCCGGATCACCGGATGGAGGTACGACGCGTCGAAGGCGTCGTCGACGGAGTTCTGCGCGGTGCGCCGCACGGTGATGTCGAAGGGGTCGACCTTGTCGTGATCGGGCCCGTACTCCAGAGTGACGGTGAAGTAGTCGCGGTCACGGGTGAGTTCGCTCAAGTGTGCGTAGTCGACGGGGACTTCCTCCTGGTAGCGGGCCGTGCCGTCGTCCTCCGTGACGATCAGGTCGCCGATCACGGCGAACTGCTGCCACAGCGCGGAACTCCGGTTGACCCGCGCCACCACCGCGTCCGCGAGGGCCGACGGGTCGGTGGTGAGCGGGCGGTGCGGCCAGGGCCGGTCGTGGTGGCGTTCGTCGAGGATGCGGCTCAACGCCCGTACGGCGTACCGGAATCCGTGGATGAAGCCGCCGGTGGACTTCTTGAAGTCGCGCTGCTGCATCAGCGTTCCGGCGAAGTACAGGCCGGGCACGTTGACGGACTCGTAGGCGGGGGTCAGCGCGGCGAAGCGGTCCTTGATGACGAGTTCGGGACGGCACGTCTCGTCGAACGGCGAGGCGTCGAAGCGGAAGCCCGTGCAGACGATCACCCGGTCGTAGGCCAGTTCCTTCACGACCTCGTCGGCCCGGGAGAAACTGAACCGGACGCGATAGCGGTCGCCGTCCCTCTCGATGGACTGGACGTGACCGTCCAGCAGGGCGTTCAGCGACTTGAGCTGGTAGGTGTCGAGGAAGTTGTTGTTGACCGCCCGCAGGTGGCCGACGAAGTGGGTGTTCCAGGCCAGTCTGATGGAGTGCGGTCCCGCCACATGGATCACGGCGGCCGTCTCGACAAGGTTGTCAGCGGTCTCCAGGGCCGAGTTGCCCTTGCCGAGGATCAGGACACGCTGGTCGGTGAAGTCGTCAGGGTCGACGGAGACGTCCGGGTACAGCTCGGCCGTCTCGATGCCGGGGATGTCCGGGACGTAGGGCCGTGTCACGCCGGTGGCCATGACCAGGCGGCGGGCGCGGTGTTCGGCGCCGTGCTGGTCGGTGACGGTGAATCCGCCGTCGTCGCGCGTGATGCGGACGGCCCGGGTGTCGTAGGCGATGTCCAGTTTGAACGCCTCGGCGAAGTCGGCGAGATAGCGCACGATGTCGTCGGCCGCCGGGAAGTAGCGCTTGGAGTAGCGCTTGAACAGCAGGTCGGGATCGTCGGACAGGAGTGAGTTCCAGTCCATCCGGAGGTTGAGCTCGGGATCCGATGTGCCGTTGTGGACCTTGTTGATGGAGATCAGCTGCCGGTGGCGGGGGAAGGTGCGGAAGAAGGTGCCCGGTGTGCCGCCGCTCTCCAGGATGCGGTGGTCGTGCCCGGCGGCCTGGAGGAGTCGTCCGAGCTGGAGTCCGGCGGGACCTGCGCCGATGACGAGGTAGTCGAGCTGTTCGTGGTGCACGATGCCTGCCTTCCGATGGGGGGTGGGGGCCGGAGCAGACGTGCGGTGCCTCGGCGCAGAAGCCAAGTCCCCCAGGAGTCCCGGCGGAAGGCAGGTCCCCTACATCGACAGCAAGTTGACAGCTTCGGCACAGTCGCGGCGGACGGACGCCCGGTACGAACCTCCGTGCGGATACGGCAGGATGAGCGGTTGCACAGTTCGAATGGGAGGTAACCGGTGGACCGAGCGCTCACCGTCGATGACCTGGTCCTGGCCGGCATCGCCCTGGCGGCAGGCCTGTTGCTGGCCTTTCTGTCACGCGGCATGCTGCGCTGGCTGGCCAAGCACGCGAAGCGGACCCGTTGGAGCGGTGACGACGTCATCGTGGACGCGCTGCGCACGGTGGTCCCGTGGGCGGCGCTCTCGGGCGGTGCGGCGGCCGCCGCGGCGGTGCTGCCGCTGACGAGAACGGTCCAGCACCACACCAACCAGTGCCTGAAGGTGCTGCTCATCTTCGCGGTGACGGTCTCGGCGGCGCGGGTGATCGCCGGACTGGTGCAGTCGGTCACCCAGTCCCGCTCCGGGGTGGCCGGTTCGGCCACGATCTTCGTGAACATCACCCGGGTGCTGGTCCTGGCGATCGGCTTCCTGGTGGTGCTCCAGACGCTGGGCATCTCGATAGCGCCCCTGCTCACCGCCCTGGGCGTCGGCGGCCTCGCGGTCGCGCTCGCTCTCCAGGACACCCTGGCCAACCTGTTCGCGGGCATCCACATCCTCGCCTCCAAGACCGTCCAGCCGGGCGACTACATCCAGCTGAGCAGCGGCGAGGAGGGCTATGTCGTGGACATCAACTGGCGGCAGACGACCGTCCGTCAGCTCTCCAACAACCTGGTGGTCGTCCCCAACGGCCAGCTGGCGAAGACGAACATGACCAACTACACGCGTCCCGAGCAGGAGTTGACGATCCTGGTGCAGGTGGGCGTGAGTTACGACAGCGACCTGGACCACGTCGAGCGGGTCACGCACGAGGTCATCGCCGAGACGATGACCGAGATCACCGGCGCCCTGCCCGAGCACGAGCCGGCCATCCGCTTCCACACCTTCGGCGACTCGCGGATCGGCTTCACGGTGATCCTGGGCGTCGGGGAGTTCAGCGACCAGTTCCGGATCAAGCACGAGTTCATCAAGCGCCTGCACCGCCGCTACCGCGAGGAGGGCATCCGCATCCCGGCCCCGACCCGCACGGTGGCGCTCCAGCAGGGGGCCGTGGTGATTCCGCAGCAGCGCGTCCCGGACAACCTGTCGTCGGGCCTGCCGCACACCGACTAGCCCCCTGCCCATCGCGCCTACAGGGTGGCCGAGTTGTCGTGGTGGTGGCCGCCGCGCAGGCTGTGCGGGGTGGCCGGGGACGGCGTCACCGGGGTGACCGTCCAGTCGGGGTGGCCGGGCATCCGCGGGGTCGTGGTGCCGTAGAGCCAGTCCCGGAGGAAGCCCGACTGATCCTGGCCGGAGACCTCGGTGGCGACGGCGATGTAGTCCTCCGTCGACGCCGAGCGGCGCCGGAAGCGGTCCAGGAAGGTGCGCTCGACCCGGTGGAAGACGTCCTCGCCGACCAGCGCACGGAAGGCGTACAGCGTCAGGACGCCGCCGAGGTAGCGCTGGTTGTCGAAGAGGTTGACCTCGTTCGGGGCGGCCACCGGCCCCGAGTCGTGGCGCCACTGGTCGCCGCGGGCGTAGGTGTCCTTCATCCGGGCCTCCATGGTGGTCATGCCCAGGGAGTCCGGCCACCCGCGTTCGTAGCGGTAGAGCAGCCCGTAGAAGTCGGCGTGGCCCTCGTTCAGCCAGAGGTCGGCCCAGGTGGCGGGGGAGACCAGGTTGCCGAACCAGGAGTGGACCAGCTCGTGCATCATGTGCGAGCCGATCTTCGCCTCCTCCTGGAGCAGGAAGTTCGGCTTGTAGAGGGTGAGGGTCTGGGTCTCCAGCCCTGTGAAGTCGAAGGCGTTCGGGTCGTCGGAGTTGCAGGGCAGCAGGCCGTACGTCTCGAACGGGAAGGCGACGCCGAGCCGGTCCTCCAGCCACGCCACCTGGCCCGCGGTGAGGGCCAGCGCCGGCTCCAGGGCGGCGGCACGGGCGACCGGGACGACGTCCCGCAGCGGCAGGCCGTGCGGGCCCTGCCGGTCCTTGACCACATAGTCGCCGACGGTGACCTGGACGAGTTCCGTGGCGATCGGCGAGCGGGACCGGTACGAGTACGCCGTCCGGTCGCCGGGGAGGTTCTCGGTGCGGGTCGGCACGCCGTTCGCGACCCCGCGCAGGCCGCTCGGGACGGTGATGCGGAAGGTGAAGTCCGCCTTGTCCGAGGGATGGTCGTTGCACGGGAAGACGGTGTGCGCGGAGTTCGGCTGCGGGCAGACGGCGAAGCCGTCCGGGGTGGGCACCCAGGCGGTGTGCGGCAGGGTGCGGCGCGGATCGGCGCCGTACTCCACGCACACGGTGACGTGGTCGTGCTCCCCGAGCGGGCGGGCCGGGGTGATCCGCAGCTTCTCGTCGGCCTGCTCGAAGGCGGCGCTCCGGCCGTCGACGCGTACGGAGCGTATGTCGAGGCCGAGCGCGTCCAGAGAGAAGCGGGACAGATTCCGCGTGGTGCGGACGCGCAGCGTCGCGGTGCCGTCGACCAGGCGGGTCGTGGCGTCGTAGGCGAGGTCGAGGTCGTAGGTGAGAACCCGGTAGCCGCCGTTGCCGAGGGCCGGGTAGACGGGGTCGCCGAGGGTCTCCGGGCCCGGGGCGGGCGTCTTGCCCCCGACCCCCGCGTCGCCGCTTTTCTCCCCCGCGGAGAAGGGGCGCGCGAGGGCCGGGGTGCCCGTGGCCAGTGCGGTCGCCGTGCCGAGCAGGGCGGCCGCCGGGGCCGTCACTCTGGTGCGATTTCTCATGGTCCGCTTTCGCTCGGGCAGCCGGTCGGTCGGTCCGGCCGCCGGTCGATGGTGGCTCGCTTGTCATGACCACACTTTCGACCGATCCGGTTGCCCGTCGTATGACCATCGGATCTTCCGAGTCGCGGACCCCTGTCGAGCCCGGGTCGTTCACGAGATATCTTGATGTCGAGCAATGTTGCAGACGTGGAGCGGAGCACCCGGTGACTGACTCGACCATCTTCTACACCTACACAGACGAGGCCCCGGCCCTGGCGACGCACTCGTTCCTGCCGGTGATCCAGGCGTATGCCTCGCAGGCCGGTGTCGCCGTGGACATCCGCGACATCTCGCTGGCCGGGCGCATCATCGCCCACTTCCCGGAGTACCTGAACGAGGACCAGCGCGTCCCGGACGCCCTGGCCGAGCTGGGCGACCTCGCCAAGACGCCCGAGGCCAACATCGTCAAGCTGCCGAACATCTCGGCGTCGATCCCGCAGCTGAAGGCCGCCGTCGCCGAGCTGCAGGGCAAGGGCTACGCGCTGCCGGCCTACCCGGACGACCCGAAGACCGACGAGGAGCGCGAGATCCGCGCCCGCTACGACAAGATCAAGGGTTCCGCCGTGAACCCGGTCCTGCGTGAGGGCAACTCGGACCGCCGCGCCCCCGCCTCGGTGAAGAACTACGCCAAGACCCACCCGCACCGCATGGGCGCCTGGACCCCCGAGTCCAGGACCAACGTGACCACGATGGGCGAGAACGACTTCCGCTCCACCGAGAAGTCCGTGGTGATCTCCGAGGCCGGCGCCCTGAAGATCGAGCTGGTCGCCGAGGACGGCACCACCACCGTGCTCAAGGACTCCGTACCGGTCCTGGCCGGCGAGGTCGTCGACGCCTCCGTGCTGCACGTCGCCCAGCTCAACGACTTCCTGGCCGCGCAGATCGCCCGCGCCAAGCAGGAGGGCGTCCTGTTCTCCGTGCACCTCAAGGCCACGATGATGAAGGTCTCCGACCCGATCATCTTCGGTCACGTGGTGCGCGTCTTCTTCCCGAAGACGTTCGCGAAGTACGGCCAGACCCTGAAGGCGGCCGGCCTCAGCGCGAACGACGGTCTGGGCGGCATCCTCAAGGGCCTGGAGAACCTGCCCGAGGGCGCCGAGATCAAGGCCTCCTTCGACGCCGAGATCGCCGACGGACCGGCCCTGGCCATGGTCGACTCCGACAAGGGCATCACCAACCTGCACGTGCCGTCCGACGTCATCATCGACGCCTCGATGCCGGCCATGATCCGCACCTCCGGCCACATGTGGGGCCCGGACGGCCAGGAGGCCGACACCCTCGCGGTCATCCCGGACTCCTCCTACGCCGGTGTCTACCAGGCCGTGATCGAGGACTGCCGGGCCAACGGCGCCTTCGACCCGTCCACCATGGGCTCGGTCCCGAACGTGGGCCTGATGGCGCAGAAGGCCGAGGAGTACGGCTCCCACGACAAGACCTTCGAGATCGCCACCGCCGGCACGGTCCGCCTGGTCGACGCGGCCGGCAACGTCGTGATCGAGCAGCCGGTCGCCGCCGGTGACATCTTCCGCGCCTGCCAGACCAAGGACGCGCCGATCAAGGACTGGGTGAAGCTGGCCGTCACCCGCGCCCGCGCCACCGGCGACCCGGCCGTCTTCTGGCTGGACGAGGGCCGTGCGCACGACGCGCAGCTCATCGCCAAGGTCAAGCAGTACCTGGCCGAGCACGACACCGAGGGCCTGGACATCAGGATCCTGGCGCCGGTCGAGGCCACCAAGCTGTCGGTGGAGCGCATCCGCCGCGGCGAGAACACCATCTCCGTCACCGGCAACGTGCTCCGTGACTACCTGACGGACCTCTTCCCGATCCTGGAGCTGGGCACCAGCGCCAAGATGCTCTCGGTCGTCCCGCTGATGGCGGGCGGCGGCCTGTTCGAGACGGGCGCCGGCGGCAGCGCGCCGAAGCACGTCCAGCAGCTGGTCAAGGAGAACTACCTGCGCTGGGACTCCCTCGGCGAGTTCTTCGCGCTGGTCCCCTCCTTCGAGCAGTACGCCACGGCCACCGGAAACACCCGCGCCAAGGTGCTCGCCGACACCCTCGACCGCGCCACGGCGACCTTCCTCAACGAGGACAAGTCCCCGACCCGTCGCGTCGGCGGCATCGACAACCGCGGCAGCCACTTCTACCTGTCCCTGTACTGGGCGCAGGAGCTGGCCCGGCAGACCGACGACGCCGAGCTGGCGAAGGCGTTCGCGCCGCTCGCGGAGACGCTCAGCGCCAACGAGCAGCAGATCGTCGACGAGCTGCTCGCCGTCCAGGGCTCCCCGGCCGACATCGGCGGCTACTACCAGCCCGAGAAGGCCAAGGCGGACGCGGTCATGCGCCCGTCGGCCACCTGGAACGCGGCGCTCGCGGCCCTCTGAGCCGACACCCCGGACCCCAGCGGTCCGTATGAAGTCTCCGCCCCGGCAGGCACCCGCCCGCCGGGGCGGAGCCATGTCCGGCCCCCGTGGCGCGCGTATGCCGTTCGCGAAGTCTGCGTGTCTCGTGCGGCGCGGCCCCGTTGAGGGGCTCGATCAGGAGCACCGCGCCGATCCGGTCGGCCGCGCGGGCCGCGAGGGTCAGGTTCTCCAGTGCGGCTGGTCCGCCGTGACCTGCCGTGGTTCGCTCGACACATGACGGTGCTTGTGACCCGACGCCACGTGGACCACGCCCGTGTCACCACCACCGGGTGTCCCGCCGAGCTGGCCGCGCTGATCGCGTCGGCCGACGGGCCGCGGCTGATCGGGGCGCCGTACGGGCACGACGGCTTCCTGATCGAGACCGGACAGGTGGGCGGCCTGATCCGGGAGCTGCTGGGACCGTCGTCGATGTGACACCTTGATCCTGCACCCCGCCACCGACCACGCCCCGGGAGCCGCCCGTGTCCGAGCCCTCGTACGAACTGCTGCCCGGCGCCGCCGAGTCACCCGTGATCCTGCACGTGCCGCACTCGGCACGGACGATCCCGGCCGGGGTACGGGACGGCATCGTGCTCGACGACGCCGCGCTGGCACGGGAGCTGGACCACATCACGGACGCGCACACGGCCGAGCTCGCGGAGGCGGCGGCCGGGCTGGCCGGGGTGGTTCCCTGGCGGTTCGTCAACCGGCTGTCCCGGCTGGTGGTGGATCCGGAGCGGTTTCCGGACGAGCGGGAGGAGATGCTCGCCGTCGGGATGGGGGCCGTGTACACGCGGACCACGCACCGGGGTGTGCTGCGGGAGGAGCCGTTCGATGCCGGGCCGTTGGTCGAGCGGTACTTCCGGCCGTACGCCCGGGCGATGACGGAGGCCGTCGCAGGGCGGCTGGCGGCGACCGGGCGGGCGGTGGTGATCGACGTGCACTCCTATCCGAGCCGTGCGCTGCCCTACGAACTGCACGGGGCGGGGCCGCGACCGCCGGTGTGCCTGGGCACGGACGCCTTCCACACGCCGGCCGAGCTGACAGCTGCGGCCCGCGAGGCCTTCGCGGGGTGTGGGGAGACCGGGCTGGACAGTCCGTTCGGCGGGGCCTACGTGCCGCTGGAGTTCTACGGGTCGGACGCGCGGGTCGGCGCCCTGATGGTCGAGATCCGGCGGGACCTCTACATGACCGAGCCGGGCGGTCCGGCGGGGGCGGGAGCGGACCGGCTCGCCGCCGCCCTCGCCGCGCTCGTGGACTCCGTCGCCCGCTGACCCTCCGGCTGGAGCATTCCCGCAGGACACGTGGTGGGGGCCGTACGACCGTGGAGGCATGACCACGGAGATGACCGCGCCCACGACCACGGAGCCGGCCGAGCTCACGACGACGGAACAGGCCCCGCCCCTCGCGGCGGAGCCGGCCCCGCCCGTCTGCCCGGCGGCGCCGCCCGTACGGGACTGGCCCGCGTACGACCTGGAGGGGACCGAGTTCGACCCGATCCTCGCCGCGCTGATGCGGGAGGCGCCGGTGACGCGGATCCGGTTGCCGTTCGGCGAGGGCTGGGCGTGGCTCGCCACCCGGTACGAGGACGTCAGGACGGTCACCAACGACCCGAGGTTCAGCCGCACCGAGGTCACCCGGCGCCAGGTGACCCGGCTCGCCCCGCACTTCGCGCCCCGTCCCGGCTCACTGGCCTGGGCCGACCAGCCCGACCACAACCGGCTCCGCAAGCCGGTCGCCGGTGCCTTCACGGTCGGCGCGATGAGGCGGCTGCGGCCCCGGGCGCAGGAGATCCTCGACGAACTGGTCGACGCGGTGGTGCGGGAGGGGCCGCCCGCCGATCTGATCGAGCGGGTCCTCGAGCCGTTCCCGATCACCGTGGTCAGCGAGGTGATGGGGGTGCCGGAGGCCGACCGGGAGCGGGTGCACGCCTGGACCCGGCAGATCATCTCCACCTCCGGCGGCGCCGAGGCCGCCGACCGGGCCAAGCAGGGGCTGTACGGGTGGATCACCGAGACGGTACGCGCGCGGGCCGACGGCCCGGGTGACGACGTGTACTCGCTGCTCGGGGGAGCGGTGGCCCGGGGCGAGATCGGCGAGGAGGAGGCCGTCGGGCTGGCCGGTCCGCTGCAGATCGGCGGTGAGGCGGTCACCCACAACTGCGGCCAGATGCTGTACCTGATGCTCACCCGGCCGGAGCTGCTGGCACACCTGCGGGAGCGGCCGGGTCAGCGCGGGCCGGTCCTTGACGAGCTGCTGCGCTGGATCCCGCACCGCAGCACGGTCGGGCTGGCCCGGATCGCCCTGGAGGACGTCGAGCTGGGTGACGGCACCCGGATCGCGGCCGGCGATCCGGTGTACGTCTCCTACCTCGCCGCCAACCGCGACCCGGCCGTCTTCCCCGACCCGGACGGCATCGTCCCGGACCGCGAGCCCAACCCGCATCTCGCGTTCGGCAACGGCCCGCACTACTGCACGGGCGCGGTCCTGGCCCGGCTGCAGACGGAGCTGTTGGTCGACACCCTCCTCGACCGGCTGCCGGGGCTGCGGCTCGCGGTGCCGGCCGAGGACGTGGAGTGGCGCCGCAGGACGATGATCCGGGGGCCGCGGACCCTGCCCGTCGCCTGGTGAGACGGCGCCGGACTCAGGCCCGCAGCCACTCCGTGACGATCACGTCCCCGCCGGTCCGCAGCCGGAGCGCGAACGGGCCCGCGGGCGGGGTGTCACTGGCGAAACGGCCCATGCCGTCGGCCGTGAGCGGGCGGGCCGCCGCCGGACCGCCGAGCACCTCGATCCGCGCGGACTGCGGGGGCAGCACCTGGCCCAGCAGTCCCTCGTCGGTGACCTCGATGTCCACGGTGAGATCGCCCGCCTGGAAGGTCAGCATCCGGGGCGGGGCCTCGGCCCCTCTGACCGGGATGGCGTCGACCAGGGAGTCGAAGGTCAGCTCGGCGACCCGGGCGTCCAGGTCGTGCAGCGCATAGGCGTCCATGGCCAGTTGGAGCAGCCCGGCCGGGAGCGGGTCGAGGACGGCGGCCGCCTGACGCAGCTCCTCCTCCAGGAGGTCCGCGTCGAAGTCGGTGCCGTCGAGGTCCTCTTCCACCGGGAACCCGTCGTCGCTCATACCGCTCCCCTCGCGTCCAGCCGGGCCCGCAGCCGGCGCAGACAGCGCTGGCGCAGCGGGCCGATGCTGCCCACCGCGATGCCCAGCGCCACGGACACCTCGACATAGCTGGGCGGCGGTGAGGCCATCAGGACCCGCAGCAACTGCCTGCACCGGTCGCCGAGTTCCTCGAACTCCTGCCACAGCAGACGGATCCGCTCGGCCTCGTCCGCCCGGTCCTCCGCGTCGATCAGGGACTGTTCGGGCGTACGGTCCTCGCTGACCCGGTCCAGGACCTGCGGATCGTCGGTCGGCAGCAGCCGGGTCAGCCCGCGGATCACCTTCAGGCACTCGTTGCGTGCCGTACTGGCCAGCCAGGAGCCCGCCTTGTCGGGCTCCCGGATACGTCCCAGGTGCTGGGCGAAACGGAACCACACGGTCTGGTACACCTCGTGCCCGTCGGCGTCGGAGAGCCGATGCGCGCGCACCACGGACCACACCAGTGGGCTCAGCCCTTCCACGAGCGCCTTCCAGGCCGCCGCGTCGCCGTCGACGGCGGACTGGACCAGCGCGCCGACCTCTGCTCGGTCCACGGTCCCACCCCTCGTGTACGGCAAGTCATCGTACGCCGTGGAGGGGGGTGTTCCGGAACTCAGGCCGTCGTCACCAGCCTGACGACCGGGACCGGCTGCCAGCTCGCCGGGCGGAGCGCCGGTACAGCGGTGCCGCGCACCTCGGCGTACTCCGAGATGCTCTCCAGGAGCCGGCTGCCCGCCGTACGCGGGTCGGTCTCCTTGTGCGTGGTCATCCGGTCGGCGACCAGGCCGGCCACGATGGGGGTGGCGAACGATGTTCCGCTCCACTGTGCGAACCCTTCGAACATCACTTGGTCCGGTTTGCCGGGGCCGGTCGTCCCGGAGTCGGTCAACACGCCGGTGTGGCGCGGGTACTGGCAGGTGCAGGCGTAGGTGAAGCCGTACCGGCAGGCGTCGTAGGTGGTGTGCTGGTACACGTACGGCACGGGCGCGTCGAAGCCGGCCAGACCACCGATGAGTTGCTCGCCGGGGGCGTACACCTTGACCCAGCTGCCGTGGTTGGTGAAGCAGGCCCCGTACTCGCCGTCGCTGCGCAGCGCGCCGACCGAGAGGACGGCGTTCTCGTAGCCAGGCAGGTCGGCACAGGCGGCGGGCCAGAAGGAGGTGGCGCTGCCGTTGTTGCCGGCGGCGGCGACGAGCAGGGTGGACTGGTCGCGCAGGGCGTCCATGAAGGCCTCGACGGCGAGCAGTCCGTCGGCGCTGCCGTTCGAGGTGCCGGCGGAGAGGCTGATGACGTCCGGCCAGCCGTGCCGGTCGACCGCCTCGAAGAGCTTGCCGCCGAACTCGGACTCCAGGATGGCGCCCGCGTCGTTCATGGTGTTGGTGACGGTGATGTCCGTGTTCGGGGCGACGGCGGCGATGAGTCCGGCGATGAACGTGCCGTGACCGACGTACTGCTGAAGGACCCCGTCGGCGTCGGTCTCGGCGAGCTGCGGGTCGCCCTGTACGCGGTCGAGGAGCGGGTAGGTGCGGTAGTCGTGCACCAGACCGGTGTCCATCACCAGGACGCTGACGGCGCTGTCCGGGTCGTAACTCCCGGCCACGGGCTGCGGGTTGGGGGTCTGGGTGAGCAGGGCGGGGAGCGGTTCGCACGGGTTGCAGGAGTTGGCGTTCGTGGTGGACACCACGTGGTTGCGGCTGACCAGGCGGCGCCCGGTGCGGCCTTCCGCCTCCCGCAGGGCGCGCAGCGCGTGTCCGACGGCGTGGTCGCCGGTGCGGTCGCCGTGGTTCGGGTCGCCGACCCGGATGCGGGTGACGCCGGTGCGGTTGGTCTCCGGGCCCGCCCTGAGCACCTGGTCGGCGACCAGGCCCGTGGTCGCGGTGAAATGGGCGCGCACGGTGTCCTCGACGACCCGCGCCTCCTCGCCGTCGCGGGCGAGGACGACCCCCTTCTCGTACAGGAACTCGGCGGCGTCGTCCGGCCCCATCGCCAGTGGTACGTCCGGCATGGAGCGCTGGATCTGATCGAACTGCTCATGGAATCGCTGAGGTGCCATGGCCTGTCCTCCCCCGGTAACGGCGTTCTTCAGTCAGATTCACGGGCCCGCCGCTTGATACAGCGTCAAACCTGTGGGGCATGTATGCCCAGGCCACTACCATCCGAGGGGTGACTGCGCGAAGCGAATCGGTAACGGAACTCCTGCCGATGGTGTTCGCCGCCCCCGGTGAGGCCCTGGCGCGGGCCGAACGCGTCCTCCAGTCCGATCCGTCGCCGCTGGACGCGTCCGTCGCCCACCAGGTCATCGGCATCTGGCAGCGGGACTTCGGGGACCTTGCCGTGGCCCTCGATCATCTGCGGCGCGCCCGGGACTGCGCGGCGCGAGCGGACTCGGCGGAGCGGGAAGCGGATGTCCTCGGCACCCTCGGAGTCGCCCTGGTGCACGCGGGGCGCACGCGACAGGGGCTGGCCGCGTTGGACCGGGGGGTGGCCCGGGGCAACGGGCACACCCGGGCGCGGGTGCTGTACCGGCGGGCCTTCGCCTCGTGGGTGCTGGGCCGTCACAAGGAGGCACTGGAGGACCTGCGGCGGGCGATACCGGTGCTGCGGCAGGCCGGTGACGTCATCTGGACCGCGCGGGCGCTGAGCGTGCGGGCCACCGTGCATCTGGCGGTGGGTGCGGTGGAGCGGGCGGACGCGGACTTCACGGCGGCGGAGCTGCTGTGGGAGACGACGGGCCAGGAGCACGACAAGGCGGTCGCCGTGGAGAACCGGGGCCTGGCCGCGTACCGGTCCGGCGACATCCCGGCGGCGCTGCGGCTGCTGGCCGCGGCCAAGGAGCGGTACGACGAGCTGGGCACGCCGCCGTTCATGCTGTACATCGCGCGCTGCGAGGTGCTGATGGCGGCCGGGCTGGCGCCCGAGGCGCTGGCCGAGGCGGACGCGGCGATCGCGGCCCTGGACCGGATCGGCGGGCAGTCCACCCGCAAGGCCGAGCTGCTGCTGACCGCCGCCCGGGCCGCGCGTTCGGCGGGGGACGCACAGACCGCGATCGCCCGTGCCGCCGTCGCCGTACGGCTCTTCTCGGGACAGCGGCGCAGCTGGTGGGAGACGCACGCCCGGCTGGTGCTGATCGAGGCGCGGGTGGCGGGCGGGGCCGTTTCGGGGCGGCTGGTGCAGGACGCGGCGGCGGTCGCCGACCAGCTGGCGTCCTTCGGGGCGCCGGCCGCGCCGGAGGCCTCGCTGCTCGCGGGGCGGATCGCCCTGGCGCTGGGCTGGACGGCGGACGCGGAACGGCATCTCGCGGTGGCCGCGCGCAGCAGACACGGTGGACCGCCGCTGGCCCGGATGACCGGCTGGGCGGCGCAGGCGCTGCGCGCCCGGGCGGCCGGTTCGCGGCGGGGCGTACTGGAGGCCTGCCGGCGCGGCCTGGACGTCCTCGACGACCACCGGATGACGCTGGGTGCCTCGGAGTTGCGGGCCCGGGCCACCGCGCAGGGCGCGGAGCTGGCCGCGCTGGCCCAGCAGGCGAGCCTGGCGCACGGCGGACCGCGCCGGCTGCTGGAGTGGAGCGAACGCTGGCGGGCCACGGTCCTGTCCACTCCCCCGACCCGGCCGCCCGCCGACCCGGCCCTGCTCGCCTCGCTCACCGCGTTCCGTGAGATCGCGTCCCGCGCGGAGGACGCCCGCAGGCAGGGCCGCCCGGTGCCCGCCCTGGAGCGCGAACAGCGTCGTCTGGAAAGGGAGATCCGCTCCCGCACCCACCACATCCGCGGCGACGCCCCCGGCGAGGGCGACCGTTTCGACCCGGCCCGGCTGCTCGACCGGCTCGGCGACGGCCGCCTGGCCGAACTCGCCGTCCTGGACGGGCGGGTGCACATCCTGCTGTGCGGCCAGGGCCGGGTACGGCGCTTCGAGGGCGGCTCGCTGGCGGAGGCCGTCGCCGAGGCGGAGCACGTCCAGGCGGGGCTGCGGCGGCTCGCGCATCCGGGGGCGGAGGGTCGGCTCGCGGTGGTGGAGGCCGCCGGGCGGCGGCTGGAGGAGCTGTTGCTGGGCGGGGCCGCGGGCCAGCTCGGTTCGGGGCCGGTGGTGATCGTCCCGCCGGGGGCGCTGCACCGGGTGCCGTGGGCCCTGCTGCCCTCGCTGCGGGAGCGGGTGCTCAGCGTGTCGCCGTCGGCGGGGAGCTGGCTGCGGGCCCGGGAGACCGAGCCGCCGCCGGGCGGCCGTCATGTGCTGGTCCGCGGGCCCGGACTGGCGACCGGGGGCGCGGAGGTGCCCGAGGTGGCGGGCCGGTACGCGACGGCCCGGATCCTTGAACACGACGAGGCCCAAGTCCCCCGCGTGCTCGACGAGTTGGACGGGGCGACGCTGGCGCACATCGCGGCGCACGGCACCTTCCGCGCCGACAGCCCGCTCTTCTCCTCGCTGCGTATGGCCGACGGCCCGCTGATCGTCCACGACTTCGAGCGCCTCGCCCGCAGCCCCTACCGGATCATCCTCTCCAGCTGCGACACCGCCCGCCTCGCCTCGGTCGGCGCCGACGAACTCCTCGGCCTGGTCACGGCGTTGCTGCCGCTGGGCACGGCCGGCGTGGTGGCGAGCAGCGCGCCCGTCAACGACGCGGCCGTGGTCCCGCTGATGCTGGCCCTGCACAAGGGCCTGGGCGCCGGCCTGTCGCTGGCGGAGGCGCTGCGGGACGCCCGGGCCGCCCTCCCGGGCGACACCGTCCACCAGGCGACGGGCTGGGCGTTCGCGGCCTTCGGGGCGGCCTGAGCGGACCGAGCCAAGTCGGTTGCGGCTCGGTGGGGGCGCGGCGAAGGACCGTCGTCGGGTGCGGCGCCGTCGTGGCTGGTCGCGCGGTTCCGCGCGCCCCTTTGGGGCGCTGAAGCGTCACGCCGACTGCTGCGCGGGCTGTTCCACCAGCCACGGCAGTGCCGCCCGGTCGCTCGCGCCGAGGCGGGTGTACGCGCTGTAGAGGTGGTTGCCCACCGTGCGTACGGACAGGGTCAGCCGTTCGGCGATCTGGCGGTTGCTCAGGCCGGTCGCGGCGAGCGTGACGATCTGCCGCTGGCGGGCGGTGAGTTCGCCGAGGACCAGGCCGGACAGGGCCGGGGTGCGGGCGCCCTGGCAGCGGCGGGCGAGGGCGACGGCGCGGGTGCGGGACAGCCGGGCGGCCCGCGGGTCCCGGTGCGCGCGGACCGCCTGGGCGTGCGCCTCCGCCGCGAACAGCAGCAGACCGCGCTCGGCCAGTGCCTCGGCGGCCCGGTCCAGGGCGGGTCCGTCGCCCCGCGCGAGGGCCTCCGCGTGCCGCGCCAGGACGCCGTCCAGCCGCCCGGCGGCCCCCGCCGGCTCCCCCAGCCGTACTGCGCCGTAGTGCGCGAGACCCCCGTCCCCGCGCACTACGGCAGCTTCTCCCGCCTCGGCGGCGGCACAGGCGAGTTCGGTACGGCAGGAGGCGTCGCCCGGCGCCGTCCGCAGTCCCTCCCTCGCCCACGCCGCCGCCTCTCGCAGCTCCCCCCGAAGCCGCGAGTACCGGGCACGCACGGCCGCGTACCCGGCCGGTACGGGCAGGCCTCCCGACGCCAGCCACTCCCCCACCGGGGCCGGCACCTCCCGTACGTCCAACTGGTCTATGGATGTCGCTAGTCGCTCTTGCTCGTCCTTCAGAGCGGGCTCGCACTGGCTCGGGGTGCGGGCCAGGCGGCGAGACCGGAGCCGGCCCGCTCGGGCACGCAGGGCGGGCCCGAGCAGCGGGTGGGCCAGGCGGACCGCACCCCGGTCGTCGACCTGGATCAGGCCGTCCGTCTCCAGCCGTTCGAGGATGCCGAGGTCGAGGCCGTCGTCGAGGTGGGGCGGCAGCGGCTCGGCGAAGGCGAGCCGTTCGAGGGCGTCGCGTTCGCCGGGGTCCGGACGGTCCAGGAGGGGTGAGATCCGGTCCCGTACGGTCGCGGTGAGCGGCAGCGGGCCGTGCCAGGCCCATGCGCCGGTGTCTGGCGCCCGGGTCAGCGCACCGGACTCGCGCAGCGCGCCGTACAGCTCCCGCAGCAGCCGCAGATCGCCCCGGCACACCCGGTGCAGCCGGCGCACGGTGAGCGGCTCCATGCCGCCGCCGACGAGCAGTTGGGCCGTCTCGTCGTAGGGCAGCGGCTCCAGGGCGAGATGGGTGAGCAGTTCCCCGGTCCACAGCCGGGAGACCGCGCCGGGGCGGGGTGCCGGGTCGGCGGCGGCCACCACGAGCCGGGTGCGGCCGTGCACGGCGAGCTGGTGGACGAGGGCGGCCGAGGCCTCGTCGAGCAGGTGGGCGTCGTCGACGACGAGGAGCCGTACCCCCGAGAGGTGCTGGATCGCGCCCGGCAGCGAGAGCCGGCCGGGGAGCAGGTGCGCGAACGCCGCGAACGGGAGGTCGGAGGTCTCGGGGGTGCCGGTCACGCGGACACAGTCGGCGCCCCGGACGGCCTCCGTGATCAGCCGGGTCTTGCCGCCGCCGGCCGGGCCGGTCACCACGACACCCTGCCGGCCGATGCCCAGCGACCGCCTGACCAGCTCGAGTTCGTCCTCCCGGCCGGTGAACGGCCAAGGGAGTTCGAGGGTCCGCGCGTCCTGTTCGTAACTCGTCACGTGAGTATGAGTCGCGTTACTCAGCTCTGATACAGGGGGACTTGAGTAGCTCCCGACTCAGGCGTCCGGCCGGGGCGAACGGCAGTCTGGGCGCATGACCCGACGCTACTGCTCGCTTCCGCGGCAGTCGGACCCGGCGTTCGCCCCGGGGCTGGCCGCCGAGCGGCTGAGCGCGCTGGTCGGCGGGCGGCGGATGTGGGTCAACGGCACCGCCCTGCACTACTACTTCTTCGACGCCGACACCGACGCCTCGGTGATCCCGGTCCCGGGGACCGGGGAGACCCGCCGGGTGCCGTGGGCCGGGGCCAAGGAGCAGCGGGACGTGGTGCGCGAGTGCTTCCGGGAGTGGCGGGACCTGGGCATCGGGGTGACGTTCGCCGAGGTCTCCGACCGGTGCGAGGCCGAGCTGCGGATCGGGTTCCAGCTGGGCGACGGTTCCTGGTCGGCGGTCGGCCGGGACGCGCTCTCGGTGGGCGCGGGCGAGCGCACCATGAACCTGGGCTGGGACCTGACCGAGCCCGGCGGGCGCTGGACGGCCCTGCACGAGATCGGGCACGCGCTCGGAATGCGGCACGAGCACCAGAGTCCGTTCGCCGGTGTCCACTGGGACGACGAGGCGGTCTACACCGACCTCGCCGGACCGCCGAACCACTGGAGCCGGGACAGGACGGACTTCAACATCCTGCGCAGGCTGGACCCGGCCGAGGCCAACGGTTCGGTGTGGGACCCGCAGTCCGTGATGCAGTACCCCTTCGGACCGGGGCTGATCCTGGAGCCGGAGCAGTACCACAGCGGTCTGTACCCGCCGGGCTCGCTGTCCCCGGCCGACAAGGAGTTCGTGCTCCGCTGGTACCCGCCCGCCGAGGCCCCGGCCACGCTGGTGCCGTTCCACTCGGCGCCGCTCGGCCTCGGCCCGGGCGAGCAGGCGGACTTCGCCGTGGAGCCGCCGGAGACCCGCGTGTACAGCGTCGGCACCTTCGGAGAGAGCGACTCCGTCGTCGTGGTCTTCGAGGAGCGCGACGGGGAACCGCGCTACCTCGCCGGCCACGACGACGGGGGCACCCCGCACAACACCGCGATCAGGGTCCGGCTCGTCAGGGGCCGCCGCTACTTCGTCCGCGTACGTCTCCATTCCACGTGGGGATCGGGGGAGACAGCGGTCATGTGCTGGTGACACCGGCACACGACCGCGACGCGGAGGTCGGACCACTGTCCGACACCGGGGGAAGCGGTCGCGGCACGTAGCCTTCGGGGGAGGGATACGTGCCGCGGCCATACCGGACACGCCGCGGATACCCACGCAGGGGCGCGGGGCCGTATGTGATGTGCGGCTCCGCCGCGTGGGCGCGACCGGCCGAAACGCACCCGCGGCCGGCACCGCGCAGGGCCGCCCCTCCCTCTGGCCGCCCGACTCCAGCGACCGCGAAGGGTCCTTGGACATGGCGCTCGGCCCAGCCGGGGCGGCCGGAGGCGGAGCGGTGGTCGCCGTCGTGGCGGGGCGAGGGCGGCAGCGCGGTGGCGTCGACCAGGGGGCCGGGCAGCAGGGTGGTCATGGCGGCCGATCGTACGCCCGTGACCTGGACGTCTCACCTAATGGGCAAGGACGTCCCACATTCCGGACGCGGCTTGCGCGGCATACGGGAGCTGCGGTTATGGTTTCGGCCATCTACGCGGGAGCCCCTCCCCGACCGGGCTGAGAGGGCGTCTGGGATCCGTTCGCCGAGCGCGCGCGGTCCCCATGGGGACGCCGACCGCACCAGCAGCGCTTTGCGCCCCGCGTAGGAGTCCACGTGTCCACAGCAGTAGAGCCGCAGTCCCCGGTGCCTGACCGCGCTGCCCGCTCCTGTTGTTGTCGCACCTGCTGTCGCCGGTCCCGCTGACCGCCACCTCCCGCACCCCGCTCACCCTCGCGCGCCCGCGCACGCCATCTTCGGAGTACCCCCATGTCGCACATACGGGTCATGCTCGACTATTTCCATCCATGGCCCAATTCCGCCGGTCTCTACGTCGCCCGTGCCCGCCGCTGGTACGCGGCCGAGGGGCTGGACGTCGAGCTGGTGGTGCAGGATCCGGGGCGCGGGGACACGCTGGAGTACCTGGCCCGGGGCGAGGTGGACTTCGGGATCTTCCCGCCGAACCGGCTGCTCGACCGCCGGGCGGCGCTCGGCCAGCCGCTGGTCGCGGTCGCCGCGATCAACCACCGTGGGCTGGAGGCGATCCAGACCACGACCTCGACCGGCATCAACCGCCCCCGTGACCTGGCCGGCCGCCGGCTCGCCTTCAACCCGACCCCGCGCGGGCGGGCCATGGTCCGCCATCTGGTGGCGGCGGACGGCGGCGACCCCGACGCGGTGATCACGGTCGACGCGGGCGCCCGCGAGCTGACGGTGGACGACATCGAGGCGGGCGAGGCGGACGCGACCTTCGGCAACTACTGGTCCTGGGACGCCCTGCGCGGCGACCTGCCCGAAGGGCGGCGCCTGACCTGGCCGGTCGACGAGATCGGCGCACCCCGCTACCACAGCTATCTGCTCGGCACGAGCGAGCGGCTGCGCGACGAGCAGCCGGCCCTGGTGCGGGACTTCCTGACCGTGACGGCCCGCGGATACGCCACCGCCGCCGGGGAGCCCGACGCCACCCTGGAGATGCTGGAGCGGGTCATCCCGTACTTCCCACGCCCGCTCATCGCCCGCTCCCTCGCCCTGATCGCGCCCACCTGGACCGATCCGCGGGGGCGCTGGGGTGTGATCGACGAGAGCCGTATGGGTCCCTACGCGCACTGGCTGGCCGAGAACGGTGCCATCGCGCACGACCACGACTGGAACCGGTCCTTCACCAACAGCCTGCTGGACGTGACCGCATGACTCTGCTCACCCGGCGGCTCGCCGTCGACTTCAAGCGGGTGGACAGCGCGCTGTGTCGGGCCTGACCGCCCCACTCAGCCGCCCGACTCCCCTCCCCGTACGAAGGACCCCTCCAGCATGCTCCGCCGCACCGCGCTGTCGGCCCTGGCCGCCACGACACTGTTCGCCGTCACCACCGCCTGCTCGGCCGACGCCGACTCCTCGGCCGCCGCCAAGGACGGCACCACCACCGTCACCCTGGCCCTGGACTGGACCCCCAACACCAACCACACCGGCATCTACGTCGCCCAGGCCAAGGGCTGGTTCAAGGACGCCGGTATCGACCTGAGGATCATCCCCTACGGCTCGACCGCGCCCGAGACCCTGATCGCCAACCACAAGGCCGACTTCGGCATCTCCTACCAGGAGGGTGTCACCACGGCCCGCGCCGCCGGCCAGGACATCACCTCCGTCTACGCCGTCACCCAGAAGACGGACGTGACCGTCTCGGTGCGCGCCGACCGCACCGACATCACCTCGCCGAAGGACCTGGACGGCAAGACGTACGCCGGGTTCGGCGCCCCCTACGAGAAGCCGCTGCTCCAGAAGGTGATCAAGAACGCGGGCGGCACGGGTGACTTCAGGCAGGTCACCCTCAACACCTCGGCCTACGCGGCGCTGTACGCGGGCAAGGCGGACTTCGCGATGCCGATGCCGACCTGGGAAGGCCTGGAGGCGAAGCTCAGCGGCAAGCCGCTCAAGGACTTCCAGCTCTCCGACTACGGCTTCCCGGCGATCTACTCCACCCTGATCGCGTCCTCCGACCAGTTCCTGAAGCAGAACCCGGCAGTCGCGAAGAAGTTCCTCGCGGCCGTCGACAAGGGCTACCGGTACGCGGCCGAGAACCCCGACCGGGCCGCCGACCTGCTCATCGCCGCCAACAAGAGCGTGCTCACCAACACCAAGCTGGTGAAGGAGAGTGCGGAGCTGCTGGCCAAGGAGTACTACAAGGGCGCCGACGGCACCACCGGCACCCAGAGCGCCGCGCGCTGGAAGGCCTTCGCCGACTTCGAGTACGACGCGGGGCTGCTCGTCGACGCGAACGGCAAGAAGCTCTCCAAGGCTCCGGACACCTCGACGTTCTTCACCGACGCCTACCTCCCGGACACCAAGTGAGGCCCGTACTGCGGTCGTTGTGGCCGCCCCTGCTGGTGCTCGCCGTGGTGGTCGGCGGCTGGCAGCTGTATGTGACGGCGGCCGGTGTCGATCCGACCACGCTGCCCTCCCCCGCCCGGGTGGCCGAGCAGGGCTGGCTGAACCGTCAGGACCTGTGGGACCAGACGCTGCCCACGCTCCAGGAGACGCTGCTCGGGTTCGCGCTGTCGTTCGCGGCGGCCTGGCTGGTGGCGGTGGTGCTGGACTTCTCCGCCGCCGCCCGGCGGGGCCTGTACCCGCTGCTGGTCGCATCCCAGACGATCCCGATCGTGGCGGTCGCCCCGCTGCTGATCATCTGGTTCGGCTTCGGGCTGCTGCCGAAGATGCTGGTGGTGACGCTGACGACGTTCTTCCCGCTGGCCGCCAACCTGGCCGCGGGCTTCGCGGCGACCGATCGGGAGGCCATGCGGCTGCTGCGCTCGCTCGGCGCCGGGCGGTGGCGGGCGTTCCGGCTGGTGCGGGTGCCGAGCGCGATGCCGTACTTCTTCGCGGGGCTGCGGGTGAGCATCACCTACGCCGTGGTCGGCGCGGTGTTCGCCGAGTACGCGGGCGCCGAGTCGGGGCTCGGGATCTACATGCAGGCCCAGAAGAGCGCGTTCCGGACCGACCTCGTCTTCGCGGCGGTGGCGGTGACGGCCGCGCTGAGCATCGCGCTGTTCGGGGCGACCTATCTGCTGCAGCGGCTGGTGCTGCCCTGGGAACGGAAGGAGCGGCGGCCATGAGCGGTCTCAGTGTCGAGCGGGTGAGCAAGTCGTTCGGGGACCTCGACGTCCTGCGCGACCTCGACCTCACCGTGGAACCCGGCGAGTTCGCCGCCGTCATCGGGCCCAGCGGCAGCGGCAAGAGCACCCTGTTCAACCTGGTGTCGGGGCTCGACCGGCCGACCTCCGGACGAGTGCTGGTGGAGGACGAGCCGGCCGGGGTGGAGTCCGGCAAGGTCGCCTACATGCCGCAGAAGGACCTGCTGTTCCCCTGGCGGACGGTCCTCGACAACACCGCGCTGGGCCTGGAGGCGCAGGGCGTGCGGAAGAAGGAGGCGCGGGCGCGGGCCGGTGCGCTGTTCGCCGACTTCGGCCTCGACGGCTTCCAGCAGGCGTATCCGTCCCAGCTCAGCGGAGGCATGCGGCAGCGGGCCGCGCTGCTGCGCACGGTGGTCCTGGAGCGGCCTGTGCTGCTGCTCGACGAGCCGTTCGGCGCGCTGGACTCCCTCACCCGCACCGAGATGCAGCTGTGGCTGGCCGGCATGTGGCAGCGCCACCGCTGGACGATCATCCTGGTCACCCACGACATCCGGGAGTCGGTGCTGCTCGCCGACACCGTCCACGTCCTGTCCCCGCGCCCGGCCACCGTGGTCGACCGCGTCGAGGTCCCGCTGTCCCGCCCGCGCGGCGCCGACGACTTCACGGCGCCGGAGTTCGCCGCGACGGAACGGCGGATCCTGGACGCCCTGCGGGGGACGACGGCGGTGACGGCTCCGTGACCGCGCATCTCGCCCACGGTCTGGGCACCGAACCGGTCGAGCCGGACTGGCCGCCGCTGACCGACGCCGAGGTGACCGCCGTGACCGGCGCGGCCCGGGTGGTGTGGCGCAGCCCGCGTCCGCTGTCGGCGGCGGCCGTCGTGGAACGGGACGGGCGGCGGCTGTTCGTGAAACGGCACCACGTCTCCGTACGCACCCCGCGGGGCCTGGCGGAGGAGCACGCCTTCCTGCGCCATCTGCGGGAGCGCGGCGCGCCGGTGGTGGAGGTCCTGGACGCGGTGGAGCGCGGCGAGTGGACGTACGAGGTGCACTCGGCCGGGAGGGGAACGGACCTGTACCGGGACGCGCTGTCCTGGTCGCCGTTCCGCGGTACGGCCCATGCCCGGGCGGCGGGCGAGGCGCTGGCCCGGCTGCACCTGGCGGCGGAGGGCTTCGCGGCACCGCGCCGGTCACCGCAGCCGCTGGTCGCCTCGTTCACGGTGTTCGCGGCCTCGGACCCCTGGGCCGCGCTGAACACGTACACGGCCGGACGTCCCCGGCTGGCAGAGGCGTTGGCGGACTTTCCCTGGCACGAGGACACCCGCCGCGTGCTGCTCCCGCTCCACGAGCGCCTGGCCCCGCACCTCCCGGATCTCAGCCCCCTGTGGACCCACAACGACTGGCACGCCTCCAACCTCCTGTGGGGCGAGGACGGCGAGGTCGCCACGGTCCTGGACTTCGGGATGAGCGACCGCACCACCGCGGTCCACGACCTGGCCACGGCCCTGGAACGCAACACCGTGCAGTGGCTGGACCCCGACCGCCCGGTCCAGGAGAAGCACGCGATCGGGCTGCTGCACGGATACCAGTCGGTGCGCCCGCTCACCGCCGCCGAATCAGCGGCGCTGCCCGCCCTCCTGCCGCTCGTGCACGCCGAGTTCGCCCTGTCCGAGCTGGACTACTTCCACGGGGTCACCCGGTCCCGGGAGAACGCCCGGCTGGCGTACGAGTACTACGTCGGCCATGCCGAGTGGTTCTCGAACCGGGCGGGCCACCGGCTGCTGGAGCTGGTGGCCGCGCAGGTGTGAGCCTCAGCGCCGACGCCATTCCGCCGCGAGGAGTTCGTAGGAGCGGACCCGGTCGGCCTGGTCGTGGGTGATCGTGGTGATGAGCAGTTCGTCGGCGCCGGTGGCCTCCCGGAGCTGCTCCAGGCGGTCGGCGACGTGCTGCGGGCTGCCCACGAACTGGGTGTCGAGGCGGTCCTGGACCAGCTCCCGGTCCTCGTCCGTCCAGACGTGGGCCCGGGCCTCGTCGGGGGTGGGGAAGGGGATGGCCCCCTCCGCGGTGCGGATGCTGCGGACCCAGGCGCCGTAGCCGGTGGCGAGTTCGCGGGCGGTGGCGTCGTCCTCGGCGACCACGACGTCGGCGGAGACGCTGACGTACGGCTTGTCGAGGACGTCCGAGGGCTGGAAGTACGACCGGTAGCCGTCCACCGCCTCCAGGACCGTGGCCGGGCTGACGTGGTAGTTGGCGGCGAAGCGCAGGCCTCGGGCACCCGCGACCTGGGCGCTCTCGCCGCCGCTGCTGCCCAGGATCCACAGTTCGACGTCGGCGCCCTCGCCCGGGACGATGTGCGCCTCCACGCCGTCCTCGGTTCGGTAGGTGCCGGCGAGCAGCGCGAGGATGTCGTCGATCTGTTCGGCGTAGTCCTGGGACTCGGCGCCCGGGAGCTGGAGCAGCTTGCGGTGGAGCGCGATCCGCGGGGAGCCGAGGAGGCGGGCGAAGGAGAAGCGGGGCGGGATGACCAGGCCGTTGGGGGCCCGGCCGTCGACCACCGGGGTCGCCGTCGGCGCGGTCGTCTTCTCCCCCGGCGGGCGGCCGCCGGAGCGGCCCAGGCCCAGGTCGAGGCGGCCCGGGTGCAGGGCGTCGAGGAGGCCGAACTCCTCGACGGTGGCGAGCGCGGTGCGGTGTCCGAGCTGTACGGCGCCGGAGCCGAGCCGGATGGTGGAGGTCGCGGCGGCGGTGAGCGCGAGGACGACCGCGGGGGACGTGCCGGCCACCCCCGGGTTGAGGTGGTGCTCGGCGAACCAGTAGCGGGAGTAGCCGAACTCCTCGGTGCGCTGCGCGAGTTCGATGGAGTTGCGCAGGGCGTCGGCGGCGGTGGCACCGCTCGGGACCGGCACCAGGTCGAGGACTCCGAGCGGGATGTCAGACATGTGCGGGCTCCTCGGCGGCCGGGAGGACGGGTGCCCACGGGAACGGTGGGTCGGGGATGTCCTTGCGCAGGACCGGGGCCACCGCCGACTGGAACAGCTCCAGCGAGTCGCGGTGCTGGGTGTCCGTCAGCCCGCCGGCGTCGGCGTGCAGGTGCAGGACCGTGTGCCCGAACTGCTCGTGGTAGCGGTGCACCTTCTCGATGACCTGCTGCGGACTGCCGATCAGCGCCGAGCTGCGCTCGACGAAGTCCTCCAGGGTCTCGAAGACCACCGGTAGTCCGGCCCGCCGGAAGAAGGCCAGGTTCGCCTCGAACACCGGGCGGTAGGCGGCCAGCGCCTGCTGGGTGGTGGGCGCCACCAGGAGGCCCGCCGTGCCCGCGCCGACGGCGATGTCCGCCGGGTCGTGGCCGTAGTGCTCCCAGCGTTCCCGGTAGTGGTGGATCAACTCGGCATAGGGCTCGATGGGGTTGGTGACGTTCGCGGAGAACAGCGGGTCGCCGTAGCGGGCGGCGAGGTCGACGGACTCCTTGCTGGTGGCGCTGCCGTGCCAGACCCGTACCGGCCGCTGGTAGGGGCGCGGCCAGACCTCGGCGTCCGTCAGCTCCGGCCGGAACCGGGTCTTCGCCGTCACCTTGTCCTGCCGCCACAGCTGCCGGAACACCTCGTAGCTCTCGGCGTTGCGGTCCCACTGGTCCTCGGGCGTGACATGGAACAGCTCGCGCTGGGCGGTGCCGTTGCCCTTGCCGATGATCAGGTCGAGGCGGCCCTCGGAGAGGTGGTCGAGGGTGGCGTAGTCCTCGTAGGCGCGGACCGGGTCCAGCAGGCTCAGCGTGGTCACGGCGGTGAAGAGCCGGATGCGCCGGGTGAGCGCGGCGACATGGCTGAGCACCACCGTCGGCGAGGAGGAGATGAACGGCCGCTCGTGCCGCTCCCCCACCCCGAACCCGTCGAAGCCCAGTTCCTCGGCGAGCACGGCGTTGTCGAGGACCTCCCGGAACCGTTCGTGGGTGGACTTCTGTCTCCCCGTGACCGGATCCGGGCGGTGCACGATCAGGGTGATCGCCAGGAATCTCACGACGCCACCCGCTCGCCCCGCGGTGCGTCGGGGTGCGCGAGGCCCAGGTGGTCGCGCAGGGTGGGGCCCTCGTAGTCGGTGCGGAAGACGCCCTGTTCCTGGAGGAGGGGTACGACCTTGTCGGCGAAGACGTCGAGGCCGCCGGGGGTGATGTGCGGGACGAGGATGAAGCCGTCGCTGGCGTCCGCCTGGACGTACTCGTTGATGGTGCGGGCGACGGTGGCCGGGGTGCCGATGAAGTTCTGTCGGTTGCCGGTCTCGATGACCAGGTCGCGGATCGACCACTTGTTGGCGGCGGCCAGCTCCCGCCACTCCTGGGCGATGGCCAGCGGGTCGCGGTACATCCGCACCTGCGCCCGGCCGCGCGAGATGTGCTCCGCGCTGACGTCCGGATCGATCTCGGGCAGCGGGCCCTCGGGGTCGTACGACGACAGGTCCCGGTTCCAGACGAACTCCAGGTGCTTGAGGGCCGTGGCCCCGCTGACCTGCTGGCGGCGCACCTGGCGGGCCAGCTCTGCCGCCTCCTCGTCGGTGTCGCCGAGGATGAAGCTGGCGGCCGGCAGGATCAGCAACTGGTCAGGCGTACGGCCGTACTTGGCGAGCCGGGACTTCACGTCCGTGTAGAAGGCCTGGCCGCCTTCGAGGGTGGCGTACCGGCTGAAGATCGCGTCGGCGCCGGCGGCGGCGAACTCACGGCCCTCGTCGGAGTCGCCGGCCTGGAAGATCACCGGGCGGCCCTGCGGGGAGCGCGGCACGTTGAACTGCCCGTGGATGTCGAACTGCTCGCCCTGGTGGACGAAGGAGCCGGCCTTGGCGTCCCGCAGGAAGGTGCCGGTGGCCTGGTCGGCGAGGATCTCGTCGCCGCGCCAGGAGTCGAAGAGCTCGTGCGCGGTGGCGAGGAACTCCTTGGCGCGGGAGTAGCGCTCGTCCTGCGGCAGGTAGCCGCCGCGCCGGAAGTTCTCGCCGGTGAAGGCGTCCCAGGAGGTGACCACGTTCCAGGCGGCCCGGCCCCCGGAGAGGTGGTCGAGGCTGGCGAACTGGCGGGCCACCTCGTAGGGCTCGTTGAACGTGGAGTTGATGGTGCCGGTCAGCCCGAGGTGCTCGGTGACGGCGGCCAGCGCGGCCAGCACGGTGAAGGTGTCCGGGCGGCCCACGACGTCCAAGTCATATATCTTTCCGCCCTGTTCGCGCAGCCTGAGGCCCTCGGCGAGGAACAGGAAGTCGAACTTGGCGCGTTCGGCGGTCTTCGCGAAGTGCGCGAAGGAGCTGAACTCGATGTGGCTGCCGGCGGCCGGGTCGCTCCACACGGTGGTGTTGTTGACGCCGGGGAAGTGCGCGGCCAGGTGGATCTGCTTCAGGGGCTTGCTCATGTCGGGTGCGGTCCCTTCCGGCTCAGGCAGCGGCGTAGCGGTTGGCGGGGCGGGCGAGCCCGAGGAGTCCGCGCAGGGTGTCGGCCTCGTAGGCGGTCCGGAAGCGGCCCCGGCGTTGCAGCTCGGGTACCAGGCCCTCGGTGATGCGCGGCAGGTCGTGGCCGAGGACGGCGGGCCGCAGCCGGAAGCCGGTGAGCCCCTCCGCCGCGAACTCCTCCACCAGATCCGCGAGTTGGGTGGTGGTACCGGCGAAGATCCGGGCGTCGCTCGTGTACGGCGTCCCGGCCAGGTCGTCGAGGCGCTCCCGGCGGGCCGCCGCCTGGGTCTCGGTGTCGTCGAGGAAGACCACCAGGTCGCCGAAGACGTGCAGCGGCTCGGCGGCGCGGCCGGCCGCCGCCTGCTCGGCGCGGATCTCGGCGACGATCGCGCGGGCCTGACCGGTGTCGTGCGGGGTGACGTAGCCGAGGTCGGCCTGCCGGGCCACCAGCCGGTACGGGATCGTCTGGTGGGCGAGCGCGGTGACCAGCGGCTGGCCCTGCGGCGGGCGCGGGGTGATGGAGGGGCCCTTCACGCTGAAGTGGCGGCCCTCGAAGTCGATGTAGTGCAGCTTGTCGCGGTCGACGAACCGCCCGGTGGCCGCGTCGCGGATCTCGGCGTCGTCCTCCCAGCTGTCCCAGAGGCGGCGCACTACCTCCACGTAGTCGGCGGCCTCGTCGAACAGGTCGGCCACCACCGGGCTGTCGTAGGCCTCGATCTTCGGGATCGTACGACGGCCGAAGTGGCCGGCCTCGTTCGGGCGGGCGGTGATCTGGACGCGCAGCCCGGCGCGGCCGGTGCTGACGTAGTCGAGGGTGGCGATCGCCTTGGAGATGTGGAACGGCTCCGTGTGGGTGGCCACCACCGTCGGCACCAGACCTATGTGGTGGGTGAGGGGTGCGATCCGGGCGGCGATGAGCACCGCGTCGAGGCGGCCGCGCACCTGGTCGGTGCGCTCGTCCGGCTCCAGGAAGTGCGAGGACTGCGGGCCGAGACCGTCCTCGATGGTCACGAAGTCGAGCAGACCGCGTTCGGCCTCGGCGGCCAGGCCGGCCCAGTAGCCGGCGGTGAGCAGGTCGCGGGGGCGGGCGACCGGCTCGCGCCAGGAGGCGGGGTGCCAGCCGGTGCCGTCGAGGGCGACGGCGAGATGCAGGGGAGAACGAGATGAAGGAGATGAAGGAGATGAGGACACAGTGGTGCCTTCCTGGAGGTCCGTACGGGGGCGCGCCGAGGAGAGGGGCGCGGCGAGGACAACGGGTCAGGAACAACAGAGCGCGCCGGCCACGCGCACCAGGTCGATGTGCGGCCGGGAGTGCAGGACGGTACGGCGGCTGGGGCTGAGGACACGTGTCATGTCCCGCACCTCCCAGCCCGCTCCGTGTACATCTCGTCGTGACTCACAACAGCCCGGCGTTCGCGGTTGTTCCCGGGCTGCGCACCAGCAGGGTGCGGGTGCGCAGCCGCTCGGTGAAGCCGATGGACTGGTACAGCCGGATCGCCGTGGCGTTGCCCGGGGCGGCGTGCAGGAACGGGGTGTCACCGCGGTCCCGGATGCCGACGGCGACCGCGCGCACCAGGCGGGTGGCCAGACCCCGGCCCCGGTGCCCGGGGTCGGTGCAGACCGCGCTGATCTCCGTCCAGCCGGGCAGCCGCAGCCGCTCGCCCGCCATCGCGATCAGCCGTCCCCGGTGCCGGATGCCGAGGTAGGCGCCCATCTCGACGGTCCGCTTGCGGAACGGGCCGGGCTCGGTGCGGGCCACCAGGTCCAGCATCTCGGGCACGTCGTACGAGCCGAGCCGGACCGCCTCCGGGTCGGGTTCGGCCCGCAGCCCGGTGTCGACGAACTGGACGCCCACCCCGCCGCCGACCACCTCCCAGCCGGGCGGTGCTTCCTCGACCGGCTTGATCTTCACGGTGGTGCCGGGGCCGACGAGCGTGTGCAGGTCGGCCCAGGCCTCCGGGTCGGTGGGGTCGGAGAGAGCGGCGTAGGCGTAGATGTCGTCGGGGTAGCGGGCGGCCCGGCCGAAGCGCTCGGCGAGGTGCGCGTGCGGACCGGCGAGCGCGGACCAGACGGCGTTGTCCAGGACGCCGAGGGATGCTTCAACGGTCATGGTGGCGTTCTTCCCTGACGATGGGTCAGGAGTTGTCCAGCGGCAGTCCGGGCGGGTTGACCTCGGACTTGGCGACGGCCTCGTTGGAGAGGTTGTAGGCGGCCAGCCACTTGGCGTACTGACCGTTCTTGATCAGGTAGTTGATGGCGTCGGCGAGCGGCTTGGCAAGGCCGCTGTCCTTCTTCGCGGTGGCCGCGATCAGACCCTGGAGGCTGGCGCCCGCGCCGGAGTAGGTACCCGCGGTGCGGGTGGCGTTGGGTGTGTTCGCGGTCTGCCTGTTGTGGTACGCGATGCCGGGGTTGGGGCCGAGGTAGGCGTCGATCTTGCCGCTGTTGAGGGCCAGGTAGACGCTGTTGCTGTCCTGGTAGTACTTGACCGTGACCTTCTTGCCCTCCTTGGCCAGCTTGGCCTTCCACTCCAGGAGGATCTTCTCCTGGTTGGTGCCGGCGCTGACGGAGACGGTCTTGCCGGCGAGGTTCTCGTAGTTGTCGTCGAAGTTCCAGGTGCTCTTCTTCGGGACCGTGAAGGCGAGGTTGTCCTGCCGGTAGGACGCGAACTCGTACTTCTTCTTGCGCTCCTCGGTGTCGGTGATGTTGGAGAGGGCCACGTCGACCTTGCCGCTGTCGATGCCGACGAACATGTTCTCCCAGGTGAAGCTCTTCAGCTCGGGCGTGAGGCCGAAGACCGCGGCGACCAGCCGGGCGAGGTCGGGTTCGGAACCGGTGAGGGTCTTCTGGTCGCTGCCCACGTAGGCGAGCGGCGGGAATCCGGCGGGCAGGACACCCTCGCCGATGACGAGCTTGCCGCTCTTGCGGACGGAGGCGGGCAGTTCGGCGCTGATGGACTTGACCTCGGAGACCTTGACGGTGGTCTGCTGGGCGGCGCCGTTGGAGACCTGTCCGATGACGACCTCGCCGCTCTTGGCGCTGTCGGTCGTGGTCGCGGCGTCGCTGTCGCCCCCGCAGGCGGCGAGCCCGGTGGCGAGGGTCGCTACGGCGGTCGCCGTGGTGAGGCCGCGGATCAGGCTGCGTCGGGAGAGGAGCGTGGGCATGGCTGTCCTTCGTGTCTCAGTGACAAGTGAAAGGGGGGGTGGTTCAAGGGAAAGAGGGGGTGGTTCCAGTGAAAGGGGTGTGGTTCAGAGGACCTTGCGGAGGAAGTCCCGGGTCCGTTCGTGCCGCGGGTTGTCGAGGATCTCGGCGGGCGGGCCCTGTTCGACGATCCTTCCGGCGTCGATGAAGACGATCCGGTCGGCGACCTCGCGGGCGAAGCCGATCTCGTGGGTGACGATCACGAGGGTGGTGCCGCCGGAGGCCAGGTCCTTGATGACGGCGAGGACCTCGCCGACCAGCTCGGGGTCGAGCGCGGAGGTCGGTTCGTCGAAGAGGATGATGCCGGGCCGCAGGGCCAGGGCGCGGGCGATGGCCACGCGCTGTTGCTGGCCGCCCGACAGCTGCCGCGGGTAGGCGCCGACGCGCTCGCCGAGGCCGACCCGTTCGAGGAGTTCCTTGGCCAGCTGCTGGGCCTCGGGCCTGGTCAGCTTTCCGGTGGCGACGGGGGCGGCCGCGACGTTGTCGAGGACCGTCAGGTGCGGGAACAGGTTGAAGTTCTGGAAGACGAAGCCGATCCGGCTGCGCTGGGCCAGGATGGCGCGTTCGCTCAGCTCCTTGAGCCGGTCCCCGTGGCGCTTCACGCCGACCAGTTCGCCGCCGACGCTGACGTAGCCGGTCTCGGGCTTCTCCAGGTGGTTGATCACCCTCAGCAGGGTGGACTTGCCGGAGCCGGACGGGCCGAGGATGACGGTGACCTCGCCGGGGCGGACGGTCAGGTCGACCCCGTCGAGGACGCGATGGGCGCCGTACGACTTGTGGACGTCGTGGATCTCCAGGGCGGCGGGCGCGAGGTCCGGTGCGGTGGTCATGCGGCGGCCTCCCGGCGTATCCGTTCCCGCAGGTCGCCGAGGCCGGTGCGGAGTTTCTGGAGGGGGGTCGGCGGCAGCGTGCGGGTGGCGCCGCGGGCGAAGTACCGCTCGACGTAGAACTGGACGACGGAGACGGCGCTGGTCAGGATCAGGTACCAGACGGTGGCCACGAGCAGCAGCGGCACGATGTCGCCGGGGTAGGTGCTGCCCATGGACTGCACCGAGCCGAAGAGGTCGAGCAGCGAGACGTAGAACACCAGGGACGTGCCCTTGATCAGCCCGATGAGCTGGTTGACGTAGTTCGGCACGATGGAGCGCAGGGCCTGCGGGAAGACGATCCGGGTGAACTGGTAGCTCTTGGGCAGGCCGAGTGCGGCGGCCGCCTCGTGCTGGCCCTGGTCGACGGAGAGGATGCCGCCGCGCACCACCTCGGCCGCGTAGGCCGCCTCGTTGAGGCTGAGGCCGACCACGGCGACCACCATGTCGGTGGCGAGTTTCGACTCGTCGAAGCTGACGAAGGACGGGCCGAAGGGCACACCCAGGCTCAACGTCTGGTACAGGGCCGAGAAGTTGTAGAGGAAGATCAGCAGGACGATCAGCGGGATCGAGCGGAACAGCCAGGTGTAGGTCCAGCTGACGGCGCGCAGCACGGGGCTGCCGGAGAGCCGGGCGACGGCCAGTACGACGCCGCCGAGGAGGCCCAGCACGGCGCTGAGCGCGGCGACTTCGAGGGTGATGACGAGCCCGTCGAGGATCGTGGGCCGCAGGAACCAGTAGCGGAACCGGTCCCACTGGTAGAAGGGGTTGGTGGCCAGTCCGTGTGCGAACTGCGCGACGACCACCAGGACGACGGCGGTGGCGATCCACCGGCCGGGGCGGCGCAACGGCTGAACCCGCTGGGTTTTGACGGGTTTTGACGTATCGTCAGTTGGTGGCGGTGCCTCGGCGAGGGACACGGTGCCTGGGGGTTCGGTCATGGCGGGCTCCGGCGGAGTCGGACACCCCGGGCCCCACGGCCGGGACCGTACGACCGGGCCGCATGCGGGCGGGCGGCACGGTGCACGGGGGCGCGCGGGGCAGGGGGGCTGGGCGGACGGCGGCACACCGGGCGACCGGTGTTTCGACGGGGACGCTGAGGCGCGAAGCTGCGGGAAGCCGGCGGAAAAGCCTGGTCAGACCCGACAGCGGGCACAGCCCGGTGCGGTACACGCGCTACACAGGGCGCTGTTGACACGGAGCAGATCGACGGCACGGTCGGCGACGAGCGGGCTCGGATACGGGCGTACGCAGCCCGAGGTGCGGCGCTCGGCCGTCCTGGAGGCTGCGTACATGTCCGTCACCTGTCACTGTCGTGCTGGCCCTCGGGGGGCCTCGCGCTTACCGAATCGTCGCTTGCCGAAACGTCATCGGTCCGGTCGTCACCTGGGGCACCCCACCGCGATGCGAGGGTTGCCGGTCAGCAAGCCAGGGCTTGACGCTGACGCTCTTGACCGTTCTGGTCCGTAAGTAACGCAGTTGCCCGAACGAATGTCAACGCCTGTCCGACTGGCGAAACGGTTCGGGCCGCTCTCACCTGCGCGGAACGCCGGGAGCGTCCGCCGCGTGGCCCGCCCAGTCCAGGATCTGGACGGCCGCACCGGCGGCTTCCAGGCCCTGGCAACGGCCGTGGTGGCGACGGGCGATGCCGTCGAGGTCGAGGTGGGCGCCGAAGGCCGGGTGCGCGGCCAGCCGGCGGGCGTAGGCCCACAGCACCGGATGGCCGGCGATGCGGTGCACGGCGGAGGCGTCCAGGTGGTTGCGGTGCACGGTGTCGAGTTGCACCAGGGCCACCCACAACTCGACGTCCGCCGCCGTGAGTTGCCCGCCGACAAGGAACTCCGCCCCGGTCAGCCGGCACTCCAGCTCGTCCAGGGCGGCGAGCAGCACCTCCAGCGCCTCCGGGTCGCCGCCCACGCGCCCGGCGCGCTGCGCGGCCTGCTCGATGCCCTCGGCGCACAGCCGCTCGACGGCCTCGATCTCGGCCTCGGCACCGCACGGGTACAGCCGGGTGGCGCCGTCGCCGAAGTGGCGGTCCAGGTCGCGCAGGATGTCCCGGCTGTGGGTGGAGACGATGCGGCCGGACCAGTCGTCGCTGAGCACGGGTGCGAGGGCCGGTCCCGAGTAGTGGTGGGCGCTCGCCTCGTACAGCGGGCGCAGCGCCGTGTGGCTGCCGTCCGGACAGTCCGGGACGGCGGGCAGATAGGTGACCGGACAACAGTCGTCGAGGGCCAGCAGGCTGTGGCCGACGGCGATGCGGAGGCCGTCGGGACAGGCGGTGGCGAGGTGGAGCCGGTAGCGGCGCGGCACGGCGTAGTGGCCGCTGCGCGCGTCCCGGCCGATGCGCCCTCGGAAGGCGGGGGTGGTCCGGACGGACGGGAGGGCGGCGAGCGGAGTGATGGACATGCGTCTCCCCGGGGGTGCGGACGCGCGGACGTACGCGCGGCGGAAGCGTTCGTCGGCGGGTGGGCGTTCGGCGGGTGCGGCCGACGGCGGGCACCCGGCCGGTGCGGCTGGTACGGCCGGGAGCGGGGGCTCAGCCGGTGCGGCTGATGGCGCTGCGGCTGATGGCGCTGCACACACGCTGCAGGTCGATGTGCAGGCGGGAGGTGAGCAGCGGGACGGGGCCGGGCGTACGGTTCCCTCGGCGCTGTCTGCCGGTGACCGTGCGCAGCCGACCCATCTTTCCCTACCTTTTCACTAGGATTCCCACCTGGAGTGTCGATCGGCCTCCGCGTGCCGTCAAGGGGGCGTCCACGCCTGGGACACCCGGCCCCGGGTTGCCGCCGGGCGGGAGCCGCGGTCCGCTGGAGACGCGGGCCGAGTGACAGGAGCCGGATGCGATGAGCGAGCCCCCGGGTCCCGGGCCCGTGCCCGGTGCCGTGCCCGAGACCTTCGCGTTCAGCTGCGGGCGGTGCGGCAAGGCCTGGGAGGCGGCCTTCCAGGCGGTGTTCTTCACCGACCCGATCGCCGACCCGGACCTGCAGAGCACCCTGGAGTACGTCGACGAGGCCGGCCGGGCCGTGCGGTCGCCGCTCGCCGACGCGGTGTGCCCGCGCTGCGGCAGCCGGAAGGTGCGGATCACGGCTCCCGGGTCGTGACGCTCACCCGGATGGCACGCGCGGGTGGTCGTCGGCCGTGCCGGATGGTGGCGTGGAGGGACGTACCGCCGTCGCCCGCGGAGTGCCGCAGCACCGCCGCCCCGCGGAGTGACGGACCGCGTTCCCGAGGAGGCAGTCGCGATGATCCGTCCGTCCCGACCCGTGCGTGTTCTCGCCTCGGCCCTGGCGGCGGGGATCCTGCTCGCCACGGCGGCCTGCACGGACGGGAGCGGTAGCCTCAAGGCCGTGGCCGTCTCGCCGGCCGGCGAGCGCTCCCCCGCGTCTCCGTCGGCGACCCGCGCCCTCACCAGGGCGGGCGCGCAGGCCGCGCTGATCACACCGGCCGACATCGAGGACAACTGGCAGCTGGCCAAAGACGCGGCGACCTGGCGCAACTCGATGCTGGTCGGCAAGGTCGACGTGGCCGACTTCCTCACCGCCAAGTCCGCCGCCGCCGACTGCCAGCGCCTCCTGGACGGCCTCTACTCCGACAGCCTCCTCGGCCGCGCCTCCGGCGCCTCCGGGCTGCGCGGGTTCACCTCCGAGGACTCCCGGATGCTGTACCAGGTCGGCGACTACGGCTCGGCGAACCTGGACGCCACGCTGGCCTGGCTGAAGACCCTGCCGGACAAGTGCGACCAGTTCACGGCCACCGGCAAGGACGGTGGCAAGCGGACCGTGCAGGTCGTCTCGGCGAAGGTGCCGAAGTCGGGCGACGCGCGCGCGGCCCTGACGGTGACCGTCCAGGGCAACGTCCAGGGCCAGTCCGCCACCTACACCACGGACGTGGCGGTGCTGCGCATCGGCGCATCCGGGGCGGCGGTCACCAACGGCGGCCTGTCCGGTGTCGACCACGACAGCACCGCACTGGCCGTGCAGACCGGCGCCCAGCGCCTCAAGGACGTCCTGTCCGGCAAGACCCCGGCACCGCTGCCGAGCCAGTTCGACTAGTTCAGCGCGGCATCGGGTCCTCGGGGTTGCTCTGGGTGGTGCCCGGTTCGCCGTTGTCGCGGTGCCATTCGACGAGGAGTTCGTCCAACGGCCCGCTGCAGGTGTGCGACCGGCCGACCTGCAGGCGCAGAACTTGCGCATCATCAGACGTGCGACGATCGACCGCGTACTGCTGTTCGACGTTGCGCCTTTGCAGTCTGAGCGGCCCAAATACACTTGCTGCTCCCGTAACGAGAGCTCCAGCCACGACAGCATCGGCGATGTCACCTGGGCGGACGTCGGCAACGGCTACTTCCTCGATCCGGCCAGTGGCGTCCTGCTGCGACCCCAGGAGTACGGCGTTGTCGACGTCGGCACAGATCAAAAGGCCCATGGCCTGGTCGTCGGCTCGAACGGCGGCGGCCTGACCTATGTCGCAGGGCCTGATGGGGCGATTTACCGCACGCGGACGGCGTCGCTGGACGAACCGGAGCTCGACAAGGTCCCGATGACCTACGGCAGTTTCTGGAGCTGTTGGAGAGCTCCCTGACACGGTTTCGCCGACGGCGACCCGGATTACCTGTAAGCGCAGGCCCAGGCGCCCATTTTGTTAGCCGCTGTCACAGCCGTCCCGCCCATCACAAGAAGGGCACGAAGCCTCGGCGCACTGGACAGACGACGAGGTCAAGGACGCAAGACAGTGAGATCCTGGGCCCGTGGCTGGAGGCAATACACAGCATTCAGGCGACTGTGCAGGTGGCGACGAGGTGGCCTAGGCCAGCCAGTCCGGCCACTCCACGAGGGTTCGCCGGCGGCTCAACCTTCGGTACCCAGGTCGCCGTTGACTACTGGCTCGCGGGCCCGCTCCCCCGGAAGGGTGCACGACCTTCCCCAGGGTGAGCCGAGTTCCGCATCAGCTGGCCGGCCGGGAGCGGATCACGAGGACGCCTGGTGGATCTCATCGTCCGGCAGGGGCAGACCGACCCAAGTGGCGACAGCCGCAAGCAGAGCGCCGTAGACCCGGGTCTCCTCCGGCCCACCTGTTCCGGGACGCGACGATGGCGGCGTGCGGCAGAATGGCGCCCACCGATGTGCCATGACGCAGCCGTGACCGCAAGTGCCCTATTTCATGCGGTCCTTGGGCGTGCGAGGAGAGGAAGACGTGAGCGATAACCAGAGCGCCGACGCCGCAGTGCAGCGACTCGATACTGGGACGGCGCACAACGCTCGCGTGTGGAACTACTGGCAGGGCGGCAAGGACAACTACGCGGTCGACCAGCAGGTAGGCGATCACGTTGCCGGAATGATCCCCGTCATCCGCGACATCGCGCGCGCCGACCGGGAGTTCCTTGGCCGCGCCGTGCGCTGTCTGGCAGAGGAGCACGGCATCCGTCAGTTCCTCGACATCGGCACCGGCCTGCCGGCCTTGGAGAACACCCACGAGATCGCCCAGCGGATCGCCCCCGAGGCGCGGATCGTGTACGTCGACAATGACCCCATCGTGCTCTCGCACGCCCGCGCCCTGCTGACCAGTGCCCCGGAAGGCGCCACCGACTACATCGACGCCGATGTGCACGACCCGGACACGATTCTGCGCATCTCCGGACGGACACTCGACTTCACCAAGCCCACCGCACTCATGCTGCTCGGCATCCTCAACTTCGTCCTTGACGGTGACGAGGCACGGGCCATCGCACGTCGGCTCGTGGAGGCGCTGTCCCCCGGCAGCTTCCTCGTACTGACCCATCCCACCACGGAGCCCGAACTCGGCGGCGACCTCCAGCTTGAGGCGATGGAGTTCTGGAACGCCAACGCCAAACCGCCGGTCACCGCCCGCAGCAGCGAGGAGGTCGCCCAGTACTTCGACGGGCTCACGTTCCTGGAGCCCGGGCTCGTGTCCTGCTCGCTGTGGCGGCCGGAACCCGGCGAAGAGCCCACGGTCGTACCCCAGCTGGGAGCCGTGGCGCTGAAGCCGTGATCTCTCGCTTCACCTCGCTGCCGGGCACACTCACCGGCAGGCCCGCCCCCGTTCCCGACGGCGACCTCGCTGCCTACCGCCCGGTGGGACATCCTGGCGCTGGTCAACGCCGGCTCTGTTGAGGTGCGAAGGCACCCGGATACTTCTGGCGACGGCGTGCGACCTGGAGCCCTGCTGCCGAACGACTCCGGCCCCCGGCGACGAAATGTCGCCGGGGGCCGGATGTTGGTAGCGGGGGCGGGATTTGAACCACGCGACCTCTGGGTTATGAGCCCAGCGAGCTACCGAGCTGCTCCACCCCGCGTCGGTATCTCTACCGTACGGCATCCGCGCGGCGCCGGCAGGGATTTATGCCGCCGGGCCGTCCCTCGGGTCTGCCACTGTGCGGCACCCTTGGACCGTGGCATTCCCTGGGTGGGCATACTCGTGGGCACGAGAGTCCCGCTCCGCACCCGTCTGTGCGCGGCGTTGACGCTGCTGATCATGTGCGCGGGATCGGCCGGGGGGCATGCCGGGCTCCGGCTGGGCAGCTGGCTGGGCGCGGGCGCCGGTGCGCTCACCCGGAAGCCGTAGCCGCGGCCGAGCGCGGGCCCGTGGCCTACTCGTACCCGACGACCTCGAAGTCCTTGCTGACGAACACATGGTGCGGCCAGTTGACGCTGATGTTGTGCACCTCGTACTCGCCGTCGGCCAGTTGGACGACCCGGTCGTCGATGCCGCCGGGGACGACGGCCTGCGCGGCCTTGACCGCCTTGTCCGCGGTCCTGCCGCCGATGATCGTCCCTTCGCCCTCGGTGTAGTCGGGGATCCGACCGACCGACTTGTCCGGTGACGGGGTCCCCTGCTGGAAGGGGATCACTCCGGCCGCCTGGGCGGCCGCCGCTCCGCCGTCGCCGTGGCGCTGCACGACGACCCGGGTCGCCGTGACGGTCGCGCTGTCCACCGTGCCGAGGACGAGCACGCTCGCACCGGTCTTCACGGCCTTGGCCGGGCCGCCGACGGTCTTCGTGGCCGAGGTCTCGTCCACGGTCACCTTGACGCCGGTCGCCGTCGTCAGGGTGAAGCCGGACGAGGACGTGGAGTCGACGATGCCGGTCGCACCGCCCTCCGCGGGACCGGCCGCGGGAGCCGCCGAGGCGGACGTGCCGCCCAGGGTGACGGCGACCAGCGCACCGGTCAGCCCGGCGGCCATGACCCATTTCCTGCCGTACGCGCCCATGATGGCGTTCCCTTCGTAGGAGGTAGCTGCCACCGAGCCTGCGAGCCGTTCCTTTAATGACGCTCACACGTGCCTTAAGACATCCTCAAAACAGGACTAGACCATTCCGCGCCTGGCCCGCATGCTGCACACTCGTCTTGCCCCCCACCCACATCACCCCTTAACTCACGCCTTGAGCTATCCCCCCGGCTCCACCTCCCCCCTTCTTCACCCCGGCCCACGGAGTTCCCGCATGCCCAAGTCCCACCGCACCTCCCCCTGGACGCGCCGCAAGGTGCTCGGCGCGACCGCCGGCGGCACCGCGGCCGCCGCGCTGGGCACGTTCGCCGTCACCCGCGCCGCGTCGGCGGCCACCACCGCGAGCGCCCCCGGTGACGTCGTCGGCAAGGTCACCGTCGGCTACCAGGGCTGGTTCGCCTGCAAGGGCGACGGCGCTCCGATCAACGCCTGGTGGCACTGGGCCCCCAACAGCGCCTCGACCCCCTCGCCGTCCAACAACGGCATCAAGGCCTGGCCGGACATCCGCGACTACACGAAGACGTACACGACCGCGTTCGCGAACTTCGGCAACGGCCGCACCCCGGGGCTGTTCTCGTCGTACGACCAGCAGACGGTGAACACCCACTTCCTGTGGATGCAGCAGTACGGCATCGACACCGCGGCGCTCCAGCGCTTCAACCCGACCGGCGGCGAGGGCCCGACGCGGGACGACATGGCGCAGAAGGTGCGCAGCGCCGCCGAGGCGTACGGCCGGAAGTTCTACGTCATGTACGACGTCAGCGGCTGGACGAACATGCAGTCGGAGATCAAGACCGACTGGACGAACAAGATGTCGGCGCACACGGCGAGTTCGGCGTACGCGGTGCAGAACGGCAAGCCGGTCGTGTGCATCTGGGGCTTCGGATTCAACGATGACAAGCACGCGTTCAGCGCGGACGCCTGTCTCGACGTCATCAACTGGTTCAAGGACCAGGGCTGTTACGTCATCGGCGGGGTACCGACCTGGTGGCGGACCGGGACGAGCGACTCGCGCTCCGGTTTCTCCGACGTGTACCACGCGCTGAACATGATCTCGCCCTGGATGGTGGGCCGGATCGGCAACTCCTCGGACGCGGACAACTTCTACACCAACGCGACCGTGCCGGACCTCGCCGACTGCGCCGCCAACGGCATCGACTACCAGCCGTGCGTGCTGCCCGGCGACGTCAACGAACGCCAGCGCGCGCACGGCGACTTCATGTGGCGGCAGTTCTACAACATGGTCCGGGCCGGGGTGCAGGGCATCTACATCTCCATGTACGACGAGTACAACGAGGGCAACCAGATCGCCAAGACCGCCGAGTCACAGGCCTGGGTGCCGACCGACTCGGGGCTGCTCGCCCTCGACGAGGACGGCACCGCCTGCTCCGCCGACTACTACCTGCGCCTGACCGGCGACGGCGGCCGCATGCTCAAGGGCGGCCTGGCCCTGACCGCCACCCGCCCCACCCAGCCCTACGTCAACGGCACCTCGGCCGGCAGCCCGGCCACCGCCACGGTCACCCTCAAGGCGCGCGCCAACGGCAAGTTCGTGACGGCGGAGAACGCGGGCGCCGCCGCTCTGATCGCCAACCGCGACACCGCCGGCACCTGGGAGAGATTCGACCAGATCGACCTGGGCGACGGCGACATCGCGCTGCGCTCGCGGGCCAACGGCCAGGTCGTCTGCGCGGACGACGCGGGCGCCTCCGCCCTGATCGCCAACCGCACGGCCATCGGCGGCTACGAGACCTTCCAGCTGGTGAAGAACTCCAACGGCACGGTCAGTCTGCTGGCCGCCGCCAACGGCAAGTACGTGACCGCCGAGAACGGCGGTGCGGACGCGCTGATCGCCAACCGGACGGCGATCGGGACCTGGGAGCAGTTCGACCTGGCGACGGTCTGAGACAGCCTGGAGGCCCCGCGGGTGCTCGCCCACGGGGCCTCCGTGCCGTCGGGAGGTGTCAGCCGCTCACCGGCCCCCGTGCCGTGCGCGCCGCCTTCGCGAGGTCCAGGTCGGTGGTCTCCGGGGCGAGGAACTGGGAGACCAGGCCGCCGACCGCGAGCACCCCCGCCCCGATGAGCAGCACGAACTCCACGCCGAACCGGTCGAGGCCCATCGGCAGCAGGAACGTGCCGACGGCCGCGCCGACCCTGCTCATCGCGGTGGCGAAGCCGACGCCGGTGGCGCGCAGCGAGGTCGGGAACACCTCCAGCGGGTAGACCGCGGTGAGCGCGCTGGAGGCCGCGTTGAGGAAGATGAAGAACAGGAAGCCGGCCACGATGACGGGCGTCGAGTGCGGCCACACCGCGACCAGTGCCAGACAGCCGGCGGTGATCCAGAACGGCGGGATCAGCAGCCTGCGGCGGCCGATGCGGTCCACGACCAGACAGCCGGCGGTGACACCGGCGACCGCGGTGAACGAGTAGACGAGCAGCGCCGCGACGGCGTTGTCGCCCATGTGGAGGGCGTCGAAGACCTGGGTCCAGAAGGTGCCGATGGCGAAGTACGGCAGCACCAGCGCGGCCCAGAAGACGCTCGCGAACACCGTGCTGCGCAGGTGTTCCTTGCTGAACAGCGCCCAGAACCCGGCCTGTCCGGTCGCGGCCCGCTCGTCGAGTTCCGCGTCGACGTCGATCTCGATGCCGTACCGCTCGATGAGCGCCTCGGCCTCCTCCCGGCGGCCCTTGCTCAGCAGCCAGCGGGCCGACTCCGGGATGCCGCCCCGCAGCGACACGCAGATCACCGCGAGGACCGCGCTGCTGGCCAGGGACCAGCGCCAGCCGCCGTCGACGTTCGCGAACACGGCGCCGACGACCGTGGCCAGCGCGTAGCCGACGTACCAGCTGATCTCCAGGCTGGCCAGCAGCCGGCCCCGGCCCTGTCTGGGGGCGTACTCGGAGAGCAGCGGGGCGCCGATGGCGTACTCGCCGCCGATCGCCACGCCCATCAGCAGCCGGATCAGGAAGAGCTGGAGCCCGTCGGTGACGAAGAACTGCAGCACCGAGCCGACCAGGAAGATCACCATGTCGGCGAGGAACACCGGGCGGCGCCCGAAGCGGTCGGCGAGCCGGCCGAAGAGGGGACCGCCGACGAAGATACCGATCAGCGGGGACGCTCCGACCAGGCCTTCCATGAGGGTGGAGAGGTGGAGGTCGGCGGTGAGGGCCGTCATGGCCATGCCGATGCCGCCGATGATGTAGCCGTCGATGCCCTCGCCTATCTGGGTGGCGAGCTTCAACTTGGTGTGCAGACGACGGCGTTCGCGCGTGTGGTCGGGGGCCTGGGGGGTGCCGGGCGGTTGCTGGGTCGCAGGCGTCATTGCCATGAGCGGTCCTCGGGGTGAGCGGGTGAGCGGGCGGGGACGGGCAGCGGTGAAGGGATCAGAGAGGCCAGTCGAGGGCGATGTACTGCGTCTCCAGGAAGGCCTCGATGCCCTCCCGGCCGCCCTCCCGGCCGAGGCCGGACTGCTTGACGCCGCCGAAGGGCGCGGCCGGGTCGGACAGCAGACCGCGGTTGACGCCGACCATGCCGGCCTCCAGGCGCTCGGCGACGCGCAGCGCCCGGCCGACGTCACGGGAGTAGACGTACGAGGCCAGGCCGTGGACGGTGGCGTTGGCGCGGGCCAGCATCTCGTCCTCGTCGGTGAAGGTGGTGATCGGCGCGACGGGCCCGAAGACCTCCTCGTGCAGGACGCGGGCGTCGTCGGGGACGTCGACGAGGACGGTCGCGGGGTGGAAGTGGCCGGGCCCGTCCGGGACTTCGCCCTGGGCGGCGATCCGCGCGCCGCGCGCCAGGGCGTCGGCGACCAGGTCACGGATCTTGGCCACGGCCGCCTGGTCGATCATCGGGCCGAGCGTGACCCCGTCGGCGAGGCCCGGCCCGGTGCGTACGGCGGCCATGGCGGCGCCGAACTTCTCGGTGAACTCCGCCGCGACGTCGGTGTGGACGTAGAACCGGTTGGCGGCGATGCAGACCTCTCCGCCGCCGCGCATCTTGGCGTCCATCGCGCCGAGCACGGCGGCGTCGACGTCGGCGTCCGCGCAGACCACGAAGGGCGCGTTGCCGCCCAGTTCCATGGTCACGTTGACGACGTTCGCGGCGGCCTGTGCCAGGAGCAGCCGGCCGGTGGCGGTGGAGCCGGTGAAGGAGAACTTGCGGACCCGTTCGTCGCCGAGCCAGGCCGAGACGACCTCGGGGGCGCGGTCGGTGGGCAGGACGTTCAACAGGCCTTCGGGCAGGCCGGCTTCGGTCAGCAGCGCGGCGATCGCGAGGGCGGTGAGCGGGGTCTGAGGGGCGGGCTTGAGCAGCACCGGGCAGCCGGCCGCGAGCGCCGGGGCGATCTTCCGGGTGGCCATGGCGGCCGGGAAGTTCCAGGGGGTCACGAACGCGGCGACGCCGACGGGGTGTTTGCGTACGACGTGCCGGTAGCCGCCGGCCGGGGCGTCCCCGAAGGCGGAGCCGACCCGGACCGCCTCCTCGGCGAACCAGCGGAAGAACTCGGCGGCGTAGCCGACCTCGGCCGCCGCGTCCCGGTAGGCCTTGCCGTTCTCCAGCACGATGAGCCGGGCGAGGGTGTCGGTGTGCTCGCGCATCAGCGCGAAGGCCGTGTGCAGGATCTCCGAACGGCGCCGGGGCGGGGTCGCCCGCCAGCCGGCCGCGGCCGACGCCGCGACCTCTACCGCCGCACGGGCGTCCTTCGGCCCCGCCGCGGAGACCTCCCTGATCAGCCCGCCGGTGGCCGGGTCGTGCACGGGGTAGGTCCGTCCGTCGGCGGCCGGGAGCCAGTGGCCGCCGAGGAACACATCGCCTTCCGCGAGCGGCGCCTTGGCCAGGAGGTCGATGCCGGCGAGGTTCATGAGCTGCTCTTTTCTCCGTTCCGGACGAGGCTCGTCCGATGCGCGGTGAATTTACGAGCGCGTCATGGGGCCGACAAGGCACTCTCGGCGGATCGCAATGGGGGTTGCTCTGAGGGCAACTCGCCGATCTTGGGCGGGAGTACGGCGGTCAGGTGAGCCGGGCCAGTTGCGGCGGGGTGCGCCGGGGCTCCCAGCCGAGCAGCGAGGACACCCGGGCCGCGGCCCGTGCCGTGGTGCGCCCCGCCTCGTCGAGCCGGTCGCCCAGCCGGGGCTTGGGGGCGGAGATGTTGATGGCGGCGACGACCCGGCCCCGGAAGTCCCTGACCGGGGCGGACACCCCGACCAGCCCCTCCTCGAACTCCTCGCTGACGCGCGCGTAGCCCTGCCGTCGGGCGTCCTGGATGAGGGACCACAGCTCCTGGACCGGCATCTCCCCGCTGGTGCCGAAGCGGACGTACAGCTCGTCGGGGGTGGCGTCGGCGAGCAGCACGCGGCCCGCCGACAGCCGCCAGGCGGGCACCCCGCGCCCTTCCCAGCCGTGCACGCGGAAGGAGTGCCCGGAGACGGAGAGCAGGGTGAGGACGTCACGGTCGCTGAGCACGCACAGGTGGCTGGTCTCCTCCAGGTCCGCCGACAGGGCGTGCATGACCGGCTCGGCCACTCGTACCAGGCGGCTCTCGGAGGTGCGGGCGACCAGGGAGAACAGGCGCCAGCCGAGCCAGTACTCCAGGGTGTCGGGGTCGCGCTCGACGATGCCCTCGGCCGCGAGCGCCTTCAGCGCCCGGGAGATCTGGGTCTTCTCCCGGCCGACCAGCTGGGCGAGGCGGACGACGCCGAGGCCGCCGGCGTTCTGGGCCTCGTCGGAGGCGAGGGCCTCCAGGAGGTCGATGTCACGGCGCAGGCCGTGGCCGCGGGAGGCCGCGGAGGAGTCGGTCACAGGGGTCATCGTATGCGCGCTTTCGGGCAGAGGAACCCCAGGTCAGCATGGAAGTTGTCAGGAGAGCAACCGGCATTTCGATTCCCCTGGCCGCCTTGCGAGGGGGTGGTGACGGACCTAGATTCGCCGCATCGGGCCGCATGAACCGCACCGAATACGAGGTTCGTCCCGTACGAGGTTCGTCCGGTACGAGGTTCATCCCGTACGAGGTGCGTCCTTGCGCGCCCGTCGAATCACGCTTCCCAGGTCCAGGAGAGATCCGATGCCCACGCCGGTTTCCCCCGCCAGCCCGCCCGGCTTCGCCCCGACCGCGCTCATCGGCGAGTCCTTCGTCGGTGACGGGCCCGACGCCGCGCACACGAACATCGTGATCGGACGCAAGGGCGGCCCGGTCGAGACCGCGTGGGCGACGGCGCTGGCCACCCCGAGCGCCGGGCACGTCCCGTTCCTGACGGTGGTACGGCCGTCGGTGCCGGTGAAGCCGCTGACGCTGTTCGTGACCAAGGCCGCCGCCGCGGGCGAGCTGCACGAGCGGGCGACGTGGGGGTCCGCGCAGGCGGGGCTCGCGCAGGGGGTCGCGGACGCGGTCGAGGAGGGGCTGATCCCCGCCGGAGAGGCCGACGAGCTGCTGATCATCGCCGCGGTGTGGGTCAACCCGGCCGTCGCCGACCTGGACGTCTCCTTCCGCAACCAGCGCGCCGCCGCGTACGGCGCGGTCCGGGCGGCCGTCACGGGCACGCCGACCGTCTCCGACGTGCTGGCGGCCGCCGAGGAGGGCCCGACGAACCCGTTCTACACGCCGACCGCCGAGGTGCTCGCCCGATGAAGATCACCGACATCACCCTGGACCGGCTGCGGCTGGAGCTGGACCCGCCGTTCCGCGCCGCCTGGGATCCCGAGCCGCGCCGCGCCTTCGACGCCACGATCGTCCGCGTCCACACCGACGAGGGGATCACCGGCATCGGCTCCGGCGATCTGATGGACGGCTTCGAGACGTACAAGCACCTGTTCGTCGGCGAGGACCCGCTCGACATCACCCGGCACGTACGGGCGATCGAGACCGCCAACTTCCACGGCGCCCACTACTGGCCCCTGGAGGCCGCGCTGTGGGACGTCATCGGCAAGGTGCACGGCCGCCCGGTGTCGGAGCTGTTCGGCAACGCGGCCAGGAAGCTGCCCGCCTACGCCTCCTCCGGTGAGCTGAAGTCCCCCGCGGAGCGCGTCGAGACCGCCCTGAAGGTGCGCGCGGCCGGTTTCCGCGCCCTGAAGATCCGCATCGACCGCAACCGGGTCGACGAAGGCATCGCGGCGGTCCGCGCGGTACGCGAGGAACTCGGCGCCGACTTCGAGATCATGGTGGACCTCAACCAGTCCTGGCGGATGGCCGGCGACACCGCGAACGCCTCCGACCTCGCCAGGACGCGCAAGACCGTAGCCCGGCTCGCCGAACTCGACGTCTTCTGGGTCGAGGAGCCGCTGCCCTACGCCGACCTGCACGGCTTCAAACAACTGCGCGCCGAGAACCCGGGGGTGCGGATCGCCGCCGGCGAGATGCACCACTCCCCCACCGAGCTGCTGCGCTACCTCGAAGAGGACGCCCTCGACGTCTACCAGATGGACGTGGTGCTCGCGATCGGCATGCACCGCGCCCGCACCCTGGCCGAACTGGCCCAGCTGAAGCACCGTCAGTTCACCCCGCACAGCTGGACCAACGGCATCGGCGTGCTCGCCAACCTCCATGTGGCGGCGGGCGTCGGCGGCGGCCCGTTCTTCGAGTTCCCCTACGACCCGCCCGGCTGGACCCCCGAACGCCGTGACTTCATGCTCGCCGAGCCGGTCCGGGTGAACGCCGACGGCGATCTGGAGATCCCGGACCTGCCCGGCCTCGGCGTCGAACTGGACGAGGACGCGATCGACCGCTGGAGGATCAAGTGAGCTACCCGATCGACGAGTTGCTGGCGCGCTCGTACGACGACTGGCTGGCTGCGGCGGGCAAACTCACCTTCGAGACCCGGCCGTTCATCGACGGCGCCTTCACCGACGCCACCTCCGGCGGCTCCTTCGCCAGCGTCTCGCCGCGCGACGGCGCGGTGCTGGCCGAGGTGCAGGCCGCAGGGGCCGCGGACGTCGACCGGGCGGTACGGTCCGCGCGGGCCGCCTTCGAGGACGGCCGCTGGCGTGACCTCGCGCCGAAGGAGCGGAAGCGGATCCTGCTGCGCTGGTCGGAGCTGATCCTGGCGAACGCCGAGGAACTGGCGCTGCTCGACACCCTGGAGATGGGCAAGCCCATCACCGAGTCGGTGCGGATCGACGTGGCCAAGACGGCGGAGACCATCGCCTGGTACGCCGAGACGATCGACAAGACGTACGACGAGGTGGCCCCGGCCCCCGGTGACGCACTCGCGCTGATCACCCGCGAGCCGCTGGGTGTCATCGGCGTGGTCGTGCCGTGGAACTACGCGCTGCTGATCGCCAGTTGGAAGCTGGGCCCGGCGCTCGCCACCGGCAACAGCGTGGTCCTGAAGCCCGCCGAGCAGACCTCGCTCGCCGCCCTCCGGCTGGCGGCGCTGGCCACCGAGGCGGGGCTGCCCGACGGTGTGTTCAACGTGGTCCCGGGCCGGGGCGAGGTCGCCGGCCAGGCCCTCGGCCGGCACCCCGAGGTCGACAAGATCGCCTTCACCGGCTCGGCGGAGGTGGCCCGGCTCTTCCAGGTGTACGCGGGCCAGTCCAACGGCAAGCAGGTCGCCGTGGAGGCGGGCGGCAAGTCGCCCCAACTCGTGCTGGCCGACGCCGACATCGAGTCCGCCGCGACCGCCGTGGCCTGGGGCATCTTCTACAACGCCGGGCAGACCTGCAACGCGGGCTCCCGGGTCGTCGTGCACGCCTCGGTGAAGGACCGGCTCCTGGACGCCGTGCGGAGGATCACCGCCGAGACGTTCCGCGTCGGCGACCCGCTCGACCCGGCCACCGTCATGGGGCCCATCGTGGACGAGGGCCAACTGACCAAGATCCTGGGCTACATCGAGCGCGGGAAGGCGGACGGGGCCCGGGTCCTGCTGGGCGGCGGGCGCACGCGCACCGACAGCGGCGGCACCTTCGTCGAACCGACCGTGCTCGACGGCGTGGCGAACACGTCCGTCGTGGGCCAGGAGGAGATCTTCGGCCCGGTGCTGGCCGTCGTGTCCTACGACGGTGAGGTCGACGAGGGCGTACGGCTGGCGAACGAGAGCGACTTCGGGCTCGTCGCCTCCGTCTGGACCCGGGACGTGACGGTCGCCCACCGCACCGCGAGGCGGCTGCGGGCCGGCACGGTCTGGATCAACACCTTCGACGCCAGTGACGTCATCACCCCCTTCGGCGGCTTCAAGGCCACCGGTGCGGGCCGCGACAAGTCCCTGCACGCGCTGGACGCGTACACGGCGCTGAAGACCACCTGGATCAACCTGGCCTGAACGGCTCTTCCCCCACTTCACCCCTATCTCCCGTATCTAGCGAGGACAACGATGAGGATCGGTTTCATCGGCCTGGGCAACATGGGACGCCACATGGCCCGCCACCTGATCCACGCGGGACACCTGGTCACCGTGTACGACACCCGACCCGAGGCCGCCGTCGAGCATCTGGCGCTCGGCGCCCGCTGGGCCGACACCCCGGCCCAGTGCGTGGCCGACGCCGAACTGCTGATCACGATGCTGCCGAACCCGCGCGTCGTGGAGGAGGTGCTGCTGCGCGGCGGGGCGGCCGAGGCGCTGCCCGAGGGCGCCCTGTGGATCGACATGTCGACCTCCATCCCGGCCGTCGCCGACCGGATCGCCGCCGACGTCCTGGACCGGCGCGGGGTGCGCCGCCTGGACGCCCCGGTGAGCGGCATGGCGCACGGCGCCGAGGCCGGGCGGCTGCAGATATTCGTCGGCGGGGCGTCGGACGACTTCCGGATGTGCCTGCCCGTCTTCGAGACCCTGGGCGACCCCGACAAGGTGCTGCATGTGGGCCCGCTCGGCGCCGGCTACACCGTCAAGCTGATGATCAACCTGCTGTGGTTCAGCCACCTCGTGGCCACCTCCGAGGTACTGGCGATGGGCACGAAGGCGGGGGTGGATCTGGGGGTGCTGCGCAGTTCGCTGCTGGCCAGCCCGGCCGCCTCGCACTTCCTGGAGCGGGACCTGCTGTCCGTGCTGGTCGACGGCGACTACGACGACTCGTTCGCCATGGTCCTGGCCTGCAAGGACCTCGGCCTCGCGGTGGACCTCGGCCGCGATCTCGGCGTCGCCACGGAGCTGTCCGCACTCGTGGAGCAGATCTACCGCCGCTCCAAGGCCCAGCACGGCGACCTGGCCGGGGAGATGAGCCCGGTGCGTCTCTACGAGGCCCTGGCCGGACGGGAGTTCCGCCTCCCGCACCCGGAGGAGGCCCTGCTGAGCACCCCCGCCTGAGCCGAACCACACTCCCTCTTCCTCGCGTTTTCCCCGCGTTTCCAGGAGCCGTACGCCATGGGCGAGTCCCTCACCAGTCAGCTGACCGTCGATCCCACCTGCCGTATCGAGTTCGGCCCCGGCCGCCTCTCGCACCTCCCGGACCTGATCGCCTCCCTCGGCATGAATCGCGCGTTCGTGGTCACCGACCGCGGGCTGCGGGCCGCCGGGATCGTCGGCCAGGTGCTCAAGGTGCTGGACGCGGCGGGCGTCGAGCACGGGGTGTACGACGGGGTCGGCGCCAACCCGTCCACCCGCAACGTCGACGAGGGCGCCGCCCACGCGCGGGAGTTCGGCCCGGCGGTGGTCGTCGCCCTCGGTGGCGGCTCGGTCCTGGACGCGGCCAAGGGCATCTCGCTCCTGGTCGGCAACGCGGACGCGGCGGCGGCCGACGCGGACACCCTGTGGGAGGCGCTGGACGGACTGCCCCTGATCGCCGTCCCGACCACCTCCGGCACCGGCGCGGAGACCAACGGCTTCGGTGTCATCGAGGACACCGGAGCACGCCGCAAGGTGTACATCGGCCACCCCTCGGTCAAGCCGCGGATCGCACTGCTCGACCCGGAGCTGACGCTCGGACTGCCGGCCCGGATCACGGCCGCCACCGGCATCGACGCCCTGGTGCACGGCATCGAGTCGCTGGCCTCGCGCGGCGCGAACCCGGTCTCGGTGGCGTACGCGACGCAGGCGGTGGCCATGGTCGGCCGCTGGCTGCCGGCCGCCCACCGGAACGGCTCCGATCTGGAGGCGCGTGCCCAGCTGATGCTCGGCGCCCATCTGGCGGGCCAGGCGCTGACCATCTCCGGGCTGGGTCTCGTGCACGGCATCGGGCACGCGCTGACCGCCCACACCGGTACCCCGCACGGTATCGCGCTCGCCGCCGTCCTGGAGGAGGTCCTGGAGTTCAGTGCCCCGGCGGCCGGCGACGCCTACGAGCAGACGGCCCGCGCACTGCGCCTGGACCCGCCCGCCGACGGCGACTGGGCCCGCGCCACGGTCGGCGCCGTCCGCGAGATCTCAGGCGCCCTCGGTATCAAGCAGCCCCTGCGCGACCTCGGCGTCCGCCCGGACCTGCTGCGCCCCGTCGCCGCGGGCGCCCTCGCGGACGCGGTCACCAAGAACGCCCCGCGGCAGCCGACCGAGGAGCAGATCCTCGGGATCCTGGAGGCGGTGTACTAGGTGGTCAGGAGCAGCCGTGCGCGTGCGGCGGGACCGTCACCACCGCACGTACAGGCTGGGCGGCTTGCGGAACACCAGTCCGTAGGGCGCGGCGGGGCGCTCCGGGTCGAGGCGCAGCGCGGGGAGGCGTTCGAGCAGGCGCTGGAGGGCGATACGGGTCTCCAGGCGGGCGAGATGGGCGGCCAGGCAGTGGTGCGGGCCGTGTGCGAAGGCCAGTTGGAGGCGGGCGTTGCCCCGGCGGACGTCGAAACGGTCCGGGTCGGGGAAGACGGCCGGGTCACGGTTGGCGCCGGTCAGGGAGACGGTGACCAGGTCACCGCGGCGGACGGCGGCCGGGCCGAGGGCTGTGTCACGGGTGGCGTAGCGATCCACCACCGCCGCGCCGGGCTCCAGGCGCAGCGACTCCTCGACCGCACCGTCCAGCAGGGTCGGATCGGCCCGGACGAGGGCGAGTTGGCCGGGGTCTTCGAGCAGGTGGAGCAGCGCGTTGGTGATCATGGCCTCGGTGGTCTCGATGCCGCCGAACATCAGAACCGCCGCGTTGGAGGCCACTTCGGGCGGTGTCAGCCGGCCGGCGGCGGAGACGAGGAGCGAGGACGCGTGCCGGTCGGCGACCGTGGCCTCGACGGCGGCCCGCAGCTCCGCGTAGGCGGCGGCGCCCGCCGGACCCGCCTCCAGTCCTTCGGTGATGTCGGAGACGGACCGTACGATCGCGTCGTACCAGGAGAGGACCGTGTCCGTGGTCGCCCCGACCAGTCCGAGCGCCTCGGTGACGACGGCGACGGCGAGCGGTCCGGCGAAGGTCCGACGCAATTCGGCGGCGCCGGACGGTTCCAGTGCGGTGATGAGGCGGTCGGTCTCCCGCTCGATGAACGCGGCGAACCCGTCGTGCACCTCGCGGGGCCGGAAGGGTGCGGCGAAGGGCTCCCGGTGGCGGGTGTGTGCGGTGCCGTCCAGGGAGAGCATGCTGGGCCCGACGACCTGGGCGGTGGAGAAGCGGGGGTCGTCGACGGTGAAGGTGACGGAGTCCCGCATCACGTCGAGCGCGAGATCGCGCCGGGTGACCAGCCAGCCGTTCAACTCGGGCAGCCAGGACACCGGTTCGTGGGCGCGCAGCCGGGCCAGGCGCGGGTGCGGGTCGCGGGCGAGTTCGGCGAGCGTGGTCGAGGCGCCGAGCGGGAACGCGTCGACGGTGCTCATCGCGTGGTCCGGCCGGCGAGAGGGAATCCGTTCACCTCCCCACCTAAGCACGGCACCCCGGCGCCCGGTTCGGCGCCCCGGACCTGACGAACCACCGGCACAGCGCCCACGGGGATCAGTCGTCCTCGACCGAGACGGCGATGGGCGTCCCGGCCTCGATCGTGCGGCTGACCGTGCACAGCCGGTCGTGCGAGACGGCGACCGCCCGGGGCAGGATGGCGCGGGCCCGGTCTCCCGAGGGGCCGTCCGGAAAGGTGACCGAGAAGGCGACCGCGAGGTCCGTCATCCGGTTGCCGCCCTCGTCGACGGCCTTGTGGCCGCTGACGGTGACGGTGAAGGCGGCCGGCTCGGTGTGACGGCTGGTGGCGACGTCGACGTCGGCCGCGGTGCAACCGCCGATCGCGGCGAGCAGGAGCTCGACCGGGGTGAACTCGGTGCCGTCGGCGGTACCGAAGACGATCGTGCCGCCGCGTGCGTTCGTCGCCGTGAAACGGCCGGTGGCGGTGCGCTCGACCGTGACCAGGCGCAGGGAGTCTTCGCTCATGCCGACGAACCTATGGCAGCCCGGCCGTCAGTGCAGGATGTTCACGGCCCGCGCCACCACCAGGACCACGGTCACCAGGGAGACGGAGGACTGCAGCGTCATCGGCATCCTGGCCCAGCGCGACAAGGGCATCACGTCGGTCGGGCTGAAGGCGGTGGAGTTGGTGAAGGACAGGTAGGACGCCGGACCGCTGCCGCTGACCGGTGGCGTTCCCGGCACCGCTCACGCGGTCGTTCATGGTGACGACGGTCCCCGAGACCACTCGCCGACCGGTCGGCCGGCACGGGAGGTCTCCCCCGGCCCAGGACTCGCCGGGAGCAGGGGCTGGGCCCGGGCGATGAGCAGGGCGACGTCGTCCTCGCCGCCGGGCGGCCGCAGCGTCTCCAGGATGCGTTCGCAGGTCTCTTCGAGATCACGGCCGCGGGTCGCGGTGAGGGCGTCGAGCAGGGTGTCCAGGCGGGCGTCGATGGGTTCGCTGCGGGTCTCGACCAGGCCGTCGGTGTAGAGGACCAGTTCGTCGCCGGGCCGGAAGGCGATGGTGGCGGCCTCGAAGGGCACCCCGCCGACGCCCAGCGGTACGCCGGCCGGCAGGTCGAGCAGCCGCGCCGGGTGGCCGGCCCGCAGCAGGGCCGGGGGCAGGTGGCCGGCGAGGCACATCCGGCACTTGCCCCGGTGCGGGTCGCAGACGCAGTACAGGCAGGTGGTGATGGCCTGCTCGCCCCCTTCGGTGAGGTGGTCGAGGTGGTACAGGGCCTCGTCCGGGGCGAGGTCGAGTTCGGCGAAGGCGCGGGCGGCGCTGCGGAGTTGCCCCATGGTGGCGGCTGCGTTGATGCCGCTGCCCATGACGTCGCCGACGACCAGGGCGGTCTTGTCGCCCCGCAGGGGTATGGCGTCGTACCAGTCGCCGCCGATCTCGCTCGTGGCGCCGGCGGGCTGGTAGCGGCAGGCCACCTCCAGGCCCGGCAGGTTCGTGGGGAGCTGCGGGAGCAGACTGCGCTGGAGGGTGAGGGCCGCATGGCGCTGGGCCTGGTAGCCGCGGGCGTTGTCGATGCAGACCGCGGCCCGGGCGGCCAGTTCACAGGCGAGGAACACATCGTCGTCGTCGAAGGGCGCGGGGTTGTGCCGGGTGCGGGCGAGGGCCAGGGCACCGAGGACCTCGCCCCGGGCCGGCAGCGGTACGGCCAGGTAGGAGTGGACGCCGACCGCCGCGAGGAGGGCGGCTGCCGTGTCGTCGCGGGCGATGCGGCCCAGGTCCCGCTGCGTGGTGCGGGGCAGCAGGACCGGTTGACGGGTGCGCACGCACTGGGTGATCAGGCGGTCGCTGTCGTAGGCGGCGAGTCCCCCGGGCGGGTCGGCCACACAGGCCGCCTCGCCGGCGTGGAACGCGCTGACGGCGAGGGTGCGGAAGCACGCCGGGCCCTCGTGCGGCGCGGTCCGGCCGTCGAGCGCGCTGTCGAGCACGTCCACGGCGGCCACGTCGGCCAGGTCCGGTACGACGACGTCGGCCAGCTCGCATGCCGTCGTCTCCAGATCGAGGGTGGTACCCACGGAGGCCGAGGCCCGGGCGATCAGTGCCAGCCGTTGCCGGGCGTCGGCCGCCTCGGCGGCCGCCCGGTGGCGTTCGGTGACGTCGATGACGGAGTAGGCCAGGCCCAGCACCCGCCCGCCGGAGTCCTCCAGCCGGTAGTACGAGACGGACCAGGCGTGGTCGTGGTCCGGGTCGCCGGGCGGACGGCAGACGATGTCCCGGTCGACGACCGACTCGCCCGTCTCCAGGACCCGGCGCAGCCGTGCCTCGGGGCCCGTGTCCAGGTAGGTCAGGATCTCGCCGGCCGACCGGCCGAGACGCTCGGCGGCGGACTGACCCGTGATGCGTTCGAGGGCGGGATTGACGGCGAGGTACCGGAGGTCCGCGTCCAGGATGGCCAGCCCGACCGGGGACTGGGACACCAGCCGCATGGCCAGGGCGGCGTCCCGTTCGACCCGCTCCACCGCGGCCTGGTCGGCGGCGAGGCCCAGGGCGTAGAAGCCGCCGAGGTCGTCCAGGAGCCTCATGTTGCGGAACTCCACCAGGCGGGTGCTGCCGTCCTTGTGCCGGACCGGAAAGGCCCCCGCCCAGTCCTGGCCGGACTCCATGACCTGCGCGAACAGCTTGGCGACCTCGTCCCGGTGCTCCTCGTGGACCATCAGCTGAGCCGCGTACTGCCCCAGCGCCTCCGCCGCGCTGTGGCCGAAGAGTTCCTCGGCCTTCGGGCTCCAGAGGACCACCTGGCCCTCCGCGTTCAGCACCACCGCGGCGACGCTGAGGAGATCCAGCAGGCCGCTGGGCGGCGCGGCGGGACCGGCCGCCGACCGGCCGGCGACTGCTCGGGAGGAGTCCGTCGTGCCCATCCCTCATCTTCCCTCCCGCCCGGTGCCCTGGCTCGTGCAACATCGGCGGGCGTGCTTGTCTTCATCCATGGTCGCCCCAGACCGAGGCGGCCCACATCCGGACCAGCCCGCGCGAGCCTCTGTGCCAAGCTGGAGTCGATCACAGGCGCCGCAGGCGCCGCTTCCCCGTGCGTCCCGTCCGGGGCGGAGAACGGTGAGTACCGATGACCTCGAAGTCCGCCGATGCCCCCGATCCCCCACGGCCCGGATCAGCCGTCACCGGCGACGGGCCCGCGGTCTCCCGTCGGGAGTTCGACGCGCTCTTCGAGGCGGTCCGTACCTGGGGGCGCTGGGACCCGGCCGACCGCGGTGCCTGGAACCGCGTGACCGCCGACCGGACACGGCGGGCCGCCGCGGGCGTGCGGTCCGGGGTGGTCGTCCCGTTGGCACTGCCCTGGAACACCCGGCCCGGCCCCGACAACCGCAGTCCCGCGCTGCACCACATGACCGACCTCGGTGACGTGGAGAGTCCGGAGCCCACCGCCCACAAGGACTTCATCGCCGCCGACTACCACGGCAAGGGCGTCACGCATCTCGACACCCTGTGCCATGTCGCCTACCGGGGGCGGCTCTACGACGGCCGGACGGCCGCCGACGTCGTCGGCGCGGCGGGCGCCCGCTTCGGAGCGGTGTCGGCGCTCGGGCCCCTCGTCACCCGGGGTGTGCTCCTCGACCTCCCCGCCGTCCTCGGGACCCGCTGGCTGGAGCCGGGACGAGCGGTGCACGCGCAGGACGTCACCGACACGGAGCGGGCGCTCGGGGTGACGATCGGCGAGGGCGACGCGGTGCTGCTGCGGTCCGGGCACGTCCGCCGCCGTACGGAGCTGGGCGCCTGGGACCCGGACACGGCGAGCGCGGGCTTCCATGTGGACGCCGTACCGCTGCTGGCGGAGCGCGGCATCGCGCTGCTCGGGGGTGACGGCGACAGCGACGTACGGCCCTCGCCCGTCGAGGGTGTCCACTCGCCGGTCCATGCCCTGGCCCTGGCCGCGATGGGCGTCCCCCTGCTGGACAACCTCGACCTGGAAGCCCTCTCGGCCGCCACCGCGGAGGCCGGACGGTATGAGTTCCTGCTGGTCGTGGCGCCGCTGAACGTTCCGGGCGGGACGGGCTCGCCCGTCAACCCGGTGGCGGTCCTGTGACGACCGACCCAACGGCTTGCGCATGACAAAAGCACCTTCCTCGCGACGTGCGCCCGCAATGTCCGTATTGTTATAAATGCCAGATTGTTTAATGGACAGTGGACTCTCGCTAGTGAGGCGAAGCGTGGTGCTGTTCGGCGGGGCACCGACGTCCACGGGGCGTGCGACAGGCGGCACAGGGCCCGCGCGTTCGCGTGAGCGTTTCCTGGGGGGCGAACCCGTCGCAGCGGACGTGCGCACCTCGATCCTGAACTCCTGGCAGCGCTGTCGGTCCCTGGGGCTCTCGGCGGACCGGTCCGACCTCCCCTTCCGGGACGATTTCGAGCCGGACGCCCGGATCGTCCGCGCGGCCGTGCCGGTGCTGGACCGGCTGCAGTACAGGTTCGCCGGCAGTCGGCTGAACATCGCCGTCGCCGATGCGAACGGCACCGTCCTGCTGCGCCGTTTCGGCGAGGTCTCCCTGGCCAGAAGCCTCCCGGCGATCCAGCGCGTGCCGGGGTTCGTGTTCGCCGAGCAGGTCGCCGGCACCAACGGCATCGGTCTGGCACTGGCGGAGCGGCAGCTCATCCGGGTCTATGGCGCCGAGCACTTCGCCGAGCGTGCCCAGACGAGCGCCTGCCGTGCGGTCCCGGTCCGCGACCCGCTCAGCGGCCGTATCGAGGGCGTGCTGTGCTTCGGCTATCCACGCGCCTTCGACGACCCCCGGCTGGCCACCGTGATCCGCAAGGCGGCGCGCGCCATCGAACGGCGGCTGCTGAGGCAGAGTTCCGCGCGCGAGCGGGCGCTGCTGCGGGCGTACGCGGAGACCGAGGCCGATGCCGCCGTCGGCCGTCACCACACCATCGGACTGGATGAACTGGCCCTCGGACAGCACCCGCAGGACCGTGCGATCCTCATGGAGCAGGCCACCGAACTGCTGTCCCGCGCGCAGCGGGCCGCTCTCCACGTCCGTCTGTCCGACGGCCGGCGTGTCACGCTGCTCAGCCGTCCGATGACAAGTGCCACCGGCGTCGAGGGCGTGGTCATCGAGGCCGTCCTGCCCGGCCCCGCACCACGCGATCCCCTCGTCGCCCCATGGCAGTTCGACGAGTTGCCCGACTTCCCCGCCGAGCCCGCCTCCCCCGGCATCGTGCTGCCGTCCGGGGCCGTCACCGCACCCGGCCGGGTCGCCTCGGGCGGCAGGGGCGTCACGGTCGTGGCGGCACCTGGCGGTCGCCGTGCCGCCGCGCCCCCGTCGAGAGGACTGCTGCTGGTGGGTGAGCCGGAGGTCGGACGGTACGCCCTCGCCGCACGACACCGGCTGGAGCTGCTGTCCGAGGCCAGTACCCGCATAGGCACCACCCTGGACGTGCGCCGCACCGCCCAGGAACTGGCCCGGACGGCGGTGCCGCGCCTCGCCGACTACGTCACCATCGACCTGCCCGAGGCCGTCCTGCGCGGCGAGGAGTCCGCCCACCCGCACGGCGATCTGCGCCGTACGGTGGTCCACGGCATCCGCGACGACTGTCCCTTCCATCCGGTCGGCAAACAGGTCGACTACGGCCCGGCCACTCCGCAGCTGCGCTGCCTGACCGGCGGGGAGCCGGTGCTGGAACCGGATCTGGAGGCCGCCGCGGGCTGGCTCGCCCACGACCCCGAGCACACCGCGGAACTGCTCACCCACGTCCACTCCCTGATCGCGGTCCCGCTGGTGGCCCGCGGTGTCGTCCTGGGCGTCGCCGCCTTCTACCGCGGACAGGACCCCGCGCCCTTCGGCGACGACGACCGTTCGCTGGCCCAGGAACTCGCCGCCCGCGCCGCCCTGTCCATCGACAACGCCCGGCGCTACACCCGCGAACGCACCATGGTCCTGGCCCTCCAGCGCAGCCTGCTCCCCCAGGGCCTGCCCGACCAGGACGCGGTCGAGGTCGCCCATCGCTATCTGCCGGCCGAGTCCGACGTGGGCGGCGACTGGTACGACGTCATCCCCCTCTCCGGGACCCGGGTCGGCCTCATGGTGGGGGACGTCGTCGGCCACGGCATGCTCTCCGCCGCCACCATGGGGCGGCTGCGTACCGCCGCCCGCAGCTTCGCCGAACTCGACTTCCCCCCGGACGAAGTCCTCACCCACCTCGACAACCTGGTGGGACGCCTGGACCGGGAGGAGGACTTCGCCGCCGAGGCGGACATCCTCGGCGCGACCTGCCTGTACGCCGTCTACGACCCGACCACCCAGCGGTGCACCATGGCCCGTGCCGGGCATCCCCCGCCCGCGCTGGTCCGCCCCGACGGCACGGTGTCCTTCCCCGAGCTGCCCGCCGGACCTCCGCTCGGCCTGGGCGGCCTGCCCTTCGAAGCCGTCGACGTCGACCTCCCCGAGGGCAGCCGCCTGGTCCTCTACACCGACGGGCTCATCGAGGACCGGTACCACGACGTCGACGTCACCCTCGGCCGGCTCCGCGAGGTCCTGGCGCAACCGGGGCGCACACCGGACGAGACCTGCCAGGTGATCCTGAACAGCGTGGCGCCCGTCCACCCGGGCGACGACATCGCCCTGCTCGTCGCCCGCACCCGTGCCCTGCCCGCGGACCGGATCGCCGCCTGGGACCTGGAACCCGACCCGGCGCTCGTCGGCGAGGTCCGGGCCGACGCCATGCGGCAGCTGGCCGACTGGGGACTCGACGAAGCCGCGTTCGCCGCGGAACTGATGCTGAGCGAGCTGGTCACCAACGCCATCCGCCACGGCTCCGGCCCGATCCGGGTACGGCTGCTGTTCGACCGCAGCCTGATCTGCGAGGTCTCCGACACCAGCAACACCGCCCCGCATCTGCGCCGGGCGGCCAGCACCGACGAGGGCGGCAGGGGCCTGTTCCTCGTCGCCCAGCTGGCACAGAGCTGGGGGACGCGCTATCTGCCCCAGGGCAAGGTCATCTGGGCCGAGTGCGGCCTCGGGGGCGGCCTCGGAGGCGGCATCGGAGGCGGCCTCGGGGGCGGCTGAGACCGGCGACGCCACTGACCCGTTGGTGTCACACAGCACGACAGATGCCCGAAATGATGTAGACAGCCGCATTAGGATCGCTGGCGACAGTCGGGAAGAACTCGTCAGGCCGACCCCCGGAGATGTCCGTGCACGACCCTCCCGACACCTCTGCGCACCCGCTGGTCCGCATCCGCGGGCTCACCAAACGGTTCGGCGGGACCCTCGCGCTGGACAGGGTCGACCTCGACGTCCACGCGGGCGGCGTCCTCGCCCTCCTCGGCCCCAACGGAGCCGGGAAGTCCACCCTCATCAAGGTGCTCGCCGGCATCCACCACGCCGAGGCGGGACAGGTCACGGTGGACGGGCACCCGCTCGGCAGCGACGCCGCCTCCGGCTCCATGTCCTTCATCCACCAGGACCTCGGTCTGGTGGAGTGGATGACGGTCGCCGAGAACATCGCCCTGAGCACCGGATACCCGCGCCGCGCCGGACTGATCTCCTGGCGGCGCACCCGGGAGCGGTGCGCCGACGCCCTGCGGACGGTCGCCGGACACCTCGACCCCACCACGCCCGTCGCCCGGCTCTCCCCCGCCGAGCGGTCGCTGGTCGCCATCGCCCGGGCGCTGGCCACCCGGGCGAGGCTCGTCGTCCTCGACGAGCCGACCGCCCGGCTGCCCGCCGCGGACTGCGCCCGGCTGTTCCGGGTCCTGCACACCCTGCGCGACCAGGGACACGGCCTGCTCTACGTCACCCACCGGCTGGACGAGGTGTACGAGGTCGCCGACGCCTTCGCCGTCCTGCGTGACGGCCGGCTCGTGAGCCACGGCGACCTGGCGGCCCACAGCCCCGCCCGTCTGGTCCGCGACATCGTCGGCGCGGAACTCACCCGCTACCGCCCCGCCACCGTCCCCGCGGACGATCCGGCCGTCCTGGCCCTCGACGGCGTACGGACCACCGGTGCGGGACCGGTCGGCCTGGACCTCAGGGCCGGCGAGGTCCTCGGCCTGGTCGGCCTGTCCGGCGCCGGGCACGTGGAACTGGGCCGGGCCCTGGCCGGTGCCCGGCCCCTCCTCGACGGCCGGGTGCTGCTCGGCGGCCGGCCGTACCGCCCCCGCACGGTCGCCGACGCCGTCCGCCTCGGGGTCGGCCTGGTGCCCGGCGACCGGCAGCGGGAGGGCTGCGCCGCCGAACTGACCGTGCGGGAGAACCTCCTGGCCAACCCGCGCGCCGCGGGCGTGCCGGCGCTGCGCTGGATCGCCCCCCGCCGGGAACGCGCGGTGGCCGCCGGCCTGATCGAACGGTTCTCGGTGCAGCCCCGGGACGGCGAGGCCCCGATCGGCACGCTGTCCGGCGGGAACCAGCAGAAGGTCATGATCGGCCGCTGGCACCCGGTGGACCTGCGCCTGCTGATCCTGGAGGAGCCGACCGCGAGCGTGGACGTCGGCGCCAAGGCCGCCGTCTACCGGCTGCTCGACGAGGCGCTGGCCGCCGGGCTCGCGGTGCTGCTCGTCTCCACGGACTTCGAGGAGGTCGCGGGCGTGTGCCGGCGGGCCCTGGTGTTCGTCCGCGGCGCCGTCACGGCCGAGTTGAGCGGTCCGGCCCTCACGGTCGCCGGACTCACCCGGGCGGCCTCGGCCAGACCGCCCGCCGGAACCGCGACGGCCTCATGACCGCCTCGCCCAGGTCCCCGTACCGGCCGCGCCGGGGCCCCGCCGGACATCACGTCGGCGCCTACGGCCTGCTCGCCCTCACCGCGCTGCTCTTCCTGGTCTTCTCGCTCACGCTGCCCCGCACGTTTCCCACGCGGGACACGGTGGACTCGATCCTGTTCAACCAGTCCATCCCGGCCGTCCTCGCGCTCGCCGCCACGGTCCCCATCGTGACCGGCGCGTTCGACCTCTCCCTCGGCTACGGCCTCGGCCTGGCGCACGTGATGGCGATACACCTCGTGGTCGACGAGCGGTGGCCCTGGCCGTGGGCCTGCCTGGTGGTGGTCGCCAGCGGGGCGGTCGTGGGCGTCCTCAACGGTGTGGTCGTCGAGTTCGGCCGGATCGACTCCTTCATCGCCACCCTCGGGACCGGCAGCATGATGTACGCCGTGACCGGCTGGATCACCGACGGCGGCCGGATCGTCCCCGGCCCGCAGGGGCTCCCCGCCGCCTTCACCGATCTCTACAACTCCAGGTTCCTCGCGCTTCCGGTTCCCGCCTTCTACGTGCTGGCCCTCGCCGTCGTCCTCTGGCTGGTGCTGGAGCGGCTGCCGCTCGGCCGCTACCTCTACGTCGTCGGCTCGAACCCGCGCGCGGCCGAGCTCGTCGGGATCCCGACCCGCAGGTACACCGTCTACGCGTTCGCCGCATCGGGGCTGCTGGTCGGTTTCGCCGGTGTCCTGCTCGCGGCCCAGCAGCAGATCGGCAATCCCAGTGTCGGTCTCGACTACCTGCTGCCCGCCTTCGCCGGCGCCCTGCTCGGCTCCACCGCGATCAGGCCCGGCCGCCCCAACGCCCTGGGCACGCTGGTCGCCGTCGCCGTGCTCGCGGTCGGCCTCACCGGCATCAGCCAGCTGGGCGCGGACTTCTGGACGATCCCGCTGTTCTACGGCGGCACGCTGCTGCTCGCCGTCGGACTGGCCGGCTACTCCGCCCGCCGTCTGCGCACCGGGACCGACGCCTCCGCCGAACCCCCCGAGCCACACCCCTCGGCCCGGGACGGTGACACGGCGGGCCCCACGCCATGAGTCCCCCGCGTCCTTCTCCCGCGCCTTCTCCCGCGTCCTTCTCCCCCGCCTTCTCCTCCGTGAGGAGCCCCCGTGCACCGCAGCCGCAAGGTCTCCCCCGCCCGATGCGTCTCCCTCGCCCTGCTGGCGGCGGCGACCGCCCTCGCGGGCTGCGAACGCGGCCAGCCGCACGGCCCCGCGGCCTCCGCCACCGGCCCGAGCGGCTGCCCCGCGGTCCAGGCACGGGCCCAGGCCGCCGTCACCCGGGCGGAGCGGACCGACGTCCCCTGGAACGGGCCGACCAGCGGCCCCTCGGCGGTGTCCGGCAAGACGATCGTCTTCGTCGCGCAGACCATGACCAACCCCGGAGTCGCGGGCGTCGCCAGAGGCCTGCGGGAGGCCGCGAAGGTCATCGGCTGGAACGTCCGGGTGATCGACGGCGAGGGCACCCCCGCCGGTATCCAGGCGGCGCTGAGCGAGGCCGTGGCCCTCCGGCCCCCGGGCATCGTCATCGGCGGCTTCGACCCCGACTCGACCGCGCAGCAGGTCCAGCGGGCCAACGCGGCGGGCATCCCCCTCATCGGCTGGCACGCGGTCACCTCCCCCGGTCCCAGTGCGAAGCCCAAGCTCTTCACCAACGTCACCACCGACGTCGGCGACGTCGCGGCGATCAGCGCGCAGTGGGTCGTCGCGCACTCCCGGGGCAACGCCGGGGTCGTCCTCTTCACCGACGCCTCGATCCCGTTCGCCCACCACAAGTCCGAGCTGATCAGGAAGGGGCTGGCCGCCTGTGCGGGCGTGCGGCTGCTGGCGTACGAGAACATCCCGATCCCGGACGCGAGCAGCCGTACCGCCAGGGAGGTCTCCACCCTCCTCGCCCGCTTCGGAAGCCGGTGGAGCTACTCCGTCGCGATCAACGACCTGTACTTCGCCGACGCCGCCCCCGCCTTCCGCTCGGCCGGCGAGAGCGGCGCGGGGCCGCCCTTCAACATCGGCGCCGGCGACGGCGACCCGTCCGCCTTCCAGCGCATCAACGGCGACCAGTACCAGGCGGCCACCGTCCCCGAACCGCTGTCGCTGCAGGGCTGGCAGATCGCCGACGAGTTCAACCGCGCCTTCTCCGGCCGTCCGGCCAGCGGCTACGTCGCACCTGTGCACGTCTCCACGGCGGCCAACAGCGAAGGGGCCTCGTCCTGGGACCCGTCGGGCTACCGGCAGGCGTACCGGAAGATCTGGGGCAGGTGACAACCGCGCAACGCCTCGCCGCGCATCGCATCATCGGCCGGCGGTGGCGGTAGCGGTGGCGGTGGCGGTGGCGGTGGCCAGGATCTCGGTGGTCTGCTGGATCACGGTCGGGGAGGGGGCGTTGAGGCATGCGTAGCCGGTGCGCGCCGCATGCCCGTCCTCGGCCGGAGCCACGATGCGCATCAGTTCCTGTGAGCCGCCCGCCCGCTCGCACCAACCCTCGACCCGGTCCAGTCGGCGTACGGCGGAACGCGGGATCGCGGTCTCGGTCTGGACGTAGAACACCAGCGCCCCGCCCTCGGCGACGGGGGTCAGCGGGACGGCTGAGGCTTTCGGGCTGAACACGGCGACGACCTCCGTTCCCGGCTTTCGGTCCGGACGCAGCACGGTGTGCCACCCGGCGGACGGGCCTGCGGACAGGCCGGACAGGGGAAGTCCGGTGAAGCCGGGGGGTGCCCAGGACACCTCGGGCGTCGCCGCGGTCCGGTCCCTGGCGGGGGGCGAATCCCCGACCTGCGTCGTGACCGCCACCGCCAGCGCGAGAGCGGCGGCGCCCGTCACCGCGACACGGCGCCGTCGCCGGGCCACCACACGCCGCCGGATCTCCTGCAGGCGCCGGGGATTCCAGCCCGACGGAGTGATCTGGCCCAGCACCACACGCAGTTCCTCTTCCGCGTGCCCCTCCGCGTCCTCTGTCATGTGTGTCACGGCTGCTCCCCCACCTCCAGTACGTGCGACGGCCCCAGGTGCTGACGCAGGATCCGCAGTGCCTTGGCGGCCTGGCTCTTCACCGTGCCGGGGCGGCAGCCCAGCACCTGCGCGGTCTCCTCGACGCTGAGGTCCTCGAAGTAGCGCAGGACGACGACCGCCCGTTGCCTCGGCGGCAGCCGCCGGACCGCAGCGGCCAGTGACTGCTCCAGGTCGACCTCGGCGAAGACGTCCCGGACCGCGGTGACGTCCGGCAGTTCGGGGGTGGGGGTCTCGCCACGCCAGCGCCGACGCCACCACGAGGCATGGGTGTTGACCAGTGCCCGGCGTGCGTACGCCTCGGGGTTGTCGCCGGCGATGCGCGGCCATTTGGGCCACACCTTGGCCAGCGCGGTCTGCAACAGGTCCTCGGCCGCGTGGGCGTCGCCCGTCAGCAGCCACGCGGCCCGGTAGAGACGGTCTCCGCGGGCGGCGACGAACTCCTCGAAACTCCACTCGGTATCCGCCGCCTCCACCTGGTTCACTGCGTTTTGCCCCCGCCGTATTCATGGGTCCCATACTCAGGGAACTAGGTGGAGGGCCACGCGGGTTGCCCGACCACCGGCAGCCGCAGGGACGTGTGGGCCAGATCGAGGGTGATCGTCGGCCGGTCGGCCGCATGGTAGGCGATGCCCCGGTCGGTCCCCGCGACGATCAGGGCGAGCCGGTGGCCGGCCGGGACGACGTGGTCGGTGCTCGCGAGGGTGAGGGTGAGGGTGTACGGCGTGCCGGGCGTGAGCGGCTGGACCTTGTGCGCGTCGGCGGCGGTGCCGAGCGCGGCCCAGCCCTGGCTGAAGACGGTGCTCGTGACGTGCATGGTGTCGGTCGCCGTCTTCTGGTAACAGGCGCTGTCCTGTGCCGTGCTCTCACCCCAGCAGGACGTTCCGGAGACCGTGGAGATGCCCAGGCCGGCCCGGCGGTAGTCGCGGATGGTGGCCGGACCCAGGTCCACGAGGACCGCCGACAGGTTCGCGGTCACGGTCGTCGAGGTGGCGGTGACGGTGACCTTCGAGGCCCCGGAGACACGGAGGGCTTTCGCCAGCGGCTTGGTGACGAAGCCGGCCTTCTCCCCGGTCGGCTGGTCGATGTGCGCGGCCCAGTCGGTCTCGCCCTTGTCCGGATCGTCGGTGAGGGTCTCGGTCCCGCTTCCGGCGTGGGTGCCGAGCGTGCCCACGCCCGGCTGCGTGCCCTGGCCGGGACCGAGGGCCACGGTGGCCGTCGACTTCGGCGGCCAGACGGCGTCCGTGGTCCAGTGGCCGGGGGTGCGTTCGATGTCGGCCGTCGGTTCGCGGTCGATGCCGTTGTCGTAGCCGAGGAGTTCGTGGTCGAACCAGTGGTGCAGGGTGTCGACCCAGTCGGCGCGGCGGTAGTCGAAGGGGTCGACGTGGCCGGTCTGGGAGAGCCAGATCTTGCGCTCGACGCCGTTCTTGGCGAGCGCGTCCCACCACTGGCCGAACTCCTTGGTGCGGATCGTGAGGTCCTGCCGGCCGTGCACGACGAAGACGCTCGCCTTGACCTTGTCCGCGTCCGCCACGTAATCCCGCTCGGCCCATATCGAGGACCAGGCACCGGACTTGACTACGGCCGGGTCTTCGAGCGGCTTGTTCACGGCGGTGCAGCGCTTGCCGGCGGCCTCGCTCTCGACCATGCGGATCAGCGCACCGGGCGTGGGCGCGCTTCCGACCAGCCAGGCTCCTTGGGAGAAGTAGGCGTCGTACCAGTTGGAGATGGAACTGATCGGGACGATCGTCTTCAGTCCCTCGACGCCGGTGGCGGCGACCCCGTTGGCGATGCTGCCGTCCCAGCTCTTGCCGATCATCCCGGTGGCGCCGTCGGTCCAGGTGGCGTGCGCGCGGGTGGTGCCCGTACGACTGGTGTAGCCGTGGGCGCGCCCGTTCAGCCAGTCGACGACGGATTTCGTGGACTGGATGTCGATGGGCCCGCCTGCGTCCGTGCAGCCGTCGGAGCGGCCGGTGCCGGGGAGATCGACCGCGACGAAGGCATAGCCGCGCGGGACGAAGTAGTTGTCGTAGAAGAGCGGGAAGCGGACCGGCTGTCCGCCCGCGTCGTAGGACTTCTTCTGGTTCTCGTTGCCACGGCCGCAGCAGGAGTAATAGGGGCTGGCCTCCATGATGACCGGTATCTTGCGGCCCTGGGCGGCGGGTTCACCGGGGCGCACGATGTCGACGGCCACCCGGTCGTTCTTCCCGTCCTGGTCCTCGTCGCGCCCGGTGTCGACCCATACGGTCTCCCGGACGGCCTTCTTGTAGGAGTAGACCGGCTTGCTCTCTCCGGAAGGGCCCGCCGCACCGGCGGTCGTCGGGGCCGGGCCGCCCGCCCCCGGGACCGAAGCACTCGTCGAGGAGGAGCAGCCGGCCAGGGCGATGACGACGGTCGCGATGAGGGCCACCGTAGTGAGCGGCAGCGGGCGTCGGTGTCGGCGTTCGCGAGGTGACGCCACAGAAGGGTTGGGATGCACGAACGGGTAACCGTCTGGCCCCCGTGGGAGGTTGCCATGGCGCGGGAACGAACTTCTCCCCGTGCGGCCGCGCCCCGGCCCGTCGCGGTCTCCGGCTCTTCTTCCGGCCCCCGTGCGGCGGGCGCTCCGAGTGGCGGCCGGGCGTCGCGGCTCGGGATCGGAACTCGCCCGAAGCCAGCCGCCACCGCGTCGGCCGCGCGCGGGCGGCACGTCGGCCTGCTTGCGGTGTACATGTTCCTGGTCGGCTGCGGTGTCGGTACGGCCATGCGGAACCTGGTCCTGGCGGGCAGCGGACGCTGGTGTCGGCACAGTCCGAACTCATCACCACAGCCGCGCAGTTGAGGATCGGTTCGATGGCGCGGCTGCCGTGAATTGTGTTGATCCATGCATCTGGCATGTGGATGCTTCATACCGACCGACACACCGAGTACGGAGGCACATCCATGAGACCGACCCGCGCCGCGATGCTGGTCGCCGCGATTGTTCTGACGCCCGCCCTCCTCTTCACCGCACCGGCCTTCGCGGCCGACGCGTCCACGACCGCCACGTCCACCACGCCCGTCACACCCACGCCTGCCACGGCCTGCCCGGACATCTCGCCCGACACCGGGACCCCCGTCGATGAGCTGACGGACGACCAAGTCAGGGCCGCGATCCAGGACATCCTCACGGACGACAACGCCGGGACGGGCGTTCTGCGCGAGGCCAACGAGGCGCTGAGCGGTACGGCGGACGACATGCGTGCCTTCCTGGAGACGGGATGCCGCCTCGCCCAGGCCGAGGACGACTCCGTCACGGTCGCCCGGATCCTCGCCGTGGCCACCCGGAACGGCGACAAGAGGGTGATCAGGGAGGCCAACGCCGCCCTCGACGCCAACACCCCGGAATCGCTGCGCGCCTTCCTGGAAAAGGGGTACGCCCAGGCCCAGGCCGAGGACGACTCCGTGGCCGTGGCCCACATCCTCTTCGTGGCCACGCAGAACGGTGACAAGAGGGTGATCAAGGAGGCCAACGCCGCCCTCGACGCCGGTACCGCCGAAGCCCTGAGCTACTTCCGGTGGACCGGATACCGGCTCGCGCAGGCCGAGGACGACTCCGTGTACATCGTCCACATGCTCACGGACCCGAACATCAGCGACGCCATGTTCGACGCGATCCAGGCGGTCCTCGACGACGGCAGCCCGGAGGCCCTCCGGTACTTCCGGACGGTCGGCCAGTACGAGATCGACGGCTGAGCACAGCCGCAGAAACCCGACTTACCAGGCCGGGCCGGGCCGCCCCCGGCCCGGCAACGCCGCAGGCGGGCCCGCGCAGCCCCGCGTCCGCGGCAAGATCCGCCGGACAGGCCTCGGTCGCGGTTCGCCCATGGATACCGGCGGTACGTGCAGACCGAGTTGAAGCACGACCGCAGTGTGTCCGGCGTCGTGGACGGATACGGCCTGATGTTCCGTGTCACGGTCGAGTTCCAGGCCGTCGATCCGGCAGCGGACGATGCGGCCAGGCGGACGGCGGCGGGAGGGACCGTCGCCGCACCGCCGGTGTTCCGCGAGGTCCGTTGGCATGGCGACATGGTGAGCCTGTTCCATCCCCAGTCTGGGGTGGGTCAGGTTCATGGCAATGGGCAGGGGAAGTCGGCCGGAGCCGTGTGGTCGCCCACTGTCTCATCTCGTGGACGCCGCTTCATCGCACGATCTCTCCTCGGGGATTCAACCTGCACGTTGACCCCTGACGCACGATCACGCATGCGGCGCGCCACCGTCCGCCGCCAGGCGCGTGAGCCACTCACGCAGCAGGCACTGCTCGGCGTCGCTCAGGACATCGGCGTCGTCGGGGAGGGCGGCGCGCAGCGCGCGGGCCGCCGCGGCGGCACCGGACTCCGCGGCGAGGACCACCGGCTCGGCACGAGTGACGGCCGCGACCATGGACTCGCGCAGGACGGTCAGCAGCACCGGATTGCGGCGGTCCGCGGGGGTGGAGTGCCAGACGGTGACCGCTCCCTGGCCGGTCGCCTGGATGATCTGGGCTGCCAGCTCCTCGTCGACCCGCAACCAACCCCCGGCCGCCAGCCGACGCACCCGCCCATGGAGGATCTCCAAGCCCGCGCGGTGTGCCGCGTCCGGTCCCTGGCCGACGGCCCGGTTCATCACCGCGAACAACTCGGGGCGGGAGACCCCGAACTCGACCACCATGTCCCAGCCGCGGCGCAGTTCCTCCACGGGGTCCTGCGGGGCGGGGTCGAGCTGCGCGTGCTTCCTCTCCAGGAACTGCGCGTAGCCGTGCTCCGCGACGGCTTCGAGGAGCCCCTCCTTGTCGCCGAAGAGGCGGTAGATCGCCGGCGGCTGCATTCCGGCCGCGGCGGCGACCGCGCGGGTGCTCACCGCGTCGGGGCCGCCGTTCTCCAGCAGCGCGACGGCTGCCTCGACGATGCGGTGCCGAGGGCTGCCGGCTGAGTCACGCGTATCCATGAACCGATGATACCGAGGATCTATTTCCATCGGAAATTCCAGTGTTACCGTTGAAATGATTCCATCGGAAGCATTGTCGGGAGAAGCCAATGATCATCGTCACCGGAGCCACCGGAAAGCTCGGCCGCCGCACCGTCGAGCACCTCCTGGAGCGCGTACCCGCCCACCGCGTCGGCGTCAGCGTCCGCGACCCCCGCAAGGCCCAGGACCTCGCCGGCCGCGGCGTCCGCGTCCGGCAGGGCAGCTTCGACGACCCCGCCTCGCTCGTGCACTCCTTCGAGGGCGCCGAGCAACTGCTCCTCGTCTCCCTCGACCGCACGGGCCAGGAGTGCGTCAGCGGCCACCGCGCGGCCATCGACGCGGCCGTCCAGGCCGGCGCAGGCCGCATTCTCTACACCAGCCAGATGGGCGCCGCCGACGACGCCCGCTTCCAGGCATGCCGCGACCACGCCCAGACCGAGGACCTGCTGCGCGCCACCGGCCTGCCCTGGACCGCGCTGCGCAACGGCTTCTACGCCTCCAGCGCCCTGCACTTCCTGGAGTCCACCCGCCACACCGGCGACATCGCCCTGCCCGCCGACGGCCCCGTCGCCTGGACCGGCCACGACGACCTCGCCGAGGCCACCGCGGTGATCCTCGCCGAGGAGGCCCGCTTCGAGGGGCCCACCCCGCCGCTCACCGGCCCGGCAGCGCTCGACTTCGACACCGTCGCCGAGATCGCGTCCGAGACCACCGGAAGGCCCTTCACCCGCACCGTCGTTCCCGACGACGTCTTCCGCGAGCAGGTCCTGGCGCACGGCGCCCCGGCCCCGATCGCCGACCTGATGCTGAGCATCTTCGCCGCGGCGCGCAATGGCGAGTTCGCCGCCGTCGACTCGACGCTGGCCGAGCTGATCGGGCGAAAGCCCGCCACCTTCCGCACCCAGCTGGAGCGTGCCTGGGCCGAATAGATCCAGTGGGGCACGACACCGCACCGAACCCCTGCAGATGTCGAGAACTGCAGCTGCGAGCCACGACGCGAACGCAAGCCCGGCCCTGCACGGATCGGCCCGATCATGGGCATGCCCAGCTCGACGGTCCACCGCCTCAACGCCCGTTCGACGTAAGGCCGTTCCTGACCTCGCGGGCGTCGAGCATGGCTTCCCCGGGTGCGGCGCCGGCTGAACCTCCGGGGCTGTCCCTGCGTATGAATTCCACAGGGACAGCCCCGGTCTCCGCCACGGGACGGAAGGAAGAGCACCGTGCCCACACCGCCCGCGTCCGACGCACCGGACGACCGCACCGCGCTGGAGCCGATTCGCGTGCTGCGCCCGCGCAACACCGACGCGCTGGCGCAACTGCTCGACGACATACGCCAGGACAAGGACTACCGCGGCCACCCAACCGTGGCCGCACCCGTCCCCCTCACCCCGACCGACGGCGAGACAGAGGAACTCCCGCCTGTCCCCAGCGGCAGGACGCGGGAACTCCCCGCACACGCCGGCCACACCCGCCCGCCGCGTCCCGTGGACCGCCCGCGCCTGGGACCGGGGCAGCGCCGCGCGGCCGTGGCGATCGCGGTCGCCGCGGCGGCCGTCGTCGGCTTCGGCTGCTCTCTCCTGATCCCCAGCCCCAGCGAGGCCACCCCGACCGCCCCCTCGGCGAGCGCGTCGGCCGCCCCGGCAACGGCCGCCCCGACGTCGGCGGCCCCGAGCGCGGTCGGAGCCGCCGACGTCCTGACCAACCCAGGCTTCGAGTCGGGCGGTCTCCCGCCGTGGAACTGCGCCGGCGACCCGGGCTCGATCGTCTCCTCCCCCGTCCACGGGGGCTCCAAGGCCCTCCAGGGGAAGGTGAGTTCGAGCGACACCGGGCAGTGCGACCAGACCGTCGCGGTACGGCCGAACACCACCTACTCACTCAGCGGCTGGGTCCGCGGCTCCTACGTCTACCTGGGCGTGAACGGCGGCGCCTCCACCTGGACCACATCCCCGACCGGATACAGCCGACTGGCCGTCTCCTTCACCACAGGCGCCTCCCAGACCAGCGCGACGATCTACGTGCACGGCTGGTACGCACAGGGCGGCTACTACGCCGACGACATCACCCTGAACGGGCGCGGCGGCGGGGGTGGGACCTGAGGGCTCACAGAGAATCAACATGCTGATGTGATCTCCGTGGGACTGCTGTGCGCGAGGAACGCGGTGACGTCGGCGGGTGTGCGGAACCTTGCTGTCGAGGGTGGAACGGTGTGGCCGTGCTCGGCCGGGAGCGGCCGGACTCGGCACACGGCCCTGGTGAGGGTGCTGCCGTTGACTCCGAAGAGCTGGGCGAGCAGGTCTCGTGTGCCGACTTCGCGCAGGTGGAGCCGGCCCGCGATGGTCTCGGCGGCGGCCCGCAGGCTGAAGCCCTCCGCACGCGGCGGGTCCCCGACCGTGACCACGCTCACCCCACATCTCACGACCGATGGCCGACGGTCCGGTCAGACGGCCTTGACGACGGTGCCAGTGCCTTCGAGTGCGGTGACCTCGTCGACGGGTGCCGCGGTGTCGGTGACGAGGGTGTGCAGGAGTGTGGAGGGACCGACGTAGGCGTAGGCGGTGTGACCGAGCTTGCTGCCGTCGGCGGCGACGATGACGCGGCGCGTGGAGGCGATGCCGGCCTTCTTCACAGCCGCGTCGTCGAGGTCGTAGGCGGTCAGGCCCTGGGCCGCACTGAGACCGCAGCAGCCCATGACGGCGGTGTCGAAGCGCAGTGCCGCCAGGGACGCGAGGGTGAGGGGACCGGTGAGGGCTCCCTCGGCTGCCCGAGGCTGCCCGCCGGGCACCATCAGTGTGGCCGGGCCCGGGCCCTCGCCGAGTACGTGGATGGCCTGCAAGGACAGGGGCATCACCGTGACCGGCCGCCGGCGCAGCAGGTGGGCGATCTCCAGACAGGTGGTGCCGCTGTCGAGGAGGACGGTCTCGCCGTCGGCGATGAGCGAGGACACCTCGGCGGCGATGCGGCGCTTGGCGTCGACGGCCTCGTGGGCACGCAGCGCGAAGGGCGGTTCCTCGCCCCTGAGCAGCAGGGTGCGCGCCCCGCCGCGGACCCGCTCCAGGACGCCCTGCGCGGCCAGCGCGTCGAGGTCGCGCCGGATGGTCATCTCGGAGGCGCCGGTCAGTTCGGCGAGTTCCTGGACCGTGGTCCTTCCCGTCTCCCGGACGGCCTGCGCGATCATCCCGTGCCGGTCTGCGTTGCTCATACCGCGATTGAACACCCCACGAAACGAACATTCAATGTGTGCGAAGAGACAGTATTCAACCGCCCAAGGTGTTCGTTACGGTCACTGTCATGAATAGTTCGCTCCGAGCCGCCCGAATAGCGACCTTTGTCTACTTCAGCCTGTGCGGCACTCTGATGGGCACCTGGGTGGTGAACATCCCCGCCGTCGAGGAACGCGTGGGCATCAGTCACGCGACGCTCGGTGGACTGCTGGTGCTGCTGGGGCTGGGAGCCTTCATCGGTATGCAGGTGGCCGGGCGTCTGACCGACTCCCTCGGGGCGCGCCTCGTCGTCCCCGCCACCGGCGTGCTGTGCAGCGCGGCCCTGGTACTGCCCGGCCTTCCCCGGGAGCCATGGACGCTGGCAGGTGCCCTGCTGGTCTTCGGATTCTGCAACGGCTGCCTGGACGTGAGCATGAACGCCCACGCCGTGCACGTGGAGAAGGCGTACGGCCGGCCCGTCATGTCGGCCTTCCACGCCACGTTCTCGGTCGGCGGCGTCCTCGCGGCCCTCGTCGGAGCGGCCACGGCGAGTGCCGGCCTGAGCCCGGCCGCGGGCATGGCCGCCATGGGAGCCCTGGGTATCGCGATCGCCCTGATATCGGCGCGCGCCCTGCTGCCGGCCGCACCCACCACTGCCGACACCGGCCCTGCGGGGGAGACCGGGCAACCGTCGGCCGCCGAGCGCCACGGCACCAGCAGGCGCATCTGGATCCTCGCCGCCCTGGCTCTCATGGTCATGCTGTGCGAGGGAGCCGCCAACGACTGGAGCGCGCTGCACCTGAAGGACGTCCTCGGCGCACCCACGAGCATCGCCGCCTTCGCGTACGGCACCTTCGCGGCGACCATGACCATCGGCCGGCTGCTCGCCGACCGCCTCGTCGCCCGGTTCGGGTCCATGGCGATCCTGCGCTACGGCGCGGCGACGGCCGCCGTCGGGATCACGATCGTGACCGTCTCCCCGTGGACAGGGGCCGCGTTCGCGGGGTGGGCGCTGTTCGGTCTGGGGCTGTCCGGCTGCGTCCCGCAGTTGTTCAGCGCGGCCGGGCACGCCGACCCCTCCGCCGCGGGGGCCAATGTCTCGCGTGTCGCCGGGCTCGGCTACGTCGGCATGCTCGCCGGCCCCGCCGCCATCGGCTGGCTGACCCACCTCGTCGCCCTGAACCACGCCTTCGTCCTGCTGATCCTGCTGTGTGCGATCACCGCCGTGGCCGCCGGGATCCTGCGCACCGGATCCGACCGCCCGCGCGAGACCGCACAGAGCAGCCACTGACCGCCTGTGCGGCACGGCTCACTCCGTGCCGCACAGGCTTCTCCTCCCGCCCCGGCCGCCAGAACCCGGAGGAAGCCTCACCATGCCCACCGGCCGCAGCATCGTGCTGTTCGACCTCTTCGGGGTCATCGCCCGCCACCAACGCCCGGGCGCCCTGGGAAAGATGGCCGCCCGCTGTCACACACCCACCGACGCCTTCACCACGGCATACTGGGCCTGCCGGCCGCCCTACGACGCCGGTCGGCAGTCCGCGCCCGCATACTGGACCGCCGTACTGCGACAGCTGTCCCTGTCGGTCGACGCGGACACCATCGAGGAACTGCGCCTCACGGACATCGACAGCTGGTCACGCGTCGACGACCGGATGGTCACCTACGCCCAGTCGCTCCGCGACGTCGCCGAGGTCGCCCTGCTGTCCAACATCCCCTCGGACCACGCGGACGCCTTCCTTGCCGCGCAGCCCTGGCTGCACCATCTGGACCACGTCGCCTTCTCCGGGAAGATCAAGGCGGCGAAGCCGGCCCCGGCCGCCTTCCAGCACTGCGTCGTCGCCATGCGGGCCGCCCCGACCGACTTCCTCTTCGTCGACGATCGCGAGGAGAACGTACGCGCCGCGCAGGCCATGGGTATGAACGGACACGTCTTCACCGATCGCGAGGAGCTGGCAGCCGTCATCGACAGCTGGTTGCCGACTCGAGGACACACGTGAAATTGACACACCCGCCACCACCTGACTCCTGGACCAACTGGCCTGGTACTGGTCGGATGAGCAACGGTGGCCCGGCTACCGGAAGAAGAGGTTGCTGTTGACGACCGCCGTCGCCAACCTGTCCGTCATGCTGGCCACGAGCCTGTGCCGCCAAGCGGGGTCAAGCAGGGCGGATCGGTACGCGCCGTCTTCGGCGAGACGCAGCCGCACTCTCAGGCCAACGTTTGGTTCCCCCCAGGCATTCGGGACCGGAAGGGCTTCACGGGCAGGGGCAGGGAGTAGCTCCGGGACGCGCGCGGGTACTTCCCTGTCGGGAGTCTCGTCCGTGCTGGCGTCCGCGGTCATGTCCTTCCGCTGGTCGCCCTGCTCGCGGTCCTCGATGTCCGCCAGGAACCAGAGGTTGTCGAACATGATGCTGACCTTGTCGATCGTCTCCGGCTCGACGTTGCGGATCCGTGCCGACAGGTCGACGGCGAGGGCGTCGACGAGGTCGACCCGTGGCAGCCGCGTGCTGGAGAAGGCGTTGTGAATGGTGGCCCGCGAGGCAAGGCGCACGCCGTTGCCCTGCAGAGCCTCTTCCATCGACGTCAGCGTCGGATACTTCGCGTAGGCGTGCAGTTGATGCAGGGCGTCGTTCAGTGCCCGATGGGCCTCTCCGGTCAGTACCGGCTTCTTCAGCCGTCCGGCACGCGCCATGCTCCACCCCCGCGTCCAACTACGTCCAACGACGTCTCAAAATAGTGCAGAACAACAGGTCGCGGCTGGTGTCTTCGAGGAATGTGACGGCACGGCAGATCGCCCGCGAGACGGGTGGATGCTCCTTCTCTCACACGGTGAGGACCGCACGGTTCTCCCGCCGGCTTCGTGGAAGAAGGACGCCCGTCACCATGATCGCTCTGATACTCCTGGCCCTCCTCGTCGTGGCGCTGGTCATCTGGCGCGCCATGGACAAGGCCAAGGAGGACGAGGTCGCCAAGATCGCCAGGTTCGCCCTGACGGTGATCGTGGTCCTCGTGCTTACCTACGTGGCCATCCGCGTCGTGCCGCCCGACGCGGTACCCGAGCTCCTACGTCTCGCGCTGAAGGCTCTCAAGGCCTGACGATCGCGACTGCCGTTTCCTGAGGCGCGCCCGCAGCACCGGTGTCTGACCGCGGGCGCCCCTCATGCATGCCGTGGAGGCCGCTCATCCGGTGCGCTGTGCACGCACGGGCCTGCTCGGCCTCCATGCCGACGTGACACCCCCTGGACCCGGAGGCCACTGGCAGGCCGCACGCAAGCGTCGCCCCTGGTCAACGCCCGTTCTGCGCACCGTCGGTGGCGTGCTCGGCGCACGGTTCGCCGCCGCGGTCGTCGCTGGCGCCGCGGCCGAACGGGCCGTGCGGGTCGCCGATTCCGGCTACACCGCCGCCTTCGCGCTCTCCGGCGCCGTCGCCTCCTCCGCCGTGATCGCGGCGGTCAGCCCAGCCCACTCCGCCGTACCCCGGTGAATCGGCGTCTCCGAGCCGGTCAGCGGTGCGCCCGTCCCGCCCCGCCGGATCGCGACGATCTCCGCCGCGATGGACAGCGCCGTCTCCTCGGGCGTACGGGCGCCGAGGTCGAGGCCGATGGGCGACCGGAGCCTGGCCAACTCCGCGTCTTCCAGACCGACTTCACGAAGCCTGCGCTCCCGGTCGGCGTGCGTGCGGCGGGAGCCCATCGCGCCGACGTAGGCGACCGGCAACCGTAGGGCCGCCTCCAGCAGGGGTACGTCGAACTTGGCGTCGTGGGTCAGCACGCACAGGACCGTGCGCGCGTCGGTCTCCGTACTCCGGAGGTAGCGGTCCGGCCAGTCGACCACGACCTCGTCCGCATCGGGGAAACGGGCCCGGGTGGCGAAGACGGGGCGGGCGTCGCACACGGTCACGTGATAGCCGAGGAGTTTTCCGGCGCGCACGAGTGCGGCGGCGAAGTCGATCGCACCGAAGACGATCATGCGGGGTGGTGGGACACGGGTCTCGATGAACAGAGTGAGGCCGCCGGGGCAGTGGGTGCCGTCCTCCGAGATTTCGAGGGTGCGGGTGCCTCCGGCGGTCAGCATGGCCAGGGCCTCGGCGGTGATGCGATCCACGGGGGTCACGGCCTCACGCCCCTGGGCGGGTGCGTGCACAGCTGTGCCGAGAAGCTCAGCGGGTCCACGGATCACCCTGGCCAGTGCCGTCGGCTCCCCCCGGGCCGCGGACGCCAGCGCCGCCTCGTACCGTTCTCTGTCCGGTGCGTCCCGCGTCACCGGAGTGACCAGGATCTGGATCACTCCCCCGCACGTCAGACCCACCGCGAAAGCGTCCTCGTCGCTGTAGCCGAACGTCTCCAGGACCGGCTCGCCGTCATCGAGAACCTGCACGCACAGGTCGTACACCGCCCCTTCCACACAGCCGCCGGAGACCGAGCCGATCGCCGTGCCCGCGCTGTCGACCGCGAGGGCGGCGCCGGGAGGGCGCGGCGCGCTGCCGCCGACGGACACCACCGTGGCGACGGCGAAGTCGCGGCCCTCCTCGGCCCACCTGCTCAGCTCCGCGGCGAGGTCAAGCATCCCGGCCCGCCAGCAGGACGCGGTCGGGGCGGATGGGCAGGCTGCGATGGCGTACGCCGGTCGCGTGCCAGACCGCGTTGCCGACCGCCGCCGCGGCGCCCACGATGCCGATCTCGCCGATGCCTTTGACGACGAGGGGGTCGTCGTCGTCCGGGTCCTCGGGCAGCCAGTCCGCCTCGATGAGTGGGACGTCGGCGTTGGCCGCGAAGTGGTAGCCCGCGAGGTCGGCTCCGATGTGGGCGCCCGAAGCCCGGTCCCGGACCGCCTCCTCGTGCAGGGCCATGGAGATGCCCCAGATCATGCCGCCGACGAACTGGTTGCGGGCGGTCAGCGGGTTGATGATCCGGCCCGGCGCGAAAATGCCGAGCATCCGGCGGACCCGTACCTCGCCGGTCATGACGTCGACGGCGGCTTCGGCGAAGTGGGCACCGTAGGAGTGCCGTTCCTTCTGCGGGAGTGCTGCGATGGCCTCCGCCGTGTTCGAGCGGACGGTGATGCCCTCCGGAGGGATGCCGCCGCCCAGGGCGAGTCGCTCGCGCAGTTCGTCGGCGGCCGCGGTGACCGCCCAGGACCAGGAGCTGGTGCCCATCGAGCCGCCCGCGATCATCGCCGGACCGAAGTCGCTGTCCCCGATCAGGACCTGGACGCGGTCCGGTGTCACCTCCAGCGCGTCGGCGGCGATCAGGGTGAGGGCCGTACGTGCGCCGGTGCCGATGTCCGCCGCGGAGATACGGACGGTGAAGCCGCCGTCGGCCTCGGCGGTCACGGCCGCCGTGGACGGAACGGCTCCGGCGTGGAAGCTCGCCGCCGCCGTTCCGGTGCCGAGCAGCCAGCGGCCGTCGCGGCGCAGACCGGGACGCGGATCGCGGTCCGCCCAGCCGAACCGCCGGGCGCCCTCCCGGAAGCAGGCGGTCAGACCGCGGCCGGCGAAGGGCAGCCCGGAGACGGGCCCCCTCTCGGGCTCGTTGCGGGCGCGCAGCTCGATCGGGTCGACCCCGCACTTCTCGGCCAGTTCGTCGAGCGCCGACTCCAGCGCGAACGACCCCGGTGCCTCGCCCGGCGCGCGCATCCAGGTCGGGGTCGGCACGTCGAGCCGTACGATCCGGTGGGCCGTGTGGTGGGCCGGGGCGTCGTACAGCACCCGGGCGGGCATGGCGCTGGGTTCCAGGAACTCGTGCACCGTCGAGGAGAGGTTCAGCGACCGGTGCTCCAGCGCGCGCAGCCGTCCGTCGGGGTCGGCGCCGAGCCTGACGCGCTGTGCCGTGGGGCTGCGGTAGCCGACCAGGGAGAACATCTGACGGCGGGTCAGCACGACGCGGACGGGGCGGCGCAGGAGGGTCGCGGCCATGACGGCGGCCACCTGGTGGGCGCGGACGCCCTTGGACCCGAAGCCGCCGCCGATGTGTTCGGAGCGTACGCGCACGGAGGCCGGGTCGAGCGAGAACAGGTTGGCGAGTTCGCCCTTCACCCAGATGGCGCCCTGGTTGGAGTCGACGACCTCGAGGCGGCCGCCGTCCCAGTGGGCGGTCGCCGCGTGGGGCTCCATCGGGTTGTGGTGTTCCTCGGGCGTGGTGTATTCGGCGTCCACGACGACGGCGGAGCGGGCGAGTTCGGCCTCAAGGTCGCCCTTCGCGGTCACGGCCGCGGCGTTGGGCACGTACGCCGCGGTGTACGCGTCCGGGCGTCCGTCGGCGAACGCTATGTCGTGCGGCTCCCGGTCGTAGTGCACCACGAGCGCCTCCGCGGCCTCCCTGGCCTGCTCGGAGGTCTCGGCGACGACCAGCGCCACGGGCCAGCCCGCGTGCGGCACCCGGTCGTGCTGGAAGAGCGCGATGGACGGGTCGGGCTTGTTCCCCATGAGCCCGTCGTAGTCGGTGTCGAGGTGCGGGGCGTTCCCGTGGTGCAGGACGGTGAGGACGCCGGGCATGGCCAGGACGGCGTCGGTCTCCACGGCGCGGATGCGACCGCGGGCGACCGTGGACAACACCAGCCAGCCATGGGCGAGTTCGGCGAAGGGGATCTCTGCCGCGTAACGGGCGGCGCCGGTGACCTTGTCGCGTCCCTCCACGCGGGTGTGCGCCGTGCCGACGGAGCCCTTCAGGGGGGTGACGGTGGTCATCGGGCTGCCTCCTCGGCGAGTTCGGTCAGCACGGCCACCACGAGGTTGCGCATCAGGGTCACCTTGTATCCGTTGTGCGGCAGGGGCCGGGCCGCGGCGAGTTCGGCGTCCGCGGCGGCGGCGAAGGTGCGGGCATCGGCCGGCGCGCCCTTGAGCACCCGCTCGGCCTCCAGGGCCCGCCAGGGCCTCGACGCGACCGCGCCCAGCGCCAGCCGCACCTCGCGTACCATTCCCGCCTCGACGTCGAGCGCGGCGGCGACCGACCCGATCGCGAACGCGTACGAGGCCCGCTCCCGCACCTTCCGGTAGCGCGAGGTGGCGGCGACCGGCGCGGGCGGCAGGGTGACGCCGGTGATCAGCGCGCCGGGCGGCAGGGCGGTCTCCCGGTGCGGGGTGTCGCCTACCGGCGGATAGAACTCGGCGAGCGGCAGTTCGCCGTGGGTGTCGGCCGTTTCGTAGGACACGACGGCGTCGAAGGCGGTGAGCGCCACGCCCATGTCCGACGGGTGTACGGCCACGCAGTGGTCGGAGGCGCCGAGGATCGCGGCGTTGTGGTGCTCGCCCGCGACGGCGGGGCAACCGCTGCCGGGGGTGCGCTTGTTGCACGGCTGGGTCACGTCGGCGAAGTAGCCGCAGCGGGTGCGCTGGAGCAGGTTCCCGCCGACCGTGGCCATGTTGCGCAGCTGCCCGGAGGCGCCGGCCAGCACCGCCTGCGTCAACGCCGGGTAGCGGCGCCGCACTTCGGGGTGGGCGGCGAGGTCGCTGTTGGTGACGGTGGCGCCGATCCGCAGGCCGCCGTCGGGTGTCGACTCGACGCGGTCCAGCGGGAGTTCACGTATGTCGACGAGCCGGGCGGGCCGCTCGACACCGGTCTTCATGAGATCGACGAGGTTGGTGCCGCCGCCGAGGAACCTCGCGTCCGGATCGGCTCCGAGCAGCGCGACCGCGCCGGAGACGTCGAGCGCACGCTGGTAGCCGAACTCCCTCACGCCGCCGCCTCCGTGGTCTCCGTCTCGGCCGCTGCCGCCCGGGCGACCGCCTGGACGATCGACACATACGCACCGCAGCGGCACAGGTTGCCGCTCATCCGCTCGCGGATCTCCTCGGCGGTCAGCGGCGGCGGTCCCGCCTCGGGCCGTACGTCGCCGGTGACGGCGCTCGGCCAGCCGGCCGCGTGCTCCTCGATCACCGCGACGGCCGAACAGATCTGGCCAGGTGTGCAGTAACCGCACTGGTAGCCGTCGAGGTCGAGGAAGGCCTGCTGCACGGGGTGCAGCCGTTCGCCGTCGGCCAGCCCTTCGACGGTGGTGATCTCCCGCCCCTCGGCGGCCACCGCCAGTTGCAGACAGGCCACGGCCCGCCGGCCGTCGACCAGGACCGTGCAGGCCCCGCACTGTCCCTGGTCGCAGCCCTTCTTGGTACCGGTGAGAGCAAGCCGCTCACGCAGGGCGTCGAGGAGGGTGGTCCGATGGTCGACGGACAGGGAGTGTTTCTCGCCGTTGATGTTCAGGGTGATGGCGCTGTGCGTCGACGGACCGGCCAAAGCCATGATCAGCCTTCTTTCGCAGGTCCGGAACACGCCCAGAAGACGGTCCGGCACTCAGGCGTAATGGAAAATCGGATGCACCGGGAGACAAAGAGGCAGCTCAGTACGTGGCTGGATCAGCTCGGCCAGGGCTATGATGGATCCAACCGGACAACTGTCCGCTACCAGGGAACGTACCGGACAGTTGTCCGCTTCGCAAGGCCGGGCCCCTCCGCGAGCCCGTGAGGAGGGCACGAGTGCCGGAGAAGAAGGACGCACCGTTGCGCTCCGACGCGCAGCGCAACCGCGAACGCATCCTGGAAGTGGCACTGGCCGAACTGACCCGCTGCGCCGACGCCCCGCTGAGCGCGATCGCCAAGAAGGCGGGCGTCGGCCAGGGCACGTTCTACCGCAACTTCCCCAACCGCGAGGCGCTCGTCCTGGAGATCTACCGCCACGAGATGCAGCAGGTCGCCGACTGCGCGGCCCACCTGCTCGAGACCCGGGAACCCGACCGGGCCCTGCGCGAGTGGATGGACCGACTCGCCCGGTTCGCCATGGCCAAGGCCGGTCTGGCCGACGCGATCCGTCAGGTCACGGGTACGGCGGCGAAGCCCGAGTACACCCCGGTGACCGCCGCGTCCGAACTCCTGCTCCGCGCCGCCGAGAAGGCCGGCACCATCCGCCCCGGCGTCACCGCGGACGACTTCTTCCTCGCCATCGTCGGCCTCTTCACGATCGATCCGCAGGGCGACTGGGAAGCGCGCGCCGCCCGCCTCTTCGACCTGGTCATGGACGGACTGCGGGTGGGAGCGCCCGGGGCGAAGGCCGACCGGACAGGACGCGAGCCCCTGTAGACGGGGCGGCACAGGAAGTCCCCGGCACGGAAGCTCACCCCTTCGGTCGACGGGGCCGAAGGGCCGACCCCCCTCCGTCGTGCGATCACGGGCACCAGGTGAACGCACCGATCGCGCCCGGTCACGTCGAGACACCCACGCGCGGGAGGTCCCGGACACGACGGGTGTGTCCGGGACCTCCCGCATACAGGATTGCGGCGACGGAACTCAGTCGAGGTGCTCGCCCACCGATTCGAACTGCCTCGCCATGGCCGACAGCGACCGGCCGTCGAGATGGTCCATGACCCGCTTCCGGGCGCTCGCCAGGTGGACCGGATAGGCCGCCTGAAGTCGCTTCAGCCCTTCCGGGGTGAGAGTCGTGACATTCCCCCGGGCGTCACCCTCGTAGCGCCGTTTGACGACCTGACCGCGACGCTGCAGCGCATCCACGACACGGGTGATACGACTCGCGGACAGCGCGGTCGCCGAGGCGAGATCGGTCATGCGCAGTTCCTGCCTCTCGGCCTCGGATAGGTTCATGAGCACGAGGTACTCGGTGAGTGACAGCCCCGTGGAGCGCAGCAGATCGTCGTCCAGCGAGCGCGGCAGCGCGACGATGACGCGCATCAGGGCGCGCCAGAAGTGCTCTTCCTGAGCGCCCAGGGGACCTTCGACGGTCATCCCCACACATTAGCGTGCTCAAGCAACGAATCTCAACAACCGGCCACCGGTCAAAGGCCGGGGCAGTGCTGCGCGACGGCAGGTGTGCACCGTCCGCGGCGTCCTGGAGCAGCGGGCCATCGCGGTCCGCCTCTCGTCGTCGCCCGGCGGGATGGGCACCGAGTTGACAGCCCAAGCCTCATGACTGAAGGTTCATTCACCTGGTGCCGACTGAGGCCGGGCGGTACATCCTCTTTGCTTCCGTGGAGTTCAAATGCGGTTTACCGCAACGAAGTTCGACTACGTGATCGTGGGGGCCGGCAGCGCGGGGTGCGTGCTCGCGGCAAGGCTGTCGGAGGAGGAAGGCGCACGGGTCCTCCTCCTGGAAGCGGGGGCGGAACCGCCGCCCGAGTCGGCGATTCCCGCCGCATGGCCCGTGTTGCTCGCCGGCGAGACGAGTTGGCCCGACGCGACCGTGGTGCAGCAGGCGCTCGGTGTGTCGCTGCCCTGGCCCCACGGCCGGGCCGTCGGAGGGTCGTCGGCGATCAACGCGATGCTGCACCTTCGGGGCCACCGCTCGGGGTACGACGCCTGGTCGGCGGCCGGTGCCAAGGGGTGGGGCTTCGACGAGCTGCTGCCCTACTTCCGTCGCACGGAGTCCGCACCTCACCGGGACGCCGCGCTCCGCGGCACGTCCGGCCCGTTGGCGGTCTCCCCCGCGGCCTCGCCGAGCCCGCTCGCCGTCTCCGTACTCGAAGCGGCCCAACAGGCCGGATACGCGCGGGCGGACGACGTCAGCGGCGGGCTGGAGGAGGGGTTCGGTTTTCCCGACCTCGCCATCGTGGAGGGACGTCGTCTGAGTGCGGCCGACGCCTATCTCACCCCTGCGCGGCGGCGGCCGAACCTGCGGGTGGTGACGGGGGCGCTCGTCCACCGGGTGCTCGTGCGCGGTGACCGTTGCGTCGGCGTCGAGTACTCCATCGGCTCGGAGCTCGTCAGGGTGTCGTGCGAACGGGAGGTCGTGCTGTGCGCGGGTGCCGTGGGCACACCGCAGGTGCTGCTGCGGTCGGGCATCGGACCGGCGTCCCACCTCTCCGAACTCGGCATCGATCCCGTGGCGGACCTTCCCGGCGTCGGGGAGAACCTGCACGACCACGCCACCGCCGGCGTCACCTACGCCACCGCCGAGCCGCCGCCCGACAGCATCAACCACAGCGAACTGATCGGCCTCGTACGCAGTCACCCCGCAGTGGCCGTGCCGGATCTCCAGGTCTTCCTCATCAGCGTGCCGCTCAACGCGCCGACGCTCCCGCTCCCCGAACAGGGCTACTCCATCGGGGTCGGCCTGATGACGCCCCACAGCCGTGGCACGCTGCGCCTGAGCAGTGCCGATCCGAGCAGCCCGGCGCTGATCGACCCGGGCTATCTCCGCGACCCGCGCGACCGGGACACGCTCGAAGCGGGCCTGCGCATCGTCCGGAGCATCGGCCGGGCGCCCGCGATGGCGGTCTGGCAGGGGGAAGAGGTCCTGCCGGGTCAGGACGTCCCCGACGCGTCCCTCGGCGACCATCTGCGGGACGGCGTGGCGACGTACTTCCACTACGTCGGCACCTGCCGCCTGGGCACGGACGAACTCGCGGTGGTCGACACGGAGTTGCGGGTCCACGGGGTCATCGGTCTGCGCGCGGCGGACGCCTCCGTGATCCCGGCGGTCCCCACGGCCAACACCCAGGCCACCGTCCTCGCCATCGCGGAACGCGCGGCAGCACTGATCCGGGAGCAGCGCGCCTGACGGTGTGACCGGTCCGCGGCACCCACCACTCCCCCTGGACGCAGGACCGCGGGCCCCTTCTGCCGGCCGCACCCGCAGTTCGCGACCGCCGAAGGGGCCCTCGGCCTCCCGCGTCCGTCGTGCTCGCGGAGAGCCCGAACTCCCGCTGCGACAGGGCGACGTCAGTCCTGGCGGCGGACCTCGAGGAGGAGTGCCTGCGCGGGGTTGAGAGTGGGCATCGGCAGGCCGGCGGTGGTCAGGACGGCGCCGGGCAGGGTGAGCCGGTCGTCCAGGGCTGCCGTCAGCCACTGAGGTGGTGCCACCTGGTGGAACGAGGGCAGGCCGAGCTCGGTGCGGACGCGGAGTCGGTAGCGGGCGTCGGGGTCCAGGCCGGGAAAGGGAGTGCGGCCGGACTGGCCTTCGGGGGAAGTGGCCACCCGCGCCCAGGAGTAGAGCGCCCTCGATCCGTCCTGGGCCACCACTCCGTGCAGTACGCGGGACTCGTCCTCCAGGTCGGCGCGGACCGTGCGACCGGTGTGGAGGAGGGGGCGCAGTTCGCGGTAGAGGGCGCCCCAGGCGGTCAGCCTGGTCAGCTCCTCCGCCGAGCACTCGTTCAGGTCCTGCTCGATGCCCGCGTGCCCGAACAACGCGGTGATCAGGCGGAACGTGTCGGAGGTGACGCGGTCCGTCGTGTGGCTGCGGGCGGCGCCCACGTGGGAGCCGACCAGTTCGGGCGGGAGGAGTTGGCCGGTCCAGTTCTGGATCGCCTGGCGTTCGACGGGGTCGTTGCAGTCCGAGGGCCACACCCGGTCGGTGCGGGCGAGAATGCCCAGGTCGACCCGGCCGCCGCCACTGGCGCAGCTCTCGATCTCCAGGGCCGGGTGCTGCTGCTTGACCGCGTCCAGCAGCCGGTACAGCGCCTCGACCTGGGCGTGGGCCGCGGGCCGGTCGCCGGGAGCGTGCACGGCTTCGTGGAGTTCCCGGTTGTGGTCCCACTTCAGGTAGGCGATGCCGTAGCTGCCGACGAGTGCGTCCAGTGACTTCAGGAGGTAGTCGAAGACCTCGGGGCGGGACAGGTCCAGGACGTGCTGATGGCGTGCGGACGGGCCGAGGCCGGCGGCGGGACCCAGGATCCAGTCGGGGTGGGTGCGGGCCAGGTGGGAGTCGAGGTTCACCATCTCCGGCTCGACCCAGAGTCCGAAGTCCATGCCCAGTGCCCGGACATGGTCGGCGAGCGGGTTGAGTCCCTCGGGCCAGACGGTCGGGTCGGCGAGCCAGTCGCCGAGCCCCGCGGTGTCGGCGCGGCGGCCGCTGAACCAGCCGTCGTCGAGCACGAAGCGCTCGACCCCGACCGCGGCGGCACGCTCGGCCAGGGCCTTGAGCCGGCCGAGGTCGTGGTCGAAGTAGACCCCCTCCCAGCTGTTGAGGACCAGCGGCCGGGGGCCACGCGGATGCTGGGGGCGTGCCCGCAGGTGCCGGTGGAAGCGGTCCGCGATGCCGTCCAGACCGTCCGCCGACCACGCGAAGTGGCAGCGCGGGGTGCGGTAGGAGTCGCCGGGCGCCAGGCGGATCTCGCCCGCCCGCAGGAGTTCGCCGCCGCCGAGCGCCGAGGCGTGTACGCCTGCTCCTTCGGGGAGTTGCTCGACCAGGTAGCGCTGGTCGCCGCTCCAGGCCACGTGCACGGCCCACACTTCGCCGGTGCGGAATCCGAAGCCGGGCACTCCCACCGTCAGGAGGTAGGGAGAGTCGACGCCGGGTTTGCCGCGTCGCACGTCACGGACATGGGACCCCTGGTGCAGCGGGCGCCGCTGCGGGGAGCGCTCCCGGCTCCACTTTCCGGTGAAATCAAGGATCTCGGTGGCCCGGCGCGGCAGGGGCAGCAGGGTCAGCGCGCCGGACAGGTCGTACGGCGCCGGATCGGTGCCGTCGGCGCTGTCGGCGCCTTCGGCGCGGGAGAGGACGGCGTCGGCGGTGAGGATCCCGTGGGTGTCCAGGGCGTAGGTGAGCGTGATGTCCAGTCCGGAGGCCGCCTCGTTGAGCCGCAGTTCGAGCTCGCCGCCGCCCTCGGGGTCGGCGCGGTGGGTGGCTCCGGTCAGGGTCGGACGGGGAGCGCCGGCGGTGCCGGACAGGTGGCCGTGGTGGGCCGGGGTGCCCGACCAGCCGTCCGCCTCGGTGGGCCAGACGGTGAAGCGGCGCGGGAGGTCCAGGGCGTTGTTGAGGATCGCGGGTTCGGCGGTCAGGCTCAGCGCCGTCAGGTCCTCGGTGGTCAGCTCGCCCAGGTCGGGTCCCCAGTGCAGGACTCGGGGCACCGGTTCGGTGAGTTCCACGGCGAAGCAGGTGCCGGCCGCGCGCAGGCTGACGATTCGCGCGGGGGTGGTGGGCATACGGTCTCTTTTCAGGGAGGGCGGCAGGACGCGCCGTACGGGCCGCGTCCCGGTCGCGGTGCGCCGAAGAGGCGGCGGTCACTTCTTGGTCAGGATGTCCTTCGTCTTGGCCTGCATGTCGGCGAAGACGCCGTCGTCCTTCTGCCCACCGAAGTATGCCTCGATCAGCGGCTCGATCGCGTCCTGCAGCTCCGCGCCGTTGTTGAAGTCCGGCGAGGGGTAGAGCTCCTTGTTCTTGAGCATGTCGGTGAAGACCGTGAGGTCGACGCCCTGCGCCTTGAGCGCCTTGGCGGAGGCGTCCATCGAGGCGGGGATGGACGGGAAGAAGGTGCCGGTCGCCGACGCCTTCGTCTGGCAGGCCTCGGAGCCCATGTAGGAGACCCACTTCCAGGCCAGGTCCGGGTTCTTCGTGCCGGCCCAGATGGTGTTCCCGTTGGAGTTGCTGAAGACGGCACGGGTCTTGCCGTCGGGGCCGAGGACCGTGGGACCGATGCCGACCTTGACGTTGGGGATCTTGGCGAAGGTGGACGCCGACCACGATCCGCCGGTCTCCATCGCGACCTTGCCCGAGGAGAGCAGGTCGACGTCGGAGACGGTGTTGGTGAACGTACCGATCTTGGGTGCGTACCCCTTCGCGACCAGGGTGCGGATCCAGTCCATGGTCTTCACCAGGCGCGGGTCGTTGTAGTTCAGCTCGGTCGGCCAGTTGGCCTTGTTGCCGAGCCGCCAGCCCGTCGTGGAGACGAAGGAGCTCCAGGTGGACTGGCCCAGGAAGTCCTTGGCGGCGAGCTGGCCGAAGCCGTAGGTCTTGATGTGCGCCTTGTCGAAGCCCGGCTGGTCACCGCGTCGGCCCTTGGTGTCGAGGGTCAGATGGGCGATCATCTTGCCGATCGTGCCGCCGTTGTCGGGGTTCCAGTTCAGGTTCTGGACGTCCTTGGCGCTGTATCCGGCCTTGGTGAGCATGTCGCTGTTGTAGTAGAGGCCGGTGGCCGCCCAGTCCAGGGGCAGGCCGTACTGCTTGCCGTCGGTGTACTTCCAGGAGTCGACGCCGACGGAGAAGCGCGACAGGTCGAAGCTGTCCTTCTTGATGTAGTCGTCCAGCGGGAGCAGCTGGTGCTGGTCGGCGTACTGCGGGAAGAACTGGACGCTGTTCTGGAACGCGTCGGGGGCCTTGTTGGCCACGAAGCCGGCGGTGAGCTTGGTGAAGTAGTCCACGACGTTGTACTGGGTGATCTTCACCGTGACGCCCGGGTTGGCCTTCTCGAAGTCCTTGGCACAGACCTTGTAGGCGGCCGCCTGCTTGTCGTCCCAGGTCCACCAGTTCAGGGTTCCGGAGCCGGAGCCGCTGTCGGAGTTGGAGGAGCAGGCGGAGAGGAGGGCCGCCAGGGTGAGCGAGGCTCCCAGGGCCACAGCCTTGCGAACTCTCATGGTTCCTTCTTTCATCTTTCACTGGTCACTTGAGGCCGGAGAAGCCGATGGAGTTGACGATGCGTTTGCCGAAGGCGACGAAGAGCAGCAGCATCGGCAGCGCCGCGATGAGGGCGGCCGCCATCAGGCCCGCCCAGTCCGGGGCGGCCTGGGGCGAGGACTGCTTGAAGACGCCGAGTGCGAGGGTGAGCGGTTGGACGTTCTGGTCGTTGGCGATCAGCAGCGGCCAGAAGTAGTCGTTCCAGGCGTTGACGAACATCAGCAGCGACACGGTGGCGATCGGCGCGGACGACATCGGCAGGATGATCCGGAAGAAGATCCGCAGCGGGCCGGCGCCGTCGATGATGGCGGCCTCCTCGACCTCGCTGCTCAGGCTGAGCATGAACTGCCGCAGGAAGAACAGCGTGAAAGCCTGGAAAAGGCCGCCGGGCAGGATGAGTCCGGCGAAGGTGTCGGTGAGTCCGAGGTCCTTCACGAGGACGAAGTTGGGCAACAGCGTGAACACGGTGGGCACCATGAGGGCGCTGATCAGGATGTTGAACACCAGGTCGCGGCCACGCCAGTGCAACCGGGAGAACGCGTAGGCGGCGGCCGCGGAGATCAGCACGACCAGCGCCGTCTGCACCGATGCGTAGATCACCGAGTTGCGCAGATAGAGCGCGATGTCGAGGTTGGCGCCGGAGCCGCCCTGGGCCTGGGCCTCCGCGGTGGAGGCGAGACCCAGGACCCGCTCGAAGGCGCCCCAGGTGAACCCCACCGGCAGCGGCGATGACGGATCGGTCGCCAGCTTGTAGTTGTTCGACAGCGCGGTGCGCAGGATCCAGTAGAACGGGAAGAGCGTGACGAGGACGATGACGCCGAGGTAGATCCAGGCCACGGCCCTGCCGGGTGAGAACCGGCGGGTGCTGGTGCGGGGCGAGCGCTCGGGAAGGGTCGCCCGGCCGGGTGCGATGGTGACAGCCATGGCGGTCTCCTTCAGTTCAGGTCGGATTCGTTGGCGCGGGCGAGCCGCAGTTGGGTGAAGGTGACCGCGATGAGCAGGGCGAACAGGGCCAGCGACATGGTGGCGGCGTAACCGAAGTCGAACTGCCGGAAGGCCTTGCGGTAGATGTACATCTGCAGCACGTTCGAGGCGTTGGCCGGGCCGCCCTCGGTGGTGACCTGCACGATGTCGAACACCTGGAAGGAGTTGATCACCGTCAGGACGACCACCATGACGAGGATCGGCCGCAGCAGGGGCACGGTGAGCCGGCGGAACATCTGTATCTCGCTCGCGCCGTCGACGCGGCCGGCCTCGTAGATGGTCGGCGGGATGGTCTGCAGGCCGGCGAAGATCAGCAGGGCGTAGTAGCCCATCCACTTCCAGACGCTGATCGCGGCGAGCGAGGGGATCGCCCATCCCCCGCTGCCGAAGAACAGGATGGAGTGGCCGGTCACGTGCTTGAGGGCGATGTTGACGATGCCGAGGGTCGGATCGAGCATCCACTGCCACACCAGGGCCGCGATGACGTTGGAGATCAGGAACGGCAGCAGGATCACGCCGCGCAGTGCCGACGAGCGGGTCACCCGGTCCAGCACCACCGCCGTCACCAGGGAGATCAGGGTGCCGAAGACGACGGACAGCAGGACGAAGTAGGCGGTGACGAGCAGTGAGTGCCAGAAGACGTCGTCCCCGAACAGCTGCCGGAAGTTGGCCAGTCCCACCCACTGCGGCGGGCTCAGGACGTGGAAGTCGGTGAAGCTGAGGTAGATGCCGCGCAGGGTCGGATAGGCGTAGAAGGTCGCGAAGCCGATCACGGTGGGGAGGATGAGCAGCAGGGCGACCGGCAGGTCCCGGCGGCGTGCCGCCGCCGACCTGGTCGCGCTGGGCCGCCGTCCCTTTCTCGGTGTGGTCTTCTTCTTGACCGGCGAGGCGGCCGTGGTGGCCACCGCGCCCGGTTCACCGGACCGCGGTTTCACCGGCGTTGCGTGGTTGCCCTGTGATGTGACCACCACAGCACCCTCCTTCGTGCGGTACGAGCGTGCGATACGAGCGGTATGAGCGATAGGAGCTGGTGGATCAGACGGTGATCTTGTCGATGTCGGGTGCGTAGTCGGTGGCGTTGCCGAAGCTGAGCGTGTTGTCTCCGGCCTTCAGCGGTACGGGGACGGTGAGCGACTGCGGGGCACCCCAGCTGTTGTCGTTGGTGCCCGGCACCGGGACATGGAGGGTGGTGCCGCCGACGGTGAGGTCGATGACGCGACTCGAGTCGCCGTCCACGTAGTCGAGCTTCAGCAGGTACGTGCCGTCCTTCGGGGCGCTGACGTGGGTGATGGCCACCTCGCCGCCGCCGAGGTTGCCGATCTTCTGCCCACCGGAGCAGCCGTCGCAGCCGGCGACGGTGGCGTTGCCGGTCAGGGGGTTGCCGGGGGCCTCGGCCTCGTAGGCGGTGGGACCGGTGGACGCGGGTGTGGTGACCGAAAGGGCCTTGCTCGGAGCCGAGTTGTGCCCCTTGGCATCACGGGCGACGACGGTGAAGGTGTGCGCGTCGGCGGCGCTCAGTCCGTTGACCGTGGCCGTGGTGCCGGTGGTGGTGGTCGCCGGCCGGCCGTCGGCGTAGACGGTGTACCGGGTGACGGGTGAGGCACCGGTGTTCACCTTGTCCCAGGCCAGCGAGACGCTCGTCGCGGTGGCGGCGGTGCCGTGCACGCCGAGCGGGGTGCCGGGCTGGTCGCCGTGCCGGGTCGGGGTGAAGGTGAAGAGCCGCGAGCCGTGCGGCGGCAGGTTCTGCGTGAGGTGACCCGAGACCCGGCCGAGGTTCTTGTGCTGCCACAGGTCGCGGACCGCGGCCGTGCCGTCGATGCCCAGATCGGCGAAGTCGGCGGTGACGTCGGCGGCGCCGGAACCCAGGTTGAACAACGCGACGGTGTAACTCCCGTCGGGATTACGGGCATACCAGGTCTGCTGGTCGGTGGTCTGGCTGACCGGCCGCGCCGGACGGCCGGCCTGGTCGACGGCGATCACCTCGTCGTTGGTGAGCAGCTTCAGCCCGTAGGAGTCGAGCTTGGTGAGGTCGTCACCCGAGTACAGCGGCGCCGACTCGATGGCCCACAGGGTCATGTAGCTCTGCCGCTCGGCCTCGGTGAGGCCGTCCATGGCGCCGACTCCGACGTTCAGCGAGTCGAGGTTGTTCCAGTGGCCGGGCCCCGCGTCGTCGATCCACTGCACGACGTCGTTCCAGCGGCCCTTGACGGAGTTGTTCCAGGTCACCAGCGTGCTGCAGTAGCACTCGACGTCCGTGTCGATCCGCCAGCCGTTGGAGTTGGCCTTCCAGGTCTCGGCCTTCGTGTGGCTGAGCGACCAGGACAGCGTCAACTGGATCGGGCGGCCGGTCTGTCGGAGCGCGGTGTGCCAGGCCCGCACGTCCGAGGTGTTGTCGTGGTCCGCGTCGCCCTGCCAGGAGCCCGGGCCCACGCCGTCGACCTTGAGGAAGTCCACGCCGTACCCGGCCAGTTGGTCGGCCAGGGAGTCGATGTACTTCTGCGAGCAGGGGTTGGCGAAGTCCATCTTGTAGCCGGAGTTCCACCCGTTGGTCTTGCGCAGGTCGGAGTAGACGAGGTCCGAGGTGGTGCAGCCGGGCGCGTGGTAGATCGGGGTCTTTCCGTCACCGTACGCGGCGGGGTCCAGGCCCACGGCCAGGTACAGCCCGAACTTGAGCCCCTTGTGGTGGAGGTAGTCGCCCAGCGACTTCATGCCGTGCGGGAACGTGGTGGGGTTGGCGGTCGGGCGGGCGTACTGGTCGAAGCCGTTCGCCCAGCCGGCGTCGACGTTGATGTACTCGTAGCCGTGGGACTTGAGCTTCTCGGCGACGACGTCGGCCTGCTGCTTGACGTGCGCCTCGGTGAGCCAGTTCACCCCGCCGTAGCCGGGGAAACTGGTGGCCTCCAGGCTCCAACTGCTCCAGCCCATGTACGGCTTGGCCGCCAGGAGGGCCTGTTGGTGACCTGCACCCGACGGCGAGGCGCTCGACGCCGGTGAGGAGGTGTCCGCTGTCGACGGGGAGGAGTCGGCCGCCGTCGCGGCGGCCGGCGCGGCGAGGGACACCACCAGGGCGGTGGCGGCCAGGACGGGCAGGCGACGCAGGCGCACACCGCCCGTGCGGAGTCTGTGACGTACGGATGCAGCGGGTCCTGCTGGACGAGCCATGTGATTACTCCATCTCGGCGCGAAAGGCACGGCGAAGCCCTCGGAAGGCCCGGAAGTGCCCCTGCACGGTCAGCCGCATGGGGAATTGGTTGAGTGGGCGTTCGGGTCGCCCAAGTGGCCGTAAGGCGACGCCCGTTCGGGAGCGCAGCCCGCGATGACTCACGCGGCCGGTCCAGGAGGAAACCGGCCGCCACCTGCACCGGTGGACGTCCCATCCACCTGTCGTGAGGTGCCGCGAATGTAGCCAGGCTTTTCTTCCAGCGTCAACATATTGCGCGGCCCGAATCAACGACATTCGCGGAAAGAATGGAGCAGGATTCGGGCGACGAGCGGGGAAGACGGACACTGACCGGCGGCGAACATCTTCTATCTTCTTTTCCAATAGAAATGTATGGTCGGCCGCATGACGCTCGCCGATCAGCCACCCGCGGCCGCTCTGCTGTTCCAGACCCTGCTCGCGCACGGACCGCTCACCCGCGCCGAGATCGGCCGCCGCACCGGTCTGTCACCCGGCGCGATCACCAAGGTCGCCACTCCCCTGCTGACCGACGGCTGGATCACCGAGCTGGGCCGCTCGGCCGAGCGCACCGCCGGCCGGCCGGCCACGCTGATCGCGGTGCGGGCCGACCGCGCCCGCTTCGTGGGCGTGAAGGTCACCGGTGACGAACTCATCGGTGTGCTGGCCGACCTCACCGCACGGACCCTGGCCACCGCCCGCGCCTCTCTCGCCTCCCGCGACGTCGGTACGGTCGTCCTGGCCATCGCCCGGCTCGTCGACCGGCTGATCTCGAAGGCACCGCCCCGTGCGGCGGGCGCCCTGCACGGCATCGGCGTCACCATCTCCGGGGACGTCGACGGCCACACCGGTACCGTCCAGTACTCCCCCTTCCTGAACTGGCGCCGCGTTCCCCTCGCCCAACTCGTCCAGACCGCCACGGACACACCGACGGTGATCGAGAACGACGTACGCGCCCTGACCGTCGCGGAACAGTGGTTCGGCGTGGGGGTCGGGCTGTCGTCCTTCGCCCTGGTCACCGTCGGCGCGGGCATCGGCTGCGGGATCTCCCTCGGCGGCCGGGTCGTCTCCGGAGCCCACGGTGTCTCGGGGGAAGTGGGGCACCTTCCCGTGGGCGGTACCGACCGGGTGTGCACGTGCGGCAACACCGGCTGCGTCGAGGCCGTCGCCTCCACCCAGGCCATCACGGAGCAGGCCCGCCAGGCGACGGGCGATCCGGTGCTGACGATGGACCAGGCGGTCCGCCTCGCCCATGCCGGCAACGCCGACGTCCGCGCCGTCTTCGCCCGGGCCGGCCACGCCCTGGGCCTGGCACTGGCTTCCGTGGCCAACCTCATCGGGCCCGAACGCATCATCATCTCGGGCGAGGGCGTGGCCACCTACGATCTCTACGAGGAGCAGATCCGTGCCACCTTCGCGGCCCGTGCCTTCGGTGCCGCGGCCGACTGCGACCTCGTCGTCCGACCCCTGCCGTTCGAGGAATGGGCCCGCGGGGGCGCCGCCGTCGCCGCACAGCGCATCTTCGCCCCCGCCAAGTAGTCCGTGAGCACCCGCGAGCACCTCTTCGGGCCGCCCGGTCACCCCGCGAGCACCTCTCCGCCGCGCCGCGTACGCCTTGCGTGAGCCGTCCTCCATCCGAAACCCCGTCTCGAAAGCGCATGCCATGCTGAAAGCTTTCTCCGCCCAGGAGTTCCGCGATGTCCGCCGCCCACCCGGGACGCTCTGGTACGACCGTCCCGCCACCCGCTGGCTCGAAGCGCTGCCCCTCGGCAACGGCCGCCTGGGCGGCATGGTCCACGGCGGCACCGACCGCGAACGGATCCAGCTCTCCGAGTCCACCGCGTGGTCGGGCGGTCCGTCCGCAACGGACCTGAGTCCGACTGCCCGGGCGCAGGTGCCGCGTATCCGCGAACTCCTCTTCGCCGGAGAACACGCCGAGGCCCAGCGGCTCGCGGCGGAGCATCTGCTGGGCAGGCCAAGGTCGTTCGGGACCAACCTGCCTCTGCCCGAGGTCCGGCTCGCCTTCCCCGACGGGCCTCCGGCCCAGGACTACCAGCGGGCTCTCGACCTGGACACGGGCCTCGCCTCGGTCGCCTACCAGCAGGACGGCGTCCGCGTCACCCGCGAGGTGTTCGCCTCGAACCCGCACGGCCTGATCGCGATCCGTCTCACCACCGACCGCCCCGGTTCGCTCGCCTTCACCCTGTCCGTCCAGGACGGAGTACTCCCCGGGACCACGGCCACCACGGACTCCTCCGTCGTCTTCAGCGGCCACGCCTGGGAGAGCCTGCACAGCGACGGGCACCAGGGCGTCGCCCTGGAGATCCACGCCCGCCTCCAAGCCGACGGCGGCACCGTGCACCGCACCGGCTCCGCGCTCCGTCTGGAGGGCGCCGACAGCGCGGTCGTCTACGTCGTCGTCGGCACCGACTGGGCAGGCGCGGACCCGCGTGCGCGGGCGGAATCACTCCTGTCCGCCGGGCTGGAAGCCGGATACGAAGCCGTCCGGGCGGCACACGTCGCGGACCACCAGGCGCTGATGCGGCGGGTCTCCCTGGATCTCGGATCGGCACCGCCCGACGTCGCGGCCCTGCCCACCGACACCCGCCGCGACCGGCTCGCCTCCGGCAAGGCCGACGACGCTCTCCTGGCGCTCTACTTCCAGTACGGCCGTTACCTGACCGTGGCCGGCTCCCGCCACGACTCCCCACTGCCGCTCGCCTTGCAGGGGCTGTGGAACGACGGCCTGGCCAGCAGCGCGGCCTGGACGAACGACTTCCACCTCGACATGAACACCCAGCAGAACTACTGGGCCGCCGAACCGACCAACCTGGCCGAGTGCCAGGAGCCGCTGTTCGGCCTCCTGGAACTCCTGGCGGACCAGGGCCGGGCCACCGCCGAGCAGATGTACGGCGCACCGGGCTGGGTCGCCCACACGGTGACCAACGCCTGGGGGTACACGGCGCCCGGATCCGGCATCGGCTGGGGCATGAACGTGACCGGCGGGGCCTGGCTCGCCCTCCAGTTGTGGGAGCACTTCGAGTACGGCCGTGACGAGACGTTCCTCCGGCAGCGCGCGTACCCGGTCCTGCGCGGGGCCGCCGAGTTCCTCCTCGCCTACGCGGTCCAGGAGCCGGAGCACGGTCTGCTCGTCACCGGACCGTCGGAGTCGCCGGAGAACTGGTATCTCGCGCCCGACGGCAGCCGGTGTTCGGTGTCCATGGGGGCCACCGCGGACCGGGTGTTCATGGAGGCCGTGCTGCGGATCTGCGCGGAGAGTGCCGAACTGCTCGGTGTCGACGCCGACCTGAGGTCCAGGATCGCCGCCGCGCGCCGACGGCTGCCGCCGCTGCGGATCGGGCGGCACGGGCAACTGCAGGAGTGGCTGCACGACTACGAGGAGGCCGAGCCGAGCCACCGGCACACGTCCCATCTCAGCGCCCTGTTCCCGGAGCGCCAGATCACCCCGCGCGGCACACCGGAGCTCGCCCGCGCCGCCGAGGTCACCATCGAGCGCAGGCAGCAGGCACCGGGCTGGGAGCAGACCGAGTGGGTCGAGGCCAACTTCACGGTCTACTTCGCCCGTCTCCTCGACGGCGACTCGGCCCTCAAACACCTCACCAGCCTGGTCGCGGACGCCAGCGAGGCGAACCTGATGACGTTCTCCGCCGGCGGGGTGGCGGGCGCGGCGCAGAACATCTACTCCTTCGACGGCAACGCCGGCGGCACGGCGGGAGTCGCCGAGATGCTCCTGCAGTCCGACGGCCGGGAGGTCGAACTGCTGCCCGCGCTGCCGTCCGGCTGGCCCGACGGAAGCGTGTGCGGACTGCGCGCCCGCGGCGGCCTCACCGTGGACGTCCGGTGGCAGGACGGGCAGTTGGAAGCCGCGCGGATCCAGGCGTCCCGGGCCACGGACGTCCGGGTGCGGTACGGCGCCGGCCTCCTCGACGTACGGCTCGCCGAGGGAGAGACGCTTGCCCTCGGCCTCGGCTGAGGGCAAGCGCCGGTGACGTCGTCACTGGGCGATCTGGCCGCCGTCGACGAGCAGGGTCTGCCCGGTCATCGCGGTGCCGTCGAGCGCCACGAACGCCACGGCCGTCGCGATCTCCTCGGCCTCCAGCAGCCGCCCCATCGGGATCTGGCCGATCCACTGCGTCATCCGCAGCGGATCGTCCATCCCGACGGTGTCGAGGATGGGGGTGCGGGTCCGGCCGGGCGCGACCGCGTTGACCCGCACCCCGTACGGCGCCCACTCGACCGCGAGGGAGCGCGCCAGCTGGGCCACTCCGGCCTTCGCCACGTCGTAGGCGACGTGGTACTCGGGATTGGAGCCGATGAAGGCGGCGATGGAGGAGATGTTCACGATCGATCCGGAGCGTCGGCTCACGAAGTGCCGGCCGAACTCGCGGCAGGCCACGAAGGTGCCGGTCAGGTCGACGGCGAGGATGCGGTTCCAGACGTCGTCCGACACGTCGAGGGCCGCGTCCTCGTGGGCGATACCGGCGTTGTTGACCAGGACGTCGACGCGGTCGAACCGCCGTACGACCTCATCGGCCGTCTCCGCGACGGCCCGGGGGTCGGAGACGTCCAGGGGCAGGAAGTCGCCGCCCACCTCCTTGGCCACGGCGGTGCCGGTCTCCGCGTTGCGGTCGGTGACGACGACCCGTACGCCACGGGCCGCGAGCGCCACGGCGATGGCACGCCCGATTCCCTGGCCCGCGCCGGTCACGACGGCCACTCGCTCGTCGGTGTGCCTCAGGGGCGACTCGGACATCTCGTTCCTTCCGTCGGTGGATGCGTGGGGCGGCTTCACAGGGTCCTGGCTGATCCCACTTCGGGGATCTGCCAGCGGACGCGCGCGGCCGGATCGATCGCGGTCGAGGCGCCCGGCCCCTGCGGACGCTCCATGAGCCCTTCTCGTACGACGCTGCGCTCGACGAAGGCCTCCTGCGTCCAGGGAATGAACTCCACCAACGGCGGCACCTCGGACAGGACCGTCCCCACCAGGTGCTGGTGCACCTGCATCATGTCGCCGGCGTGCGGCGCGAACCGCAGTCCGCGCGCCGCCGCGTGGGAGGCGATCTGCAGGAACTCGGTCACCCCGCCGACCCGGGTGACGTCGGCCTGGACGACCCGGATGGCGTCGGCCGCCATGAAGGAGGCGAACTGGTGGTAGGAGTAGATGCTCTCCCCGGCCGCCACGTCCAGCCGCGTCGACGCCTGGAGGCGGGCGTGCGCCTGGAGGTCGTCGGCGTGGAAGGGTTCCTCGACCCAGTCCATCGCCGCCTCCTCCAGGACGGGCATGATCTGGTTCGCCGTCGACAGGTCCCAGCGCTGGTTGGCGTCGCACATCAGGGTCACGTCGTCGCCGAGCGCCCGGCGGACCGCGCGCACCCGGCGGGCGTCCTCGCGCCAGTCGGACCGGCCCACCTTGATCTTCACCCGGGACCAGCCGTGGTCGACCAGCGCGGTGAGGTCCCGGACGAGTTCGCCGTCGGAGAGGTTGAGCCAGCCTCCGTCGGTGTTGTACGCCTCGACGCTCTCCTGTGTGCCGCCGAGGAGGCGCCACAGGGGCATGCCGGCCCGCTGCGCGGCGAGGTCCCACAGGGCGATGTCGACCATGGCCAGCGCCATGTGGACGACGCCCGCCCGGCCCATCCAGTGCGTGGGCAGCCAGTACAGACGCTTCCAGGTGCCCAGGATGTCCTCCGACGAGGTGTCCAGAAGGGCATCGGCATAGTAGGAGAGGATCACGTCGGAGAGGAGTTCGGGAGCGCAGTGCACGCCGGAGATACCCGTGCCGATACGGCCGTCGGCGGTGCGGATCTCGACCACGGGTACCGTCCAGTGCGCCATGGCGGCGGTGGAGTCGGCGATGGGCCGCTTCAGGGGCACGGCGAGGGCGTAGGTCTCCACGGAGGTGATCACCGCACCGTCGTCGCCGCGCAGGAGGTCCGCGCCGTGCGCGGACAACAGGCCGCGGGCGGTGCCGAAGGAAGTCTGATCGGTCATTGTTCCAGTCGGCCATGGCCGCCGGAACTCGTCAACGGCGAAATGCGAATACACATGATCTGCCGCGCAGATGCCCTGCCGCCGGAAGGAATTCCGCACCGGTGGACGTCGGACTGCGGGGCGAGGAGGTTCGGTCAATGACTCTCGAACTGGCCTGGTTGCGAACCTGGGTCGAGGTCGTGGATACCGGCGGCTTTACCAGAGCGGCCGAAAAGTTGCATTTGTCGCAACCACGCGTCTCGGCGCACATCGCGAATCTGGAACGAGAACTCGGCTGCCTGCTTATCGAGCGCCGTATCCGGCCGCTCACCCTCACCGACGACGGGCGCGCTCTGCTGGCCCGGGCGCGGGCGGTGCTCGCGGCGGCGGACGAACTGGTCACCGCCCGCCAGACCGACCGGGGCGACATCACGGGAACCGTCACCGTCGCGAGCTTCGCCAGCGGGAGTTCGGAGTTCCTCCCGGGGGTCATCACGACACTGCAGCAGGAACACCCGGGGATCCGGGTGGCGGTCCTGGACGGTGACGTGGACTTCATCGAGGCCGCGCTGTCCGAGCGCCGGGTCTCGGTGGCCCTGCGCACGGTCCGGCCGGAACCGCACGACCACGCCTTCACCATGCGTCCGTTGTGGCGGGAGCCCTTCGTCATGCTCGCCCCGACCGGGCATCCCCTGCTGAAGAAGAGCGAGGTCGATCTCGCGGACTTCACGGGCCAGCGCGTCATCACGATCGGCGACCCGCTCGCCAACACGGTGGTCGGTTACGAGGCCGAGGTCGAATTGAGCATCAAGGACCTGGTCGCGCCGACCGGAATCGTGTCCCATCAGCCGACCACGCTCGGTGCCATGGTGCGGGCCGGGCACGGAATCGGCATCATCAACTACCTGGGCGGGGTGATGGTCCTGCGCGAGGGAATGGAAATGCGCCCCATTCGCCATCTCAACCGGTACCGGGACGTGGGAATCTGGTGGCACTCGGAGCGCCCCCTCGGCGCGGCCGCACAGGCGTTCATCCGAGCGGCGATAAAGGCCCCGCGGCCCGAAGGGACGACCGCCATTCCGCCTCTTTGACGAGGCGGGGATTCATTCGCGGGGCGAATGCACCCCATCCGTGAATCGCCGTTGACGATCTCGGGCTGACCGGGGTGAGGTTGGTCGAAAAGCCGCAAGGATCGGAGTCGCGATGGCCACTGTCCGTACGTACTCGAATCTCGATGTGGCGGTGCGCAGCGACACGTCGGACGTGGGTGAGGGGCCGGTGTTCGACCCGCGTACCGGGCACCTCCTCTGGGTCGACATCTACGGCTGCAAGGTCTACGACGACGATCTGTCCACCGGGAGGCAGACCGTCACGGAGGTCGGCACGATGGTCGGCGCCGTCGCGCCCCGTGCCGCGCAGGAGGGCTTCGCCGCGGCCGTTGCGGACGGGTTCGGTTTCGTCACCGCCGACGGGCTGACACTGGTCGACCCGGTGCTGCCCGAGCCGAACCTGCGCATGAACGACGGCAAGGTGGACTCCCACGGCCGGTTCTGGGCCGGCAGCAACGACATGGAGTTCGCGCCGGGCCAGGGCCGGCTGCACCGGTGGGACGGCGACGGGCCGAGCGTCGTCGTCGCGGACGGTCTCGTCCTGCCCAACGGCCTCGGCTGGAACGCCGAGGACACCGTCCTGTACCTGGCCGACAGTTACGCCAATCTCCTCTACCGGGCCGACTTCCACGCCGAGCCGGGAGAGCTCGGCCGCCTGGAGGTGCTGGCCAAGACCGAGGGAGCCGGCGTTCCCGACGGGCTCGCCGTCGATGTGGAGGGGTGTTTCTGGGTGGCCATGCACGGGGGCCGCGAGGTGCGGCGGTACGACCCGGCCGGGCGGGTCGTCGGGGTCGTTCCGGTGCCCGTCCTCCAGCCGACCAGCTGCGCCTTCGGTCCGGACGGCCGCCTGTACATCACCTCCGCCCGCAACGGCCTGTCCGCCGAGGAGTTGGACAGGTCCCCGCTGTCCGGTTCCGTCTTCGTCATCGAGACCGGCACGCAGGGGGTCCCCGTCCGGCCGTTCCGGGCCTGACGGAACCGCCCCGGGAACACGGGGCATTCGCATTCCGGATGAATGACCATCGATAACCGTCTTTCCCTTGTGCGGCATTGGGGCCATACGGTCGATCGCATGGACAGTGAACGTCGTGACACAGAGGCGGCGGGCCCGGTGGCGGCCGTCAGGCCACTGGTGCCACGCCCGGGTCGGGACGACATCGGGCTGCTCCTCGGGGATGTGTCCCGGGGAACGCCCGTCGAACTCGCCGACGGCACGGCACCGGTCGTCGAGGACATCGCCGCCGGCCACAAGGTCGCGTTGCGCGACATCCCGAAGGGTGCGCCGGTCCGCAAGTACGGCGAGGTGATCGGCGTGGCCCTGGCCGACATCCCGGCGGGCGGCCACGTGCATGTGCACAACCTGGGCATCGGCGGGTGGGAGGAGCCGGCGGCGCGTCCGTCGCCGGCCCCCACACGGCCCGCCTCCGCCGCCCCCACCCGCGACCACTTCCTCGGATACCGCAGGGCGGACGGGCGGGCGGCCACCCGGAACTACATCGTCGTGGTGCCGACCGTGAACTGCTCGGCCACGGTGGCCCGGATGATCGCCCAGCGGGCCGACGACCGGCACAAGGGGACTCCGGGGCTCGACGGCGTCATCGCGCTCCCGCACGACCTCGGCTGCGGTATGGCGGAGGGCACCCCCGGGGACACCATCCTGCGGCGCACCCTGCGCGGCTACCTCGGCCACGCCAACGTGGCGGCGGCCCTCCTGATCAGCCTCGGCTGCGAGGTCAACCAGCCGGAGAACCTCCTCGGCGACGACGCCGGAACCGAGACCCTCACCATCCAGGACCTCGGCGGCACCGCGGCGACGGTCAACGCGGCCCTGGACCGCATCGAGCGCCTGGTTCCGGGGATCGCGGCATCGCGCCGCACTCCGATCCCCCTCGCGGAACTGACGCTGGGCCTCCAGTGCGGCGGCAGCGACGCCTACTCCGGACTGACCGCCAACCCCACCCTCGGCGTCGCGGCCGACCTGCTCGTCGCGGCCGGCGGGAAGGTCGTCCTCGGCGAGACCCCCGAGATCTACGGTGCCCACCACCTGCTGCGGGACCGGGCGTCGAACCCCGGGGCGGCGGCCCGTATCGACGAACTCATCGCCTGGTGGCAGCAGTACACGGCCGCGAGCGGCGCCACGCTCGACAACAATCCGTCACGCGGAAACCGGGCCGGCGGCATCACCACCATCTGGGAGAAGTCCCTGGGCGCCGTACTCAAGTCCGGGACCAGCCCGCTGAACGACGTCGTCGGATACGGCGAGCCGGTCACCGCGCCGGGCCTCACGTTCATGGACACACCCGGCTACGACCCCGTGTCGGCCACCGGCATGGTCGCCGGCGGCGCCAACCTGCTCGCCTTCACGACCGGACGCGGCTCGCTGTTCGGCTCCCGTCCGGTCCCCTGCCTGAAGATCAGCACCACCAGCGGGCTGTACGAGCGGATGCGCGGCGACATCGACTTCGACGCCGGCCCGGCCATGAGCCACGCCGACCAGGTCACCTACGGCGCCGCCCTGTTCGAGGCCCTCGTGGACATGGCGTCGGGCGTCGAGAGCAAGTCCGAGGCACTCGGCTTCGGGACGGAGGAGATCGTCCCCTGGCGAATGGGAGCGGTCCTGTGACGCGAACAGGACCTCTTCGGCCTACGGCGCATCGACGCGGGACGTCCGCACACTACGAAAGGTCACGGCATGACGCTTCAGCACAGGACCGCCCTCGTCACCGGAGCCGCCTCGGGGATCGGCCGGGCGACCGCCCTGCGGCTGGCCGGTGACGGTTTCGCGGTGGCCCTGCTGGACCTCGACCGGGCCGGCCTGTCCCGGACCCGCACCCTGATCGAACAGGAGGGCGGCACGGCTCGGGAGACTCCCCTGGACCTGCGCCGGCCCGAGGAGGTCGCCGCGGCGGTGGACACCACCGTCAGCCTGCTGGGATCCCCGGCCGTCCTGGTGAACGTGGCGGGAGTCGGGGTGGCGGCGAACGTACTGGAGACCAGCGACGGTGACTGGGACCTGGTGCTGGGCGTGAATCTCACCGGGCCGTTCTTCATGACGCGGGCCGTCCTGCCCCACATGATCTCGGGCGGTGCGGGTGTGATCGTGAACATCGCTTCCGTGGGCGGACAGGTGGGCCTCGCACGACGTGCCGCGTACTGCGCGTCGAAGGCCGGGCTGGTCGGGCTGACGCGTGCCGTCGCGGTGGATCACGCCAGGGAAGGTGTGCGCTGTGTGGCGATATGCCCGGGGACGGTCGAGACGGAGTGGATCGACAAGATCCTCTCCGACGCCCCCGATCCCCGCGCGGCCCGTGCGGCGATGGCGGCCCGGCAGCTTGACGGCCGGCTCGGTACCCCCGAGGAGGTCGCCGCACTCGTCGCCTTCGTGGCAGGAGACCAGGGCCGGTTCATCAACGGGGCCGCCCTGACGATCGACGGCGGGATGACCGCGGCCTGACCGGCCCGACGCCCCCGGGACGCCCTCCAACCGCCCCGGCAGCGCTGTACAGCTCTCCGCAGTCAACCAGCCGCCCTCACCGACAAGTTGGCACGCGCTCGATGTGGACTCGCGCTGACGAGGTCCAGCCTTATCCCATCCGGCTGGTGAACTGGTTCATGTCGAAATAGTCGCGCCAGGCTTTGATCTTGCCGTCAGTGACCTCGAAGGTCCCCATGACCGGCAGTTCGAACGATTTGTCAGGGAGCTTGAAGACGTCCACCCGCTCGGTCATCACGATCGGTCCGTCGGCTGCGATGTTGATGACGCGGAACTCGATGTGCTCAATGCCTGGCGGGCCAGGGCGGATGAACGAGGTGATGGTGTCGGCGATGGCCTCCCGGCCGGTGATCGGCGCCAGCGGGATGTTGTGGTAGACGGCGTCGTCGGTGAAAAACGCCGCCAGTTCGGCGGCCCCGGCGTTGTTCGACCATGCCGCGCAAAACCTGCGTACTACCTCGATCGGGCTCTCCATGTGGCTCCTCCGGCGGTTGATCTGAACAGTGCACCGCGACAGGCCGCTAAGCGGTGAGGATGAGCTTTTCGTGCGCTGTGCCCGCTTCGAGAAGGGCGTGCGCCTGCGCGGCGTCCCGCATCGGCAGCAGCCGCTGGGCACGCAGGCGGAGTTGCCCGGAAGCGAGTAGTGGCATGGTCTGCTCGACCGCGTCGGGGGCACGGTCCGGGGTGGGGGCGGAGAGGGTGACGCCGAAGTCGGCCGCGTGCTCGTCCGCGAGGGTGATCACGCGCGCGGGGCCGCCCGCGAGTTCGACAGCGTCGCGGAGGCCGCCTCTGCCTCCGGCGTCGAAGACGGCGTCCACCGTGCCGACGTGCGCGCGCATCTGCGCAAGGAGCGCCGATCCGTAGCGGACCGGGATTGCGCCGAGATCCTTGGCGAACTGCTCGTCGCTCGGGCCGGTGGCACTGAAGACTGTGAGGCCCTGGGATACGGCCAGCTGGGTGGCGATCACGCCGACCGAGCCGCCGCCCCCGAGAACGAGCAGCGTCTCGCCGGAAGTGACGCCGAGCTGACGCAGGACGCCGACGGCGGCTTCGGCGGAGGCGGGCAGCGCCGCGGCGTCGGCCCAGCTGACGGTCGCTGGTTTGACGGTCCAGGAGGAGGCGAGGGCGTATTCGCCGTACCCGCCGAGCGTGGGCAGCTGGGCGGCGACCTCGTTACCCAGCGACACGCCGGTCACGCCCGGGCCGAGGGCGTCGACGGTGCCGGCGGCCTCGAAGCCGAGAACGGCGGGGTCGGGCAGCGGGAAGACCTCTTGGAGGTCGCCGCGCCGGATCTTCAGGTCGGTCGGGCCGACTCCCGCCGCGTGTACGCGCATCCTGATCTGGCCAGGTCCGGGTGCGGGCAGGGCGACTTCCGACCACACGAGCGTCTCGGGCGATCCGTATCCGGTGAGCACTGCCGCGTATGGCATCGGTACCTCCTGCTCCTGGCGGTCCGCGCGAGATGATGCGGGAGCGGCACGCCTCGACGGTGGTGCTGGACAGAAAGTATAGGTGACATGTCACGCAATGCCAACAGCGGTGCGCCGGAGCCCGAGGGCGGCTGGCTCGACGGCGAACAGCAACGGGCCTGGCTGGCGTACATCCGGACTCAGCTGCGGCTGACCTACGAGATGAATCGCCAGCTGCAGTCCGACAGCGATCTGTCCCTGCCGGATTACGACGTCCTGACGGCCCTGAGCGTCGCCGACGGGGGCCTGATGCCGATCACGGTGCTGGCCGCGCAGATCGGCTGGGAGCGCAGCCGGGTCTCGCACCACGTGCGGCGGATGGCCAAGCGGGAACTGGTGAGCTGCAGCCTGTCCGCGAACGACCGGCGCGTGACCGAGGTGAGTCTGACCCGACACGGCCGGAAGGTGCTCGAGGCCGCGGCTCTGGGACACGTGGAACTCGTGCGTCGCCTGTTCTTCGACGGCATGCCGCGCGAGCTTGTCGGGCCGCTCAGCCAGGCGCTGGAGAGCGTCTACGCGAACATAATCGCGCAGGGCACGCTGCCGCCGCCGGTGGACTGGCACCCGCCCGGGGGCGAGTGACCGGCGGTGGGCGAGTGCCATACCAGCCGCCCACCAGCAGCTTCAAGGTGGCATGCGCTCACTGGCCTACCGGGACATCCGCCGTCGCCGCCATGCTCGGTCCGGCCAGTCCGGACCGAGGCGAATGCAGGGACCCACCGGGTGGGTTCCTGAGGAAAAGGCCGGCAACCCACCGGCCACCGTGACGCGGCTCAAGGCCCTCCGCGGGTAACGGCCGGGGCCGGTGAGCTGGTCGTCGGTGAGGGTGAGGTGTTACCGCCGGTTGTGCCGCCGAGCAGCCCGCCGCCGGTGCCTCCGGTCGTGCCGGCGGTCGTGCCGGCGGTGTCGGTCGGACTTGGGCCGACGCAGTGCTTCCCATGCCCGCGGCACGGTGTGGTGGTGCGGGTGGGGGCGGCCGGTGCGGTCGGGGTGGCCGTGGGTGTGCTCTGGGGCGCGGTGGCGGAGGGTGTGGGCGAGGGTGCGCCGTATTCGTCCGTGCCCTGGCCCAGTTGGGGTGCGGGCGGGAACTGCTGGACGGGTTGTCCCTGGAGGGCGGCGGTCATGTAGCCGGTCCACACCTCGGTGGGCATGTCGGCGCCGAAGACCTTGGCGTAGCCGCCGACGCCCTGCATGGACCGCAGGCCGGCGTTCTTCGGGTCCTCCTTGAACATGCTCACAGCCGTGGTCAGTTGCGGGGTGTAGCCGATGAACCAGGCGGACTTGTAGTCGTCGGTCGTGCCGGTCTTGCCGGCCACCGGGCGGCCCAGGGCCTGGGCGTTGGTACCGGTGCCGTTCTTGACGACGTCCCGCAGGACGTCAGTGACGGTGTCGGCGGTCGAGGCGGGCATGGCCGTGGTGCCCTTGGGCTTGTCGAAGCCGGGCAGCTGCCGGCCGTCGGCGACGACCTTGGTCACCGAGTACGGCTCGTGCTGGACCCCGCCGTCGTCGAAGGTGGCGTAAGCGTCTGCCATGCGGATCGCCGACGGTGTGGAGGTACCGATGTAGAAGCCCGGGGTGTCGTACTGCAGGCTCGTGCGCAGGAGCCCCGCTTTCAGGGCCTCGCTCTCCACGTTGCCGTAGCCGACGTACTCGCCGAGCTGGACGTAGGGGGTGTTGACCGACTGCTCCATCGCCTTGCGCAGGGTGATGTAACCCCACTTGGTGGACACGTCGTTGCGCTGGTGCAGGAGCCCCGTGGGGTCGTTCGAGTCCGACAGCTCCCGGCCCTGCTGGTTCTTGATGGTGATGCCGTCGTCGCCGTCGAACTTCGAGGCCGGGGTGATCGGTGAGGCCGGCTGCCCGGGAGAGAGGACGGCGCCGTGGTCGAGGGCGGCGGCCAGGTCGACGGGTTTGAAGGTGGAGCCGACCGGCACGCCGGTCGCGTCCGCGTTGTCCGTCCAGTGCCCCTTGTTCCAGCCGGCCCCGCCGTACAGCGCCACGATCGCGCCGGTGGACGGACTGATCGACGCCGCACCGACCTGGACGTCCTTGTCGGCCGAGCGGTGCTGCGGGTCGAGGTGCCGGTGCTCCATCGCCGCGACGGACGCCGCCAGCGCGTTCACCTTCTTCTTGTCGAAGGTCGTGTAGATCTGGTAGCCACCGCGCCCCAGCTGCTGGTCCGTGAGGGAGGCGTGGGCTTCGACGTACTTCTCCGCGGCCTGCACCAGGTAACCGGTCTGCCCGGACATTCCGGCCGACGGCGAGTACGGCTTGGGCGTGGGGAACCCCGACGCCAGGTAGTGCTGTTCCTGAGCGCCGGTGATCTGGTGGATCTTGGCCATCCGGTCCAGCACGTACTTCCAGCGTTCCGTGGCCTGGGCCTTGGCCTGCGGGTCGGTGTCGGCGTGCATCAGCAGGCTCGGCTCGTTGACCGTGGCGGCGATGAAGGCCCCCTGGCTCACGTTCAGCTGGAAGGCGTGCACGTGGTAGTAGGTACGGGCCGCGGCCTCGATCCCGTAGGCGTCCCGGCCGTAGTAGCAGGTGTTGAGGTAGCCCTGCAGTATCTGCTGCTTGGTCATCTGGTCACCGATCTTCAGGGAGATCATGATCTCCCTGAGCTTGCGGCTGACCGACTGGTCCTGGCTGAGGTAGGTGTTCTTCACGAACTGCTGGGTGATGGTGGACCCCGACTGCACCTCACCGCCCGTGGCCATGTGATAGACGGCGCGGAGCATGCCTCGCGTGTCGATGCCCGGATCGGTGTAGAAGGTGGCGTTCTCCGCGGCGAGGAAGTCCCACTGGACCAGTTTCGGGACCTGCGCGAGATCGACGTTCTGCCGGTTGGTCGACCCCTGGGTGGCCATGACCGAGCCGTCCGACCAGTAGTAGGTGTTGCTCTGCGCCTGCGTACTGGGGTTCGCGCCGGGGATCGTCGTCGTGGCGTAGGCATAGCCGAACAGGCCCAGCAGGCCGCCGGCGAACAGCAGGAAGGTGCCGGACACCAGCTTCCACGAAGGCAGCCAGCGCCGCAGGCCGCGCCGGCCCGCCCGCGGGTAGTCGATCAGGCGGCGCCGACCTGAACGTCCGGCGTCCGTACGTCGCGTGCCCCCCGCGCGGCGGGCACGCCCGCCCCGGGCCTGGGCAGCCCTGCGTGCCGCGGCCCGGCCGCCGTACGGCATGCCGTCAGAGCCGGACGGTACGCCGGACGATGCGGTCCTCCCCGACGATCGGCGCCGGTGTTCGCTCATTCTCGCCACTCCTCAACCAAGGGCACGGCCCCGCCATCGCCGCGAGACCGCCCGCCGGATGCCTCCTGGGGCCCGAACGGGACACGCCTGCGCCCTCTCCGAAAACTCCTACAAGTCGTAAGAGTAAGTCGCACTCGCAAAGCGCAGGCAACCGCCCGCCCAAGAACGAGCCGTCGCCCCGCATCAGCCCCTGCCGCGGCTTCCGGTGCCGGCGGCCGCGGCCGCCGGCGGTCCGTGCCCCGAGTCCGGATCGGCCTGCCGACTGCCCCGGCACCTGGGATGCGTCGAGGCAGTCCGTCGTCGTGCCTGGTCAGCCGAGTGAGGTGAGGAGGGTGTTGAGTGCCTTGACCTCGGTGGCCTTGTCAGGGCTCGGGGCGCGCAGCGCCGTCAGGACCTGGTCGATCTCGCTGTCGAGGAAGTGCCAGGACTGCTCGCTCTTGGGCTCGAGGGTGGACTGGTCCTTGTCCCAAGCGGTTTCGAGGTCCGTGACTCGGGTGGTCGCGGCGGACTGGTCGCCCGAATCGAGCTTTGCCCGGGTGTCGGCTGCGATCGTGCGGAACTTCGCGATCTCGGCCGGAGGGAACGGCGACGTCGCCTGCTTCGGGGTGAGATGGGCGGTTACCGGTGCGGGGGCGTCTTCCTCACTGGCCGCGGCCGCGTGGGGCTGGTGGTGTGCCCAGACGAGAAGCGCCGCGGTTGCGACCGCCACGACGGCGTAGTAGCCGAGCATGATCCGCTCACGCGCCGGGTTCAGCGCTCGCGGGGCATGAGGGAGATCGTGGGTCTCGATGACATCGCTGCGGCTGACCGTGAGGTACACGACCGTGGCGAGGATCGCGCCCAGGAAGACCACGCTGGTCACCGCGGTGCCGAGACCCAGGCCGCCGTCGCCGCTGGGCGAGCCGAGCCAGTCACCGAGGTTGGCACCGAGCGGGCGGGTGAGGATGTAGGCCAGCCAGAAGGAGAGCACCGCGTTGGCGCCGAGGCGCCAACCGAGGATGATCGCGACGATCAGCCCGAGAGGCAGGAACACGGAGACACCTGCGGTCCAGCCGGTCAGTTCCAGGGTCCAGTCGCCGGTCGCCGTGCCGAGGGCGAAAGTGACCAGGACCGCGAGCCAGTAGAAGAGTTCACGGGGACGCGTGGTGATGGTATGGACCGACAGGGTCCGCTCGCGGGCGTACCAGATCCCGAAGACCACGGCCAGAAGGCCGGCGAAGACGCTGCTGCTCAGCGCGAGGGGAACGCCCTGGCTGTCGGTGAGGATGTCGGTGTAGAGGGTCCCGGTCACGCTCACCACCACGACGGCGAGCCAGTACACGAACGGGACGTAGCGTTTGGTGCTGAGTTGCCAGCCCATGACGGCCGCCAGCACCACGGTGAAGATCAATGCCGTGTTGATCAGGCCGACGCCGAGGTTCATGTTGATCCAGTCGGCGAAGCTTTCGCCGACCGTGGTGCACAGGATCTTGATGATCCAGAACCAGATCGTGACCTCGGGAACCTTGTTCAGCATCTGTTTGGCGGGCGCCCGAAGGCCGTCGGGCGTCGTCGCAGTTGTCATGTAATCCTCGCAAGGAACGAGTGGCAGCGCGAAGGGGCGTCCCTCACGTCTGCGGAACAGTAGTTTTCTGGAAATTCATGGCCAGGCGCTGTGTCAGATCCACAGGGCTGCGGTACGACTTCGATTGCTCGTCAAGCCCGTTCAGGGCGCGCCGCCGGGGTCGTTGTTCACGACTGGGTTCGCACTCCTGGAATTGCCTGCACTACGAAGGCGTTGATCCCGCAGCTGGGAGCCTCCGAGGCGGCGAGACTCGATTCCATGGGCACCGGCGAATGCCCCCCATTTCCCGGGCAGCCCAACGAAATCATCGGGCCAATTCGAATCCGGGTCCGTAAAATTAGCCGGAATTCCGGGATCCCAATCCGGGGATGCAATCTGCGCAGCTCATGAATTCGCGTCGCCCGATACCTCCTCGCGACTTCCCCTCCTGGCCGCGCAGAGGCTCTCTCGGCGCTTCTCCAGCCAGTTCCGGAGAAGTGGTGTGCGCCCGTCTCAGCCGCTTGTTCGCCGACTCGCTGGTGGATGCCCGCCTCTGGAACCACCGGGCTGTCAGGCGTTTCATCGGTCATGGTGCCCGACTGTGCCAGCTGGAACCTGAACGCATCCTGACTGCCACCGTGCGTATCACTCGCCCCGTGACGGGACCGGGTCAGGCGCCACGCGCCGCTGATTCGGCCGGTGCCGCTCGGTACTCCAAGCCGACAGAGCGAGCGCGGAGGCCGCTGAGATCACACCGCCGAGTATCAGGGCGGAGCGGGGGCCGAGGGCGTCGGAGACGACGCCGACGAGAGGGGCGCCGATGGGAGTGCCGCCCAGGAGCACGAGGAAGTAGACGGACAGCACACGCCCGCGCAGGTGCGGGTCGACGTGCAGCTGTGTCAGGGCGTTGGCGGTCGTGGTGACGATCACCGCGGCGAAGCCGACGGGGACCAGCAGGGCCATGAACGTGCCGTAGCCGGGCATCAGGCCCAGCGCGGCCTCCAGTACGCCGAAGACGACCGTGGCCGTGATCAGACGTCGGGGGGTGGGCGGTTGCCTCCCGTTGGCCGCGAGGAGCGCACCCGCCAGGCTGCCCGCCGCATAGGCGGCGGAGAGGCAGCCGAAGGCCGCCGCGCCGGAGTGGAAGACGGTGATGGCCACGAGGGAGATGGTGACCTGGAAGTTGAGTCCGAAGGTGCCGACGAAGGCGACGAGCGTGATCGGCAGGAGCAGTTCCGGTGTGGTGGCGATGTGGCGGAAGGCGTCGGTCAGGCACTTGTCGCCGGGTCGGTGCCTGCCGGGGTGCCGGAGTTCACCGGACGGGATCGTGACCAACCCGTACAGGACTGCCAGATAGGAGACCGCGTTGATCAGGAACACCGGGCCGGTACCGACGGCGGCCGCGGTCAGGCCCGCTGCGGCGGGCCCGAGGATGCGGGCGACGTTGAACTGGGCGGAGTTCAGGCTGACCGCGGCGGCCATCTGCTCGCGGACGACCAGTTCCGATATGAGGGCGTTGCGGGCGGGACCGTCCACGGCGGTGGCGGTGCCGAGGGCCGCGGCCAGGACGTAGACGGACGGCAGGCTCACCGTGCCGGTGACGGTCAGGACGCCGAGCAGCAGTGACTGCGCCGCCATGGCGGTCTGGGTGATCAGCAGCAGCCGGCGTCTGGGGTAGCGGTCGGCGAGGGCTCCCCCGGTGAGGCCGAACAGGGTCTGGGGCAGGAACTGCAGTGCGGTCACGACGCCGACCGCCCTGCCGCTGTCGCCGGTCAGCTGCAGGACCAGGAGGTCCTGGGCGGCTCGCTGCATCCAGGTGCCGATGTTGGAGGTCAGCTGGCCGAGCAGGTAACGGCGGAAGGCCCGGACGGTGAGGGTCGCGAGCGCCGAACCGTGCTCCTTTCCGCGTGGCGGGCGGCACTGCAGGCTCATGCCGGCCGGCCCGCGCACGCGTCCGCGACGGGCGTGTCCAGGTCGTCGATGTGGTGGAAGGTCGGGTGGGGGTGCATGAGGAACGCGTGGTGGGAGATGTTCCACGCGTAGGCACCGGCCATGGCGAACGCGATCCGGTCGCCGATCCGCAGCCGGTCGACCATGACGCGGCGGGCCAGCACGTCCTTGGGTGTGCAGAGCTGGCCGACCAGTGTCACCGGCTCGCCGCGGACCTCCGGGCGGGGCCAGGAGTGATGCCACGACTGGTCGGGGATGATCTCGAAGGGCTGGTCGTGCTGTTTCGCGGCCGGTGTGCGCAGGTGGTGGGTTCCGCCGCGCAGGACGGCGAACGCCTGGCCGCGGCTGCGTTTGACGTCCAGGACCTGGGTGACGTACCAGCCGCAGTAGGCCGTGAGCGAGCGACCCGGTTCGATCCGCAGCGTGACACGGGGGTGGCGTTCCAGCGTCCGGCACAGCCCGACACCGAACGCGGCCCAGTCGAAGACCTCGTCGGGACGGGTGTAGTCGACGCCCATCCCGCCGCCGATGTTGACCTCGGCGAGTGCGGTCCCCTGTTGGTGCGCCCAACGGTCCGCCCAGGCCATGACCTGGGCGACGAGGGCCAGGTGAGCACGCGCGTCGAGGCCGCTGGCGACGTGGATGTGCAGCCCGCGCAGCCGGATACGGCCGTCGTCCGTGATGATCCGCAGGCATCGGTCCAGGTGCGCGGGGTCCAGGCCGAAAGGGCTGGGGCAGCCGCCCATGACCAGGGAGACCGAACGGAGCATCACGGGTACGTTGACGCGCAGCAGCACGTCGACCGTGCGGTCGCCCAGCACGGTCGTCAGCGTGCGCAGCTCGTGTTCGCTCTCGACATGCAGGCGCTCCACGCCCGCGTCCAGTGCCTCGGCCAGTTCCTCCGGGGTCTTGCCGGGGCCGCCGAAGGCGATCCGGGCTTTGGGAAAGAGGCCGCGGACGTGGCGGACTTCGCCGGCGGAGGCGACCTCGAACCCGTCGACGTGCCCGGCCAGGGTCTGCAGCAGGCGGGGGTCGGAGTTGGCCTTGGCCGCATAGAGCAGTTCGACGCGGCGGGGCAGCGCGGCCCGGACGGCGCGGATGTGTTCGCGCAGGCCAGGCAGGTCGTAGAGGTAGGCGGGCAGGTCGTCGTCGGCCAACTGGCGGACGTGGTGCAGAAGTGCGGGCCTCACGGCGTCACCTCGCGGGGGAAGTGCGCGCCGAGCGGGCTGGGCAGGGGAATGTAGTGGGCGTGCCGGTCGGCCTGGCGGGACCAGCGCAGCAGGAGGTTGGCCTTGGCGGGCAGCGGGACGCCGGAGAGCAGGGCCCGTAGGCGGGGCGGTTCACCGGCGGTGTGGGCGTATGCGTCGATGCGGTCACGGACCAGGCCCCACAGCGCGGGTTCGAGTGCCGGCCGGAGGTCGGCCAGGGCGCCGAGCACCTCGGCGACATGGTTGACCAGCAGGCAGTACGCGACCCGGTTCCAGCCGCGTTCGGCGTCGTAGGTCAACGGCCCGCGGACGTCCTCCGGAAGAGCGGACAGAAACCGCTCATGATGACGGGGCAGGAGCTTGGTGCCCTCCAGGTCGCGGAACAGCATCTGCGCGGGCATGCCGTCCGCGCTCACGCCGACGACGACGTTCTGCAGGTGGGGTTCCAGGACGATGCCGTGTTCGAAGTACGCGGCGAGCACGGGTGGCAGCAGCAACCCGAGATACGCCTCCCACCAGGCCAGGAGGTCTCCGTCACCGCGGGCCAGCAGGTGGGAGACGTGGGCCTGGCTGGTGGGGTACTCGTCCGCGATCGCCGCGGCGAGCAGCGGCGTCACACCCGGACGGAGGTGGGGCCGTAGGCCGGAGCGCACGATGACGCCGAAACCCTCGATCAGGTCGGTGTCGCCGTCGGCGGCGACGGTGCGGTAGCCGGGCTCGGCGAGCAGCGCGCAGCCGGGGAAGCGGTCGGCGAGCCGGGTCATGACGGGCTGGACCAGCCGGTTCAGGGCGACGGCACCCGACAGTTCGTAACCGGCGTTCTTGCGCAGGCAGTTGGTGATGCGGACGTTCAGGCTGAACTTCAGGAAGGTGTCCGCGTCCGGCTGGTAGAGCGTACGCACCGACGCGGTGGGCACCCATGCGGGCCCGCTGACGCCCGCGTCCACGACGGCGCCGTCCGCCATCGCCGCGCGCAACCCCTCGTGACCGCGCAGCAACCGGAACTGCCAGGGATGCACCGGGAGCGTCACGTATTCCGGGTCCGCCGGCGGAAACAGCCTGTCCAGCTCGCCCGACTCACCTTCTTCCCGTACCAGTTCGCGGCGTACGGCCAGGTGGTGCAGGCGGATGCGGGCTCCGGTCTCCGGTCCGTACGCCAGCCAGTCCGCGGGGTCCCCGGTACGGGCCTTGGGCGTGGGGTGGAAGCGGTGTCCGAACACCAGCGCCTGCTCGGAAGCCAGATAGAGGTCCGGACACAGGCCCGGTTGCGGTGCCGGACGGGCGCGGTGTTCCAGGGTGGTGCGGATGGTCTCGTGGCTGTCGGCGACCTGGTCCAGGAACTCGTCGTTGGCCGTGCCGGTGCGCAGTTCCAGTTCCTCCTGGACATGGCCGGCCAGTTCCCGCCAGTCGACGGTGATCCACGAGGCGTCGTGAAGCCTTTGGACGGGGCCCTGGAAACGGTGGGCGCCGATCATCGAGACCCGGCGGAGTCGGGCCCGCAGCAGGAGGTCCCTGCGCGGCAGGCGCAGCAGGAGGTGGTCGTGGTCGACGGTCACCTGGTGCTCGGGGGCGGACACCTCGCGGACGAGGCAGTTGAGCAGGGTGTGGGCGGTGACGGCGTCGGCGGTCTCGTCCGGCTGATCGGTCTGTGCCGCGGTCGTGGTGCCGGACGCGATGGCGGAGGTGGTCATGGGGTGGCTCCCGTGCGTCAGAAGTGGCGGTACCGGGTGAGGGGATTGGGCATGGCAATCCACTGGGCCTTGCCGGGGTCGTCGGCCAGACGCATCGCGATGGTGGCCTTCAACGGCAGGGTGTCGCCGAAGAAGACGGCCTCGTCCCCGTGATCCGGCAGTTCGGCGTATGCCCGGCGGCCGGCCTCGGCCACCGTCTCCCACAGCGTCCCGGGGTCGATGGCACGGGTGCGGGCGAGGACGTCGACCAGCTCGCTGAAGACCCCGCTGACGAGCGCGCCGAACAGCTTGGTGCGCAGCGCGTCCAGGTCGTCGCCCGCCCGGGTGCCGGCGAGGGGTGGCAGGGTGAATCCGCAGGCGGCCAGCCTGCGCGGGCTGACCCGGACGCCGTCCAGGTCCCGGTAGAGCACGCGTACCGGCCTCCCGTCCCGAAGGACGACCAGGGTGTTCTGGCCGTGGGCCTCCAGCGCGACTCCCATGGACAGCAGGGTCAACGCGGGCGGCAGTACCAGCGCGGCGAAGTCCCGCAGCCAGCGCACCGGATCACCCGCCACGACGGCGGCGCCGGTCGCGTGCACCGCCGTCAGCGGGACGGCGATCTCACCGTCGCCGAGGTGGGAGTCGGTGGACTCCCTGAGCATCGCGGACAAGCTGTCGGACGCGCGCCCACCCACCCGGACCGCGCCGCCGCCCAGCTCACGGAGCACCCGCAGGCTCTCGCCGAACCCGGCTTTGTCGACGACGGCCGAGACCAGCTCCGACAGGGCCGGTCCGTCGGCCACCTCCGCCGGCGAGATGGTTCTCCGGTAGTTGGTGACCTGCACGTCCAGGGCGGTCTTGATGTGACAGCCGGGCAGCTCGGCCACCGGTGCGAGCGTACGCAGCGACAGCAGCGGCCGGGCCGGGATCGTCCGCGCCGTCACGGCGAGGTCGCGGTGGCGCGCCAGTACGTGGTCCCGCTGCCAGGGGTGGACCGGAACCAGGAGCGTGTCGCCGTCCCGCAGCTCCGCCGGCCAGGTGCCCGCGCTCTGCCAACGGTCGGCCGGGACGGGCAGCAGGGCCAGTTCGATCACCGGGTGGTGTTCGGGCCCGTAGGCCAGGACCTCGGCGACGGACATGCCGGTACGGGTACGGCAGCACGGGTGCTGCGGGTGACCGTCGACCACCGCCTGCTCCGCATCGACCGAATCGCGCGGCCTGCCGGGCCTTTCGGGATTCGCGGCACGGGCCAGCGCGAGGTTGACGACGCTGTTGTCCAGTTCGGCGGCGAGCTGACTCACCGCCGATCCTGACTGCCCCAGCTGGGCAAGGAGTTGCGCCGGCCCGCGAACCGGCCCTGCGGGCCCCGACACCGTGAAGTCCTCGGGCGCCCGGGCGAACCGCTGGGCGCACACGTCAGGCGCCGTGAGCCGGTCACCGTTGCACAGCGTTACGACCAGTGTGTCCGCCTCGCGTCGCCGGACCGTCACGCCGGGCACCGGCTCCCGCGCGAGGGCGCCCCACAGCCGCCCCAGGACGGTGGCCCGCGCTCTGGGGAAGGCCGCCGCGAACGGCTCCGCCAGATCCGGGCGCACCCGCCGCAGTTCGTCGATCGTCGTGTCGGGGGTGTCTGAGGGCATGGCGGATTCCCGGAAGTCGAGTGGTTTTTCCAGCACGCGGCGGACCTGAACCGGACCGCACATCGGACACTACGGGAAGGCGTGTAAGCGCTAATCAAGCGGAAATACAGGTGGTTTCCGGAAATCCCCGCGGCGAAAACCCGGAAACGCCAGAAAAACGGGTCGCGCATGTGTGTTGCCGCTTCCTTGTGACAGCCGCGCAACCAGGGCCCACAGCACGGTGCAGTCATGCCTGCCACGCGGCAAGTTACAGGTCATGGGCGGCTCCCGGCTGCCCGCAGCACACGCTTCGGCGGAATCACGGCGATCCTGTTGCCCTGTTTCTTAACCATCTCCTAACCAGAAGCTGGCAACACACTGGATGTCCTGGCACAGCCCTCGTCCGCGAGTGCGCCATCCGGCTGAATTCCGCGCCCGCCCGTCGACGACCTCGCGCGTGCCGCCGTCACATGAGAAACCCGGAGGGTCACTGATATGAGGGAATAGCGCGGCGGTTGTACAACGCGGCAGGGCTGCCGTTTGTGAGCCTGTCGGCATGCATCTGCTGCTGATCGAGGACGACGACCGGGTGGCCGAGCCCCTGCTGGAGGGGTTGAGCCGTTTCGGGTTCACCGTGGAACACGCGCGAACCGGTGCCGACGGCCTGTCCGCCGCGGAGCCGGCGATGGTGCTCCTGGACCTGGGGCTCCCCGACATGGACGGCATCGACGTCTGCCGGGAGCTGCGAGCCCGCTCCGCGGTCCCGATCATCATGATCACCGCGCGGGATTCCGAGGCCGACCGGGTGCTCGGTCTGGAACTGGGCGCGGACGACTACGTGTCGAAGCCGTTCGGGGTCCGGGAGCTGGTGGCGCGGATCCGGGCCGTGGCCCGCCGGACGCGGGCCGTGCCCGGCGATACGGGTGATCCGGTGACAGCAGCAGCCAACAGCCGGGACCCGGCCGGTGCGGCCGGCGCCCAGCTGATCGGTCCCCTCAGCGTCGACCGCCGGACGCGTCAGGTGCGTGTGGGCCGGGCGCCGATCGCCTTGGCTCCCAAGGAGTTCTCCCTGCTCGTCTGCCTCGCCGAAGATCCCGGAGCCGTCTTCTCCCGCCAGCAGATCCTCGACACGGTGTGGGAGCCGGACTATTTCGGCCCCACGAAGACCCTCGACGTACACATCGCCGCCCTGCGCCGCAAACTGGGTGACCCCGCCTGGATCGAGAACATCCGCGGCATCGGGTTCCGTCTCGTTCCGCCCACAGGTCCCGGCCCGGCCCCGGCCGCACCGGATCAGCCCCGCAGTGACGTCCGATGACGCGCCGTCTGCTGCTCAGCTACCTCAGCCTCATGGCACTCGTCCTGCTGGCCCTGGAAGTTCCCTTCGGCTTCGTCTACGCCCGCAACGAGCTGAACCGCTTCTCCCACACCGCCGAACTGGGCGCGGTCACGCTCGCCTCGGTGTGCGAGGAGAAACTCGAACACGGGCGGGCGTCGGACCTGCCGGAATTCGCCCGCGACTACGCCCGGCGCACCGGCAGCGGTGTGGTCATCACCGACCGAGGCGGCACGGTCCTCACCGACTCCGCCGACGCCACCGCCGTGGGCACGGACCTCTCCTCCCAGCCGGACATCGCCACCGCCCTCCACGACCGGCCCGCCACCGGGATCCGCGACGACCTCGTCCCGGGCGTCAAGGTCCTGTTCGCCACCGTGCCGGGCGGGACAGGCGACACCGTCCCCTGCGTCGTCCGGACCCTCTACCCGCTCACCCCGATCGCCGAGAAGGTGCATGCCACCTGGGCCGCGCTCGGCGTCGTCGGCCTTGGCGTGCTGGCGGTGGTCGCGCTGATCGGTTCCGCGCTCGCCCGCTGGATCACCCGCCCTCTGCGGGCTCTGGAACGCGCCACGACGCAACTCGCCGACGGCCGCCTGACCGACCCTCCGGCCACCGACCACGGGCCCCCCGAACTACGCCGGGTGACGGCCGCGTTCACCCGCACGGCCACCCGGCTCCAGCACCTGCTGCACGCCCAGCAAGCCTTCGCCTCCGAGGCATCGCACCAGCTCAAGACCCCCTTGACCTCCCTGCGCCTGCGTCTGGAGAACTTCGAGCCCCACCTCGCCGCCTGCGCCCAGGACAGTCTCGGCGACGCGATCGACGAAGTCGCCCGCCTCAGCCGCATGGTCCAGGGGCTGCTCGCCCTCGCCCGGCTGGAGAACTCGGCGATCACTCCGGAGACCGTGGACCTCGACGCCGTCGTCGCCGACCGCGCGGCCATCTGGACGGCGTTCGCCGGCGATCAGCGTGTCGGCATCGCGGTGTCCGGCACGAAAGTCGGCCAGGTGTGGGCGGTCGCGGGCGCACTCGAACAGATCCTCGACAACCTGCTGTCCAACGCGCTGAGCGTCTCCCCGCCCGGCACCACGATCACCCTGGCGACCGCCACCGCCACCGCGACGGCAGACGACGGCTGCACGGTCGAACTGCATGTGATCGACCAGGGCCCAGGCATGACCGAAACCGACCGGCAACGGGCCTTCGACCGCTTCTGGCGTGCCGCTGACGCCCGCCATGACGGCACCGGCCTGGGCCTTTCCATGGTTCAGCGGCTCACCCAGGCCGGTGGTGGAGACGTCGCCCTGAACGCGGCGCCAGACGGCGGGTTGGACGCCGTCGTCAGGCTACGGCCCGTGCCGGCAGTCCGCGCCCGGACCCACTCGGCGGCCCATCGCAAGATCCCGCCGCTGCGCGACTACAGCGCGACGGGCGACCGGCCGATCGCCGAGGCCGTCTCGGGTGGAGAGCCGTGAGTGATTGCCGGTGACGCGGCCGAAGGGAGGCTGCGGCAGGCTCCCCGGGCGCACGGTTCAGGGTCGGCCTGCCTGTCGGATGACCTGTGCGATGAACCGTTCGTCGATGCGGACGGGACCTGCGGCCCTGCCGGAGCCGGCCTGGACGGTTCCTGAAGCACCGCTGTTCCCGCAGCTCAGGCCGCGGGTACCGGCGGGTGCTTCGGTTCGGAGATGTCCCTGCGGGTGACGGACAGGTAGCCGACCGTGCCGAGGATCACCGTCAGGAACAGGGCGCTGGTGACGACGGTACCGAGCCCGAGGCCGCCGTCGCCGGTGGGCTGGGAGAGGTAGTCGCCGATGGAGGCGCCGAGGGGGCGGGTGAGGAGGTAGGCGATCCAGAAGCTCCACACCGCGTCCAGGTCCAGCGCGAAGTACGCGAGGGCCACTGCGGCGATGGCAGCAGCGAACAGTGTGGCGGACAGCCAGTACCCGAGGCCCAGGCGCTCGGACAACAGGTCACCGGCGGCGGTGCCCAGGGCGAACGTGAAGAGCACCGCCAGCCAGTAGAAGGACTCGCGGCCGACGGTGTCGATGTGGTGGATGGACAGGGTCCGCTCGCGTCGGTACCAGACCACGAACACGACGGCGAGGACGAGCGCGAAGACCGTCGTACTGGTCTCCAGCGGCACACCCATGTTGTCGGTGAGGTTGTCGCTGATCAGCGTGCCGACGACGCTGATGAGCGCCACGGCGAGCCAGTACACGCCCGCCCGGTAGGCACTCGTGCGGAACTGGACCACCAGGACGACGGCCAACAGGGCGCTCATCAGCACCGAGACACCGGTCAGCCCCAGGCCGGCCTTCTCGTTCAGCAGGTCGGCCGCGGTCTCACCGACCGTCGTGCACAGGACCTTGATGATCCAGAAGTAGACGGTGAGTTCGGGCACCTTGTTCCAGCGCGGGCGATGCCCCGAAGCGGCTGTCCGGCCGGCCTCCGGAACCACCTGGCTGTCGGACGTTTCGTAGGTCACGCTGCCCGACCATGCCAGCCCGTTCCTGAACATATCCTGACCGCCGCCGCGCACAGGCCCCGCCCTGAGATTGCCGCACGGGCCGCATGGCGCCATGCACAGCCACGGAAGAAGACCGCCTCACCGGACGGCGGGAGCGGCGGCCGGGATGTGGGCGGAGGTGATCGTCATCGGCGTGCCGGTGACGGCGATGAGATAGCTCCCCGGCCCATGGCCACCGGGCGTCGCGCGGAAACCCCCCTCGGGTTCCACTCGATAGTCTGCGGAGGCGTGTGGGGCCAGCACGGTGGGACCCGAGTCGATCGTCCACCAGTTGGAGGCGCCCTGGCCGGTACGGCTCGCGAAGTGCGGTTCGAGTGCCGTACCGGTGGTGTTGACGGCCCGGACGTCGATGGTGGTGACGCCGACACGTGAGCCGTGCTTGGCGAAGTGCGGCGCGAGGCTCATGCGCAGCGGCGGCGGGCTCGCGGCGGCGATCACGACGCACGCGAGGGCGGGAGCGAGCAGCCCGGCCGCGACGACGGTCCTGGCCCGCCGGCCGTCGAGGCGGGGCAGGCGTGGCTGCCAGGCGGTGGTGAAGGCAGTGGCCGGGACGGTGGCGGCGGCCGCCAGCCAGAGCGGGGTCATCATCAGGAAGTAGCCGTCCTGGGAACGCGTGGCCAGGTAGAAAGCGAGCCAGGGCAGGACGGTGAGGGCCGGCCCCAGCCGTCGCACGAACAGCACCGTGGCCGCGAGCAGGCCGAGCAGGAGCAGCTGGCTGCCGTAGGAGTAGTAGTCGAGGCGGTCGCTGCCGTCGGTGAAGTAGTAGGAGATGCCCATCACGCCCTGACCGTGCAGGATCGCCTTCTGCTCCAGGGGCAGCAGGATCCCGTTCAGCCAGGCCGGGAAGTCCTGGACGGCGAAGTACGCGTTGACCGCGGACCAGGTGAGGGCGGCGGTGGCCGTGTAGCGGGCGGTGACCGCCAGGGCGCGCCGGGGGCCGAGTTCGCCGCGCCGGACTGCGTACAGGCCGATCAGGAGGAACGGGGCGAGGAACCAGGCGAGTTGCTGGGCGGCGCAGGCGGCGCCCAGACAGGCCGCCCGCAGTACGCCCCCGGGGTCGAGGCGGCCGCCCTCGCCCGTGCCGGGCCAGCGGACCACGACGGGGATGAGCAGGGCGAGGGCCGTGATGGCCGGATAGCCGGAGTAGGCGTAGTGGGGCAGGAAGCCGAAACCGAGGCAGACGGCCGTGGCCGCGGACCGCCAGGGCGCCGGCAGCAGGAACCACAGCAGGACCGAGGAGGCCAGCAGCGCGACGGTGGGGACCAGGGTGGCGGCCGCCGTCGAATGGAGGACGGCGTGCACCGGTGCGGCGAGCAGGGCGGTCAGCGGCGGATAGCCGTACGTGTAGTCGGCACCGCCTGACATGGTCTTGGTGATCCCGACACCGTGCGTGGCGAACAGCCAGGGCCACGGTTGGCCGTAGACCGGACGGCCGTGCAGGATCTGGTTCGCGGCCTGGGAGGTCAGTGCGGCTTCGTCCGTGCCCGCGTGGTCGAGCAGGTAGCCGCAGATCACCAGGGCGACGGCGGTGACCAGTACGGCCGCGTCGACCCTGATCAGTGCCCGGCGGCCGCGTACGAGGAGGCTGAGGACGGCGCAGACGAGGATGGCGGCGTAGCAGAAGGAGATGACGGCGGCGACCGGCGGGCTCGACGCCATCGCGGTGGTCCAGGCGGCGCGCGTGCCGATGAACAGGCTGATCGTGGCCACCAGGGTCATACCCCGGTGCCATTGCTGGGGCCCGGTGTCCGGGGCGGCGAGAGCTGGGGCCCGGGTCGGGGGCGGTGCCGCCAGGTGCGTCTCCGTACGACGGCGGATCTCGACGCCCATTCCGCCACGATGGGTGTCAGTCAAGGACTGCCTCCTCTGTCTCGCCTCCGTCGGGCGGCACCCGCATGTGCCGAGTCGGAGGTTCGTCCGACCGCCCCGGGCACGGGATGCACGCATCCGCCGTTCAGGGCGGGGACGAATGGACGCCCCTGCTCGATCATCTACAGTTCACCTGACGTCTACAAGGCTGTAGTCGGTAAGCGGTTTGCGTGAAATGAGCGAGAGGACGGCGCGGTCGATACTCGCCTCGGTCACCGGGGCCCGGCCCGGCGGTGGAGCGACTCCCAGCTCTCACCGGGCGACACCGTCAACCTGCGCAACCAGGACGCACGCACCAGGCCCCCGCGCACCGCGCCCTTCCACTACGCCGGCATCGTCAAGGAGTTCCCAGCCGTTCGACCACAGCCCCCTGCTGCGCCACGGCCGCGCACACCCAGGTGCCCACCGCGGCGAGGCAGGCGAGCACCAGCCCCTCCCCGTCGGCGGCGGCCAGCCGGTCGGTGCCGCTGTCCAGCGTGGCCCGGTGCGCGGCGAGCATCCCGCCGGCGGCGGTCAGCACCACCAGGGTGATGCCCGGCTGGACGTGCAGGCGCCTGCCCACGGCGATCGGCGGGCTCTCGGCCGGGGTCACGACGGTCACCTCCCCTGCCGTACCTCGGGTGCCACGTACGCCCGAAGAACGTCGACCTGTTCCTCGGGCCAGGTGCGTGCGTACGCGGGCGGACGGCCCCCTGGCGGAGCGAGCACAGCGAAGGGTGTGCGGTGAGCGGCACGCGTCAGCTCTGCCACGGTGGTGCTGGCGTCGTGCCCTGACGTCTGGGCGGAGTCACAGCCGGTATAGAAGGCGACAGGGACGGCTTCGTAGCCGCTGAGCAGGCACGGCGGCCGTACACCGAGTTTGTGGAGGGCGGCGGCGGTGTCGGCCCAGTCGGCGCGGGAGGCGGCGGAGCTGCGCACGGTGTGCTCCAGGACGGCGTACTGCACGGCCAGATGGCCCGCCAGGCCGAGCGCCACGAGGCTGACGGCCAGGGTGCGCCCGGCCCTGCTGACCGGGGCGGTGACCAGGTGGGCGAGGCCCTGGGCGGCAGGGAGGGCGAGCAGGGCGTAGGCGGGCAGCAGGAAGCGGGGGGCCGCGTAGCCGATGAGGAACAGGTAGGGGACCGCGGCCGTGACAGCGCAGGCCAGCGGAAGCAGGAGGGGCAGCGCGCGCCGGGCTCGGACGGCGACCACAGCTCCCAGGACGGCGAGGAGCGGCAGCGCGAACCACCACAGGGTCACCACCGGGCTGGGGGCCGATCCGGTGCAGGGCCGGCACAGGGTGCGTCCGCCGAGACTGCGCAACTGGTCGACCGCAGCGAGGTGCCAGCCGAGGCCGCCCTGAATGGCGGAGGCCGCGGACAGGCGCTGCGCGAGGCCGCCATAGCTCGTATACGCCTCGATCACCCACTCGCCGGCACCCGCCACCAGCCCCACGGCCAGCACGACGAGAAGACGCGGGCGGCGCAGCGAGAGAGCGAGCAGGGGCACCACGACGTAGACCGCGTCCATGGGGCGCATGCACGCCATCAGCGCCGCACCCGCGAACACGCCCCACCAGGCCGCCCGGTCGCGTGCGTTCGCGCGGGCGCGGAGGAAGCAGCCAACGCAGGCCAGGGCGCCGATGGCGACCCAGTAATTGGGCATGACCTCGGGGCCGTAGAACAGCGTCACCCACAACGAGGCGAACAGGCCGCCGGCCAAGGCCAGGGCGCCGCGCCCGAGGTGGCCCCGCCAGACTCGCAGGGCGAGGTAGAGGGCGAGGCCGGAGAGGACTGCCAGGTAGATCCGGAGCAGGACGGTGGAGTCGGACCACGACGCGATCGGGGCGACGAGGAGTGAGATGCCGCGGGATCGGGGCGCGCTGAAGTAGGCGGCGGGCACGTGACCGCTGACCTGGCTGACGTAGACGGTCTCGTCCCAGCCGAGACCGAGATCCGGTCGTACGAGGACGAGTTGGGCGAGCGTGAAGGCGGCCGCGACCGCCCCGAGCCAGGGCTCGCCCGGCGGACGCCGAGGCCGGACGGCCTGCGAGGGAAGGCCGGTGCGAGGGACACCGGTCGTCGTGGCGTTCGAGCCGCCGGGCATCTTGCACCTCTCGTCGTCGTACCCCACGGCGACTGCCGGGGAGCCGGATCCTCCTACAACTCGTAGGAGGACATCCCACCCTACGACTTGCAGGGTTAGATGCGAGTGAGAAGCCGTCCGTTCCCTCAGCCGGCCCCGGGCCGAGCGATTCCCTGGTCATAGGCGAAGATCACGGCCTGGACGCGGTCCCGGGCGCCGATCTTGGCCAGCACACGGCCGACGTGCGTCTTCACGGTGGACTCGGTCACGACGAAGCGGGCGGCGATCTCGCCGTTGGTCCAGCCCTTGCCGATGGCGACGAGGATCTCGCGCTCGCGTTCGGTGAGGGCGGCCAGGCGGGGGTCCTCGCCCGGGTCCCCCCTTCTGGCGGGCACGTGCCGGGCGTACTCGTCCAGGATGCGGCGGGTGAGGGCCGGCGCGATCACCGCGTCGCCCCCGGCGACCGCGCGGATCCCGGCGAGGAGTTCGTCGGGGCGCGCGTCCTTGAGGAGGAAGCCGCTGGCTCCGGCCCGCAGGGCGGCATGCACGTACTCGTCGACGTCGAAGGTGGTCAGCACGAGGACCCGGGAACGCCCCCCGGCCTCGACGATCCGGCGGGTCGCCTCGATGCCGTCCATGCCGGGCATCCGTACGTCCATCAGCACCACGTCGGGACGGAGTTCGGCGGTCCTGCGGACGGCCTCGGAACCGTTCGCGGCCTCGCCGACCACCTCCGTCTCGGGCATGGAGTCGAGCAGCACCCGGAAGCCGTAGCGCTGCAGTTGCTGGTCGTCGACGACGAGGACCGTGGTCACCGGGCGCCTCCCCGAGGTGTCAGGTCGAGGGCGGCCTCCACGGCCCATCCCCCGTCGGCCGCGGGTCCGGCGCTCACGGTCCCTCCGTACAGCGCCGCTCGCTCGCGCATGCCCACCAGTCCGTGTCCCTCCTCGTTCCGTGGTCCGGGGTGTCCGGCCGGCCCGTTGTCGCGGATCCGGACGACGAGCCGTTCGTCCCCGACGACGACCGACAGCTTCACCTCGGTGCCGGCGCCCGCGTGCTTCAGGGTGTTCGTCAGGGCCTCCTGGACTATGCGGTAGACCGTCAGCTGCACCCCTCGGTCCAGGGCGTCCACCTCGCCGACGGTCCGGTAGACGATCTCCAGGCCGGCGCCGCGTACGCCGTCGCACAGCGCCTCGATGTCCGCGAGGCCGGGCTGGGGGCTGAGTTCTGGTGCCTGGCGGGCGCCGTCCGACGCCTCGCGCAGGACGCCGAGCACGCGGCGCAGCTCGCCGAGGGCGGTCCGGCCGGTCTCACCGATGAGCTGCAGCGCCTCCTTGCCTCGTTCGGGAGCGGTGTCGGTGGCGTACGCGCCGGCGTCGGCGAGGGTGATGATGACGGACAGGTTGTGGCCGACGATGTCGTGCATCTCACGGGCCACCCGGGCGCGCTCCGTGGCGGTCGCGAGTCTGATGCGCTGGTCGCGTTCCGTCTCCAGCCGCGCCGCCCGCTCCCGCAGCCCCGCGAGCTGAGCCCGCCGGATCCGCACCATCAGGCCGACGGCCAGGGCCGCGGTCGCCGTGCTCAGCAGGAAGAACAGGGCGTCCCAGACGGACACGGCCGGCGAGACCCGCACCGCGACCAGCACCATCCCCGCCGCCATGACCGCGCAGGCCCACGGCAGCCGGCGCAACCGCCCGTGCAGGGCCAGGCTGTACAGCGCGACGAACAGGGCGACATCCGCGCGCAGCACGGCATCCAGCGACCACTGCAGGACGAAGACCGCCGCGATGGCGACGAAGGCCGCCATGGGACGGCGCCGCCGCCACAGCAGCGGCAGCACCAGACCGGCCTGCAGGGCCAGCACGGCCGCCAGCGGGAGTTCGGTGAAGGCGAACTGGAATTTGCGCCGGTCGTCCCCGTCGCCGTCCCCGTGCCCCGGGCCGCCGTGGTGCAGCAGGTCCGGCAGGCAGAACATGAGGAAGACCAGCGCCGCCACCGCGGTGTCCAGCACCCACGGGTGTGCGCGGTCCGCGAGCCGCAGCCGCTGGCCGACCCGGGCGAGCCGGGCGGCCAGCGGTCCCGTCGCCCCGAAGTCGGCGGCGGAGGTGGTCGTCGTCAAGGTGGTCACCTGCCCATGGTGCAGGCCGTCAGACGTCGCTGCGCACCAGCCGGTACGCGGCACCCGCCAGCGCGAGCACCGTCCAGCCGAGGAAGACCAGCAGTCCGGCGCCCGGCGACAGGGTCGTGGAGTCGTGCGTCAGGGCGAACATCGACTCGCCCGCGTTGGACGGCAGGTACGGGCTGATGTTGTCCTGCCAGGAGCTCGGCAGCAGCGAGATCAGTCCCGGGACCAGCATCAGGGAGGCGACCAGGACCGAGATGCCCCCGGCCACCGACCGCAGCAGGGCGCCCAGCGCGGTGCCGATGACGCCGACCATGCCGAGGTAGAGCCCGGCGCCCAGCAGGCTCCGTACGACTCCCGCGTGCGTGAAGCCCATGGCGGCGGGGGTGCCGGAGACGATGCCGCTGCCGAACCCGAAGGCGACGAACGCGCCGAGGGTGCCGACCACCAGCGCGACCAGCCCGAACACGGCCGCCTTGGACCACAGCACGGGCAGCCTGCGCGGCACGGCCGTGAGCGTGGAGCGGATCATTCCGGTGGAGTACTCCCCCGCCGTGACCAGCACGCCGAGGACGCCGAGGGCGAGCTGGGCGAAGTTGGTGCCGAAGAGGGACAGGCTCACGGCCGTCGCGGTGGCGAAGTCACGGTCCTGGTGTCCGGAGCCGATGCCGGACTTGTAGTGGTTCGCAGCGATCAGGCCGAAGGCGACGAGGAAGAGCAGGCCGAGGCCCAGAGTGATCCAGGTCGAGCGCAGCGACCACAGCTTGGCCCACTCCGAGGCCAGCACACGCCGTCCGGTCACCCGGTAGGCGGGGCGGGCGGGGGCGGCCGGGGTCGCCTCGACGGGCGCGGTGAGGGTGCTCATGCCGCACTCCCCTCGGCCACGCGGGACTCGATGCCGGCCGTCGTGCCGTGGTATTCCACGGCATCCCTGGTCAGGTTCATGAACGCCTCCTCCAACGACACCGTCCGCGCGGTCAGTTCGAACAGCGCGATCCCGTGCTCGGCCGCCTTCAGGCCGATCTCGCGGGCACTCAGCCCGGTCACCTGGAGCTCCTCGGAGCCGGCGCGGCCGGTGATGTCGACGCCGGGACCGGCCAGTGCCTCCCGCAGCCGGGCCGGTTCCTGGGTGGCCACCCGCACGGTGTCGCCGCCCGCCTCCCGGACGAGGTCCGCGACGGTGGTGTCGGCCAGCAGCCGCCCGCGCCCCACGATGATCAGATGGTCCGCGACCAGGGCCATCTCGCTCATCAGGTGGGACGACACGAACACGGTCCGGCCCTCGTCGGCGAGGGCCTTCAGCAGGTTGCGGATCCAGAGCACGCCCTCCGGGTCGAGCCCGTTGACCGGCTCGTCCAGCATCACCGTCTGCGGATCGCCCAGCAGCGCCGCCGCGATACCGAGCCGCTGCCCCATGCCCAGGGAGAACGCACCGGCCCGCTTCTTCGCCACGCTGCCGAGGCCGGCGAGTTCGATCACTTCGTCCACCCGGCGGCGCGGAATGCCGTGGGTCAGCGCGAGCGCCAGCAGGTGGTTGTATGCCGAGCGGCCCGGGTGGATCGACTTCGCCTCCAGCAGCGCCCCCACCTCCTGGAGCGGCGCCTGGTGGCGGGCGTAGAGCTGCCCGTTGACCGTCACCGACCCGCTGGTCGGGGCGTCAAGCCCGACGATCATGCGCATGGTCGTCGACTTCCCCGCGCCGTTGGGCCCCAGGAAGCCGGTCACCGCACCGGGCTTCACGACGAAGTCCAGCCCGTCGACGGCCGTCTTCTCGCCATACCTCTTGGTCAGCTGCTGTGCGTCGATCATGCGCGTCTCTTCCTGTCGGAACCGGCGCCCGTCTGTCACCCTCGACGCCTCACCGACAACGCTAGGAGCCGGAACGCCCCGATTCGGTGGTACCGGGGACTGATCCACGCCCGTCGGGTAGTACCGCGGTACTACGCACCACTACGCCTTCGGTCCCGCCGATCAGGTTCCGTTCAAGGCCGGCGCCCCATCGTGCGGATCACGACCGCACGGCACGTTCTCGACGGCCGGCCATGGTCGCCCACCGCGTCATGCCAGAAATGGCCGCCCTGGGCAGCCTCCCTCGACAAGCTGCGCAAGCGTTCGGTTGAGACCAAAGATCTGCCGCCCGCCCCGGCGCCGTGCGGAAACCCGGCAGCCGGGGCGAAGGACCGCGATCAGGCGGCGCGTGCGGCGCGGCCGGCCGCCCACGTGGCGGCGGCATCCGCCACACGCCGCCCCAGCGCCTCGGCGGTGGCGATGTCGCTGGCCGTCACCCCCTCGGCCCCCTGATCCGCGTTCGACTGAGCGGCGGCCCCCAGGAAGAAGCCCAGCCTGTTGAGATCGCTCTCGCTCCCCTTGGACGAGTTCCAGCCACCCGGCAGGCCGAGCGCGATCCAGTGCATACCGTGCTGCGACGCCAGCGTCGCGAAGTACTGGAGAGTCGACTGCTTGTCGCCCGCCTTGGAAGCCGAGTTGGTGAATCCGGCCGCGAGCTTGTCCTTCCAAGCCTGCCCGAACCAACGCTCGGAGCTGGCCTCCGCGAACCCGTGGAAAGCGGTGGCAGCGGTTCCCATGTAGGTGGGGGAACCGAAGATGATCGCATCCGAGGCGTCCAGCTGCCTCCACTGGGCGTCGGTGATCTCACCGACGGCGATCAGGTTCACGACGGCGCCGGCCTCTTTGGCGCCACGCTGGACAGCCTCGGCGATGACGGCGGTGTGGCCGTAGCCGGAGTGATAGGCGATGGACACGATGGGCGAAGTCACAAGTACCTCCTACGCTTGAAAGTGAAAGCTTCGAGATTCAACTTATTGGCGACTTCGCAGGTGAACCGGGTAGGAGGCCGACAGATCATGGTGAAAATCCGACACCTGGGTGTGCCGGCTACTCCGGTTAGGCTGGCACCGGCCAGGTCCTCCGCGTGATGGTGGCTACTGATGACGGTGAGAAAGCGACAGGGCACATCGCGCGAGATCGCGGACATCGGCTTCGCTCCCGCCGTCGGAACACCTGCCGGCATCGAAGTCATCTCTCTGGCCGACCTGCGGGAGCGGGCCGCCGTCCACATGGGCGAAGGACGGCTGCAGGCACCGCAGCGACCCACGTTCCACCACTTGATCACCCTCTCCAGCGGCTCGTTGTGGCACACGGTGGACTTCACCGGCTACGCCCTTGAGCCGGGCTCCTGGCTCTGGAGCCGACCTGGTCAGGTGCAGCAGTGGGGTGATCTGGAGGACGCCGAGGGCACCCTGGTCCTCTTCGAGGGAGACTTCCTGGATCCGGCCACCGTGGCCGCGGCGCGGCTGGACGATCCGTACGCCCCCGCGCTCCAGGTTCCCGGTCCCGAGGACCGTCACGCGCTGGAGATGGCCGTGGACCATCTGGCGCTGGAGTTCCAGGCGATGCGTGGCATCTCCCTGGAAGCTCACGTGGCGGTGTTGCGCCACCTGCTGGCGGTCCTAGTGCTGCGCCTTTCGCAGCGCGCCGCGCCCGTGGGCAGCCCGGCACCGGAGCCAGGGGAGACATTCCTCCACTTCCGTGACGCGGTCGAACGCGACTTCACCCGCACCCGCCGCCTGGAGGACTACGCCCGGGCCCTGGGCTACTCACCGCGCACCCTGTCCAGGGCCGCGCTGACCGGAGCCGGGGTGGGGGCGAAGGAGTTCATCGACCGGCGGGTCGTCCTGGAGGCCAAGCGCCTGCTGGCGCACGGCGATCAATCAGCCGCCCGTGTCGCGGCGCAACTCGGCTTCAGCAGCGCCACCAACTTCAGCAAGTTCTTCCACCAGCGCACCGGCCACTCTCCGATCGCCTTCCGCGCGACCGTCCGCGGCCACTCCCCGGAGGACGGCGGGAACGAAACGCCCGACGCCAGGCGACCTGGGCGGTGAGCATCGAAGAAGGCACCGTCGGTCAGGACCAACTCCGAGGCGGTCGCGCCCCGGGTGGTGGTCACGGTGGCCCACCAACCGGCGCGGGCGCCGTCGTGCGTAGGCGTCAGCCCCAGTTCACCACGCCGGTGGCGACCGTGGCGCCCAGGTCCAGAGCCACCGCCGGGCCCAGATCCGGGTGTGCCCAGGTCCTGAGCTTGCCCATGCCGCGCAAAACGCCCGGCCGGACATCTCCGGCCGGACGTTCCGTGGTTGCGACACGGCAGCCCCACGCCTGCTCTGTCGCTGTGCGGCTAACGCAGCGTGGTGTTGCCTTCGCCGCCGACGACGACCGGGGCGCCCTTCACCGGCGTGGCCTCGCCGAGATCCCAGCCCTTCGGCTTCGCGCCGGGCACCTCGACAAGGGACGGCTCCTCGGCCGTGACGGGGCCGCCCTCGACGACGGTGAGGTCGCGCAGCTTCTTGGCGGTGCCCGGCTTGATGTGGTGCGGGTGCGGGTTGCCGGGCGCCTCGGAGACCGTGACGCCGTCGTACTCGGTGGTACTGCTGCCGGCCGTGGCCGCAACGGCAACCCCGCCCGAGGCGAGCAGTAAGGCCAGTGCGCCGGCCATCACGGCACCCTGACGACGCGAGATGCTGTTCCTACGCACCTTCATGCGATCAACTCCTTTGCAGGTGGAGGGAGACAGGGGTACCGGCACGCGTCCGGCCCCGGTTCCCCCGGGATCGAGAACGAGGCAACTCTCGCCCCTGCCCGCTGAAGATCCGCTGAACGTCCTGAAGATCCCCTTCAGCACCTGACGCCTCCTCACGGGACGGTGTCGCCGCAGCGGAGTTCCCGCACTCTGAGCGCCTCGCGTCTCGCACGCCCTCCGGCCCGGAACTCGCGCCGACCGCCTCCGCCCACCACAAGCCGGGCCCGCGCGCACGAAGTCGGGACCTGGCTGTCCGTGAGGCCGTCGCGCAGTCCACCGCGCGTTCCGGTCGGCGCCCGGGAGTGGTTCAGCGCCGTCGGAGCTGTCCCCTCCACCGGATCCGCCTCTCACCGGAGCGTGCCCGGGTCCCCGGTCCGGGGTGCCGGAGGCACGCGGTCACCCTCTTGCCTGGCGATGATCAGGAGCAGACGGGCACCCCCGTCAGTGGTCCGAGGTGATTCCGCAGTGAGCGTCCCCCCGTGGGCGGTCGCGATGTCGCGGGCGATGGCGAGGCCAAGACCGGTGCCTCCCTCGCTGCGGGTACGGGCGTCGTCCAGACGCGTGAAGCGGTCGAAGACCCTCTCCCGGTCAGGTTCGGGGATGCCCCGACCGTCGTCGCTCACCTCGACGACCACGTCGTTCTCCGTGTGACGCACCTCCACCGTCACCGTGCTGTGTGCGTGGCGCAGGGCGTTGTCGAGGAGGTTCGTGAAGAGGCGGGCGAGTGCCGTAGGACTGCCCAGAACCGCCTCGCCGGGGTCGGAGTCCGCCACGAGGACGACAGGTTGACCGGGGTAACGCTCGGCGAGGGTCCGTCGCAAGAGGTCGGTCACGCGCAGGGGTTGGAGTTTCAGGGGCTGGCGGGCGTCCAGGCGGGCAAGGAGCAGCAGATCGGCGACGATGTCCTCAAGACGTGTGGTGTCGCGCAGCGCCTCGCTGCCGACCGCGGTCCAGTCAGCCCGGTCGGGACGGGCCAGGGCCAGCTCGAGACGGGCCTTCAGGGTGGTGAGGGGGCCGCGCAGTTCGTGCGAGGCATCCGAGGTGAAGGTCCGCAGGCGGCCGACGGCGCGCTGGAGTTGGTCGAGAGTGCCGTTCATCGTCTCCGCCAGCGATGCGACCTCGTCGTCGGAGTCGGGGACGGGGACGCGCCGCTGGAGACTGTGGGCGGTGATGTCGGCGAACTCGGCACGGATGTTCTCCACCGGTCGCAGGGCCCGGCCCATGGCATACCACGCCAGGTAGGCCACCATAAGGACCAGCACAGCGGTACACGGGACCAAGGCCCAGGTCAGAGTGATGACGGCGGTATGCGCGGGAGCGCGGTTCGGAAACGCCTGCACCAGGATCGGCCCCGTGGGCGTGCTCACACTGGCACTTGCACCCTGGTCTGCCGACGAGGTCGACAGCGCGTCGGCAGGGGGCACGGTGTCCAGGATGATGTCCGGCAGGGCGGCCTGTACGTCGGCCGGAGGCGTTCCCGAGCCGAGTTGGTGGGCGGCCTTGTCGACGTGGTCACGAGCCGCGTTCTGAGCGGAGGTGACCAGGTTGGTGTGGACGGCGTAGAGCAGGACCACCGAGCAGGCGGCGAGGGCAAGGCCGGCGACCAGTGCGACGGCGACGGTGGCACGGACGCGCACGGTCCGCGGCCGCAGCCACAGGCGCCGGCGGTGTCCGCGGTCACGCTCCGTCGGAGCGGAGCAGGTAGGCCCCGCCGGGCACGGTTTGGATACTGGCCCGGCCGAAGGGACGGTCGATCTTCCGGCGAAGAGCACTGACGTTGACCTCCACGATGTTCGGGCCGCCCTCGTAGGCGCTGTCCCAGACCCGGTCCAGGATGGCGGCCTTGCTGATGGCGATGTCCGGCGTTGCCGCGAGCAGCGCGAGCACATCGAACTCGCGCGGGGTGAGGGCGATGTCCGTGCCCGCGCGGCGGCAGCGGCGGGCTCCTGTGTCGATCTCCAGGTCCCCGAAGTGCTGGACGATCTGCCGCTCCGGGCGCGCGCGACGTATCAGGGCGTGCAGCCGGGCGGTGAGGACGACGAAAGAGAAGGGCTTCGTCAGATAGTCGTCGGCCCCGGTCTCCAGCCCTTCCGCTTCGTCGTACTCACCGTCTTTCGCCGTCAGCATCAGGATCGGGGTGTTGTCGCCGATCGACCGCAGGTGGGCGCACACCTTGTAGCCGTTCAGGCCCGGCATCATGACGTCGAGAATGATCACGTCGTAGGTGTCCGCCGCCGCCCTGGCGAGACCGTCAAGGCCGTCGCTCGCGGCGTCCACCGCGAAACCCTCTGCACGAAGGCCCTGTTGGAGCAGCTCCACGAGACGGGTGTCGTCGTCCATCACCAGCACACGCATGCCCTCTACCTTGCCCGACCGGTAGCGCCCGTCGCTGAAGAGGATCTTCAGGACGTTCAGCGACCCTTCAGCCGACGGATCGGACTGCCCGCGCGACCGGGTGGTGACCCCATCGTCTACCGGATCGTCTTCCTGCCCTGGACACGGCCCGAGGCGGACGCGCGCAGGTACGTCGACGAACTTCGCGACCGTTCCGTCTGATCCAGGTGCGATCGGTCCCATCCGGAGGTACGCATGAGGGCACCGGGCTCGAGCAGGCTCAGGACCTCGTCAGGATTCCCGGAGTTCATGGCCTTCTCTAAGGCCGGGGGGAGCTGCGCCGGGTCGGTGATGGGAGTCGGCATGGTCGTTCCTTTCAAAATCGGATGTTGTGCAGTTCGTTGAAATGGCGGGTGCTGAGACCCGTGTGTGAAGGCCCGCCAGGATGCTCCGCGGGCAGCAGCGCCGTGCTGACCGCCCCCAGGTTCCCCGCATGGGGGTGTGGTGGGACCGTCAGGCGTACCGGCGAAGGAAGCCGGCCAACGCCGGGTTGACCTGGTCGGGATGAGTGAGGTTCGGCGTGTGTCCGGCCCCGGTCACGGTGACCAGCTCCTGGGCGCCGGGAATCCTCCCGGCCAGTGCCTGGCCCAACGGGTACGGGATCGGCTGGTCCGCGTCGCCATGGACGACCAGGGCCGGCACCGTGATCTCACCGAGTCGGCCAGTGATGTCGTCCACCCCCATCAGTACCTGCACCGCGTCGGCGAGCCGTTCACGCGGCTGCGCCCTCCACTTCGCCGGCCACTGATCGTGGATCTCCGGCCGGCCCAGCAACATCCCCAGCAATACCGGGGCCACTGCCTCCGGACCCGCTCCGCGGAACCCCTCCGACACACCACGCATCTGCGCCAGCGCCTCGAGCGGCCAGGCCACCGAGGTCGTGTCGATCAGCACCAGGGCCTTGACCCGCTCAGGCGCCAGCAATGCGGCCCGCATCGACAGAAAGCCGCCCTGCGAATGCCCCACCAGCGTCGCCTGCCGCACGCCCAGGTGATCCAGCAGCCCGATCAAGTCGGTGGCCGAGTCCCAGTAGGTGTAGGTCTTACCGTCGTCCTCGGTTCGGCCGTGCAGCCGCTCGTCCCATACGACGACCCGAAAGTCCCCGGCCAGGAGCTGGATCTGATGCACCCACATGTCATGGTCCATGAGGTTGCCGTGGCTGAAGATCACGACCGGGCCCTCACCACCGCTGTCCTCGAAGTAGAGGCGGGCACCGTTGACGTCTGCGTACGGCATGGTTGTTTTCTCCTTTTCTCCCGGCCTCACCAGGCAGTCAGGGGCTTGACCGGAAGCGGATAACACGCTGACTGCGTGCTTAAACAATGTGCGATGTGTGCTGCGCAGGCGAGGTGTGCAAGCGACGCGCCATGGTCGAAAGTGGACTCGCCGATCCGCTCAAGGCGTGCACCTCGGAGAGCCCCGGCGCGGCGCAGTCTCCGCCCCACGACCCAGATGCCTCTGGCTGTCCGAGCGGTCGGGGCTGTCAGCGTTGCGTGGCGCGGAACGCCCCGGGAGTGGCGCCCACCGTCCGCTCGAAGAACTTCCCGAAGTTGGTGGGTTCCGTGAAGCCCAGCATGCGCCCGACGGAGGCGACAGGAAGGCCGGTATGTACCAGCAGCCGCTTGGCCTCCAGGGCGACACGGTCGTCGATGAGATCCTTCGCGGTACGGCCCGTAGCGGCCAGACAGGCTCGCGTAAGCGTCCGCGGCGAGTAACCGAGGTGCGCGGCATACTCGGCAGCACGGCGCCTCGTGGCGAACGCGCGCTCCAGTTCGCCGCGGAAGACCCGGAACACCTCGCCTCCCGCCGCGGGATTCCATTCACCGGGATGTGGCAGCCGGGCCATGCGTACCAGCAGCGCAGCAAGAAGCTGCCGCAGCAGTTCCACCGTGAGTTCCGCCTGAGAAGCGTCCCGTTCGGCCAGCGTGGCGTATTCCGCCGCTATCTCGGCCACCGCCACCGACATGGCCCGGTACTCCCCCGCGGACAGTGAGAAAGCGGCAGGACTGAACCCCTCGTCGATGACGGCTGAACTGGCAGGCAGCGGCGGCGGAAAGGCAGGCGTGAACACCACCAAGGTCGCATCGAGATCCGCGATGCCCCCCTGAGGATCCGCGGGGAAACGCTGCACCTGACCGGGACGCAAATGCAGCAGAGTTCCCGGCGCGCACGGGTAAGCCACAAAGTCGATCAACGCGGTACCCTCGCCGCGGGTGACCAGGGTCAGCTGATGGAAGTCCGGACGACTGGGCGCCGCCGCCACAGACGGCAGCAGCCGCTCACGCAGTGTCGCGAAGGACAAGACCTCCAGCCCCAGCCGGGGCTGGTCCGGGTTGTAATACCTGACGTCGACAACATCCGGGCTTCCGGTACCAGCCATCCACCAATGATCGCAGCAGCCGCCCAGGCGGTCGGTGCCGTGGGCGGTAGGCAGCAGCGTCGGGTAGGCATCGACGCCCAGACGGCGCGGCTCGAGCAAGTCGGCCTCAAGGTCGGCACGAGCGGCGGGCGAAGCGAACGGGGCCGCCGCGCGACCGCGATCGACGGCATCGCGGGAGCGGCCGAGATCGCCCCCGGCACGATCCCCGGCACTTCCGCTCCGAACAAGGCATCGCGCTCAGCCGGTTCACCGATCTTCCTGCCCTGGACACCGCCGGGGCGGACGCACGCGTGGGTCGACGGACTTTGTGACCGCGCGGTCCGGCCTTCGCCGTCAGGCGCTCCGGTGCTGGAAGGTGCGGCGATAGGCCGTGGGGGTGTTGCCTACGGTGTCACGGAAGCGGGCGCGCATGTTGGCACCACTGCCGAGTCCGCACCGGACGGCGATCTGCTCCACCTGGAGGTCGGTGGCCTCCAGGAGTTCGCGCGCGCGGTTGATGCGGGCGGTCAGGAGCCACTGGTGGGGACTGACACCGGTTTCCTGGCGCCACAGGCGGGTCAGGGTGCGTGGGGAGACGCCGGCATGGTCGGCGAGGTGGGGGATGGTGAGGTCTTCTTCGAGGTGGAGCAGGGCCCATTCACGGGTGTCGGCGAGCGTGGTGGCCTGGGGGGTGGGGAGGGTCCTGTTGATGTACTGGGCCTGTCCGCCGTCGCGGTGCGGGGCGGCGACGATGTCCCTGGCGATGTCGTTCGCGACGGCCGCGCCGAGGTCTTTGCGGACCAGGTGCAGACACAGGTCGATGCCGGCTGTGAAGCCCGCGGAGGTCAGGATGGTGTCGTTGTCGATGTAGAGGACGTTGCGGTCGACGCGCAGCCGGGGGTAGAGCTCTTCGAGGTCATCCGCCTTGGCCCAGTGGGTGGTGACGGTGCGGCCGTCGAGCAGTCCGGCCGAGGCGACGGCGAAGGCGCCGGTGCAGATGGAAGCGATGCGTATCCCGGCGCGGCCGGCGAGCTTGAGAGCGGCCCTCACCCGTGGGCGCGGAGGGCGCCGGAAGTCCTCGAAGCCCGGGACGATGATCGTGTCCGCTTCGGCGAGCGCCTCGAGACCCGCGGTCAGCCCGAGGGTGAAACCGGCGCTCGTGGTCACGGTCTCCTCGGTGTCGCCGCACACGGTGAGCTCGTAGGGGGTGGTCGGCCGGGCGTTGAAGATCTGCGTGGGGATCCCCAGATCCATGGGCAGTACGCCGTCGACCGCCAGGACCATGACCCGGTGCCTGTTCATGGCCGCAATATTACGTCCGGCACGAACCTCGCGGAGAGGGCCAGGGAACCTCAGGGTCCTGCCCCAGAGCTCTTCCCCGGATAAACACCCAGATCAGGCAACTGATCGTGTGGCCGCAAAGCAGGGGCCCACCTACCTGGCCTGGCCCGAAAGATGCGAATGCTGGCAGATGAGCCGTGGCCTGGAAGGGAGGTTCCGGAGCACGATCGAAGAGCGAGCGCGGGGCAGCCGACTCCACACACCCGTGGAGCGGTCCGAGAGTCCCGGCCGTGGACGAGGAGCCGGGGATGACTTCGCGGAATGTGGTGGGCCGCTTCTTCGACGTGCGAGGCGGCCAGGTCTACGCCCACGTCCGCGAAGGTGACGGCCCGGCGCTGGTCTTCCTGCACTACTGGGGAGGCTCACGGCGCACCTGGATCCCGGTGCTGCAGCGGCTGGATCCCGGGCAGGGCTTCGTGGCCTACGACCAGCGTGGCTGGGGCGACTCCACGAGCGTGCCGGGACCTATGACCTGGCGCAGCTCGCGGACGACGCGCAGCGGGTCGTAGAAGCACTCGGAATACCCGGCACGCGTGAGCGTGCCGCCCGGCCACCGTGCCGGTCCGCCCCCGACCGGGGCCCGAAAGAAGGAGACACATCATGACCACCGAAGCAGACCTGTCCGTCTTCGAGCAGCTCGACCTCCCCGACACGAGCCTCACCCGGGACACATTCGCCTTTGCGGCACAGGCCACGCCTGCCTTCATTCACGATCACTGCGTCCGCAGCTACGTCTTCGCCCGCGCCCATGCCCGGAACAAGGGTCTGCGCGCCGGCACCGACTACGACGACGAACTGCTGTTCGTCGCTTGTGTCCTGCACGACTTGGGACTGAGCGAGGAGGGCAGCAACGGCGACCAGCGTTTCGAGGTCGACGGCGCCGACCTCGCCGCGGCATTCCTCCGCGAGCGGAGTGTCGAGGAAGAGCGTATCGCCGTCGCCTGGGACGCCATCGCTCTGCACACCTCGGACGGCATCGCCTCGCGGAAGGGCACGGAGGTGGCGCTGGCCCAGGCGGGTATCGCCACCGACATCCTCGGAATCCAGCGTGAGAGCCTTCCGGCCGGCCTCGCCGACGAAGTGCACGCCCTGCTGCCGCGTCAGGACCTGGCCCACGGGTTCAGCGACCTCATCATCACCCAGGCCGTGGCCAAGCCCCACAAGGCGTCCCCGACGACCTTCATCGGCGACCTGCTGCGTCGCCACCTGCCCTACGGCGCCTATCCCAACTGGTACGACCTGATCGACGCGGCCGGCTGGGGCGACAAGCCGGTCGGCGTCACCGCCCGGCGCCGTGCCGAGACGCCCCAGCAGGTGGGGACCTTGTACATGGAGTACCTGGAGGCCGGCGACGTCGAGGGTCTGGTGTCGCTCTACGAACCGCACGCCCACTTCGTCCCCACCCCCGGAACCCACCTGGTGGGCACGGACGCCATCCGCACGGCCATGCGGCAGATGGTCGACAGCGGTGCCCATCTCAAGCTCGAACCGCGCGAGATCCGACAGGTCGACGACGTCGCCCTGGTGTCGAACATCGCCACCCTCACCGGGGTCGGACCGGAGCCGGTGGTGTCCACCACCACCGAGATCCTCCGACGCCAGCCGGGCGGCGGCTGGGTTCACGTCGTGGACGACCCGTTCTTCAGCTGATCGCGTCGGGCGGCCTGGGCAGGGACACACAGGCCGCCCGCCCCTCCCAGGACTTGGCGGGCACCTGATCGATGTTCAGGCTGCTGTGAGGGATGTCCGTTGCAACCAGAAGTGGTCCCCACCCGGTCCCCGAAAAAGATCAAAAGGCCGTTCCAGAACTTGTCTGAAACGGCCCCTGACCTGCGACTTCGAAAAGTCGGGACGACAGGATTTGAACCTGCGACCCCTTGACCCCCAGTCAAGTGCGCTACCAAGCTGCGCCACGTCCCGTTGCGGAGTCACGCGGTGTGCACCGCGTGATCACGCAGGTCAACACTACCGCACGCGTGCCGGTGCTGCTGCCGTCCGCTCCGTGACCGGTGCGGTGACGCGCTGTCCGCGGCGGACCGGTACCAGGAGCGCGGCCCCGGCGGCGGTCAGGCAGAACAGGGTGAGCAGGGCCCAGGCGTGGGTGTAGCCGGAGGCGTACGGCAGTCCGGAGGGCTGGAGCCGGCCGGTGACCAGGACACTGGTGAGCGCGGCGCCGATGGAGCCGCCGATGGTGCGGATGTTGGCGTTCATGCCGGTCGCGGCGCCGGTCTGCTCGGGCGGCACGCTGCCGACGACGAGGTTGGCCATCGAGGCGAAGGCCAGGCCGATGCCGAGGCCGAACAGGCCGGAGACGACGGCGATCTGCCACTGGGCGGTGTGCCACAGGGTGAGCAGGCCGAGGGCGAGGGCGCCGAAGGCCGCACCGGCGGTGAGGAGCGCCTTCGCGCCCACCCTGGGCTCCAGCCGGCCGCTGAGGATGCCGGAGAGGAACATCGCGAGCAGCATCGGAAGCATCAGCAGCCCGGAGGCAGTGACGCTGGACCCGAAGCCGTATCCGGCGGAGGACGGTGTCTGGACGAAGCCGGGCAGGAAGGACCAGAGCGCGTACATGCCCGCGCCGAAGAGCAGGGCGGCGGCGTTGGTGGTCCAGACGACGGGCAGCCGCATGACGCGCAGGTCGATCAGCGGGGTGCGGGAGCGGGCCTCGACGAGCAGCCAGACCGCGAACAGCACGACGGCCGTGCCGAACAGACCGAGCACCTTGGCCGAGCCCCAGCCCCACTGCCCGGCCTGGCTCAGCGGCAGCAGCAGTGCCACCAGCCAGGCGGAGAGCAGCCCGGCACCGAGCCAACTGACGCTGCCCTCGGCCCTCTTGGGCGACTCGGGGACATAGCGGGCGGCAATGAGGACGGTCACGGCGACCACGCCGACCGGGATCCAGAACAGCCAGCGGTAGTCCAGCGCCGAGACGATGGGCCCGGCGGCGACGATGCCGACGCCGCCGCCGGCCGCGATCACCGCGGACAGGTTGCTGATGCTGCCGCTGACCTGGGCCGGGGCGAACTCGTCCCGGATGATGCCGAAGGAGAGCGGGAACAGGGCGCCGCCGACGCCCTGGACGACCCGGGCCATGATCAGGACGCCGATGTTCGGCGCGAGGGCGGCGAGCAGACAGCCTGCCAGGACGGCCACCAGGACGGCGACGAGGGTGCGCTTCTTGCCGGTGAGGTCACCGACGCGGCCGAGTATCGGGGTGAAGACCGAGGCGGACAGCAGATAGGCCGTCATCACCCAGGTCGCGTTGGACTGCGAGGTATGCAGGGCGTGCTGGACGGTCGGCAGGGCCGGCGCGACCAGCGACTGGAGCATGGAGAACACGCCGGCACCGGTCGCGAGGACCGCGAAGGTGAGGCGGGTGGACTTCCGGGGCATGAAAGAGCCTCTCCGAACTTCGGACACGGAGGGAAAGAGCGAAGGAAAGAGCGAAGGGAAAGCGATGTCTGGGTCGGTGCGGAGGGGCGCGGGCACAAGGCCGCGTCCGGCCATGGCGGGCCCTTTCCACACTGCTAAAGTGGAGGTACCCCTCCACTGTACTGGAGGCTAGCCTCCGCTTCAACCGAAGTCGAGGAATCCCTCCGGTTCACCTTCGTCCCCCGGGAGGCAGCAGTGACCGTCGAGCCCTTCCCCGTCAGTGAGATCGTCGCGTCCCGCAGACCGCACCGCAAAGACGCGGCCCGCAACTACGACGCGCTGATCGCGGCCGCCCGCGAGGCGTTCGCCGAGAACGGCGCGGAGGCCTCCCTGGAGGACGTCGCCCGCCGCGCCGGGGTCGGCATCGGCACGCTGTACCGCAACTTCCCCACCCGCCGCGACCTCTTCGAGAGCGTCTACGCCGACGAGGTCAACACCCTGTGCCGGGCGGCCGTGGAGCTGGCCGAGCTGGAACCGTGGCAGGCCCTGACCTCCTGGCTGGACCGCTTCACGGACTACATGGTCACCAAGCGGGCGGTCCGCGACGCCCTCAACGACGAGTCGGAGATCTTCTCGGCCTGTCGGGACTCTATGTTCGCGGCCGGCGGACCGCTGCTGGAGCGGGCCCAGAAGGCGGGCGCCGTACGGACGGACATGGAGATCGGCGATCTGCTCCGGATGGTCTCCGGCATCACGGGCACGGCCTTCGACGACGACGCCCAGCGCGACCGGGTGATGAGCATCGCCCTGGACGGGGTACGCACGCTTCGCTGAACGCGACCCTTCAGGGGCGCCGGGCTGTATCCGACCTGCGGCTTCCACCGTCATGGGGTCCCCCCCCGCTCCAGCGAAGCCGAGAGCGGGGGAGCGACCAGCCCCCACCGGCCGGCCCCCGGGTCACACGGCCCTCACCCGCCCCGGACGGACCCGCCCTCGTAAGCCGCCCGCAGCACGCCCAGCGCGTCGTCCACGGTCACCGGCCGCGGATTGGCATACGCCTGCCCCGCCACCTGCCCGGCGGCCACCGCCAAGTCACCCTCTTTCAAACCGAGTTCGGCGAGGGAACGCGGGGCGCCAAGTCGCCCGGCCAGCGCCTGCAGAGCCGCCGGGGCATCCCCCGAGCCGAGCGCCCGGCCCACCGCCGCGGCAGCCTCCGGTACGGCCGGCGCGTTGAACGCGAGGGCGTACGGCAGGACGACGGTGTGGGTCTCCGCGTGCGGGAGCCCGAACGTGCCGCCCAGGACATGGCACAGCTTGTGGTGCAGGCCCATGGTGGTGGCGCCCAGGCAGGCCCCGCACAGCCAGGCGCCGTACAGGGCGCGGGACCGGGCCGGTACGGAGTCGGGGGCGGCGGCGATCTCGGGCAGCGCGCCCGCGAGCGCCCGGACGCCCTCCTCGGCCATCAGCGCCACCAGCGGCGAGCCGTCGGGGGCGTACAGCGCCTCCACGGCGTGGGCGAGGGCGTTGATCCCACTGGTCACCGAGAGCGGGACGGGCAGGGAGAGGGTGAGCTCGGGGTCGTAGACGACACTGCGCGGCAGGACGACGGGGTCGCGGCCGGTGCGTTTGGCGCCGTGCTCGGTGAGGCCCCAGACCGGGGTCATCTCGGAGCCCGCGTAGGTCGAGGGCACGGCGATCAGCGGGAGGCCGGTGCGCAGGGCGATGGCCTTGCCGAGGCCGATGGCCGAGCCGCCGCCGACGGCCACGCAGCCGTCGGCGCCCGCCGCCCGGGCCGCCTCGACGCCCCGGTCGGCGACCTCGACGGGCACGTGCATCCGGGCCCCGGTGTGCAGGCCGGCGCAGGCGGACCCGAGCGAGTCGGCGACGGCGCGCGCGGTCCCCGCACCACGCTCGCCGCTGAGCACCAACAGCCGCCGCAGACCGAGCAGCCGGGCCTCCTCGGCGGGCGCGGTGAGCGCGGCGCCGGGCCGGAAGACCACGCGGGCGGGCCGGGTCTCGTACACGAAGTCCAGATTCACGAACGCTCCAGTACGAGGTCGAAGCGGGCGTGCCGGAACGGGTTCGGCACGCCGAACTCCCCCGCCAGCGCCGGGTCGTCGGTCGGCGTGAAGTCCTTGACCAGGCTCTCCTTGACCGCGAACACCGCGTCGGAGTCCAGGTAGTCACCGCCGGCCACGAAGATGTGCGTGGTGACCGGCGTGTGTCCCTCGGCCGAGACGATGAAGTGGATGTGGGCGGGACGGTAGGGGTGCCGTCCGGTGGCCTTCAGCAGGGCGCCCACCGGGCCGTCGGTCGGGATCGGGTACGCGCTGGGCACACAGGTCCGGAACCGGAAACGGCCCTCGTCGTCGGCGGTGAACAGGCCCCGGCCGTTGCCGGGCGGCTGCACGTCGGGCTGCTGCACGTCGTAGAAGCCGTGCGGGTCGGCCTGCCAGACGTCCAGGACGGCGCCGGGCAGCGGGGTGCCGTCGGCGGACCGGACCACACCGCTGACCACGCAGGGTTCGCCGGTGCCGACCAGGTCGATGTCCGCGCCCAGCTCCCTGACCGGGGACTCGGTCATGTGGAAGGGGCCGAGGACGGTCGACTCGGTGCTGCCGGGGTCGCTGTGCCCGTTGACCGTCTCGACCAGCATCGACAGGCCCAGCACGTCGGAGAGCAGGATGAACTCCTGCCGGGTGTCCGTGCAGGTCTGCCCGGTGGCGGTGAGGAAGGCGACCGCCGACTCCCACTCGCGCTGGGTCAGCCGGGTCTCGCGCGCGAAGGCGTGCAGATGGCGGATGAGTGCCGCGAGCAGGTCGCGCAGCCGGGGGTCGTCGGTGCCCCGCAGGCTCTCGACGGCCTCGGTGGTGACCGCGTCTTCGGTTGTCATGACGGCTCCTCGCCCGGCGGAACAGTGACCACGCGTGAGCGTAGACCCGTTCACCGTTCAATGAACGGATCTACTTGATCAGCGCGTTGGCCACCACCACGATCACCCCGAGCAACGCGTCGAGGATGCCGATGAGCACGGCCGCGGGCCAACTCCGCGCCGACCAGCGGGCCGTGACGAGTCCCAGGGCGAACAGGATCACGATGTTCAGGATGAACGCCGGGTACTCGACGCCCTTGGGCGGCCACCAGCCCCAGCCGGCGCCCGCGAGCAGGAAGACCGTGGGCAGTACGGCCGTGACCAGCGGCCACTCGTCGGCCAGGGAGCGCAGCCCGTCCCAGCGCCGGTGCGGGGCACGCTCGGCGATGTAGTGGGCGTAGCCGTGGGCCAGGGCGGAGGCACCGGCGGTCACCAGGAGCCAGAGGGCGTCGTAGCGGCGGCTCGCGGCGGAGGTGTGACCGTACTGGGTGAGCGCCGCGACCATGGAGGAGGCCAGCACGGCGCCGTAGACCCCGCCGAACAGGACGGCCTCGCGGGTGTCGTGCGGGTGCGGCTCCGCCACCGCCGCCGTGGAGTCGGCCATGCTCTCCACGATCACCCCGGCGCGCCGCCCCCGCCAGTCCGGACGGCCCGACGAAGTGTCCTCCCACCAGGCCCGATGCCCGGCACCCTGTCCACGCCCAGGGTGCCGGCGGGCTCGCTAGGGTCGCGGTATGACGACGCACAGCTTCGCCCTGCACATCCCCGACGCCGAGCTCGAACCCGACCCGCTGGACCCGGAGCAGATCGTCTCCGGCACGCCCGAGGTCACCGGGAAGGTGGTCTGGGAGTCGGCCGACGGCAAGCAGCTCCGCGGGATCTGGCAGATCACGCCGGGCGTGGTCACCGACACCGAGGCGGACGAGCTGTTCGTGGTGGTCAGCGGCTCGGCGACGATCGAGGTCGAGGGCGGGCCGGTGTTCACGGTGGGCCCCGGGGACATGGCCGTGCTGCGCGCGGGCGACCGTACGACATGGACGGTGCACGAGACGCTGCGCAAGGCGTACACGATCAATCTCTGAGCGGGGCCGGCCGGTCTCCCGGTGGAGATCGGCTCAGCGTCCCGTCGGGGCCGGCAGGTTGTACGGCGTGACCACCTGGATGGGCGACGGCAGCGCCGGGCCTGCCGGGGGCAGCGCGCCCTGGGCGCGCATCACCAGGTGGCAGGCCTCACGCATGTCCTGCCGCAGGTCGTGGTGGAGGACGGCGGACAGGCGGTGCTCGCGCAGCAGGCGGGTGTTGTCGTGGTCGAGGTCGTGGGCGATGAACACGGCGCACTCCCGGCCCAGTTCGGCGAAGGCGCGCAGGGTCGCGTTGTTGCCGCCGCCGATCGAGTAGACCGCGCGGATCTCCGGGTCGCGTTCGAGGGCGGCGCGGACCAGGTCGTACTGGGTGGCGTCCAGTCCCTGCCCCTCGGCGATCTCCACCACGGCCCGTTCGGGATGGGTGGCCCGCATGACGCTGCGGAATCCCATCTCACGCTCCTCCTCGTTGCGGAAGAAACCGCTGCTCAGGCTCGTGAGGACATTGCCGGGCCGGCTCCCGAGCCACTGGCCCGTCAGATACGCGGCGGTGGCACCGGCCGCCCGGTTGTCGCTGCCGACGTAGGCGAGCCGGCCGCTGGCGGGCAGATCGGTGACCAGGGTGACCACCGGGATCTCCGCCGCCCTGAGACGTCCTACGGCGGCGGTGACCTCGGGAACGTCCGGCGCCTTGAGGATCACGCCCTGCGAGCCCCGGCGGGCGATCCGGTCGAGCGTCCCCACCAGCTCCGCCACCGGCCCGGTCTCCCGGAAGTGGAACCGGGAGCGCACCACCGCCGGGTGCATCGAGGGCAGCTCGGCCTCCAGCGCCCCGCGCACCGCCGTGGTGAACCGCTCGGGTGCGTGCATCACGATGTCGACCATGAAGGTGCGGCCCACCAGCCGGACCTGGGTGCGCTGCCGGTCCAGATCGGCGATCGCCTGCCGCACCTCCCGCTCGGTGCTCTCCCGCACCCCTCCCCTGCCGTTCAGCACCCGGTCCACGGTGGCCTCGCTGAGCCCTGCCTGACGTGCTATTTCCCGGATCGGGAAGGGGTGACCCACGGCCTGGCTCCTTGAGGGGTTTTTGATGGCTCGCTGCTGGTTGTTCGAGGGGTTTGTACTGACAAGAATGACAGAGCCCCGCCGCTCCCATGGCCCTGGCCGCTGTGACCGTGACCGTGGCCATGACCGAAAGAAGGACACCGATGTCCCTCGCCGCCGAACAGGGCCGCGCCTGGCTCTCCCAGCAGGACTGCGACCTCGACACCTTCCGCGCGCTGGTCGAGCGGACCACGGACCCGGCCGCCTACCCGCACGCCTCGGCCGTCGAGCGCGACGTCCTCGTCTACGACAGCGAGCGGCTGCGCGCCGTCGACGCGCCCCACGAGGTGCGGACCGAACTCGTGCGCGCCCTCACCGACGGGCCGGGGGTCGTCGTCTTCAAGGGCGCGTTCCCCGATCCGAAGGTCGTCGACCGGGCTACGGCGGTCTTCGACGCGCTGATCTCGGAGCAGAACGAGTCGGGTGCCGGGGCGGGCGACCACTTCGCGAAGCCGGGCGCCAACGACCGGGTGTGGAACGCGCTGGAGAAGGCGGCGCTCTACGACCCGGAGGGGTTCGCCGACTACTACGCCAACGACATCCTGGCCCTGGTCTCCCGGGCCTGGCTGGGCCCCGGCTACCAGGTCACCTCGCAGATCAACGTGGTCAAGCCGGGCGGTGTGGCGCAGACCGCGCACCGCGACTACCACCTCGGTTTCCTCTCCGACGAGCAGGCCGAGGCCTACCCGGCCCATGTGCACCGCCTCTCCCCCGTGCTCACCCTCCAGGGCGCGGTCGCGCACTGCGACATGCCGGTGGAGTCCGGGCCGACGCTGTACCTCCCCTACTCCCAGACCTATGAGCCGGGTTATCTGGCCTGGCGGCGGCCGGAGTTCCAGGACTACTTCAAGGCCCACCACGTGCAGCTGCCGCTGGCGAAGGGCGACGCGGTGTTCTTCAACCCGGCGGTGTTCCACGCGGCCGGCACCAACCGGAGCGTCGGCATCCGGCGGATGGCCAACCTGCTCCAGGTGTCCTCGGCCTTCGGGCGGGCCATGGAGACCGTGGACCGGGAGGCGGTGGCCAACGCGGTCTACCCGGTGCTGCGCCGGCGCCGGGCGGAGGGGGCCGCTGAGGCCTGGCTGGAGCACGTCATCGCGGCGAGCGCCGAGGGCTACCCGTTCCCGACCAACCTCGACAGCGATCCGCCGGTCGACGGCATGGCCCCGCCCTCGCAGGCGGACCTGGTACGGCGGGCACTGCGCGAGGGATGGGCCCCGCGGGTACTGCGGGACGAACTGCGGGCCGCCGCGGCCCGGCACGAGAGCTGAAAGGGCCAAGGATTCCATGGGACTTCTCCACGACAAGGTCGTCCTCGTCAACGGCGGCAGCCAGGGCGTCGGCGCGGCCATCGCGCGGGCCGCGGTCCGGGAGGGCGCCACGGTCGCCGTCACCGGCCGCCGCCCCGAACCCGGCGAGGCCCTGGTGGCCGAGCTCTCCGCCGCCGGCGGCAAGGCGCTGTACGTGCGGGCCGACCTCTCGGACGCCGAACAGGCCAAGGCCTCGGTGGCCGCGGTGGTCGACGCGTACGGCCGGATCGACTGCCTGGTCAACTCGGCGGGGCTCACCTCCCGGGGCACCCTGCTGGACACCACGCCCGAGCTGTTCGACCAGCACATCGCGATCAACCTCAAGGGGCCGTTCTTCGCGATGCAGGCGGCGGTCGCCGACATGGTCGCGCGCAAGGCACCCGGCACGGTGGTCAACATCATCACCTCGGCCGCGCACGGCGGGCAGCCGTTTCTCGCACCGTACGTCGCCGCGAAGGCCGGCCTGATCGGCCTGACCCGCAACGCGGCGCACGCGCACCGCTGGGACCGGGTGCGGATCAACGGCCTGAACATCGGCTGGACGGCGACGGAGGGCGAGGACGCGACGCAGCGGGCGTTCCACGGGGCGGAGGACGGCTGGCGGGAGGAGGCCGCGGCCAGGCTGCCGATGGGAAAGCTCGGCCAACCGGACGAGATCGCGGACTTCGTGGTGTTCCTGCTGTCCGAGCGGTCGGGGGTGGTGACCGGGTCGGTGATCGACTGGGACCAGAACGTGCTGGGTGGTCTCGACTAGGGATGTGCCGCGCCGGGTCGTGAGTCGTCTTCGGCGCCGTTGTGGCTGGTCGCGCCCACGCGGCGGAGCCGCATATCGACAGAGCCCCGCGCCCCTGAGGGGGCGCCTCGATCTCAAGGAAGTAGCAAGGCACATGCGTATCGGAATTCTCGGCCTCGGCCGCATCGGCGCGTTCCACGCCGAGACCCTCTCCGGGCTCGACGCGGTCGACTCGCTCGTCCTGACCGACCCGTTCGCGGACGCCGCCAAGGCCGCCGCCGAGAAGTTCGGCGGCGAGGTCGTGGACTCGCCCGAGGCGCTGCTGGCCGCCGGCGTGGACGGCATCGTGGTGGCCGCCGCCACCGACGCCCACCCCGCCCTGATCCTGGCCGGTGTCGAGGCCGGCATCCCCGTCTTCTGCGAGAAGCCTGTCGCCAAGCACATGAGCGACGGTGTCGCGGTACTCAAGGCCGTACAGGGCAAAGGCGTGCCGATCCAGATCGGCTACAACCGCCGTTTCGACGCCGGGTTCGTCGCCGCGCGTGCCGCCGTCCAGGCGGGCGAGCTGGGCAAGCTGCACACCGTCCGCTCGACCACGCTGGACCCGGCCCCGCCGCCCGCCGCCTATGTCGCCGTGTCCGGTGGCATCTTCCGGGACTGTTCCGTGCACGACTTCGACATCATCCGCTGGGTGACCGGCCGTGAGGTCACCGAGGTGTACGCGGTCGGCGGCAACCGGGGCGCCGACTACATCAAGGAGGCGGGCGACGCCGACACCACCGGCGCGATCCTCACCCTGGACGACGGCACTATCGCGGTGATCTCCAACTCCCGCCACAACGCCCGGGGGTACGACGTCCGCATGGAGCTGCACGGGTTCCAGGACTCGATCGCCGTCGGCCTGGAGGACAAGCTCCCGCTGCGTTCGGTCGAGCCCGGGGTGACCTTCCCGGCGGGCACCCCACACGACTTCTTCATGGACCGCTTCGCCGCGGCCTACCGCGCCGAACTCACCGCGTTCACCGAGGTCGTGGCCGGCAACCGCCCCTCCCCCTGCACGGTCGAGGACGCCCTGGAGGCCGGCTGGATCGCGGAGGCCTGCACGCTGTCCCTGCACGAGCACCGTCCGGTGACGATCGCGGAGGTACGCGGCGCCTGACACCGGGCATCGGCGGCGGGGCGGGCGGAGAGACCGGACCACGGCCTCTCCGCCCGCCCTTTCGCCGTTCTCCGCCAGGCCCGCAGCCCGTCCACGATCAGTCGCAGGATCCGCGCCGCCCGCGCCGCCGCGTCGCCGCGTGCCGGGTCGATCCGCCACAGGACGCTGAGCTGGAGGAGTACGTCCTCCGGATCGACGTCCGGTTGCTCTCCGGGGCGATGCCGGGTGTGCCCCGGATCGGGCTGGAGGTGGTGGACGTGCGGGACCTGGTCGACGTCCACCTCAGGGCGATGACCTCACCGGCCGCCGCCGGCGAACGGTTCCTGGCCACCGGTGGGTTCGTGTGGATGGCGGACCTGGCGCGGTTCCTGCGGGAGGGCCTCGGCGAGCGCGGGCGGCAGGTGCCGACGCGTCGGCTGCCGGACTTCGCGGTGCGGCTCGCGGCCCGCTTCCGGGACCCCGCGCTGCGCGAGATCACCCCGGCGCCGGGCCGGCGCGACCGGCACGGCACCGAGAAGGCGGCGCGGCTGCTGGGCCGGCAGCCGCGCCCGGCCCGGGAGACGGTGCTGGACTGCGCCGAGAGCCTGCTCGCCCACGGCGCGGTCCCGGCGGCTCAGAGGCCGTAGCGCACCGCGAACTCGTCCGGGTCGTAGGCGTCCCGGTCCGGGTCGTGCCCGATCGCCGGCCTGGTCTCGACCATGTCCTCCGGGCGGATCCGCTCCGGCAGCGCGCCGAAACGCCGGTGCCGCAGCACCTCGTCGGCAGCGTCGACGTCCGGCTCCGCGTGCTCTTCGTGTGCCATCCTCGCCCCCATGGTCCATGCCCTCCGCCGCGGCGGCGCCATGGGGCCGCGCGGCAGAGTTGGGTTTCCGTCCCGTCGTCCGGAAGAACGTCCGGGCCCTGGCGGGTGTTCCCGGGCTCAGGCGCCGCAGGACCGCAGGAACTGCCGGGTGCGCACCGCGATGGGCAGCGGCTTGTCCGGCTCGCAGGGGTACATGTCCTGCTCGACGATGGCGAACAGGTCGACGCCCAGCCGCTGCGCCGCCTCCATCACCGGGCCCAGCTCCGGTACCCCGGTAGGCGGTTCGCACATCACGCCCTGGGCCACGGCCGGCCCGAACGGGGTGCCCTTGGCCTGGACGTCGGCCAGGATCGCCGGGTCCACCTGCTTGAGGTGGAGGTAGCCGATCCGCTCGCCGTAGGTCTCGATCAGCTTGACGCTGTCGCCGCCGCAGTAGGCGTAGTGGCCGGTGTCCAGGCAGAGGTTGACCAGGTCCGTGTCGGTCGAGTCGAGGAAGCGCTCCACGTGCTCCTCGGTGTCGATGTGGGTGTCGGCGTGCGGATGGACGACGATGTCCAGGCCGTACGTCTCCTTCACCTCGTGGCCGAGCCGTTCCATGCCCTTGGTGAGGTGGGCCCACTGCTCGCCGGTCAGCTCGTGCGGCTCCAGGATCTCGGCAGTCTTGTCGTCCCGCCAGAAGGACGGGATGACCACCAGGTGCTTCGCGTCCATCGCCTGGGTGAGCGCGGCGACCTGGCTGACGTGCTCCCAGGTGGCGTCCCAGACGGCGGGGCCGCGGTGCAGGCCGGTGAAGACGGTGCCGGCCGAGACCTTCAGGTTCCGCCGGACGATCTCGTCGGTGAGGCGGGCCGGGTCGGTGGGGAGGTAGCCGTAGGGGCCAAGTTCGATCCAGGAGTACCCGGCCTCGGAGACCTCGTCCAGGAAGCGTTCCCAGGGGACCTGCTGGGGGTCGTCCGGGAACCAGACGCCCCAGGAGTCGGGGGCCGAGCCGACGCGGATGCGGTCGAGGGCGTTCGCCATGGGTCAGGACTTTCCTTCCGGACCGGACACCGCGGGGGCGGTGAGGTCCTCCTCTTCCGGGAGTTCCTCGGTGTCGACTCCGCGGACCTGGGACAGTTCGTGCTTGAGGGCGGCGAGTTCGGTGCCGCCGGCCATGTGGTTGGTGAGTTCTTCGAGGGTGATCTCGCTGCGTTCGGCGGAGAGTTCGAGGGTGCCCAGGCGCAGCACGCTGAAGTGGTCGCCGACCATGTAGGCGTGGTGGGGGTTGTGGGTGATGAAGATGACGCCGAGGCCGCGTTCGCGGGCGGCGGCGATGTACTTCAGGACCACCCCGGACTGCTTGACACCCAGAGCGGCGGTGGGCTCGTCCAGGATCAGGACGCGGGCGCCGAAGTAGACGGCGCGGGCGATGGCCACGCACTGGCGCTGGCCGCCGGAGAGGGTGCCGATGGGCTGGTCGAGGTCGTCCAGGACGATGCCCATGTTGCGCAGCTCGCGGTCGGCGGTCTCCTTCATCCGGGCGATGTCCAGACGGCGCACGGGCCAGGGGCCCCGGGTCATCTCGGAGCCGAGGAAGAAGTTCCGCCACACCGGCATCAGCGGGACGGTCGCCAGGTCCTGGTAGACGGTGGCGATACCCCGGTCCAGGGCCTCGCGCGGGGTGGTGAAGCGCACCGGACCGCCGTCGACCAGGAAGTCGCCCTCGGTGTGCTGGTGCAACCCCGAGATGATCTTGATGAGGGTGGACTTGCCGGCCCCGTTGTCACCCAGGACACAGGTGACCTGACCGGGGAAGACCTGGAGGTCGACACCGTGCAGGGCGCGGATATTGCCGTAGGACTTGCCCGCGCCGCGCAGTGCGACGATCGGGGCACCCTCGGCGGGTGCCGTGTCCTCAAGGACGGCACCGTGGGTTCCGGTTCCGTTGTCTGTCATCGGGTCACCTCCTGGTCGCCGTGCGGCTGACCCACAGATTGATCAGGACGGCGCCGAGCAGCATCACGCCGAGGAAGGCCTTGAACCAGTCCGGGTTCCAGCCCGCGTAGACGATGCCCTGCTGCACCATCCCGAACATGAAGGCACCGAAGACCGGGCCGATCGCCGAACCCGCGCCGCCGGTCAGCAGACAGCCGCCGATGACCGCCGCGGAGATGTAGATCAGCTCCTGCCCCACGCCCTCACCGGACTGCACCGTGTTGAACGAGAACAGCTGGTGCATGCCGACGAACCAGGCACCGAAGCCGACCAGCATGAACAGCGAGATCTTGGTGAAGGTCACCGGCACACCGACCGCGCGTGCGGACTCCTTGTTGCCGCCGACCGCGAAGACCCAGTTGCCGTACTTGCTGCGCAGCAGCACCCAGGTGGCGATCGCCGCGAAGACCAGCCACCACACGATGGTGATCTTCACCTCGACGCCGCCGATGTGGAAGGAGGAGGCGAAGACCTTCTGTGCCTGGCCGAAGCCGTCCATGTTGCTGATGTCGTCGGTGGCGACGTTGCCGGTGACCAGCTTGGTCACCGCGAGGTTCACGCCCTGCAGGATCAGGAAGCTTCCCAGGGTGATCAGGAAGCTCGGCAACCCGGTCTTCACCACCAGCCAGCCGTTGAGGAAGCCGATCGCCAGCGAGACGACCAGTGCGGCGATCACGCCCACCCACACGTTGAGTGTCAGCTGGTAGCTGAGCATGGCGGCGGTCAGCGCCGAGGTGATGACGGCGACGCCTGCCGACAGGTCGAACTCGCCGCCGATCATCAGCAGCGCCACCGGCAGGGCCATGATCCCGATGGTGGACGACTGGTACAGGATGTTCGCCATCGAGCTGGCCTCGCGCACCGGCGGCGCCGCGACCAGGAAGAAGACGTAGACCGCGACGGCGCCGAGGAAGACGCCGACGTCCGGACGGGCCAGCACCCGGAGCGCCAGCGGGCGTTGCGCGGTGCGGCCGTCCTTCTCCTTGGGGCCGGGGGCCGGCGGTGTGGACACCGCCGGCTGTGCCTGCTGGCTCATACGATCACCGAGTGCCCTTCGCCGCGAACTGGGCGACCTTGTCGACGTTGGTCTTGTCGACGAAGGCCGGCCCGGTCAGCACCGGCTGCTCACCGCCGCCCATGTAGTTGCCGTTGTTCTTGTAGAGCCACAGCGAGTCGACCGCCAGGTAGCCCTGGAGGTAGGGCTGCTGGTCCACGGCGAACTCGATCGTCCCCTTGCTGATGGCGCCGGTCAGGTCCTTGTTGAGGTCGAAGGTGGCGATCTTCGCCTTGCTGCCCGCGTCGGACACCGACTGCACGGCGATCAGCGCGATGGGGGCGCCGAGCGTGATCACGTGGTCGATGGCGCCGTCCGTCTTGAGCTTGGCGGTGATCGTGGACTTGACCGAGGTCGGGGACGTGCCGTCGACGTACAGGGTCTCCGTCGTTCCCGAGAACGTCTTCTTCACGCCGTCGCACCGCTGGGTGAGGCCGACGTTGCCCTGCTCCTGGATGACACAGACGACCTTCTTGGCGCCTTCCGTGTTCAGCCGGTTGCCGAGCGCCTCGCCCGCGACCGTCTCGTCCTGGCCGAAGAACTCCAGCAGGCCGAGCTTCTTCCAGTCGCTCACACCGGAGTTGAGCCCGACGACCGGGATGTTCGCCGCGGTCGCCTTGCCGATGACCGTCTTGAGGGCGTCCGGCTTGGCGAGGGTGACGGCGATCCCGTCGACCTTCTGGTCGATCGCGTTCTGCACCAGGTTGGCCTGGTTGCCGGCGTTCGGGTCGGCGGAGTAGACGAGCTTGACGTTGTCCTTCGCGGCGGCCGCCTCGGCACCCTTGCGGACGATGTCCCAGAAGGTGTCGCCGGGCGCCTGGTGGGTGACCAGCGCGACCGTCATGCGCGGGGTGCTCGCCTTGCCGGCGGAGGCGGACGCACCGCCCTCCTCCGACTTCTTTCCTCCGGAGCTGCTGGAGCAGCCGGCGAGGGTCAGGGTGGCCGCCACGGCCACGGCCACGAAGGGGGCCAGTCTCCGCGGACGGATACGGGATGAGCGGTCCATCTTGCCTGCACCTCACTGTGCGACGGGAAAGAGAGGGAATCCGTGAGGATCCTGGATCCGGTCCGGGAAAGTGCCGGTCCGGATCGGTGCTGTGCGTTGGGACGGGATACAAGTCCCTGTGTGGCCCGCTGTCAATACTTTGTTAAGACATCATTTCACACTCAGGTCCGAATGTAAGTACAAACCATTGACAGTTCGACCTGCCCCGATCTACACCTGAGAGGCATCCCGCCCCACCCGGGGAGCCTCGCGATCCCTACCCGCTCCCGCCGGGCGTACCCCTGCTCACCGCCCCGTCCGAATGAGGTCCCCATGAGCCAGCCGACCACCCGCCTGACCGTCGCCCAGGCACTGGTGCGGTTCCTGTCCGCCCAGTACACCGAGCGCGACGGCGTCCGGCACCGGCTGATCGCCGGCACCTGGGGCATCTTCGGCCACGGCAATGTGGCGGGTATCGGCCAGGCGCTCCTGGAGTACGGCGACGTCATGCCGTACCACCAGGGCCGCAACGAGCAGGCGATGGTGCACGCGGCCGTCGGCCACGCCCGCCAGCTGGACCGGCTCTCCGCGCAGGCGGTCACCACGTCCATCGGCCCGGGCGCCACCAACCTGGTGACCGGCGCCGCCCTCGCCACGATCAACCGGCTGCCGGTGCTGCTGCTCCCCGGCGACTACTTCGCGAGCCACGCGCCCGACCCGCTGCTGCAACAGCTGGAGCACCCGGTCGAGTTCGACGTCTCCGTCAACGACACGCTGCGCCCGGTCTCCCGCTACTTCGACCGGATCACCCGCCCCGAGGCGCTGATCCCGTCCGCCCTGAACGCCATGCGGGTGCTCGCCGACCCGGCCGAGACCGGCGCGGTCACCCTCGCCCTCCCCCAGGACGTCCAGGCGGAGGCGTACGACTGGCCCGAGGAGTTCTTCGCCGAGCGCGTCTGGCGGGTCCGGCGGCCCGCCCCCGACCCGGTGGAGCTGGCGGACGCCGTGAGCGCCGTACGGGCCGCTCAGCGGCCGCTGATCGTGGCGGGCGGCGGAGTCCACCACAGCCGCGCCGAGGACGCCCTGAGGGCCCTTGTGGAGGCCACTGGCATCCCCGTGGCCTCGACCCAGGCGGGCAAGGGCTCGCTGCGCCACGACCACCCGGCCGACCTGGGCGGCATCGGCCACACCGGGACCGCCGTCGCCGACGACCTGGCCCGCACCGCCGACCTGGTCATCGGGGTCGGTACCCGGTACTCGGACTTCACCACGGCCTCCGGCACCCTCTTCCAGAACCCGGACGTCCGCTTCGTCAACCTGAACATCACCGGCTTCGACGCCCACAAGCTGGCCGCCCGCACCCTCGTCTGCGACGCGCTGGCGGGGCTGGGCGCCCTCACGGAGGCCCTCGCCGGGCACCGGGTGGCCGCGGACTACGAGGCCGAGTACCGGGCCGGCAAGGAGCGTTGGGAGGCCGTCGTCGAGGCCGCCTACCGCGCGGACGACGAGGACGCCGTGCCGACCCAGACGCAGGTGCTCGGCGTCCTGGACGCGGTGGTGGGCGATGACGACGTTGTCATCAACGCGGCCGGCTCGCTCCCGGGCGACCTCCACAAGCTCTGGCGGGCCCGCTCGCCGCGCCAGTACCACCTGGAGTACGGCTACTCCTGCATGGGCTACGAGATCCCGGCCGGCATCGGCGTCCAGCAGGCGGCCCCGGACACCGTGGTCTGGTCGCTGGTCGGAGACGGCACCTATCTGATGAATCCGACCGAGATCGTCACCGCCGTCCAGGAGGGTCTGCCCGTCAACCTGGTGCTGATCCAGAACCACGGGTACGCCTCCATCGGCGGCCTCTCCGAGTCGGTGGGCGGCGAGCGGTTCGGCACCGCCTACCGCTACCGCCTGGCCGACGGCACCTTCGGCGGCGCCCCGCTGCCGGTCGACCTCGCCGCCAACGCGGCCAGCCTCGGCATGGAGGTGCTGCGCGCCAAGACCGTGCGGGAGCTGCGCGAGGCGCTCTCCGCGGCCCGCGCGAGCGACCGGCCGACCTGCGTGTACGTCGAGACGGACCCGGCGGCCGGCGCTCCCGGGGCCGAGGCCTGGTGGGACGTGCCGGTCGCCGAGACCGCCGCCCGCGAGGCCGCCGTACGGGCCCGCGAGGAGTACGACCGGCAGCGCGCCGAGCGCCGTCGGCACCTGTGAACCCACGAATCCCGGAAGGAGGTGTCCCGGTGGCCCGAACCGGTGGTTCCGCCCGCACCGCGACCGTCTCGGCGCTCGACTCCCTGGACTTCGCCCTGGACCGCGGCAGTCCCGTACCGCTCTACTACCAGCTCGCCCAGCAGCTGGAGGAGGCCATAGAGCACGGCGTCCTCGCGCCGGGGAACCTCCTGGGCAACGAGATCGACCTGTCGGTGCGGCTCGGCCTGTCCCGGCCCACGGTCCGCCAGGCCATCCAGTCCCTCGTCGACAAGGGCTTGTTGGTACGCCGCCGGGGCGTGGGCACCCAGGTGGTGCACAGTCAGGTCAAGCGGCCGCTGGAGCTGAGCAGCCTCTACGACGACCTGGAGTCGGCCGGGCAGGGCCCGACCACCCGGGTGCTGCGCAACGAGCGGATCCCGGCGACCGGCGAGGTGGCCGCCGCGCTCGGCATCGCGGAGGGCGCGGAGGTGGTCGTGCTGGAGCGGCTGCGCTGCACGCACGGCCAGCCGGTGGCGTTCCTCTGCAACTATCTGCCCGCCGCACTGCTCGAACTCGACACGGAACGCCTGGAGTCGACCGGCCTGTACCGGATGATGCGCACGGCGGGCATCACCCTGCACAGCGCCCGGCAGACCGTGGGCGCCCGCAGCGCCACCGCCGAGGAGGCCGCCGGCCTCGACGAGAAGGAGGGCGCCGCCCTGCTCACCATGCGGCGCACGGCCTACGACGACACCGGGCGTCCGGTGGAGTACGGCAGCCATGTCTACCGGGCGTCCCGGTACGCCTTCGACTTCCAGCTGCTCGTAAGGTCGTAGGACGGGCGCGGAACGCCGCGTGGCGGTACGGCCGCCACTGGTTTAACCGCTGGTCCCGCCACGGGAAACCAACATGCCCGCACACGAGCCCCCACGGAGTTCGCCCCCTGGGGGCTCGGTCGTACCGCTCTGTTCAACAAACCGGCAGGCAACCATGTCGATTACGTTTCGGGCAAGAGACGGGTGAGAGGGACGCAGGCTATTGACGCATGAGCGGACAAGCGGCTGTTATTGCGCCCACGATGTTCGGCCGAGTTGGTTTCTGATCGGTTTCGGGACCTTTCGAAGATCAGCTCTTCCCCTTGCCGAACCCTGTTACTCAGGAGCCGCCATGCGCATCTCCCCGTCCGGTCTTCACCTGCCGGGTCCGAGCCGCCGTAACGTTCTGCGTGGGGCCGGTTCGGCCGCCCTCCTCGCCGGTGCCGGCATACCCCTGCTGTCCGCGTGCGGCGGCAGCGGGTCCTCCTCCGACCCGAAGACGGTCACTCTCGGCTCCAACGGCTCGGACGCCGTGCCGAAGAAGGCCTACGCGGAGATGTACGCGACCTTCAAGAAGCAGTCGGGCATCACGGTCGACGTCAACACGAAGGACCACAACACCTTCCAGGAGCAGATCAACTCCTACCTCCAGGGCACGCCTGACGACGTGTTCAACTGGTTCGCCGGGTACCGGATGCAGTTCTTCGCGAAGAAGGGCCTCGCCACTCCGATCGACGAGGTCTGGGACAAGATCGGCGACGGCTTCCCCGACGCGATGAAGAAGCTCAGCAAGGGCGAGGACGGCAAGTACTACTTCGTGCCGCTGGACACCTACCCCTGGGCGATCTTCTACCGCAAGAGCGTCTTCCAGGAGAAGGGCTACACCGTTCCCACCACCTGGGACGCCTTCGTGGCCCTGTGCAAGCAGATGAAGAAGGACGGCCTGGTCCCGATCGCGTTCGGCGACAAGGACGCGTGGCCGGCGATGGGCACCTTCGACCAGCTCAACTTCCGCATCAACGGGTACGACTTCCACGTCGACCTGATGGGCGGCAAGGCCGAGTGGACCGACCCGAAGGTCAAGGCCGTCTTCGACCACTGGGCCGAGATCCTCCCCTACCACCAGGACGGCTTCATGGGCCGCACCTGGCAGGACGCCGCGCAGACCCTGGTCTCCAAGAAGGCCGGCATGTACCTCCTCGGCTCCTTCGTGGCCCAGCAGTTCACCAACAAGGCCGACCTGGACGACCTCGACTTCTTCGCCTTCCCGGAGATCAACTCCGCGTACGGCCAGGACACCGTCGAGGCCCCCACCGACGGCTACATGGTCAGCAAGGCCCCGAAGAACAAGAGCGGCGCCTTCAAGCTGATGGAGTACCTCGGCACCCCCGCGGCCGAGCAGATCTACCTCAAGGCCGACTCCAGCGTGGTCGCCGCCTCCTCCAAGGCGGACACTTCGTCGTACTCCGCCCTGCAGAAGAAGGCGTACGACATGATCAGCAACGCCAAGAGCCTCACCCAGTTCATGGACCGCGACTCCCGCCCGGACTTCACCTCGACGGTGATGCAGCCCGGCCTGCAGAAGTTCCTGCAGAACCCGAAGGGCGTCGACAGTCTGCTCTCGTCGATCGAGCGCCAGAAGAAGACCATCTTCGCGTCCGAGTGAGCCGACTGAATGACGACTGAAACCACCACGAAGTCCCAGGAGGCGGCCGCCGTGCCGCCTCCTGGGCGCGCGTCCGAGAAGAAGCGGGTCCGGCAGGGGCACAAGCGCCTGCTGACCCGCCGCGACCGCATCACGCTGGCCTTCATGGCCGGCGTGCCGACGGTTCTCCATGTCCTGCTCGTCTGGGTGACCGCACTCGCGTCGATCCTGCTGGCCTTCACCACCTGGGACGGCATCGGCTTCGACTCCATCAAGTGGGTCGGGCTCGACAACTTCCAGCAACTCTTCAGCGACAACCCGCAGTTCTGGCCCGCGGTCCAGCACAACATCATCTGGTTCGTCGTCCTGATCCTGATCCCGACGCCGTTCGGCCTGTTCCTGGCCGTGCAGTTGGACAAGCGGATCCGGTTCACCCGGGTCTACCAGACGGCGTTCTTCCTGCCGGTCGTCATCTCCATGGCGTGCATCGGGTTCGTCTGGCAGCTGATCTACAACCCGGACACGGGCCTGATCAACAGCATCATCGGCGCCAACAAGCCGGGCCACTACATCGACTGGATCGGTGACCCGAAGCTCAACCTGTGGGCGGTCCTGATCGCCGCGTCCTGGCGGCACGCCGGCTACATGATGATCCTCTACCTGGCCGGCCTGAAGAGCGTCGACCCGTCGCTGCGCGAGGCCTCGGCTCTCGACGGCGCCAACGAGTGGCAGACGTTCAAGAACGTCATCTTCCCGACCCTGCGGCCGACCAACACGGTCGTCCTGGTCGTCACCATCATCGAGGCGCTACGCGCCTTCGACCTGGTCTTCGTCTTCAACAAGGGCGCCCAGGGAACCGAGTTGCTCTCCATCCTGGTGACCAACAACGTCATCGGCGAGTCCAGCCGCATCGGTTACGGCTCGGCGATCGCGGTGGTGCTGCTGTTCATCTCCCTGATCGTGATCATCCCGTATCTGATCGCGACCTTCCGGAAGGAGCGGCGCGCATGAGCACCGTGAGCGCGCTGGCCAAGCAGCGCACCCCGATCCGTCCGGCCCGCGTCCTGCTGCACGTCTTCCTCGCCGTCACGGCGCTGGCATGGCTCGCCCCGCTGCTGTGGGCGATCTTCTCGGCGCTGCGCCCGTACAGCGAGACCAGCGACCGCGGTTACGTGTCCTGGCCGCACACGCTGAACTTCGACAACTTCAAGAACGCGTTCACGCAGTCGGACATGACCCACTACTTCATGAACACGCTGATCATCGCGGTCCCGGCCGTGCTGCTCACGCTGTTCCTGTCGTCGATGGTCGCGTTCTACGTCAGCCGCTTCGACTTCCGGCTCAACCTGGCGCTGCTGCTGGTGTTCACGGCGGGCAACCTGCTGCCGCAGCAGGTCATCATCACCCCGCTGTACCGGCTGTACCTGCTGACGAACCTGCCAGGCATCACGCAGAGCGGCAAGCTGTACGACTCGGCGCTCGGCCTGGTGCTGATCCATGTGGCGTTCCAGTCCGGGTTCTGCGCGTTCGTGCTCAGCAACTACATGCGGTCGCTGCCGCACGAACTGACCGAAGCGGCGCTGGTGGACGGCGCGTCGGTGTGGCGGCTGTACTGGCAGATCACGCTGCCGCTGTGCCGGCCGGCGATGGCGGCCCTGGCGACCCTGTTGTCGATCTGGATCTACAACGACTTCTTCTGGGCCCTGGTGCTGATCTCGACCGGAGAGAACATGCCGATCACCTCGGCGCTGAACAACCTCTCGGGCCAGTACTTCACCGACCCGAACCTGGTCGCCGCCGGTTCCCTGCTCACCGCGATCCCGACACTGGTCGTGTACTTCGCGCTCCAGAAGCAGTTCGTCAGCGGTCTGACCCTGGGCTCCGCCAAGGGCTGATCCGGCCCCCTTTGAAAGAGAACCCCGTGCACAACCCGTTCACCCCGGTCGCCTCCGTACCCGTGGACACGCGCACCGCCCGTGTCCACGAGGAGGGCTGGCAGTCCTGGTCGCCGAGCGGCTCCTACGCCCTCGGCACCGCCCCGCACCGCCCGACGAACGACAACTGGGCGACGGTGTGTTACCGCCCCGGCCGCGGTGTGCCCGCCGGGGCCTACCAGGGCGAGGGCCTGCTGGCACTCGACCCGGGCGACGGCTCCCCGGTCCGGCTCTGGGCGGCGACGGACCCGCTGCACGAGGTCCCGTCGATCCGGCTGACCGTCGCGGGCGGTGTCGCCGAGATCGAGGCGGACGGCCCGGTCAAGGAGTGGACCGGCACGGACATCCAGTCCGTGCCGGCCGACTGGGCCGACTCCCTGACGCTGCCGGCGCCCCGCCCGGCGCCCACCGTCTGGTGCTCCTGGTACGAGTACTTCACGGCCGTCACCGAGGACGACATCCACGAGAACCTGCGCGCGATGGACACCCTCGACCTGCCGATCGACGTGGTACAGATCGACGACGGCTACCAGAGCGCCCTGGGCGACTGGCTGAACCTCTCCGGCCGCTTCCGCTCCCGGCGGGGCATCGCGGACGCCATCCGCGCCCGCGGCCGCCGGGCCGGCATCTGGACGGCGCCCTTCCTGGTCGACCCGGCGAGCGCGCTCGCCGAGACGTACCCGGACTGGCTGGTCCGCGACCCCGACGGCAACCCGCTGCACGCGGGCCGCAACTGGGGCCACGACCTGTACGTCCTGGACACCACCCACCCGGCCGCCGCGGCCTACCTCACCGACGTCTTCGCCACGCTGCGCGCCGAGGGCTACGACTACTTCAAGGTCGACTTCCTCTACGCGGGCGCGCTGGACGGCGTACGGCACTCGGACGCGGACCCGCTCACCGCGTACCGGCTCGGCATCGCCCTGATCCGGGAGGCCATCGGCGCCGACGCCTACCTCCTCGGCTGCGGGGCGCCGATGCTGCCCTCCATCGGCCTGTTCGACGCGATGCGGGTCAGCCCCGACACGGCCCCGCACCGCCGCCCCCAGGCCGACGACTACAGCCAACCGGGCCAGGACCCGGCCGAGTTCACCGGGGTCGGCCGCCAGTGGCAGCACGGCCGGCTCTGGATCAACGACCCCGACTGTCTGATGGCCCGCCCCGCCGTGGAGACCCGCGCCCGCTGGGCGGCCCATGTGGAGGCCGTCGGCGGCCTGGTCGCCTCCAGCGACCGGCTGCTCTCCCTCGACCCGTGGGGCGTGGACACGACCCGCCGCCTTCTCACCGGAGCAACCGGAGTCAACCGATGAGCGACCGCACCCTCTCCGTCCCGGGCATCGCCTACGGCGGCGACTACAACCCCGAGCAGTGGCCCGAGGAGGTGTGGGCCGAGGACGTCCGTCTGATGCGCGAGGCGGGCGTCACCATGGTGAGCGTCGGCATCTTCTCGTGGGCGCTGATGGAGCCGTCCGAGGGCGTCCACGACTTCTCGCGGATGGACAAGGTCCTCGACCTCCTCCACGAGAACGGCATCGCCGCCGACCTCGCCACCCCGACGGCCGCCCCGCCGGCCTGGTTCTTCCGCGCCCACCCCGAGGCGCTCCCGGTGGACCACGACGGCCGCACCCTGTCGTACGGCAGCCGCCAGACGTTCTGCCCCAGCAGTCCCGCCTACCGCCAGGCCGCGCTCCGGATCGCGGGCGCGATCGCCGAGCGGTACGCGAGCCACCCGGCCGTCAAGATGTGGCACGTCCACAACGAGTACGGCTGCCACAACGCCGCCTGCTACTGCGACACCAGCGCGGAGTCCTTCCGCCGCTGGCTGCGGGCCCGGTACGGCGACGACCTGGCCGCCCTCAACCACGCCTGGGGCACCACCTTCTGGAGCCAGTGGTACTACGACTGGGACGAGATCCTGCCGCCCCGCGCGACCGGTGCCGTACCCAACCCGACGCACCAGCTGGACTGGCGGCGCTTCTGCTCGGACGAGCTGCTGTCGCTGTACACGGCGGAGCGGGACGTCCTCCGGGAGGCGGCGCCCTCGATCCCGGCCACCACCAACTTCATGGTGATGCACAACTTCGACGCCCTCGACTACTGGCGCTGGGCACCGGAGCTGGACGTGGTGGCCAACGACCACTATCTGATGTCCGCCGACCCCGAGTCGCAGATCGACGTCGCGCTCAGCGGCGATCTGATGCGGTCGCTGGCGGGCGGCCCGTGGCTGCTGATGGAGCACTCGACGGGCGCGGTCAACTGGCAGCCCGTCAACCGGGCCAAGAACCCCGGTGAGTTGCGCCGCAACGCGCTCGCCCATGTGGCGCACGGCGCGGACGGCATCTGCTACTTCCAGTGGCGGGCGGCGAAGGCCGGCGCCGAGCAGTGGCACTCCGCGATGCTGCCGCACGCGGGGACCGACAGCCAGATCTGGCGGGACGTCGTCCGACTCGGCGCGGATCTGCGGGCGTTGGCGGAGGTGCGCGGCAGCACGGGCACCGCCGAGGTGGCGGTGGTCTGGGACTGGGACGCCCGCTGGGCGCTGGAGTTCCCCTCCCAGCCGAGCGGTGAACTGCGCTACCTGGAGCTGGCCCGCTCCTGGTACGAGCCGCTGTGGCGGGCGGGCGTGGCCGTGGACTTCGTCCGGCCGGACGCGGACCTGTCGGCGTACAAGGTGGTCCTGGCCCCGAGCCTGTACCTGGTGGATGACGCGGGCGCGGCCAACCTGACGTCCTTCGCCGAGGCCGGCGGCACCCTCGCCGTCGGTTTCCACAGCGGCATGGTGGACGAGAACAGCCATGTACGGCTGGGCGGTTACCCGGGTGCGTTCCGGGAGGTCCTGGGCGTCCGGACGGACGAGCTGTTCCCGCTGCTGCCGGGTGAGCGGGTGGCGCTCAGCGAGGGCGGCACGGGCTCGCTGTGGTCGGAGCGGGTACGGCCGGAGGGCGCCGAGGTGATCACGTCCTACGCCGACGGCCCCCTGGCCGGTGTCCCGGCGGTGACGCGGCACGCGTACGGCACGGGCAGCGCCTGGTACCTGGCGACCCTGCCGGACGCGGAGACCCTGGCGGGGCTGCTCGCCCGGATCCGTGCGGAGGCTGGTGTGGCCGCGGGCCGTACCGCGCCGGCGGGCGTGGAGGTCGTCGTGCGGCGCGGCACTGACGCGGACTACGTGTTCGTGATCGACCACGCCGGGGAGGGGGCCGAGGTCGCGGTGTCGGCGGGGTCGGTGGAGCTGCTCTCCGGGAAGCCGGCCGACGGCACGGTTTTCGTGCCGCCGGGCGAGATCGCCGTCGTGCGGGAGCCCCGCGCTCAGTGAGCCGCGTCCAGGCGGGCCCGCTGGTCCGGGGACAGCTCCAGGTCCACGGCGGCGAGGTTCTCCTCAAGCTGGGCCACGGACGAGACCCCGGCCAGCGGGACGACCGGCAGCGGCCCGCCCAGCAGCCAGGCGAGCACGACCTGGTGGAGGGTCGCCCCGGTCTCCCGGGCCACCTCGCGCAGGGCAGCGAGACGGGCCGGGGTGCCGGGGTGGTCGTAGTCGGCGGGCAGCGGTTTGCCGGGCCGGGTGTAGGCACCCTTGAGCAGCGGTGAGTAGGCGACCAGGGTGAGGCCCGGTTCCGCGCGCAGATAGCCGCGGAGCTGGGCGTCGGCGCCGCCGAGGCTGCCGTCCGGGAACAGGTCGTCGGGGATGTCGGTGCGCGGGCGCAGATAGCTGTGCTGGTACTGGAGCACCTCGTAGCCGGGCAGGCCGGCCGCGGCGGCGAGCGCGCGGGCGCGTTCCAGCCGCCAGACGGCGTGGTTGCTGGCGCCGAGCAGACCGACGGTGCCCTCGGCGACGAGCGCGGCGAACCCCTCGACGGTCTCGCGCAGCGGGACGGCGGGGTCCTCTATGTGGGCGTACAGAAGGTCGAGTTTCTGCACGCCGAGGCGTTCGCGGCTGCGCTCGGCCGACTCCCGGATCACCTTCGCGGACAGGCCCTCGGGGTTGTCGGTGAAGCTCGTGCCGGGGGCGAGGGGACGGGCGCCGAGCTTGGTGGCGATCACGATCTCCGCGCCGACGCCCCGGTCGCGCCGCCAGCGGCCGAGCAGTTCCTCGCTCTGGCCGCCCTGGCTCCCGTCCTCCCAGAAGGCGTAGTTGTCGGACGTGTCGATGAAGTTCCCGCCGGCCTCGACGTAGCGGTCGAGGACGGCGAAGGAGGTCTTCTCGTCGGTGCGGGACCCGAACAGCATGGCGCCGAGCGCGAGGACGCTCACCTCACGGCGGGTCTTCGGGTCGGTGCCGATGGTGCGGTACTTCATGGCGTCTCCTCCGTCCGCGCCCCCGGGGTTCCGGGTGCACGACGGGGAGTCTTCAGCTTGAAGTGCGCTTCAGGTCAAGGGGGGCGGGCGTATCAGCGCCGAGCCGCGAACGGGCCCTCCAGCGCGGCCCACTGGAGGAGCATGATCGTTTTGGCGTCGGCGATCTCGCCCGTCCGGATCATCTCCAGGGCCCGGCGGAAGGGGAGTTCGAGGATCTCGATGTCCTCGCCCTCCTCGTCCAGGCCGCCGCCCTCGTGGGTGCGGGTGGAAGGGCCGTAGGCGGCCGCGTAGAAGGAGATCCGTTCGGTGACAGAGCCGGGGCTCATGTAGACGTCGAAGACGTGCTGGACGGCGCCGACCGTGTGGCCGGTCTCCTCGACGACCTCCCGGCGGACGGCGTGTTCCGGGTGCTCGTCGGCGGCGTCCAGGAGGCCCGCCGGGGTCTCGATCAGCATGCCGTCGGGGTGGCCGTTGACGTACACCGGGAAGCGGAACTGGCGGGTGAGCAGGACGGTTTCGCGCTCGGCGTCGTAGAGGAGGAGCGTGGCGCCGTTGCCGCGGTCGTGGGTCTCGCGTTCCTCGGTGTGCCAGGTGCCGTCGGCGTGCCGGTAGTCGAAGGTGGTGGCCCGCTCGACGTACCAGTGGCTGGACAGCAGTTTCACCTCCCGGACCCGCACGCGCGGGTTGCCGGTCAGGTCCAGGCCGGTGCGGTCGAGTCCGGTGCGGCCCCGGCGGTCGGGGGTGTCGGCCCCGGCGGTCATCGCAGGCCTGCCGGGCGGGCGGGGGCGTTCAGGTCGGTCATGATCACCTGTCTACCACCCGCCCGTGTCCGGCCCCGGCTAGTGCACTTCGGCCCGTGCCGGGTCCTCGTCGAGGAAGCCGCCCGACTGGTGCTGCCACAGCTTGGCGTAGGCGCCCTCGGCGGCGAGCAGTTCGTGGTGCGTGCCCTGCTCGACGATCCGGCCGCGGTCCAGGACCACGAGCCGGTCCATGGAGGCGACCGTGCTCAGCCGGTGCGCCACCACGAGCGCCGTACGCCCCTCCATGAGCCGCCACAGCGCCTCCTGGACGAGCATCTCGCTCTCGGAGTCCAGCGCGCTGGTCGCCTCGTCCAGGAGCAGGACCGGGGCGTCCCGCAGGATCGCCCGGGCGAGGGCGACCCGCTGGCGCTGGCCGCCGGAGAGCTTGACGCCCCGCTCGCCGACCATCGTGTCGAAGCCGTCCGGCAGCGCGTCGGCGAACTCCGTGACGTGGGCCGCCTCGGCGGCGAGCCGGATCTCGGCGTCGCTGGCGCCGGGCCGGGCGAAGGCGATGTTGTCCCGCAGGGTGCGGTGGAACATCGCCGGGTCCTGCGGGACGTAGGCAATCTGGCTGCGCAGGTCGGTCTGGCGCAGCCGGCTGATGTCCTGGCCGCCGATGGTGATCCGTCCGGCGTCGATGTCGGTCATCCGCAGCAGCAGCCGGGTGAGCGTGGTCTTGCCGCCGCCCGACCGGCCGACGAACCCGAACTTCGAGCCGCTGGGCACGTCCAGTTCAAGCCCTTCGAACAGCGGTTTGGCACCCGCGTGGGTGAAGGAGACCTTCTCGAAGCGGACGTCGGCGGCCCGCGGCGCGAGCGGTTCCGGGGTCACCGGGTCCAGCACGGTCGGCGGCTCCAGAAGCAGTTCGGTGAACTGGGCCGCCTCCGTCATGGAGCTCTCCATGCGCCGGTAGATCTGGTTGAACTCGAACATGATCCGGGTCGCGTTGGTGTAGTAGGTGAAGGCGACCACGACCCCCTCCACACTGTGCCCGCCGCCGGCCAGGCCCACCGCGAGCAGCAGGCCCAGCGCGTTGGTCGCGACGGACATCGGCGCGACGAACGTGTCGATGCGCAGGTTGCCGTAGTCCCAGGAGCGCAGGGTGCGCCGCCTCGACTCGGCCACCCGGGACCGGTGTTCGGCGGCCTCCCGCTCCTCGGCGGCGAACGCCCGGACCGTGTCCATGTTCATCAGGCTGTCGGCGACGTGGCCGGACACCCGCGCGATGGCCTCCTCCCGCTGGGCGACCAGCCGCTGCCGCCGCCGGATCAGCGGCACCACGCACACCGCGGTGACCGCGATCATCGTCAGCAGCGCGACGACCAGGAGCGGTTCGTAGCGCCACAGCACCACCGACCCGAACAGCAGGGGAACGAAGCTGCCCACGATGTTGAAGGTGAGCGTGTCGGCGAACTCCTCGAAGCGGGTGGCGAAGCTCAGCACCCGCTTGGTGAGCGACCCCGCGAAGTTGTCGTGGAAGAACGCGGAGTCCTTGGCGAACAGTTCGTCCATGCCGATGACGTACAGCTGCTCGATGCCGAGCGCGTCCAGACGGTTGAGGCAGTGCAGACCGATCCGCCAGAACACCTCCGCCAGCAGCAGGACACCGCCGAAGCCGAGGACGTACGGCAGTGCGGCGCCGAAGCCCAGGCCATGGGCGTCGGCGATCCGGCCGACCAGCTTGGCGACGACCAGCGGCGCCACGTAGTTGATTCCGATGTTGCCGAGCGCCGGCAGCAGCATTCCGGGCAGGGTGAACCGCTTGAGGCGCGCCAGTTCCCGTCCGTAGTAACGAAGTGCGAGCACGACGGCACCTTTTTGCGGTCCGCTCGCAGGTAAATCGACCGAGGATGTCATCTCAACCCTGTGTAGTCGTCGCACGGCATGCCGAGTCGGCCGCCGCATGTGCGCGGCGGCCTGGAATCGGCAGGTCAGGAAAGGGAAGTGTGCCGCGACGGCGGGCACGGAGTCCACGTGTTTTCCGGACGGCGGCTACTGTGCGAACACACGGTCGATCCCGTCCTCGTACCGCGCCCAGTCCGCGTCCGCGAGGCCGAGGAGCCGCTCGGTCTCCGCCGCGCCGGGCAGCGGACCGTGATCCCCCGTCACCTTGAGCGCGGAGACCGCGGTGATGTGGCCGAGCCGCAGGGCACGGGGCATCGTCTCGCCGCGCAGCAGCCCGGCCAGGAAGCCCGCCGCGAACGCGTCGCCCGCGCCCACCGGTTCCACCACCGCCGTGCGCAGCGCGGGCACCGTGCAGAAGCCGCCCGCGGTGACGGCCGTGGCGGCCAGGGCGCCGTCCTTGACGACGAGGATCCGCGGACCGGGCAACAGGTCCCGCACGCCGGTGACGGTCAGGTCGTCGCCCCACAGCTGCTGCGCCTCGTCCAGGCCCACGAGCACGATGTCGGCCCGGTCGGCGAGGGCCCGCAGGGCCCCCGGTGCCGTGCCCTGGGGCCACAGGGCGGCGCGGTGGTTGACGTCGAAGCTGATGGCGTACGGCCGTTCGGCGGCCGGCGCGGCGAGGGCGCGGGTCACCAGGTCGCGGCAGGACGGCGAGAGGGCGGGGGTGATGCCGGTGAGGTGCAGGAGGGCGGCGGAGCGCAGCGGTTCGCCGTCCAGCAGGCCGGGCCCCAGGGCCGAGGCCGCGGAGCCCGTGCGGTAGTAGTGGACGCGGGTTCCGGTGGGGCCGGGGTTCTTGACGAGGAGGCCCGTGGGCCGGTGCGGGTCGGTCCGTACATGGGTGACGTCGACCCCGGCGGCGGCGACCGCGGCGCGCACCCGGTGCCCCAGCGGATCGTCGCCGACGGCCGAGAGCCAGACGGCCGGGATGCCGTGGTCCGCGAGGTACATGGCCACGTTGGACTCCGCGCCGGCGGTGGACAGCCGCAGTTGCTCGGCCTCGGCCAGCGGTCGGGGCGGGTCGGGGGCCAGGGCCGCCATGGTCTCGCCGACGCAGACGACCCGTCCCGGCGCCGGCCGCCAGGGTGCCGTCATGCGTGTCCGTCCTCCGCGACGACGGCGAGGAACGCCCGGGCCCGGTCGCGCAGGTCCGCGATGGTGCCGCCGTCGGCCGCGTCGCCGACCAGGGGTGAGCCGACGCCGACGGCGGTCGCCCCGGCGGCCAGGTAGGCCCGGGCGGCGGGCACGTCGACACCGCCCACCGGGACCAGCACGGCGTCGGGGAAGGGGCCGCGCAACGCCTTCAGATAGGCCGCTCCCCCGGCCTCGGCGGCGGGGAAGAGCTTCAGCGCGGCCGCGCCCCGGGCCTGCGCGGCGATGACGTCGGTGGGGGTCAGCACGCCCGCCAGGACCGGCATGCCGAGGTCCAGGGCGGTGTCGACGCCGGCGCCGAGACCGGGGGTGACCGCGAAGGTGGCGCCCGCCTGCTGGGCGGCCCGCGCGTCGTCGGCGGTGAGCACGGTGCCGGCGCCGAGCGGCCGGCCGGGGCCCAGCTCCTTGCGGGCCCGGGCGAGGACGGTGAGCGCGTCCGTGCCGCTGAGGGACACCTCGATCAGCTCGATGCCCTCCTCGGCCAGGGTCATGACGGTGCGCAGGGCGGCGTCCGGGTCGGTGCCGCGCACGATGGCCAGCAGTCGGCGGGAGGTGAGGGCGGCTCGCAGATCCACGGCCAGGGCTCCTTCTGGGGTTCGGGTTTCCGAGGAGGGCGTCGGACGCCGCTACGGCTCGGGGCTCAGGGGGCACCGGTCGCCTCCTGAGGTTCGGGCTCTCAGCGGCGTCGGTCACCGTCCACGGTGCGGGTTTCTCCAGGGGCGTCGGGTGTCTGCTTGTCTGCTCAGGGGCAGTGACAGGCGGCGCGTACGGTGAGCCGCCAGCGGACCTCGCCCGAGGCGCCGACGCGGGCCGCGTCGTCCGGGCCGGCGTCGGCGAGGTCGAAGACCCGGCCGAGCATGGGCTCGACGCCCGTGCTGCGGTAGGGACGGTCGGCCGGGAAGCCGCCGAGGTTGCGCCACAGGGCGACGGAGAGTGGCTGTCCCTCCGCCTCGACGGCGAAGGAGAGCCGGTCCCCGTCGTCGTGCACACAGCACCGGCCGCCCGCCACCACGGCCCCGGCCGCCGTCCCGTCGTCCGGTCCGAACCGGTCCAGCGGCAGCCCCAGCGGCGCGGGCCAGTCGCCCTCCAGCCAGCGGGCGCCGTCCGGCCAGGGACGGTCCACCAGGGCAGCCGCCTCCGGGAACACCCTGGTCGGCGTCCCGTCCCGGGCCTTCAGCACGGCCTCCTCGGAGAGGTCCAGCAGCGCGTGGGCGGCCCAGAGGAAGCGGAAGCCGGGCTCGGCCGTCAGCACGTAGTCGGCCCGGACGCCGTCGGCCGTGCCGCTCAGCGTGCGCGTCAGGGCGAAGTGTTCGCAGTCCACGCGCTCGCCGTCGCCCTCCCGGGTCCAGGCCCGGGACCAGGCGTCCCCGTGGTCGGGGGTGCCGCGCACGGTGGGAACGCACTCCTCCACTCCCCCCGCGTCCACGAACGCGTCGCCCGGTGCCACACCGTCGCGTTCGGCGGTCGCGCGCCGCCACAGCCATTCGCGCCCGCCGTGGCGCAGCGAGGTCCAGCGGCCACCGTGGGCGAGGTCGGTGACGACGTCCATCACCACTCCGCGAAGGAGCCGTCGGGGTGCCGCCAGACCGGGTTGCGCCACTGGTGGCCAGACCGGTCGGCCGCGCGGACGGCCGCCTCGTCGACGGTGATGCCGAGGCCGGGGGCGTCCCCGCGCCGGGCGTGCCCGTCGACGAACCGGAAGGGTTCGGGGTCGACCAGGTAGGAGAGGAGGTCGGCGTCCTTGTTGTAGTGGATGCCCCGGCTCTGTTCCTGGATCAGGAAGTTCGGTGTGGCGAAGGCGATTTGGAGGCTCGCCGCCAGTGCGATGGGGCCGAGCGGGCAGTGCGGGGCGAGCTGTGCGCCGTAGGTCTCCGCGAGCGAGGCGATGCGGTGCACCTCGGAGATGCCGCCCGCGTGGGACAGGTCCGGCTGGGCGACCGCGATGCCGGCGGCGAGGACCGGCAGGAACTCGGCCCGCGAGTACAGGCGTTCACCGGTGGCCAGCGGTACCGGGCTCGCCGTGACCAGGCCAGGGAGCAGGTGGCCCTGCTCGGGGACGACGGGTTCCTCCACGAACAGCGGGTGCAGGGGGGCGAGTTCGGTCAGGACGCGGCGGGCGCTCGCGGCGGTGAAGCGGCCGTGGAAGTCGACGGCGACATCGCGGTCGGGGCCGAGGGCGTCCCGGGCGGCCGCCACCCGGGCGACCACGGCCGCGGTCTCCGACGCCGTGGTGATCGGCGAGGTGGCCCCGGCGGCGTTCATCTTCACGGCGGTGAAGCCCGCCTCCACCTGGGCCGCGACCTGCTCGGTGAGCTCGGCCGGTTCGTCGCCGCCGACCCAGGCGTAGACCCGGACCCGGTCGCGTACCGGACCGCCGAGCAGGGCGTGCACGGGCGCGCCGTAGGTCTTGCCGGCGATGTCCCACAGCGCCTGGTCGAGTCCGGCGACGGCGCTGGACAGGACGGGACCGCCCCGGTAGAAGCCGCCCTTGGTGAGCACCTGCCAGTGGTCCTGGACCCGCAGCGGATCCTGCCCCACCAGGTACTCCGCGAGGACCTCGATGGCCGCGCGCACCACCTCGGCGCGGCCCTCGACGACGGGTTCGCCCCAGCCCACCACGCCTTCGTCGGTCTCGACGCGGCAGAACAGCCAGCGTGGCGGGACGAGGAAGGTCTCTATTCGTGCGATCTTCACTGGCCGCCGCTGCCTTTCGGGTCGTCGTCGGTGCCGCCCAGCCGGGCCAGGTCGCGGCCCGCCTGGTCGAGCAGGGCTCGCATGGCGCGCTCGGCCCCCTCGGGGTCGCCGTCGCGGACGGCGTCCAGGACGGCGCGGTGGGCGGGGACGGGGGGCTCGCTGTGCGGGGAGCTGTGCACGAGGCGGTCGCGGTGGGCGAGCCCCGACTCGATCACCATCTCCATGCGTTCGAGGAGTTCGTTGTGGGTGGCGGCGAGCAGGGCGCGGTGGAAGGCGAGGTCGGCGTCGACCGCGTGGCCCGGGTCGGCGGCGTCGTGCCGTCCCATGGCGTCCAGGGCGTCCTCCAGGGCCACCAGGTCGGCCTCGGTGCGGCGCTGGGCGGCGAGCCGGACGGCGGCCGGTTCGATGATCGCCCGGACCTCGGCGAGGTTGTGCAGCAGCGACCGGTCGGCGTCGGCCGTACCGGCGCCCTCGAACTGCCAGCGCAGCACGTCGGCGTCGAGCAGGTTCCAGTCCGCCCGGGCGCGCACGAAGGTGCCGCGTTTCTGGCGGGCGTCGACCATGCCCTTGGCGGCGAGCACCTTGAGGGACTCGCGCAGGGCGGTGAGGCTGACGCCGAGTTCGCTCTGCAGCGCCACCAGGTCGAGGGTGGCCCCTTCCGGGATCTCGCCGCCCAGGATGCGGCGCGCCAGGGCCTCCACGGTCTGGCCGTGCACACCGCGGCGGGCGTAGGGCGTCATGTCGTACAGCCTTTCTGTTCACGACGTGGTTCGGCGGTCACACGGAGTCCTTCACGACACTCCAGCCGCCGTCCACGACCAGCCGGGACCCGGTGATGTAGGAGGCCTCGTCGGCGCAGAGGAACGCGATCGCCGCGGCCACCTCCTCGGGCGTGCCGAACCGGCGGGCTGCGGTCTGCGCGACGCTGCGCTGCCGCTCCGCGGGTGTCACCCCGTCCCAGGCGCCGGTCAGGATCGGCCCGGGCAGCACCGCGTTGACGCGAACCTCGGGCCCGTACTCGACGGCGAGCTGCCCGCACAGGGAGAGCAGGGCGCCCTTGGCCGCCGCGTAGGCGGGGTGTCCGGGGATGCCGACGTGGGCGTGCACCGACGAGGTGAGCACCACGGCCCCGCGGCCGGCCCGCAGGTCGGGCAGGACCGCCTTGAAGCCGAGGAAGCTCGCGGTGAGGTTGACGGCGAGCTGTCGCTGCCAGGACTCGGCCGACATCTCGTGCGCCGGGAGGACGTCGACGGTGTAGGCGTTGCTGACGAGCACGTCGACCGGCCCGTAGGCGTGGGCGGCGGTGACGATCCGGGCCCAGTCGTCCTCGGCGCCGACGTCGGCGTGCACGTAACTGGCCCGGCCGCCGTCCTTGGTGATCCCGTCCACCACGGCCTGCCCGCGTTCGTCCGCGATGTCGACGAGGACGACGGCGGCCTCCTCCCGGGCGAGGCGTTCTGCGGTGGCGGCGCCGATGCCGGAGGCGGCACCGGTCACCACGGCGGTACGGCCGGTGAAGCGGGCACCGTACCGTCGTACGGACTGGTCCATCGGGCTCCTTAGAGGGTGAGCTTGCTGGAAACATATGCGTCCTACCGGCGGGTCAGCACCACCAGGTCCGCATCGTGATCGGCGCTCCAGGTGAACGGCAGGCCGTAGTGCAGCAGATGGGCTCCGCTGTACGTCGTTCCCGTCGCCGTGTCCCGGTAGCGGGCCGCCGGGTCCAGGCCCCGCAGCCGGAGCCGGTCGGGGCGGCCGGGCAGCAGCGGGGCGCCGTCGAGGCGGCCGGTGGAGAGCGCGGCGACGACCGTACGGTCACCGTGGTCGTACTGCACTCCGCAGCTGGTGTCGTCCGGGGTGCCGAGCAGCCGGGCCTCGCCGTGGTGGACGACGTCCCGGACCTCCTTGTAGCGGGCGGTCCACCGGGCGGCCTCGGCCCGCTGCTCCGGCGTCCAGGCGCGCAGGTCGGCGCCGATCCCCAGGACCCCGCACATGGCGTTGACGAAGCGGAAGGCGAGGCTGCGCGGGCGCGGGTCGAAGATGCCGGGGGCGTCGGTGACCCAGGAACTCATGACGTGCGGGGCGTGCGCGTGCAGGAAGCCGTGCTGGATGCGCAGCCGGTCCAGGGGGGCGGTGTTGTCGCTGGGCCAGACGACGTCGGTGCGGGCCAGGGTGGCGTGCTCGATCCGGCCGCCGCCGCCGGCGCAGCCCTCGACGGTGACGTCCGGGTGGGCGGCGCGCAGGTGGTCGAGGACGCGCAGGTATCCGGCGACGTGCTCGGCGTCCAGGTCGACGGGGCCGGCGCCGGGTCGGCCGCGCTCGGTGGGCGGGCGGTTCATGTCCCACTTCAGGTAGCCGATGTCGTAGTCGCCGAGCAGGCGGTCGAGGGTGGCGATGACGAACTCCTGGACGTCGGTCCGGCCCAGGTCGAGGAGGAGCTGGTTGCGGACCAGACGGGAGGGGCGGCCGTCGATGCGGTACACCCACTCGGGGTGTTCGGCGTACAGCCGGCTGCCGGGGCTGACCGCCTCCGGCTCGACCCACAGCCCGAAGTCCAGACCGAGGGCGCGGACCTCCTGCACGAACCGGTCGAAGCCCTGCGGGAACGCCTCCGGGTCCGGATACCAGTCGCCCAGTCCCCCGGTGTCGTCGGCGCGGCCGGTGAACCAGCCGTCGTCCACGACGAACAGTTCGGCCCCGATGTCCGCGGCCGCCTTCGCCAGCTCCAGCTGTCCGGCCGCGTCGACATCGAAGCCGGTGGCCTCCCAGGAGTTGTAGAGCACCTTGCGGGGGCGGTGCAGCCGGTCGCCGGTGAGCCGGCGCTCGTAGCGGTGCCAGACCCGGGCCAGGCCGTCGAGGCCGTCCGGGCTGAACGCGCAGGCGAGACGGGGGGTGGTGAGGGTCTCCCCCGGGGCCATGAGGACGGCACCCTCGTGCGGGACCCGGCCGGCGCGGACCCGCACGGCACCACCCGGTTCGGCCTCGGCCGTGATGTGCCAGTTTCCGGACCATTCGAGGGCGACGCCGTACGCCGCGTCCTCGCTCTGCACGGCCAGCCAGGGCGCGTACGCGTGCCCCGGCGCGCCCTGGAGGCTGCCGATGGTGAACGTGCCCCGGGCCAGGTCGAGTCGGGTGAGCTGGAACTCCTGCGACCACTGCCCGCAGAGGTAGGTCAGCCGGGCCGGGCCGGCCACCGGGATGTTCACGGCGGCCGAGTCGAGCCGTTCCAGGCGGAGTTCGTCCCTGGCCGTGAACTCGGTCCAGCGCAGGATCACATCGGTGCCCGCCAGGGTCTCGTAGCACAGGACCGTCCGCAGCCCGGTCGTCTCGTCGGTGAAGGCGAGCCGTAGCGCGCCCTCCGACTCCTGCGCGCCCTCGAACTCCCACCACACGCCCCGCCCCGCGCCGGCAATCAGCTCGGAGCCGGTGAACGGCCGCAGCCCGTACGGCAGATACTCGGCCGGGGCCGCGTCGGCGGGCGTGATGAAGTGGGTGCGGTGGGACCAGTCGAGGGCGGACGGCCCCTCCTCGACCCCGAGCGGACCCCAGGCGTCGAGCTCGGCCCACGGGCCGTCCGGGGAGAGGCGGACGGTGTAGGAGGTGTGTTCGGTGCGCAAGGTCCAGCGGGTGTACGTCACTTGACCGCTCCCAGGTTGAGTCCGGCCACGAAGTGCCGCTGGAAACGCAGGAACACGGCGACCGTGGGCGCGGCGGCGATGACCGATCCGGCGGCGATCACGTTCCACATCGACACGTACTGGCCCTGGAGTCCGATGAGGGCGGCGGTGATCGGCATCTTGGAGTCGCTGCGCAGGACGGTGATCGCCCAGAGCAGGTCGTTGAAGATCCAGGTGAAGGACAGGGCGCTGAGGGCGGCCAGGGCGGGCCGGGTCAGCGGGAGGATGATCCGCCAGAAGATCTGCCACGGCCCGGCGCCGTCCACGACCGCCGCCTGCTGGATCTCGACCGGGATCGACCGCATGAACCCGTGCAGGACGAAGACGTAGAAGCCGACGCCGAAGCCGATCTGTACGCCGATGAGCGCGGGCAGGGTGTCGTAGACGCCCATCAGCTCGCTCAGCTTGGAGACCGGGATGAGCAGGATCTGCGGTGGGAGCAGGTTGCCGCCGAGCATCAGGAGCAACAGGGTGCGCCGGAAGGGGAGTTCGTAGCGGCTGAGGGCGAACGCGGCCATCGCGGCGAGGGCGAGGGTCACCAGGACGCTGGGGACCGTCACCAGCAGGCTGTTGATCAGCGCGCGCTGCTGGCCGCCGTCGGTCCAGGCCTGCCCGAAGTTGCCGAGGGTGAAGGAGTGCGGCCAACTGCCCAGTCCGTGCGCGGCGATGTCGTCGAAGGTGCGCAGGCTGGTGACCAGGACCAGGACGATGGGCAGCAGCCACAGCACGGCCAGCGCACCGGCCCCCAGGTGGAATCCGGCGGTGGCGGCCCGCTTGCGGCGCAGTGCCGTCGAGTCGGCGGACATCAGTCGGCCTCCCGGAACGCGCGGACCAGATAGGAGGCGATGACCCCGAAGGCGAGGACGAAGATGACGACGGCCAGGGCGGAGCCGTAGCCGAGTCGCAGCGACTGGAAGGCGGTCGAGTACATGTAGGTGCTCAGCAGTTCGGACGAGTGGTAGGGGCCGCCCCGGGTGAGCGACCAGACGACGTCGAAGGAGCGCAGCGAGTCGATGACGATGACCGACAGCACGACCGCGTTGACACTGCGCAGCTGGGGCAGGGTCACGTGCCGGAACCGCTGCAGGGCGCTCGCGCCGTCGACCCTGGCGGCCTCGTAGAGCGCCGGGTCGATGCCCTTGAGGCCGGCGAGGTACAGCACCATGACGTAGCCGATCTGCCGCCACAGCGCGGGCACGATCACCGCGTACAGGGCGGTGTCCTGGTCGGCGAGCCAGGCGTGCCGGAGGCTGCCGAGGCCCACGCCCTGCAACAACTGGTTGAGGACGCCGTCGGGCTGGTAGATCGCCTGCCAGACGAGGGCGGTGGCGACCAGGGAGAAGACCACCGGCAGGAACAGCGCGGCCCGGTAGAAGCCGACCCCGCGCCGCTCCTGCTGGAGCAGCAGCGCGGCGGCCAGCCCCAGCACGGCGGACAGGCCGCCGAACAGGACCAGCCACAGCACGGTGTGACCGGCCGCGCTGCGGAAGACGTCGTCGTGGGCCATCTCCCGGAAGTTGTCCAGGCCGACGAACTGCGGCGCGGAGACACCGTCCCACTTGGTGAGGGCGAGGTAGAAACCCTGCAGGGCGGGCCAGAACACCCACACGGCCTCGGCCAGGAGCGGGACCAGGACGAAGGCGAGGACCAGGGGCGGGGTGCGCCGGGGCCCCCGGCCCGCCCGCCACGTACGGGCGGGCGGGCGGGCCGGGGACTTCCGGTCGGGCGCGGTCAGGACGGCCATCTCAGGCGTTCCAGATCTTCTCGGCGTCCCGCTGCCAGTCGGTCAGGATGCTGCCGATCGACTTGGGCTTGGCCAGGAACTTGGTGAGCGCGGTGTCCGCCGTGGGCTGGAGGGCGTCACTGGAGTCCCGGTTGAAGAACTGGGTGATCTCGGCGGCCGCCTCGACGTGCGCACGGCCCTTCTTCACGAGCGCGGTGCCGGCGTCCTTGGCGTCCGGGTTGCAGGGCAGGACGGTGCCGGAGGAGCCCTTGATGTAGATCTCCTGGGCCTCGGCCGTCGCCAGGTAGCTCATCAGGTCGCGGACCTGGTCACCGCGGCCGGTCCGGGCACTGGCGAAGTAGCCGTCGACGGGCGCCTCTTCGGCGAGCGGGACCTTGGAGTCGATGACGGGGAAGCGGAAGAAGTCGATGTCGTCCAGGGCGCTCTTGGGCGCCGAGTCGGCGAAGAAGGTACCGATGAGCATCATGCCGGTCTTGCCGTTGAGCAGGGCGGTCGTCGCGTCCTGGAAGGCGAGGGCGGTGCCGTTCGGGTCGAAGTAGGGCAGCACCTCCTGCCAGCGGTCGAAGACCTTGCGCACCTCGGGGTCGTCGAACCGGTGCTTGCCCGCGAGGAGGTCGCGGTGGTACTGGGCGCCGTTGATCCGGATGTCCAGGTAGTCGAACCAGGCCGACGCCACCCAGGGGGTGTTGCCGCCCGCGCCGAGCCCGATCGGGGCGACGCCCTTGCTCTTGAGCTTGTCGCACAGGTCGAGGAAGCCGTCCCAGCTGGTGGGCTCGCTCACGCCCCACTTGGCGAAGTGGGACTTCCGGTAGAACATGCCCCACCAGTAGTAGGTGTTGGGCACGAAGACCTTCTTGCCGGAGCTCGCGGTGCAGAGCGTGTTCAGCGCCTTGGAGTAGCGCTTGAGGTCGGGCGAGGAGGTCCACACCTCGTCGAGGTCGAGCAGCAGGTTCTTCTTCGCGTAGGCGTCCGCCACCGAGCCGGGGTACCAGGTGTACACGTCCGGCGGGTTGGCCGAGGTGAGGTAGGTCGGCAGCTGGGTGCGGAAGGTCTCGGCGGCGACCGTGTTGAGACTGGCGCTGCCGGACCCCTTCTTCCCGTACGCCGCGACCAGGCCCTCCATCGCGGCCTTGGCCTGCGGGGCGGACAGGTTGGACTGGAGGGTCACCGCGCCCTTCGAGGAGCCCTTGGCGGAGGAGGTGTCGGTGACACAGCCGCTGAGCAGGGCCGCGGTGCCGGCGGCCCCGAGTCCGGCGAGGAACCGGCGTCGGCTGGGCTGTTGGTTGGCCATGGTTGTTTCCTCAGTCACTTGAGTCGGGTGCGGTACACGTGGCCGTCGACGCCGCGGAACACTGCGTCGACGGCTCCGTCCGGGCCGGCGGCCGCGCCGAGCGCGCCGTCGAAGGCCGCGCTCGGGAACTCCTGCCGTTTGCTCCAGCCCTGCCAGGCGCCGTCGCTGTACCGCTGCTGCCAGAGGGTGTAGTCGGCGGCCCGCGCGTACAGCAGCACCGCGTCCCCGGCGGCGACCAGGGTCGGGCTGCCGCTGACGGTCCCGCCGAGGGAGGTCCAGTCGGACCACTGTCCCGAGGTGTCCCGGGTCCGTGTCCAGACGTCGTCGGCGGTGGTGCGGACGGCTACGTGGACGCGCCCCTGCGCGTCGACGGCGGCGGACGGCCGGCCGGAGACCTGCAGGCCGCCGGGCGCGCCGAGCGAGGACCAGCCGGTCGCCGGACCGCGCTGCACGACCGTGCCGTCGGTGCCGCGCGCGAACAGCGTCCAGTGCGCGGGGTCGGTGAAGGCGACGGACGGCGCGTCGGTCAACTGCCCGCCCAGGGACTGCCAGTGCCCCCAGCGGCCGTCGGTGTAGACCCTCCGGTAGGCCCGGGAGTCGGCACCGCGTACGAAGACGTCGATCCGGCCTCCGGCGGAGGCGTACACGGCGGGCTGGCCGAGGATCCCGCCCCGGACCGGACCGCCGAGGTCCCGCGTCCCGCCGTCCGCCTTCTCGACGAGCGAGCCGTGCGGCCCGCGGAAGAACGTGGCGCCGCCGCTCGTCACGGCCGGGCTCGCCGTGGCCGTCACGCCGAGGTCGGTGCCCGGCAGGGCGTCGGCGCCGGTGAGCTTCAGGAACGCGGTGCCGTGCGCGGGGACCTCGACGGTGTACGACCCGGTGTGCGTGCCCCGGTCGGCGCGGTCCCGCAGGTCACGGACGCGCACCGGGCCACCGAGGCCGGTGTCCGAGAACTGCACGGTGCGCTGGGCGGCCTGGTCGGACCGGTTGAGCAGGACGACCGCGCGCTGTCCGCGGTCCCGCAGCACCTTGCTGTAGACGTCACCGACCGAGTCGGTGGCGACCCGCACGCCCTGGACGGCGAGGGGGTCCTGGTCCACGGCGATGATCTCCGGGTTGCGCAGGGTCGCGAGCATGGAGTCGGAGAGCGTCCGCGGGTCGGAGCCGAGCACCAGCGGCGAGCCCATCTCGGCCCACATCACGAACTGGCTGGTGGACTCCTCCTGGGTCAGCTCGTACGACCCGTCGGTCATCTTCCGCATGGGGATGAGGTAGTCCGGGTCGTTGTAGTGGCCGGGGCCCTGCGCCTCGGGGTGCCAAGCGTTGGCGTCCATGTTGCGCAGGATGTTGGGCCACTCGCCGGGGCTCGGGGTGCCCCAGGCGATGTCGGTGCCGGTGCGCCAGGAGTCGGCGATCTCCGGGGCGTAGACGTAGGTGTTGTGGGCGTCCTGCTCGGGGGTGTGCGGCAGGCCCCAGTCGTCGGTGAGCGGGTTGCAGAGGTTCAGCAGCATCTTGCGGCCGGACTTGGCGACCGCGTCGCTGAACTCTTTGAAGGCGGGCCCCGGATCGAGCTTCGCGCCGATCCCGCAGAGGAAGTCGACCTTGATCGCGTCGATCTTCCAGCTCGCGAACTGCCGTGCGTCCTGGTCGTAGTAGCCGCGGCTGCCGAGGCCGCAGCTCTTGCCGCCGTCGTAGGTGCCGCCGTCGGTGTAGATGCCGGCCCGCAGTCCGCGCTTGTGCAGATAGGAGACGAGGGCCGGAATGCCGGACGGGAAGCGGTCCGGGTTGGCCGTCAACCGCCCTTGTGCGTCACGGGGGTTGTCGGCCTGCCAGCCGCCGTCCAGCCACACGATGTCGTATCCGCTGTCGCGCAGACCGCTGCTCACCAGCCGGTCGGCGACGGAGCGCACCTCCTTCTCGGTGGGCGCGCCCAGTCCGTAGTAGGTGTTCCATCCCATGTAGGGAGTCGGCGCGAGGCCGCTGTCGTAGGCGGCGGGTGCGCCCTGGTCGACGGCCGTCCGGGCGACGGCGTCGGGGGTCACGGTGGCGGCCAGGACCGCCGCGATCGCGGCCGCGAGTGCGGGATGGGTGAACCGGTGGTGCGTGTGTACGGGCGGGTGCAAAGTCACGTACCTCTCCCGGAGAGTGGGAAGCAGGAGAACGTGACGCGGGCCGCTCCGCGGCAGAGGCCTACGACGTCACGGCGATGACTGTGGCCTGTGGCCGAAACAGTGTCAAGATTAATTACTAATTTAGTAGAAGCAGCTCGGGTGACGCCTCGTATGCGGCAGCGGCAATCCCGTCGCCAACCGGGCTGTCCGAACCGCATGTTCGTGATCCGCCGGTCCGGCATCCTGTCCTTCGGCGTCGGCCACGGTCGGCGCCGAGCAGCGGTCCGAACGCTCGACAAGCCGGTCCCGCGCCCGAGCCCGAGGCCGGTACGGGCCTCGTCCACTCGGTATCGGTCGGCACCGAACGGGACGGCGGCCAGGAAACCTGCCGACACCGAGCGACCACGCCCGGACGTTCGACCGGCATGAGGGAGTGGACGGTTGTGACCGTCGTCCGAAGGCTGCCGCAGCAATCCGGCTCGCTCTGTTTCAGTCCGTTCCGGTGACGTCGGACTGGTCCACGACCGCGGCGAAGTGGGGCCAGCCGTCCACTTCGAGGTTCTGCTCCAGTGGCCGGATGTCCAGGACGGGCGCCGCTGCATCGAGCAGGCGCCTGGCCGTCCCCGGCTCGTAGAGGTTCAACCAGGTGCGGTCGGGCAGGCGCACGACCGTGCCCGCCTCGAAGTACGAGTTCGAAACGATTCTGTCCGGCCCCGGAGCGAAGACCAAGGACAATCGGCGCCGAGCACCCCAACTCGGCGCCTGCGCGACGAAGGAGATCGTCAGACGGCAGTCGGCGTAGTCGGCTCTCACCCGCTGCCGGACAGTCCAGAACCAGACAGTCCCGTCCACCACGAGGCGGCGGACGCGTCGATCGTTCCGCATCGGGCCACCGTAGAACGTCGAGGCGGCAGGAACGACACCATTTCTTCCGACGTGTTGACGAACGGCTGCACGCCTCGGCGGTCACACCGCCGAGGCGTGCCGGAGTCACCGCCCTTCAGGGCGACCGGCGCCCTGAAGGGGCCGCACCCGCCGCGGGAGCGGTCCGCGACGGCCCGTGAAACGAGCCGCCCCCATGACCACCCCGTAACGGGCATGTGGACGTGATGTGTGGGCACACGGGGTTCACCTCTTCGAAAGGAGCCCACTCATGGTCGGCATCGTTGCGGCGGTGTTGTTCTTCATCGCCTTTCTGATCAACGCGGCGGATATCAGCACCAATGACACGTTCACCTCCACGAACCTGATGCTGCTGGGACTGACCGCCCTCGCCCTGCACGTGGCGGGAATCGGCAGCGGATGGTCGTACGGCAGGCGCCGCTGATCGCACTCCACGACCGTGGGCCCGGCGAGACCCCGCCGCCGAGCCCGCGGCCGTGGAGTGCCGCGCGGGGAGCCGGTCGGGGAAGGTCGCGAGGCGCGGTGCGTGAGCGGTGGTCGGCCTCGGCCCGACACACCCCACCGGGTTGCGGAACGCCCAGGGCGTGCTGGTCCGATACTCGGTCCATGCGCGTGGAATGCGCCCCTGAGGCATCGCCGGCACCGATCCCCCGATCGTCCAGTTCACCTCGATCGGCCGGAAGGACTCGCTGCGGAACGTCGAGGAAACCGGGGAGTTCGTAGTCACCTTCTCGTCCCAACCGCTCCTGCAACTGATCAACGCCACGGCCATCGACTTCCCGCGCTCGGTCAGCGAATTCGACACCGCGGGCATTGAGCGCGAGGCCGGCCGAACCGTGCGTCCGCCCAGAGTGGCAGCCGCTCATGTGGCTTTGGAGTGCCGTTCCCACACCACCCTGCGCAGGGGCAACTGCACCTTGGTCTTCGGGCGGGTGCTGCATGCCGCGGTCGACGAGGACCACCTCGTCGACAACCGCCCCAACAGCAAGTTGCTGCGCCCCCTCGCCGAACTCGGCGGCGACGAATGGGGCACTCTGGGCAAGGTCCTGCACTTGAACCGCATCCCGTACGAGGAACCCGGCACCGCCTGATCCCCCATACGGGTCTGCCGCCACCCGCCACGGCGGCGAGTTGCTCGAGACACGTGACGCCTGGGCTCCCGCTCCCACACAGATGTTTGACAGCACCCCCGGACATCCATCATGCTTCCATTAATTCATTAGCACAAGCATGGTGGAACCGAGGAAGGCGACGTGATCGACTACCGGATCGACCGCGGCAGCGGCGTACCGGCCTATGTGCAGATCGTCGAGCAGACCCAACAAGCGCTCCGGATGGGCTTCCTCAAGGTCGGGGACAAGCTGCCCACGGCCAAGGAGGTGGTGGCGGCGACCGCCATCAACCCCAACACCGTGCTCCGCGCCTACCGCGACCTGGAGCAGGCCGGTCTGGTCGAACTGCGCCGCGGTCTCGGAACCTTCGTGACGCGATCACTCGCCCGGCCCGGCGCGGAGGACGACTCGCCGCTGCGCCGGGAGGTCATCGACTGGGTGGCACGCGCCCGGGCCGTAGGCCTGGAACGGGCCGATGTCCTGGCCATGGTCACAGCCGTTCTGGACGCCTACGACAACGAACACGACAGCCGCACCCCGGGCGACCGGGCCGGAAGACGGAGGACGCATGACCGGGCCTGACGCGCCGGCCGCGTGGCGCGCCACGGGACCTGGGTTCCGGTACCGGAGGCGGGAGTCTCGCGACTGGGCGATCGGCCCGCCGCCACACGCATCGGCCCCCGTACCGTCCTGAGGAACCTGACGACGCCCCCGGGACCACCGGGGCTGGATCCGGTTGGCCTCACGCACAGGTGCGGACAGCACCTCCTGCTCTGACTGCTGCTCGGCTTCCCCCGGTGCCACCAGCTCACCGCGCTCGAACCACGGGTGACCGACCACACCGCCGTACCCCCTGGCGAGGACCGGCCCTCGCGGGCCGTCTGCGCGGTCGTACTCCCCCTCTGCCTCGGGCTGCTGGCAACCCCGGAACCCCGGAACCCCATCGAAGAAAGGTCTGGCATGCTCTTCAACGCGCGCATAAGACGGTCACGCATACTCATAGCCGTCGCGACAGCGGCGGCCGCCGTCATAGCCGTCGCCGTCACTGTGGCGCTGACGGTCACGACCTACGATCACACCTCGCCACGCGCCGCCCGAGCGAAGGCATCGGGATCGGTCACCGGAAACGTCGACTGCCGCAAGGCGAAGTGCGTGGCCCTCAGCTTCGACGGCGGTCCCAGCCCGACGACCCCCAGGCTGCTGGACATCCTCAAGCAACAGGGTCTGCACGCCACGTTCTTCGTGCAGGGCAAGGGTCACATCTCGAAGTACCCCGACATCCTGCGCCGCATCGCGGACGAGGGGCAGGAGATCGGCAACCACACCTGGAATCACAAGAGGTTGACCGACCTCGACGAGGCCGGCGTCCGACACGAGCTGGCCCAAACCCAGAACGCCATCGAGAGGATCACCGGCACCAGGCCCGTCCTGATGCGTCCGCCGGAGGGCCGCACCAGCCGCAAGGTGGCCAAGGTGTGCCGGGACCTGGGGCTGGCGCAGGTGCTGTGGAGCGTCACCGCCAAGGACTACGAGACGACCGACTCGGCCCTGATCACCAAGCGGGTGCTCGACCAGACCCACCGAGACGGCATCATCCTGCTGCACGACCTGCACAAGGGGACCGTGCCCGCCGTCCCGGGGATCCTCAAAGCACTCAAGCAGCGCGGTTACACCATCGTGACCGTGTCGCAGCTGCTCGCTCCCGCCAAGCCCCAGCCCGGGATGGTCTACCGGCCCTGAGGCACGGTGTGCACAAGTCCAAGGGCACGTCCCGCGCGGGATCGCCGGCCACGGCTCACTGACCGCCACCCCGCCCTGCCGGCACCCGGACGAACAGAGGATCACGGCCACGGGGCCGCGCTCTCCCCACACTTCAGCGTGCTGCGCGCACCGCGCTCGCTGCCGAGCCCGATCGTCGTGACCCGCTGACCCCGGTCAAGAGCGCCGGTCCCCGACCGGTCCCCAAGAACGATCAAGGGCCGGTTTTCGGATATCTCCGAAAACCGGCCCCACCCTGCGACTGTCTCCAGTCGGGACGACAGGATTTGAACCTGCGACCCCTTGACCCCCAGTCAAGTGCGCTACCAAGCTGCGCCACGTCCCGGTGCCCTCACTCGCGGTGAACCGCGTGATCAGGCGAACCGCACTTTACCCCACGACCCCGGGCGGCCCGAAAGAGGGCAGGGGGAGGCGCGGGGGGGGGAGGCGCGGGGAGATGCGCGGGGACGGGGGACAATCGGTCGTATGGGCCGTATGGAAAACGCCGGGGCAGGGGCACGGGACCGGGACGCCGAGGGGCGGGCGCGCAGCGCACGGCCGCGGGACGGGCTGGGGCGGCCGCTGCCGTACGGCGCCCCGGGCGTCGAGCGGCAGGCCGAGGGCGTCGTACGGACTCCGGAGGCGACCGTCGTCGAGGCGCAGGCGCTGCTGGACGCCGGGAAGCCCTTCCACGCGCACGAGGTGTTCGAGGACGCCTGGAAGTCCGGGCCCGAGGAGGAGCGGACGCTGTGGCGGGGGCTGGCCCAGCTGGCCGTGGGGCTCACGCACGCGGCCCGGGGGAACGTGACCGGCGGGGCGCGGCTGCTGCGGCGCGGCGCGGGCGCGGTCGAGGCGTGGGCGGCCGGCAGCGGGGTCCGGCGGCCGTACGGCATGGAGCTGGACGGGCTCGCCGCGTGGGCGCGGGAGCTGGCCGGGCGGGTGGAGAGCGGTGCCGGGAGCGTCGATGCCGGGACCGAGGCGCCGCGGTTGCGCGGCACCCGGTAGCACCGGGGGGACCCGCTGTCAGTGGCATGCGGCAGACTCGGGTGCGTGCGAAAGATTCATGTCATCGGTATCGGCGCGGGCGACCCCGACCAGCTCACCCTCCAGGCGGTCCGGGCGCTGAGGAGCACGGACGTGTTCTTCCTCCTCGACAAGGGAGAGGTCAAGAGCGATCTGACCCGGTTGCGCCGGGACATGCTCGACACGCACATACCGGACGGCGGCTACCGGTTGGTCGAGGCGCGGGACCCGGACCGCGACCGGGCGGCGAACGGCGGGGCGTACTCGCCGGCCGTCGGGGACTGGCGCAGCGCCCGCGCGGACATCTACGAGCGGCTGGTCCGCGAGGAACTCGGCGCGGAGCAGACCGGCGCCTTCCTGGTGTGGGGCGATCCCTCGTTGTACGACAGCACGCTCGCGATCCTGGAGGAGGTGCTGGCCCGCGGCACGGTGACGTTCGAGTACGACGTGGTGCCCGGGATCAGCAGTGTGTCGGCGCTGGTGGCCCGCCATCGCACAGGACTGAACCGGGTGGCCCGGCCGGTGCAGATCACCACCGGGCGGCGGCTCGCCGAGGGACTCCCGGACGGCGTGGACGACGTGGTCGTGATGCTGGACGCGCACCAGACCTTCCGGCAGTACGCGGATCAGGACATCGACATCTACTGGGGCGCCTACATCGGTACCCCCGACGAGATCCTGGTCTCCGGTCCGCTCGCCGAGGCCGGTCCGCGTATCGAACGGTTGCGGGCCGAGGCGCGGGAGCGCAAGGGATGGATCATGGACACATATCTGCTGCGCCGCCACCCGAGGGTTCCGAAGGAGGGCTGAGCGGTACCCGGGTGGGCCAGTCCGGCATGCGACGGTAGCCCACGGGTGTGAAGGTGACATGGTGACAGTGACCGAGGCGTCCGCACTGCCCGACGCGTCCCAGCCGCCCGTGCTGGACGCCCGTCGGCGCAACGTCGTCTTCGTGACGATCGTGCTGGGGATCCTGCTCGCGGCCCTGGACCAGACGATCGTGGGCACCGCGCTGCCGACGATCGTGTCGGATCTGGGCGGTGCCGCGCACATGTCGTGGGTGGTCACGTCATATCTGCTCGCGGAGACCGTGGCGACCGTCCTTGTCGGCAAGTTCGGTGACCTGTTCGGCCGCAAGGTGGTCTTCCAGGTCTCGGCGATCGTGTTCATCACAGGCTCGTTCCTGTGCGGCCTGGCCACCAACATGTCGCTGCTGATCAGCTGGCGGGCGATGCAGGGCATCGGTGCGGGCGGGCTGATGGTGACCGCGATGGCGCTGATCGCCGATGTCATCCCGCTGCGGGAGCGCGGCAAGTACCAGGGCGCGATCGGTGCGGTGTTCGGCGTGGCCACGGTCATCGGGCCCCTGCTCGGCGGGCTGTTCACCGACCATCTGTCGTGGCGCTGGGCGTTCTACGTCAACGTGCCCATCGCGATCCTGGTGGTGGCCGCGGCCGCCCGCACGATCCCGGTGGTGAAGTCGGCGTCCCGGCCGGTGATCGACTATCTGGGCATCGCGCTGGTCGCGGTCGGCGCCAGCTCGCTGATCCTCGCCACGAGTTGGGGCGGCAACCAGTACGCGTGGGGTTCGGGCACCGTCATCGGCCTGTTCGTGGGCGGTGCGGTGGCGCTCGCGTTGTTCTGCTGGGTGGAGACCCGGGCGAAGGAACCGATGCTGCCGATGCGGCTGTTCGGCAACCCGGTGTTCACGGTCTGCTCGATCCTCAGCTTCATCGTCGGCTTCGCGATGCTCGGGGCGATGACGTATCTGCCGAGCTATCTCCAGTACGTCGACGGCAACTCGGCGACGATCTCGGGGGTGCGCACCCTCCCGATGGTGATCGGCCTGCTCATCGCGTCGATCTTCAGCGGCAACGTGGTCAGCAAGACCGGTCGGTACCGGATCTTCCCGATCGTCGGCTCCCTGGTCATGGGCGCCGGCCTGTATCTGATGTCCCTGATGGGTCCGGGCACCGGCGCCTGGCTGGAGTCGCTGTACATGTTCGTGCTGGGCACCGGAATCGGTCTGTCCATGCAGGTGCTGACGATCGCCGTGCAGAACACCGTCGACTACACCGACCTGGGCACCGCGACCTCGGGCGTCACCTTCTTCCGTACGCTGGGCAGTTCGTTCGGTACGGCCGTCTTCGGCACCATCTACACCAACGCGCTGAAGCCGAACCTGGCGGACGGGATCGCCGCCGCCACCAAGGCGAGTGCCCTCGGCCCGGCGGTCATCACCAAGGCGGCCACCAGCCCGGAAGGCCTCCACAGGCTGCCCGCGCCGGCCGCCGAGCCGATCGTCCAGGCGTACGCCGACACCATCCACACGGTGTTCCTGTGGACGGTGCCGGTGGCGGCCGTCGGGTTCGTTGTCTCCCTGTTCCTCAAACAGGTCCAGCTGCGGGACAGCGCGCGGCTCGGCTCCACCGACATGGGCGAGGGGTTCGCCTCGCCGCACGGGCCGGACTCGCAGCGGGTGCTGGAAGCGGCCGTAGCGAAGATCATCGGCAGGGCGGACCTGGAGACCGGCCGCCGTCTCATCCGCGAGTCCGGCACCCGGCTGGACGTGGCCGGCGCCTGGGCCGTGATGCAGGTCGAACTGCTCACCCGACTGGTCGGCCACGGCAACCTCGGCCTGATCGCCGCCCGCCGCCGGATGCCCCCGGAGGTACTGCTGCCGGTCTACGACCGTATGGTCGACGAGGGCTACCTCACCCGCGCGGGCACCTTCCTCTCCCTCACCGCGGCCGGCGACCAGGAGGCCCGGACCATCGGCAGAGCCTGGGGCGACTGGCTCAAGGACCGTGTCCAGGACGACCTCGGCCGCCCTTCGGGCGCCGACCTGCGCGCCGCCGTCGACACCATCGCCAAACGCCTCCTGGTCGAGGACCTCACCGACGGACTCGCCGACCGCACCGCGGAGTTGGAGCCGACCGCCGCCAAGGCAGTCTGACCTCGGCCGGCCGGCGACCGCGACCGCGACCGGGCCACGGCCGGCTGCCGGCCTTGGCGGCCACGGTCAGGTGATGCGCCGTCTGAACGCTGCAGGCTCAGCCGTCACGCCGGCCCGAGGCCCAGCCGTTCCAGTACGTCCGCCACGTCGGGCACCGAAGTCACCCCGGACGGCAGCGGCGGGCGGCGTACGACGACCACGGGCAGCCCCAGTTCGCGTGCGGCCGTCAGCTTCGCGGCCGTCGCCGCTCCCCCGCTGTCCTTCGTGACCAGGACGTCGATCAGGTTCTCGCGCAGCAGCGCGGTCTCGTCGGCCACCGTGAACGGCCCGCGGGCCAGCAGCACTTCGGTGTGCGGGGGCATCGGGGGCTCGGGGGGCTCCACCGAGCGGACGACGAAGTGCCGGTCGGCCAGGTGGGCGAAGGCGGACAGGCCCAGGCGTCCGGTGGTCAGGAGGACCCTGGGGCCGAAGCGCGGCAGCAGGTCGGCGGCTGCGGGCAGGGACGCGACCGGGTGCCAGCGGTCCCCGGGGCCGGGGCGCCAGCCCGGGCGGCGCAGCATCAGGGCCGCGACGCCGGTCCGGGCCGCGGCCACGGCCGCGTTCGCGGTGATCGTCTCGGCGAAGGGGTGGGTGGCGTCCACGAGGGCGTCCACGCGTTGTTCGCGCAGCCAGTCGGCGAGGCCTTCCGCCCCGCCGAAGCCTCCGACCCGCACCTCGCCGGCCAGCGCGCCCGGCCGGGTGACGCGCCCCGCCAAGGAGGTCGTGACGCGGACACCGGGGTGCGCGGCGAGCGCGGCGGCCAGTTCGCGGGCCTCGGTGGTGCCGCCGAGGATCAGGACGTGCGGGGACATGGGGCGAGCGTACGGGGCCCTTGGGCGGGCCCGGGACGCGGGACGGCCGCCCGGCGCGGGGGCCGGGCGGCCGTCGTGGTGGCGACTCCCGTCAGCCCTGGCGGGCCTTAAAGCGGGGATCCTTCTTGTTGATCACGTAGACCACGCCGCGTCGGCGGACCACCTGGGCGCCGGGCTTGGCCTTCAGTGAGCGCAGGGACTTGCGTACCTTCATGGTGTTGTTCTCCTCGTGTCGGCCGCGGGGCCGGGTCAGCCGCGGGCGGCTGCGGTACGGCCGTAGCGGCGCTCGAAGCGCTCCACCCGGCCGGCGCTGTCCAGGACCCGGGTCCTGCCGGTGTAGAACGGGTGCGACGCGGACGAGACCTCGACGTCGATCACCGGGTACGTGGTGCCGTCCTCCCACTCGACCGTCCGGGACGAGTCGGCGGTGGAACGGGTCAGGAACGCGACGTCCGCGGCACGGTCACGGAAGACGACGAGCCGGGAGTCGGGATGGATGCGGGGCTTCATGGGGTTTCCTTCCTGGGGCCTCGCTCCGGTGGTGGTTCCGGAGGGTTCGGGCCCGGTCGTTCTCGGCGGTTCAGCGCTCTTCGCGGAAGTCCACGTGCGCGCCGGCCACGGGGTCGTACTTGCGCAGGACCAGCCGGTCGGGGTCGTTGCGGCGGTTCTTGCGGGTCACGTAGGTGACTCCGGTCCCGGCCGTCGACTTCAGCCTGACGACGGGTCGCGCGGTGCTGCGTGCCATGAGGTTCTCCCTTCGCCCACACCCGGGATCACTGATCCGAGCATGTCAATCACGATGGTTGTAACAACGCCTCCCCCTGTCGCATTCCCGGGCCACCGGAGCTTCGGCTAGCGCAGGAGCAGCTGGAGGCCGCCGACGATCGTCGCCGCGATGACCAGCTGCTCGAACAGCCGCTGGTTGATCCGGTCCACCGCCCACTTGCCGAGGAGCGCGCCGGGCACGACGAACACCACGAGCGCGGCGTCGAGCAGCAGGGAGTTGCCGTCGATCAGACCCAGGCCGGCGCTGAAGGGAACCTTGGAGACATTCACGATCAGGAAGAAGAACGCCGAGGTGCCGAGGAAGCCGAGCTTGCGGAAGCCCGCCGACAGCAGGTACAGCGACATCACCGGGCCGCCGGCGTTGGCGACCATCGTGGTGAAGCCGCCGAGGACGCCGTACGAACGGGCCTTCACCCGGCCCGCCCGGGTGGTGACCGTGTCCGGGTCGTCGGGGCGGTCGGCCTTGCGGCGCCGCCACAGGGTGACACCGGCCATCAGCAGCAGGATCGCGCCGATCGAGGTCCGTACGACCTGGTCGTCGGCCCACACGAGGAACAGCGTGCCGATCACCACGCCGGCCGCGACCGCGGGGAACAGCCGCCACAGCGTGGGCCAGTGGGCGTGCCTGCGGTAGGTGGCCACGGCCAGTACGTCGCCCGCGATCAGGATCGGGAGCAGGACGCCGGTGGAGGCGCGGGCCGGGAGGATCGCGGCGAAGACGGCGAGGCTGACGGTGTTGGCCCCGCTGACGGCGGTCTTGGAGAAGCCGACGAGCAGCGCGGCGAGGGCCAGGGCGGCGAACTCCCAGCCGGATATGTGCCAGAGGGTCATGGTGTTCATGCGGGGACCGATGTTATGTCCGGACAAGCCGATCCGGTAGGTCCCGTCTCACCGATCGACCCGCGGACCGGCGGCCCTCCGAGCGGTGCGGACCGCTACGGCACAGCCGCCCCTCCCGTTTGCGCCCGCTCGGCCCGGGCACCCGATCGGCGACCACAGCACGACGAAGGGAATCACACGCATGACCTTGGTGAAGAGCACGCTGGCCGAAGGAGCGCTCCGGGTCACCGGGGCCGCGCTCCAGGACACCCTGGTGGATCTGCTGGGGCTGTCACTGATCGGGAAGCAGGCGCACTGGAACATCGTGGGGCCCCGGTTCCGTTCGATCCATCTGCAGCTCGACGAGGTGGTCGCCACCGCGCGCACCTACTCGGACACCGTCGCGGAGCGGGCCGCCGCGCTGGGCGTGGCTCCGGACGGCCGCCCGGAGACGATCGCCGCGGCCTTCTCGCTGCCCGGTGCCAAGGACGGCTGGCTGCGGGACGACGACGTCGTCGACCTGATGGTGCGGACGCTGGAGGCGGCGATCGGACGGCTGCGCGAGCGGATCGCCGCGACCGACGAGGCCGACCCGGTCACCCAGGACCTGCTGATCTCCGTCACCGCCGACCTGGAGAAGCAGCGCTGGATGTTCGCGGCCGAGAACAACTGAGATCCGGGACGGCTCACCTGGGCCCTTCCGGGACGTCCGTTTCGAGCGCCGCCGCCCGCAGGGCCGCCGCCACGCGGGTGACCGCCTCCGTCGGCGGCTGGGGCAGCCGGGCCAGCAGCTGGCGCCGCTGTTCCTGAGGTCCCCCGCGCACCGGCAGGATCCGCACGCCCGGCGGCGCGGCGGCGGCGAGGGCGGCCGGTACGGTGGTCAGCCCGAAGCCGGCCGCGACGAGATGGAGTTTGGCGAGCCAGTCACGGACGGTGTGGACGATCTCGGGCCGCTCGTCCAGGCCGGGCCACACCCCCATCAGCCGGTCCTCGCCGACCGCGGGACCGGCGATCCAGCGCTGTCCGCGCAGGTCGGCCACATCGACGAAGTCGCCGCGGGCCAGGGGGTGTGCGGACGGCAGCGCGAGGCACAGGGCGCGCTCGGTGAGGGTCTGGAGTGCCAGCGGCGGTGACTCCGCGTCCGGCGCCCGGAACGGCGGCGCCGACGCGATCAGCGCGAGGTCCAGGCTCCCGGCGCGCAGGGCGCGGACGAGGGCCGGGGTGGTGCCCTCGCGGCCGATGACCAGCAGGGCGGGGTCGGTCCGGCGGAGCGTGGTCAGAGCCCGGGGCACCAGTACGGCGCCCGCGGTGGGGAACCAGCCCAGCCGGACCGTCCCGGCCCCTTCCGGGAGGCCGGACAGCTCCCGTGCCGTCGCCCCGATCTCGTCGAGGACGACGGTCGCGCGCCGCATGACGATCCGGCCGGCCGCGGTGAGCCGTACCCCGTCGCGCCGCCGTTCCAGCAGTTCGGCGCCCGCCGCCCGCTCGATCGCGGCGATCTGCCGGGACACCGCGGACTGGGTGTAGCCCAGGGTGGCGGCGGCCGCGGTGAAGGTGCCCTGTTCGGCGACCGCGCGGAAGACCCGCAGCGCGGTCAGCGACACATCGTTGAAGTCCATGACGTTTACGCATACCACCTGTGCCGGACTTTCGTTGGACTCATGGACGTGCCGTTCCTAGCGTTGGGGGCATGAAGACTTCCCGTATCGCCCTGGTGACCGGCGCCAACCAAGGACTCGGCCGCGCTCTCGTCGAAGGCCTCGCCGCCCGGCTGACCCCGGACGACCTGGTCCTGCTCACCGGTCGCGACCTGCGGCGGGTGACGGACGCCGCCGTCGAGGTCGCCGGGCTGCCCGGCACCCGCGCCCGGGTCGAGGGCCGGGTCCTGGACGTCACCGACACCGACGCCGTCGCCCGCCTCGCCGACGAACTCCGCGCCCGCTACGGCGGAGTGGACATCGTCGTCTCCAACGCGGTCGCCCGCGTGCTGCCCGACGAGTCGCAGTCCGAGCGGGCCGACGAGTTCATCGACGTCTCCAACACCGCAACCCACGCGATCCTGCGCTCCTTCGGTCCCGTCCTGCGTCCGGGCGGCCGGCTGCTGGTGGTCGCCAGCTCGCTCGGCACGCTCGGTCATCTCGACCCCCGGCTGCACCACCTGTTCGACGGCGCCACCCTCGACCAGGTCGAGTACGCCGTGGAGTCCTGGCGCAGCGCCGTCCACCAGCACACCGCCACCGAGGCGGGCTGGCCGGTCTGGCTGAACGTGCCCTCGAAGGTGGCCCAGGTCGCCGCCGTCCGCGCCCTCGCCTCCGAACGCCGGGAACAGGACCTGGCCTCCGGCACCCTGATCGCCTCGGTCTGCCCCGGCATGGTCGACACCGCCACCTCCCGCCCCTGGTTCAGCGACTTCAGCCAGGCCCAGTCCCCCGCCGACGCCGCCCGCGCCGTCCTCGACCTGGTCTTCGCCGACCACGTCGACCCCGCCCTCTACGGCGAGCTGGTCCGCTTCGGCAAGGCCCTGCCCTGGCACGACGGCACGCCCCTGGTGGAACAGGACCGCCTGGTCAAGCCATGAGCGTCGAACCGTGAACATCGAGCACGGCAGCACCCGGCAGCACCCGGCAGCACCCGGCAGGGAGCTCCCCCATCCCGGCGGAACTGATCAAGACGACGGAACAGGGCCCCGCGACCTCGGTCCTGCTCGCCACCTCACCCCTGCTCGAAGGCGTCGGCGGACGGTACTTCGACGACTGCGACGAGAGCGAGGTCGTCGACCGCCGTACCGGCGGGCTCCACGGCGTCGCCCGCTACGCCGTCGACCCGGACAACGGCCGCCGACTGTGGGACCTGTCGGAGGAACTCCTCGCCGGCTGACCGGCGGCGCCGCCCGGGCCCGGCGTCATCGGCCGCACCTGGGCCGGCTCACAGGCCCAGGACCCGGGCGACGGTGCGCAGCACACCGTTGTCGTTGTTGGACGGGGCGAGGTGGCGGGCCCGGCGGATGACGTCCGGGTGGGCGTTGGCCATGGCGAAGGACCAGTCGGCGGCGTCGAGCATCTCCAGGTCGTTGAGGTAGTCGCCGAAGACCATGGTCTGGGCGGGGGTGATGCCCAGCTCGCGCTGGAGGCCGCGCAGGGCGGTGCCCTTGTTCGCGGTGCGGTTCATGACATCGACCCAGTGCTCACCGGAGACCACGACCTGGTGGGTACCGGCGAAGTCGGCCAGCGCCGGGGCGGTGGTGCGCTCGGCGGCCCCGAAGTCGAAGAGCGCGACCTTCATCACGTCGTCGTCGACGGCGGTGAGGTCGTCGACGACCCGGTGCTCGACGTAGTAGCGGCGGACCTCGGCGAGGAACGCCTCGTCCGTGCGCTCCACGTACGCCGACCGCTTGCCGCAGACCACGGCACCCACGTCGACGCCGTCCGCGACCAGCCGCCGCACGGTCCGGGCGAGACCGCCGGCGACGGCCGGGTCCAGGACGTCCGAGCTGAGTTCGACGCCGTCGCGCACCACATAAGTGCCGTTCTCCGCGATGAACACCATGCCGTCGGCGACGTCCGCGAACTGCCGGGCCAAGGTGGCGTACTGGCGGCCGCTCGCCGGGCTGAACAGCACGCCGCGGCGGCGCAGTTCGGCCAGCATCGGCCACAGTCCCCCGGGGATGCGCTTCTCGTCGTCGAGGAGGGTGCCGTCCATGTCGGTGACGACGAGGCGGATGTCGGCGGGACCGGCGGGAAGGCCGGGCGTGGCGAGGAGGGACGCGGGCGAGGCGGGCATGTCCTGCTTCCGGTGGGGGACGGCATTCGCACTCCAGTGTCCCTCATACGGCTGACGGGACCGGAAACAGCCGTGGAGATTCCTGTGACAGCGCGATCACCGGACGGCACAATGTCGGCCGACGGCGTCGCGGCGGGGGAAGGACGACGGACGTGGGCGGCAACGGGTCGGCGGAGCTGACGGCGTCCGTGGCGCACAACGCGCGGGTGTGGAACTACTGGATCGGCGGCCGGGACAACTACACGGCCGACCAGCGGGTCGGTGAGCAGGTCGCCGGGATGCTGCCGGTGATCCGGGAGGTGGCCCGCGCGGACCGGGCGTTCCTGGGCCGGGCGGTACGGCTGCTGGCGGACGAGCACGGGATACGGCAGTTCCTGGACATCGGCACCGGACTGCCGACGGTCGAGAACACCCACGAGATCGCCCAGGGCGTCGCACCCGAGGCGCGGATCGTGTACGTCGACAACGACCCGGTGGTGCTGATGCACGCCCGCACACTGCTCACCAGCTCCCCGCAGGGCGTCACCCAGTACGTGGACGCCGACGTCCACGACCCGGACACCGTCGTCCGGCGGGCCGCCGAGACCCTGGACCTGACCCGCCCGGTCGCGGTGCTGATGCTGGGCATCCTCAACTTCGTCCTCGACACGGACACGGCCCGCGAGGTGGTGCGGCGGATCATGGCCGCGGTGCCCTCGGGCAGCTTCCTCGTCCTGACCCATCCGACGGCCGACGCGGAGGTGGGCGGCCAGGGCAACATCGCGGCGATGCGGTTCTGGAACGACCACGCCACCCCGCCGATCACCGCCCGGAGTCGCGCCGAGATCGCCGGCTTCCTCGACGGGCTCGATCCGCCGGCGCCGGGCCTGGTGCCCTGCTCGCAGTGGCGCGCCGGGGCCGACTCCCCGGCGCCGGTGCCGCAGTTCGGCGCGGTCGCCGTGAAACCCTGACCAGGACGTGTGCATCCGAGCCCGTCGAGGAGGACGCCGTATGCCACCCCTTGCCGACCCCGTGCCCGGCGGGCGCCCCGGTGATCACGCCCGGGCGCATGCCCTCGCCCATGAGCTGTCCGCGCAGGGCGTGCGCGCGATCGTGCTGGCCTACGTGGACACCGCCGGGATCTGCCGGGTGAAGACGGTCCCGTGGCAGCGGCTCCAGCAGGCGGTGGTGTGGGGCGTCGGCATGTCCCCGGTGTTCGACACCTTCCTGGCGAACGACGCGATCGTGCGCACCGACGTCCTCGGCTCGCCCGACGGTGATCTGCGCCTCTACCCGGACCTGGACCGGCTGGTGGTGCTGGCCGCGCAGCCCGGCTGGGCCTGGGCCCCCGTCGACCGGATCACCCAGGAGGGCGACCGGCACCCCGGGTGCAGCCGCACCTTCCTGCGCCGGACCGTCGCCGACGCCGAGGACCGGCTCGGCCTCACCTTCAAGGCGGGCGTGGAGATCGAGTGGGCGCTGGGCCGGGCCGCCGCCCCCGCCGACGAGTTCGCCCCGGCGACCCAGGGCCCGGCGTACGGCGCCGCCCGGCAGGTCGAGCTGAGCGACTACGCCGCCGACCTGCTCGCGGCCCTGGACGCGCAGCAGGTGCCGGTCGCCCAGTTCCACCCCGAGTACGCCCCCGGCCAGTTCGAGCTCTCCACCGACGCCCTGGATCCGGTGGCGGCGGCCGACCAGAGCGTGCTGGTACGGCAGACCATCCGCGCGGTCTCGCAGCGGCACGGCCTGCGGGCCTCCTTCTCCCCGGCCGTCACCGAGCGGGGCGTCGGCAACGGCGGCCACCTCCACCTCTCCGTCTGGCGCCACGGGGTCAACCTGCACGCCGGGGGTGACGGCCGGTACGGCATGACGGGCGAGGCCGAGTCCTTCGTGGCCGGGCTGCTGACCCATCTGCCCGGACTGACGGCGGTGATCGCGCCGAGCCCGGCCAGCTATCTGCGGCTCAAACCCTCCCAGTGGGCGGGGGCGTTCACGGCCTGGGGCCGGGAGACCCGGGAGACCGGCGTCCGGGTCGTCACCGGCACGAGGGGCCACCAGAGCCAGGACGCCAATCTGGAGATCAAGCCGGCCGACCTGGCCGCCAACCCGTATCTCGCCCTCGGCTGCGTCATCGCCGCGGGACTCGACGGGTTCGTCTCGGGCACGGCCCTGCCCGAGGAGGTCGTCGACGACCCGGCCCGGCTGATCCCGGACGAGGCGGTGGCCCGGGGCGTACGACGGCTGCCGACCTCGCTGGCGCAGGCCGTGGACGCGTTCCGTGAGGACAAGGTGCTGTGCACGGCCCTCGGCCCGGTCCTCGCGGACGCGGTGGTCGCCGTACGCGAAGGTGAGACGGCGGCCGTCGCCGGGCTCGACGACACCGGGGTGGCGGCGGCCTACCGCTGGAAGTACTGATGGCGGGACCGATCCGGGAAGTCCTCGACACGCTCCCCCTCGTCGACCACCACTGCCACGGCGCGGTCACCGCCGACCTCGACCCGGCGGACTTCGAGTCGCTGCTGACGGAGGGCACGGTCTGGCCGGGCATGTCGCCGTTCGACAGCCCGGTCGGCATGGCCGTACGACGGCACTGCGCACCCCTGCTCGACCTGGACCGGCACGCGCCCGCCGCCGACTACCTGGCGCGCCGCGCCGAACTGGGCTGGCAGGAGGTCAACCGCCGTTTCCTCACGGCCGCGCACGCGGAGACGTTCTGCGTGGACACCGGCTACGCCCCGCACCCGGTCACCTCGCCCGCCGACCTCGCGGACGCGTCCGGCGCCGCCGCCTACGAAGTGGTCCGGCTGGAGAGCATCGCCGAGGAGGTGGCCACCCGTGGCATCGACGCCGGCGACTACGCGGCCGCGTTCCGGGCGGCGGCCGAGGAGGCGGTACGGCGGCCGGGGGTGATCGCGGTCAAGTCGGTCGCCGCCTACCGCACCGGCTTCGACCTGGATCCGGCGCGGCCGACGTACTCCGAGGTGACCCGGGCGGCCGCGCTGTGGTTCGCCCGGGGCGGCAAGCTCACGGACCCGGTGCTGATGCGCCATCTGCTGTGGACCGCCGTCGCCCTCGGGCTGCCGCTCCAACTCCACGCCGGTTTCGGGGACTCGGACCTGCGGCTGCACCTGGCGGACCCGGCCCTGCTCACCGACTGGCTGCGGCTGACCGCCGGCACCGTCCCGGTACTGCTGCTGCACTGCTGGCCGTACCAGCGCCAAGCCGCCTATCTGGCCACGGTGTTCGAGCATGTGCACCTCGACGTCGGGCTCGCCCTGCACTATGTGGGCCCGGCCCGGGCGGGTTCGGTGCTGGCGGAGGCGATGGAGATCACCCCGTTCCGCAAACTGCTGTACAGCTCGGACGCTTATGGTGTGTCCGAGTTCCACCATCTCGGCGCTCTGTCCTTCCGGCAGGGGCTGGCCGGGCTGCTCCAGGAGCGGGTGGACGCCGACGAACTGAGCCCCGCCGACGCAGTGAGGATCGCCGCCTGGACAGGACGCGACAACGCCCGTCGCCTCTACGGACTTCCCGTATCGGACCCCGGCCGCGACTGAGCGCGCGCCCCACCCGGAAAGTATGATCAAGCAATGTCTGACATGACCGAAACCACGCCCGGTTGGCTGTCCTCCGACGAGCTGGAGATGGCTCGCGCCCGTATGCCGATCCTGTACGTGGAGGCCGTGCCCGTACGTGTGGACGACAGCGGCGAAGTCACCAGCATCGGACTGCTGCTCCGCATCGGCCCGGACGGAACGGTCAGCCGGACCCTCGTCTCCGGCCGTGTCCTGCACCACGAGCGGGTCCGCGACGCCCTGTTGCGCCACCTGGAGAAGGATCTCGGCCCGGTCGCGCTGCCCCGGGTGCCGGCCTCCCTCCAGCCGTTCACGGTGGCCGAGTACTTCCCGACGCTGGGCGTCACGCCGTACCACGACCCGCGTCAGCACGCGGTGTCGCTGGCCTACATCGTGCCGGTGACCGGTGACTGCCGGCCCCGCCAGGACGCCCTGGACCTGGTGTGGTTCAGCCCGCGGGAGGCGGTGTCCGAGGCCGTGCAGAGCGAGATGCCCGGCGGTCACGGCGTGCTCCTGAAGCAGGCCCTGGCACATGTGGGGTGCGTGGGCTGAGGTCAACATGTCGGCACTGGAATACCGGCCCGCTCAGGAGGCGGCGCCGACCCGGCTGGTGATGTGCGGGATGTCCTGCTCGGCCCAGATGCACTTGGAGTCGCTGAGGTAGCGGGCGCCCCAGCGCCGGGACAGGGCGGCGACCAGCTGGAGGCCGCGGCCGCCCTCGTCGGTGTAGGTGGCGTGCCGGATGCGCGGGGTGCTGAGGCTGCCGTCGTAGACCTCGCAGGTCAGGATGCGGCTGCGCAGCAGCCGTAGCCGCATGGGGCCCTTGGCGTGCCGGACGACGTTGCCGACCAGCTCGCTCACCAGGAGTTCGGTGGTCGTCGTCAGTTCGTCCAGGCCCCAGCGGGTGAGCTGGTCGCGGACGAACTCACGGGCCTGGCCCGCGGCCCGGGGATCGTCGGGCAGGCCGAAGGAGGCGATGTCGGCGGCGGGCATGGCCCGGGTGTGGACGATCAGCAAGGCCGCGTCGTCTGTGGTCTGCCCCCGGTCGGGAAGCAGCTCCGAGACGACCGTGTCGCACAGCTCCTCCAGGCCCCGGACGTCCTTCTCCTGGTCGGTGCCGGTGAAGCGGGCAGGGCCGACGCCGGCTCCGGACAGGACGCGCAGCAGCCGGGCCAGCCCCTGTTCGGCGTCCTGCGCGGCCGACTCGATCAGCCCGTCGGTGCACAGGACGACCAGACTCCCGTCCGGCAGCGGCAGCCCGTGCGCCGCGAACGGCGGGGCGGCGGCGCCGAGCGGCGGATCGGGGCTGGGGACGGGGCTGTGCACGGTGCCGTCGGGATACACGAAGACCGGCGGCGGATGACCGGCCAGGGAGTAACTGAACCGGCGGCCCGCCGGGTCGTACACGGCGTACAGACAGGTGGCGTAGAAGTCCTCGCCGAAGTCGCTGACCAGGTCGTTGAGGTGGCTCAGCAGTTCGTCGGGGCCCATGTCGAGGTCGGCGAGGGTGCGTACGGCGGTGCGCAGCCGGCCCATGGTGGCCGCCTCGGCGATGCCGTGGCCCATCACGTCGCCGATCACCATGGCGACCCGGTCGGCGGAGAGCGGGATCACGTCGAACCAGTCGCCGCCCACCTGTTCGCCCCGGCCCGCCGGTAGATAGCGGGCGGCCGCGACGGCGGTGGGCAGCCGCGGCAACGCCTGGGGCAGCAGGGCGCTCTGCAGCTCCTGGGCACGGGCGTGCTCCACGTCGTACAACCGGGCCCGTTCCAGCCCCTGGCCGACCAGGGCGCTGAGCGTGGTCAGCAGGGTGCGCGCCTCCTCGCTGAAGGGGGGCGGACGGTTGTAGGACAGGACCGCGACGCCGATGGCGCGCCCGGAGGCGACCAGGGGCAGGAACGCCCAGGCCATCTTCGGCGAGGTCCCCATCAGGATCTTGTCCTTGACGGCCGGATAGCGCTCGTAGATCTCGGCGGGCGACTCCAGGAACAGCGGTTTGTGGGTCCGCAGCACATCGGTGACGGGCATGCCGGCGGTGAGCGGGCCCTCGAACCGCTTCAGGTATTCCACCGGGTATCCGACCTCACCGACCCTGGTCAGCCGGCCGTTCTCGAACACGGAGACGACCAGCCCGTCGGCACCGAACGGCGACAGGACGTGGTCCGCCACGGCCCGTACGACGTCCTGGACGGTCACGGCCTCCGCGAGCGCCGCGGTCAGGTGGGCCGCCTTGGCCGTCCGCACCTGGTCGGGCTCGGGACCGGGAGCGCGGTGCGGAGTCCGCCCCGGGGCGGACTCCAGGCACTCGGCGGTCCAGGCCGCCACCGCGCGCAGAAACGACAGCTGTATGTCGTCGGGCTCGCCGTCGCTGTCACCTGTGAGCACCGAGATCGAGCCGATCGGTCCCCCGGCGCCGACGAGCGGCAGCGCCACGATGCCGGAGGCGCCCGTCCCCAGGTCGTCCCCGGCCGCCTGGACCAGGACACCGCGCCGCAGGGCGCACGCCGGCGGCACGTCCTCTTCCTCCCGCAGCTCCGCCCAGCCCCGCACGGCCTCGGCGGCGACACCGTCCACCGCTTGCAGGGTCAGCCTGCCGGTGCGCGGGTCCCACCGGTGCAGCAGGGCGCCCACTCCCCCGACACTCGCCGCCGCCTGCCGAAGCGCCAGCGTCAGCGTCCTCGCCCGCGCCTCCGCGGCGGGGGACGGCTCGGGTGTGTCCCCCTCCGGACGGTTCGGGCACATAACGACAGGTTAACCCGGGAGGTTGCGGGGACCACCGGGGAGGCGAGCGGCGCCGTGCCGGTCGGTCATCCCTTCCGCAGGGCCGCGCGAAGGGCCTCGTCGATGCCGGGCCGCCGGAAGGCGAAGCCCGCCTTGAGCAGGCCCGCCGGCACGGCACGGCAGCTGCCGGTGACCCCCACGGAGAACCCGCCGAGGACGGCCCTGAGCGCGAAGGCCGGGACCGCGGCCAGGGTGGGCCGGTGCAGGATCCGGCCCATCGCACGGGTGATCTCACGGTTCGTCAGCGGTTCGGGGGCCGTGAAGTTGACCGGTCCGGCGATGTCCTCGTGGTCGATCGCGTAGCGGAGCGCGGCGATGTGGTCGGGCAGGGAGATGAAGGGCCAGAACTGGTCGCCGGAACCGAGCCTGCCGCCGAGGCCGAACCGGAAGAGCGGGAAGAGCTTGCCCCAGGCGCCGCCGTCGGCGGAGACCACGAGGCCGGTACGTGGGTGGACGACCCGGACACCGGCCCGCTCGGCCGGCGCGGCGGCGGCCTCCCAGCCCACGCAGACGGAGGCCAGGAAGTCGCTCCCGGCCGGGTCGGCCTCGGTGACGACCCGGTCGCCGGTGTCGCCGTAGTAGCCGGTGGCCGAGGCCGAGACCAGCACCCGGGGCGGATCGGCGGCCTCGGCGCAGGCCTCGGCGACGGTGCGCGTCCCCTGGAGACGGCTGAGCCGGATCTGCTGTTTGTACGTCTCGGTCCAGCGCCGGTCACCGATCCCGGCGCCGGCCAGGTGCACCACGGCGTCGACGCCGTCCAGGACCGCCGGGTCCAGTCGGGCGCCGGGCTCCCAGGAGGCGGATTCGCTGCCGTCGGCCGGCTGCGTCGCGGTCCGGCCACGGGTCAGACGCAGTACACGATGGCCGTCGGTGAGAAGGGAGCGGGTGAGGGCGGAACCGATGAGTCCGGTGGATCCGGTGATCGCGACGCGCATGACGTTCTCCGATGAGCGAATGTTTGAGAGTTCAAACTATCGCTCGCCAGCGTACTCCGGCCGGACGTCGGAGGGGCACAGGGAACCGGCCGGGCCGATCCTGGAAGGAACGACCACCGAGGAGGGCGGGCATGGAGTACCTGGTCACGATGACCACCCGGGTGCCGGACGGTACGACGGAGCCGGAGGTGGCCGAGGTCCGGGCACGGGAGGCGGCGCACAGCCGCGAACTCGCCGCACAGGGGCGCCTGCTACGGCTGTGGCGTCCCCCGCTGGGGCCCGGTGAATGGCGCTCGATCGGCCTGTTCGACGACGAGGGCCCCGAGGCGCTGGAGCGCACCCTCGCCGCGATGCCGTTGCGCGTCTGGCGGACCGACGAGCCCACCGGGCTCGGCCCGCACCCCGCCGGTCCGGGCCGGGGCGAGGTCCCGGTCGCGGCGGACAGCGAGGAGTACCTGGTCACGTTCGCCGTGGACGCGCCGTCGGGGACGGGGCCCGAGAGCCCGGTGGAGTCGAAGCGCGTGCGGGACGTGACCGCCGAGGGCCATCTGATCCGCCTGTGGACGCTGCCGGGCCAGGGCCGCGTCATCGGCCTGTGGCAGGCGCCCGACGCCGTCCGGCTGCGGGAGATCCTGCGGTCCCTCCCGATGACCGACTGGCGCCTGGTCGACATGGTGCCGCTGACCCGCCACCCCAGCGACCCGGCACAGGTGACGTGATCCGGGCGGGCGGTCCGCGGCATGTCGCGTCGACACCGTCGCGCCCCCCGTCCGGAACGGGAGCCGCGACGGTGTCACCGCCAGGGGCGGACGGGTGTCAGGACTTGCCCCGGGTGACGAGCCACTTGCCGCCGACCCAGTTGCCGACCGTCTCGTAGCCGGAGCGGAAGGAACCGAGCCAGTCGAGCTTCAGGTTGGCTTCGGCGGTGGACTTGACAGGGGTGTAGCTGCTCGCGTCGGTGGCCGAGCCGCCCGTGGTGTTCTCGGCGTAGTAGGGGAAGGGGTAGGCGGGGCGGGCGGCGGTGGTGTTCCCGCCGCTGTCGACCGACTTGGTCGTCAGGCTGTCGGGGGCGTCGCCCCGGGTGACCCAGTCGGTGATGGCGGTCAGCGCGTCGAAGGTGTTCGGGCCCTGGCCGCCGCCGCAGTGCGCGACGCCGGGGAGCAGGAACAGCCGGGCGAAGCTCTTGGTGGCCGCCTCGCCGCCCATGGCCTTCTCAACGGCCTTGTAGTAGGCCATGGTTCCGACCGCCGGGATGTGCTGGTCACCCAGGCCGTGCCAGAGGATCAGCTTGCCGCCGGCCTTCTTGAACACTGTGAGGTCGGGGTCGGTGGCGTCGTACATGCCCTCGCCGAGCCCCATGACCTTCTTGTAGTAGGCGGCCGTGAACTTGATGTCCTTGTATGTCAGGGCCGGCTGCGGGCTGTCGAAGATCTGGTAGCGCAGGGTCTCCCGGACGAAGCCGATGTCGCCGCTTGCGCCGGTGGCGGTGGCCGGGGTGATGATGCCGGCCCAGTTCAGTTCGGATCCGCGCAGCTGGTAGCCCGGGTAGAGGAGTTGACCGTGTTCGTCGGTGGGGCCCGCGTAGATCCGGCGCAGGGTGGTGACCTGGTCGGCGGTCAGGCAGTAGGCGTCGGTCGTCGAGGTCCGTCCGGCCTTGCACTGGATGGTGGCCGGGTCCCAGGTGCAGCTCAGCGGGTCCGCGATGATCCCGTCGGCGGGCGCGCCGCAGCCCTTGAGCACGGCCTTGTGCAGGTCCGCGAGGTCGGCGTTGGTGAGGGTGGCCGGGCCGCCGTCGAGGTAGACGGACTGGGCGGTCCAGGCGTGCGAGAAGGTGTTCAGCGCGGTGAAGTTGTTGGCCGGGGCGCCGGCGATGATGCCGTCGAAGTCGGTCGGATAACGCTGTGCCTCGGTCAGTGCCTGGTGGCCGCCCTGCGAGCAGCCGTCGAAGTAGGAGTGCGTGGCCGCCTGCCCGTAGTACTTCTCGATGATGGCCTTGGACGCCTGGACCAGCTCGTGGTCGGACTTGTAGCCGAAGTCGGCGCGCAGGGTCGGGTCGGTGGAGAAGAGTCCGCCGCCCTGGTAGTGGCCCTCGTCGCTGGAGGCGACGGCGAAGGCGCCGGTGGTCAGCGGGACGCAGCCGGTCGAGGCGGGCGCGCTGGTCACGTTGGTGTTGCCGCACAGGCCGCCGCACCCGACCTGGAGGTAGTTGGCCTGCCAGCCGGTCTCGGGGAGCTTGATCTCGAAGTGGATCTGCGGGGCGATCACGCCCTTCACATCACAGGCGGCCCAGTTGCCGAACGTGTTGCCGCTCGCGGCGAGTTCGGCGGCCGAGGTGATCTCGAAGGGGACGCCGGGGACCGCGCTCGCCAGGTCCAGCTGGGCCATCCCGGAGCAGGACATGGCCGGTGCGATCCCGGAGGACGTGCTGCCGGCCGTCGTGGCGTTCGCCGAGGTCGAGTCGGCGGCCTGCGCGTCGCTCGTCGCGCCGTAGGCGAGCGCCAGGCTCGCACCGGTCACGAGCGCCACGGTGGCGGCGAGGGCGGCCAGGAAGGTCGCTGACTTCCCCCTGCACCATCGGAACAGCTGAGGCATGCTCGGATCTCCGTTCGATCACCGGATCGGAAAGCGTGCGGGGTGCCTTGACGGCGGGGAGCACTGGCGGGCCGCCCCGCCTCGGCAATGGCCGTACGACGCAGGAACGTAGCCTTCCGGCAAACTCGACGCAATACCTGTCGACCAGATTGTTGACGATTCTGTCGCCAAGAAAGCCCGTTGTCGTCCGGGCGCGCCGCTCGGAGCAGGCCGAGCGCGAACGCTTCGCCCTAGCACCGCAGTTCACCAGCGAGCAGGACGAGGGCAGTCACGGCGTCGGCAGGAAGCGGCGGTACACCACCGGCCGGTGCGGCGGCACGATCACCTCGATCGCGGTCGGCTTCACCTGCCCCGGCCTCTTCGCGGGCTCATTCCCCGTGGCCGAAGGACCAGGAGCGGCCCACGCGAAAAAGGGCCCTCACAGGCTTTCGCCTGCGATGACCCTTCGCACCGTCGGGACGACAGGATTTGAACCTGCGACCCCTTGACCCCCAGTCAAGTGCGCTACCAAGCTGCGCCACGTCCCGGTGCCGTCTGACCTGGGATTTCCCTGGTCGAAACGCGCAAGGAAACAATACCGCACTCGGACCGGTGGTCGCGCACGGCTTTTGTCCGGGCCGGGTGCCGGCTCGGCTGAGGGCCGCGGCGGCACGGGCCGTGCGGCGGGTCTCAGTCGGGCCCCGGCAGCCCCACCTCCGGGTAGGAGTCCAGGAGTCGGGGCGGGGCCGCCTGTCTCCAGGAGTCGGCGAGGATGTCGCGCAGCTCGGCCTCGTCCTCCAGGGCGGCGAGCCGCACCCGGACCCACGCGAACTGGGCCTCGTGATCGGCGATCCAGAACTTGTCCGGCTCGGCGAGCACCAGCTCGTCGCGCTCCTCCTTGGGGCAGCGCACGGCGATGGAGGTCTCGTTCTCGGGCAGCGTGGCGAACATCTTCCCGGCGACCCGGAACGTGGGCATGCTCCAGGCGATCTTCTCGCTGGTGTCCGGCAGGGACAGCGCGACACGGCGTACGTCTTCGGCTTCCGGCATGCCTGGAACCGTAGCGCCTGCCACTGACAGTCAGCTGGTCAGAGCACCGACGTGCTTGTAGTAGAGGGTCGTCGGCCGCAGCACCCCGCCGGGGTCGGCCGCGTAGTCCGGGATGACTCCGGCGCGGGTCCAGCCGGCCGAGCGGTAGAGGTGCTCCGCCGGGCTGTCCGTCTCGGTGTCGAGGTGGAGCAGGGTGATGCCGGCGGCGGTCGCCGCCTCTTCGGCGACGGTCAGCAGCCGTCTCCCGATGCCCTGACCGCGGGCCTCGCGGTGGACCATCAGCTTCACCAGCTCGGCACGGTGCCGGCTGTTCGGCTTGTCGGGGAAGGGGAAGGCCAGGCTGACCGTGCCGACGACCCGGTCACCGCCGTCCAGCGCCGCCCAGACGGCGAGCCGGCCGGCGGCCACGGCGTCCAGCCGCCCCTGCCACCAGGCGACGGCCCGCTCCCGCTCGAAGGGCGCGAGGAAGCCGATGGACGCCCCGCCGTTCACGGTGTCGGCCAGCAGCTCGGCCAACTCCCCCACCCGTTCGGACAGTTGAACCGCCCCGAGGCGCAGTGCCGTCATGGCCGCACCACTGCCAGGACGTACCGCGTGCACCGTCGGTGCCAAGGACGGCTCACGGCCGGGCCGCCTCGCCGAGCGCCTCCAGCACGGGGCGGATCAACGGATGGCCTTCGGCTCCGCGCCGTACGGCCGCGAAGACGCGGCGGGTCGGGGCGATGCCGTCGACCGGACGTACGACGACACCGGTCAGGTCCATTCCGCGCAGGGCCGAGCGGGGGACGAGGGCCACGCCCGCGTCGGCCGAGGCCAGGGCCACCACGGCCCGGAAGTCGTCGGAGGAGTGTTCGAGGCGGGGCTGGAAGCCGGCGCTCTCGCAGGCCAGGACGACCACGTCGTGGCAGGGGTTGCCGGGGTACGGACCGATCCACGGGTCCTTGGCCAGTTCGGCGAGGGGCACCTCGTCGGCCCCGGCCAGGCGGTGGTGGAGCGGGACGACCGCGTCGAAGGGCTCGGCGTACAGGGAGACGTGGGTGAGCCGGGGGTCGTCGGCGGACGGGGCCCCTCGGTACTCGACGGCGACCGCGACATCGACCTGCCGGTCCAGGACCATCGGCAGGCTGGCGTCGCCCTCGGCGTCCTGGACACGGATGCGTATGCCGGGGGCGGTGCGGGCCAGGTGGGCCACGGCCGGGGCGACCACCTGGGCGATGCCGGTGGCGAAGGCGGCGACGGTGACCGTGCCGGCCTCGCCCGAGCCGTAGGCGGCCAGTTCGGCCTCGGCCCGCTCCAGCTGGGCGAGGACCGCGTTGGTGTGGCCGAGGAGGATCTCACCGGCCGGGGTGAGCCGTACGCCCTTGGCGCTGCGCTCGACCAGGCGGTGACCGGTCTCCTGCTCCAGGGCCGCCAGCTGCTGCGAGACGGCAGAGGGGGTCAGGTACAGCGCGGCGGCCGCCGCCGTCACCGTGCGGTGGTCGGCCACCGCACGGAGGATGTGGAGCCGCCGCGCCTCGATCATGGCTCGATTATTGCAATATGTCCGGGGTGCTCGGACCGCTCAGGCCGCCAGTTCCGCCCGGGCCGCCACGAAGGCGTCCACCGCGCGGTTGACGTCGTCCGTGGAGTGAGCCGCGGACAGCTGCACCCGGATCCGGGCCTGCCCCTGCGGGACCACCGGGTAGGAGAAGCCGATCACGTACACGCCCCGCTCAAGGAGCAGCTCGGCCATCCGGCCCGCCCGCGACGCGTCGCCGATCATCACGGGGGCGATGGCGTGGTCGCCGGCGAGGATGTCGAAGCCCTCCTCGGTCATCCGGCGGCGGAACAGCGCGGTGTTCTCGGCGAGCCGGACCCGCAGGTCGTCCGCGGACTCCAGCAGGTCGAGGACCTTCAGCGAGGCCGCCGCGATCACCGGGGCGAGGGTGTTGGAGAAGAGGTACGGACGGGAGCGCTGGCGGAGCAGGGCGACGATCTCGGCGCGGGCCGCGACATAGCCGCCGGAGGCGCCCCCGAGGGCCTTGCCGAGAGTGCCGGTGATGATGTCGACGCGGTCCATCACGCCGTGCAGCTCGGGGGTGCCGCGGCCGGACGGGCCGACGAATCCGACGGCGTGCGAGTCGTCGACCATGACCATGGCGTCGTAGCGGTCGGCGAGGTCGCAGATCTCGCGCAGGGGCGCCACGTAGCCGTCCATGGAGAAGACGCCGTCGGTGACGACCAGCCTGCGCCGGGCGCCCTGCGCCTCCTTCAACTGGGTTTCCAGGTCCGCGAGATCGCGGTTGGCGTAGCGGAAGCGGCGGGCCTTGGAGAGACGGATGCCGTCGATGATCGAGGCGTGGTTGAGGGCGTCGGAGATCACCGCGTCCTCCGGGCCGAGGAGGGTCTCGAAGACACCGCCGTTGGCGTCGAAGCAGGAGGAGTAGAGGATCGTGTCCTCCTGGCCGAGGAAGCCCGCGAGGCGCGCCTCCAGCTCCTTGTGGACCTCCTGGGTTCCGCAGATGAAGCGGACGGAGGCCATGCCGTAGCCCCAGCGGTCCAGGGCCTCGTGGGCGGCGGCGATCACCTCGGGGTGGTCGGCGAGGCCGAGGTAGTTGTTGGCACAGAAGTTGAGCACCTCGCCGGGGCGGCCGCCCGCGGTCACGCTGACGGTCGCGGACTGCGGGGTGCCGATGACCCGCTCGGGCTTGTGCAGACCGGCGGCGCGGATCTCGTCGAGGGTGGCGCGCAGGTCGTCGCGCACGGAGTCGAACATCATCAGTCCTTGGTTGTCGTCGGCGGGTCGGTCAGAGGGTCCAGTCGAGGATGACCTTGCCGCCACGGCCGCTCGCGGCGTCGGCGAAGGCCGCCTCGAAGTCGCGGTACCCGTAGCGGCCGGTGATCACGGGGGCGAGGTCGAGTCCGCCCTCCAGGAGGACGGACATCGCGTACCAGGTCTCGAACATCTCACGGCCGTAGATCCCCTTGATGGTGATCATCGAGGTGACGATCCGGGCCCAGTCGACGGGGAAGTCCTGCGCGGCCAGGCCGAGCATGGCGATACGGCCGCCGTGCGTCATGTTGGCGATCATGTCCTGCAGCGCCTCGGGACGGCCGGACATCTCCAGGCCGATGTCGAAGCCCTCGCGCAGCCCCAGCTCCCGCTGTCCGTCGGCGATCCGGGCCTGCGACACGTTCAGGGCGAGGCTCACGCCGATCTTGCGGGCGAGGTCGAGGCGTTCCTCGCTGACGTCGGTGATCACGACGTTGCGGGCACCCGCGTGGCGGGCCACCGCAGCCGCCATCAGACCGATCGGCCCTGCCCCGGTGATCAGGACATCCTCGCCGACGAGCGGGAAGGAGAGCGCGGTGTGCACGGCGTTGCCGAACGGGTCGAAGATCGCGGCCACGTCGAGGTCGACGGGGACGCGGTGCACCCAGACGTTGCCGGCGGGCAGCGCGACGTACTCGGCGAACGCGCCGTCGCGGCCGACGCCCAGACCGACCGTGGCCCGGCACAAGTGGCGCCGTCCGGCCAGGCAGTTGCGGCACTTGCCGCAGACGAGATGGCCCTCGCCGCTGACCCGGTCACCGGCCTTGATGTCCACGACGTCGCGGCCGGTCCCGACGACCTCGCCGACGAACTCGTGCCCCACCACCAGGGGCGTGCTGATCGCCTGCTGGGCCCAGCCGTCCCAGGCCCGGATGTGCAGGTCGGTTCCGCAGATACCGGTCCGCAGCACCTTGATCAGTACGTCACCCGGTCCGACCGTGGGTTCCGGCACGTCCGCGAGCCACAGGCCGGGCTCCGCCTTCTGCTTGACCAGTGCCTTCAACGCTACGGCTCCTGTGCGTGAGGTCCAGGCCGCGGGCACGCCGAAGCGTCCCGCGGCCGGGGAGGGGGTGGAATCGCACAGCAATCTGCCGTACCCGGGCGGCGCGGGTCCATCGAGGTTTTCTTAACCGCCGCCACAGCTCCGCTTCACGCCCCCGCGCCGGCCGGCGCCGGTGCACGGTACGGCGGGCGCAGCCGGCTGCGGTTCGGCGGTTCTCCGTGGGTGCGCGCGGCCGCACCGGCATGCGGTTCCCCACGGATGGGGGTCCCCCGCTCGGCCGCAGCCGGAAGTGGAGCGCGTGGCCTGCCACGGCGGCCCCGCAGCCGGACGGCGGCACCTCACGGCGCTTGCGGCACAGCGCTCAGTCGAGGCGGGAGACCTGGTAGTGGCTGATGTACCAGTCGTCCCCCGCGCGGGTCACGAGGACCGAGAGCTTCACGTCCAGCGGCGGCCGGTCCGTGAAGGAGAACTCGACGGCCAGGTAGCCGAGGACGACGCCGTCCGCGGGCCGTCTGGTCTCCAGGACGCGGTACGCGGCCTTCATGCCGAGGGGCTGGGAGTCGTAGTAATCGGCGACGCCCTGCCGTCCGACGCTGTAGGGGTGCAGTCCCTGGAAGACGGCGTCCTCGGTGAACTGGGCGGCGACGCCCTCGGGTTGATGTGCGTCGACGGCCGCCTTCCACCGGTCGAGCACCCCGCTCAGGATCGCCGTGTCACCCGTCGTGGTGGTCATGTCCGCTCCTCGCTCAGTGTGGTGACGAATCGTCAGTGTCCGGCGCTCATGCCGCCGTCGACGTGCAGGATCTCGCCGGTGACGAACGGCGCGGTCTCCAGGAAGAGCACCGCGTCGACGATGTCGCTCACTTCACCCATCCGGCCGACCGGGTGCAGTGCGGCGAGGTACTCGTGGGTCTCGTCCGGGTGCATGGGGGTCTTGATGGTGCCGGGCGACACCGCGTTGACCCGGATGCCGCGGGTGGCGTACTCGATCGCCAGGGACTTGGTCGCGGACTGCAGACCGCCCTTGGTGAGGGAAGCCAGGACGGAGGGGACGCGGGCGTCCGCGTTGTCGACCAGGCTGGTGGTGACGCTCACGATGTGTCCACCGCCCTGGGCGAGCAGATGCGGCAGGGCCCGCTGGGTGAGGTGGAAGAAGCCGTCCATGTTGATGCCGGTCAGGGCTGCGTAGTCGGCGGCCGTGTAGTCGGTGAAGGGCTTCGCGACGAAGACGCCCGCGTTGTTGACCACGGTGTCGATACGCCCGAAGCGCTCGACGGCCGCGGCGACGACCCGCTCGGCGGTCGCCGGGTCCGCGATGTCGCCCTGCACGGTCAGGACGTCGGCGTCGTCGGCGGGGGCGATGGTGCGCGAGGTGGCGACGACGGCGTGGCCGAGCTTGCGGTAACCCTCGACGAGGGCGGCGCCGATGCCCTGCGAGGCGCCGGTGACGATAGCGACCTTCTGGTTCTGCGTGCTCATGGTGACCTTCTCCGTAGTGGCTGACCGATGACTAGCCGACCGGTCGACTATTGAGAAGGTAGGTCGGGCCGGTCAGAGGGCGCCAGGATCGGTTTCCTTCCGGGTGGGAGGCGCAGCCTCCCAGCGCGGCTCAGCCCGGGAGCGCGTACGGGTCGTCGGCGGGCAGCCAGGCGTCCTCGGCGTGGATGCCGAGGTCGCCGACGCCGTCGCACAGGGCGTCGACGGCGGCCAGGACTCCGGGGCGGTCCTCGCTCTCCCGCCGGACCAGCGACCAGGTCCAGTACACCTTCGGCGCGACGATCTCCCGGCGGACCAGGTCGGGCGGCAGCGGAACGGTCTGCCCCTTGGGCGAGTTGAGGACCGGGCGGGTGCAGCGGCGGACGTGGTCGAAGAAGGCGGGGCCGGTGACGGCGCCGTCGGAGATGCGCACGGCACGGGCACCGACGGCCTCCGTCAGCTCCTCGGCGTACACGTTCCAGGAGGCCCAGGAGGTGATGTCGTCGTCGATGAGGACGTCGGTGTCCCGGGCCGCCAGATCGCTGGTGTCGGTGCCCTTCGCGACGGCGTACAGCCGGTCGGCGCCGAGCAGCCGGGCCCGCAGCCCCAGCCGCTTGAGGTCCTCGGCGCGCACCCAGCAGACGGCGAGGTCAAGGCTGCCGTCGGCGACCCGCGCGGCCTGGGTGTGGGAGGGGGCGACCCAGGCGTCCACATGCACCCGGGCCACCGCGGCCGTCCGCGAGGTCAGGTCCGGGGGAAGCCAGTTGACGTAACCGAGCCGCACCGACTGCGAACCCGACAGCCGACCGGCCCGGAGCTTGAGGTCGTCGGCTCGTTCCAGCAGGGCCCGGGTGTGCGGCAGCAGGTCGGCGCCGGCCTGGGTGAGCGAGACCGAGCGGCGGTCCCGGTCGAACAGCCGGACACCCAGGTCCCGTTCGAGTGCCTTGATCTGCTGGGAGAGCGAGGGGCCCGCGATGAGCAGCCGCTCGGCGGCCCGGCCGAAGTTCAGTTCCTCGGCGACCGCGACGAAGTAACGCAGCTGACGCAGTTCCACGCGCGCCATGCTACGCGCGCTGGGAGGCCGCGCCTCTCAGCAGCGAGGCAGCCGGTCGTGGCACCGGCGCTCGTGACGGGAGCACGATGAGCTTCACCGAGAGTGGAGGGAGCACGTCGTGCGAGAGTTCCTGGTCGAGATCACCACCACCGTTCCCGAGGGCACGGGCCAGGAGGAGGTCGACCGGCGGCGGGCCGCGGAAGCCGTCCGCGCGCGGGAACTGGCCGCGACCGGCCATCTGGCCCGACTGTGGCGCCCGGTGGGCGAGTTGCGCAGCATCGGCGTCTGGTGCGCCACCGACGAGGAGGAACTCCACGAGAAGGTGCTCGGCTCCCTGCCGCTGCGCCCGTGGATGACGGTGACCGTCACCCCGCTGGAGGCCCACCCCAACGATCCGGGCCGGGCCGACGTCACCCGATGACCACCACATCTCCCTGGGCTCATGTCGTCAGGGCGGGCGCGGCGCTCACCGCGGGATGGGCGTCGGCCGGTTCGTCCACACCCCGATCCTGCCCCTGACGCAGGCCCGGGCGGGCCTGTCCGCCGGTGCCGGGGCGAACCTGGCCACCGCCGACTACGTCGGCTGTCCGGTCGGCGCGCTCCCGGCACACTGGCCCCCGCGCTGGGCCGTTCACGCACCGTGCTGCGCGGCTCCCTGCTCGTGCTGACCGCCACGCTCGAGGACTACGAAGCCCGGCACGCGATCGAGTGCGGCATCAATCGCCTCGACAGGCATCACGCCGTGGCCGCCCGGTACGGCACGCTTGCGGTCCGCCGGAAGGCGGCCGTTCTCGTCGCGGTCCTCAACGAACGGCTGTGCCGGCCACGTCACGACGGCGCTGCGTAACAGCGGATGGCCACCCTCTGGTGCGGGCTCCACTGCTGCTCGACCGTAGCCATCAACTCCCAGCCCAGCCGCTCGTACAGGGCTGCCGCGGCAGTATCGGATGTGACGACGTCGAGCACCGGATGCAGGCCATGACGCTTTGCTTCCTCCACTGCTCGGCCGATCAACAGTGCACCGATCCGGTGTCCCCTCGCCTGCGGGGAAACGAACAGTCTGCTGACCACGGCGGTCATATCCCGCGTCGCCCCGTTCCGCTCGCTCCACAACGTCGGAGCCAGATCGCCTTCGCCGACGTGCGACAAACCGACATGCCCGACGACGCGCCCTTCGAGTTCGGCGACCCAGGACCCCAGGAGGGGACCGCGTGACAGCCACTCGCCGGGCTGATCGGGCCAGTTCACCGGATAGCCATCACGCGCGTGAACCTCGGCGAGGACCCGCACGCAGTCCTCGACATCGCCATCAGTCCTCTGCCGCACGCAGTGGCTCCGCCTCTCGGCAGGCACCCCGGCGGAGCTCTCGATATTCACTCCGGAATGGAAACACAGGCCACGCCACAGCGCTCTGAGGTTTCGCCCTCTCGTGATCGGCTACCGGGCCGCGGGTGACGGTGTGTGAGGTCAGCTGGTCGGGAGGGGTTCTGCTAGGTAGCCGTCACGCCGAGCAGGGCCCGGCAGTTCTGCCACATCGGGCTCAGCCGCTGGGTGTCGTTGTACAGCTTGGCGAACATCACCTGGCCCTCCAGCTGGGCCACCACCGCCCGCGCCGCCTCCCTGGTGTCGGTCACACCGACCTCGCCGCGCTCGCGGGCCTCGGCGATGACCGACTCCACCATGCCGACCTGCGCGTCGAAGATCTCCTGCAACCGCCCGCGGACCACCTCGGTCTGGTTGCTCAGCTCCAGAGTGAGGTTCCCGAACAGACAGCCCGCCACCGTGCCGCAGCCCTGCTGGACGGCGCGCTGACCGGCCTCCGTCTCCTCGAACAGCCGCCGCAACCGCTGAAGCGGCTCCGCCTCGCCGGTCAGGGCCTGCGTCCAGTCGCGCTTCTGGGTCGCCCAGTGCTCGTCGACGACCGCGAGCGCGAGGGCCTCCTTGGACTCGAAGAAGTAGTAGAAACTCCCCTTCGGCACCCCGGCCGCCTTACAGATCTCGGCCACCCCGAGCGCCGAGTACCCGCGCCCCTCGATCAGCGAGCGGGCGGAGTCGAGGATCTTCCGCTTGGCATCACTGGTGCGTCCCATGCCACCAGCCTACGGACGTACTAGACCGGTCGGCTAGTGAAGCGACCGTTCCTCTCGTCACAGCACCGGGAGCCCGTCCGCCTCGCGTCGCTCGATGCGGGCCACCAGCTCCGCCGCCGACGACTTGATGGTCTCCAGACCGGCCCGGCCCCAGGGCCGCGGCTCCACGTCGACCACGCACACCGTGCCGAGCGCCGTCCCCGTGCTGTCGATGAGCGGGGCGCCCAGATAGGAACGGACCCCGAACTCGTCGACGACCGGGTTGCCCGCGAACCGCGGGTAGTCGCCGACGTCCTCCAGGACCAACGCCTTGCGCCGGACCACCACGTGGGGGCAGAACCCATGGTCGCGGGCCAGCTCCCGGCCCAGCACCGGCGTGGTCCCGTCGGGCTTCACCACCGGTGGCGGCACGGCCGGCAGGTGCAGGCCCGCGAAGAACTGCCGGTTCTCGCCGATGAAGTTGACCATGGCGTACGGGGTCCCGGTGACCTCGGCGAGCCGGTCCGCGTAGGCGTCCAGCTCGGGATCGGGGCGTTCGCCGAGACCCAGCTGGCCGAGGCGCCGGGTACGTACCGGCACCTCCTTGTCCTCCGGCGTGAGCAGCAGGCGACCGGCCGGGCGCGACGGGTCGTACCTCATGGGCGGGCTCCGTCGCTGTGGACGTGGGTCATATATGGGCTCCGTGAGCGATGTATGGGGTTCACATGTGGGCGCCGTGGCTCGGCGCGGAGACCGGAGCATGGGCGATGAGATGGCGGACGAGGGTGAGCAGGGTCTGGACGCCGGAGCTGGAGATACGGGCGTCACAGCGGACGACCGGCACCTCCGGGTCGAGGTCGATGGCAGCGCGCACCTCCTCGGGGTCGTAGCGGTAGGAGCCGTCGAACTCGTTGATGGCGACGATGAAGCCGAGGCCGCGCTCCTCGAAGAAGTCGACGGCCGCGAAGCAGTCCTCCAGACGGCGGGTGTCGGCGAGGATGACCGCGCCGAGCGCGCCCTCGGACAGCTCGTCCCACATGAACCAGAACCGCTCCTGCCCGGGCGTCCCGAACAGATAGAGCACGTGTTCGGGGTCCAGGGTGATGCGGCCGAAGTCCATGGCCACGGTCGTCTCGACCTTGTTCTCGATGCCGTCGAGATTGTCGGTCGCGGCGCTCACCGTGGTGAGGAGCTCCTCCGTGGACAGCGGCGCGATCTCGCTGACCGCGCCCACGAAGGTGGTCTTGCCGGCCCCGAACCCACCCGCCACCAGGATTTTCAGCGCGGTGGGGAAGGGGTCACAGCTGTCGTCGTAGTCCATCGAGCACTGCCTCCAGAAGAGACCGGTCAGTGGGGTTGTGGTGGAAAACGGGGGGCTTGGCAGTCAGCGCCCCGCAGTCGACGAGGTCGGAGAGCAGCACCTTGGTGACCACGGCGGGCAGCTTGAGGTGCGCGGCGATCTCGGCGACCGAGACGGGTGCGCGGCACAGGTCGAGCGCCTGCGCGTGCTCGGGGCCGAGGTAGCCGAGGGGGGTGGCCCCGGTGGCCATCACCTGCGACATCAGGTCGAAGGCGATGCTGGGCTCGGTACGGCCGTTGCTGACCGTGAACGGGCGCACCAGGCGTCCGGCCGCATCGTCCAGCCATGGCCCGTCGCCGGCTGCCGCCACCCTCAAGGCCTCATCGCCGTGGGTTCGACGGCATGCTGCCGGGGCGCGGTGACGAGGTACGGGCGGACGCTCTTGACCAGCATCGCCATCTCGTAGCCGAGGACGGCGGCGTCGGCCTCACGGCCGGCCAGCACGGCGAGGCAGGTGCCGGAGCCGGCGGTGGTGACGAACAGCAGCGTCGAGTCGAGTTCGACGACGACCTGACGGACGTCCCCGCCGTCGCCGAAGCGGACGCCCGCGCTGCGGCCGAGCGAATACAGGCCGGAGGCGAGCGCCGCCATGTGGTCGGCGCTGTCCGGGTCGAGGCCGTGGACGGACTTCACCAGTCCGTCGCAGGACAGGAGCACCGCGCTGGTGGTGTGGGGTACGCGCTGGACGAGGCCGCTCATCAGCCAGTCGAGGTCGGATACCTGGGCGGTCGGCGCATCGCTCGCCATGGTGGATCGACTCCTTGGGGTACGAAGGTCTGCGGGAGCGGTGGGGGTGGGGGTGGAAACGGTGCGGGTCATCCGGCCGGTGTGCTCCCGTCGGGCCGGGCGGTGAATTCGGAGGTGTGCACCGGGCGCAGGGCCGGGGAGTGCGACTGGGGCCGGGACGGGGCCTGGGGTTCGACCGGGGCACCTTGTGCCCGGCTCATGTGAGCCGGAGCCGTGTGGTCCGGGACCAGGTGGTCCAGCGGCATGGGGTTCGACGCCGTGGGATCCGGCCTCAGGGGATCCGACGTCATCCGATCGAGAACCGACCGGTCCGGGGCTGTGTAGCCCGAGGCTGTGTAGTCCGAGGCTGTGTAGTCCGAGGCTGTGTAGTCCGAGGCTGTGTAGTCCGGGGCCATGTGCCCGGCCTCCCGGTGTGCCGCCTCGATATGGGCGGCGCCCATAGGTGTGGCCTCCAAGTGCGTGACGTCCATGTGCATGGCATCCATATGCGCGGCGTCCGCGTGTGTGGCGTGGGATGCGCTGCTCGCAGCGTCCCCGGCCGCCTCGCCGGACCTTGTCACGCCGGATCCGTCGTCGACGCCCGTGTCGGCCATGCCGATACCGGGGCCGCCCATGTCGGCAACGCCCACATCGGTCAGCCCGGTATAGAAGGTCTCTCCATGTGGCCCGCCCATGGACTCGGCGGTTGTCGGCTCCGTCTGGGTGGCTTCCAGATGCTGCTGGGCCTCGGCGAGACCGATGCCGCGCTGGAAGGCGGCCATCAGGCCGGGGTCGTGTCCGGCCGGTACCTCGTTGTCCTGACGGGGTGCCGGGCCGCCGCGGAGTTGGGGGACGATGTGCTCCTGGGCGCGGCGGCGCGGCAGTTGGGGTTTGCCCATGGTGCCGCGCACCGAGCCGCCGCGCGGGACGGGCGGTGCGCCGGCGTGCTCGGCGACCGCGGGCCGGTCCTCGGGTCGGATGCCGGGCAGCGCCTCGGCGGGGTTGGGCCGGGTCTCCTGGGTGCCGCGTACCGGCAGTGGCGCGGGGGCGCCCCCGTGCTGCGCGTGCCGGCGCCGCCCGCCGGCGGCGGCCGCGGCCGGTCCCTGCTGCGGCGCGGCCCGTCGGTCGGCCGGCGCACCGGCCGGGGCGGCCGCCCGGCCCCCGGCTCCCGCGTTCGGCCCGGGGGCGCCGCCGTGGATGGCGGCCGGCGTCCCGGTGGCGTCGGACGGCCGGGCGGCCCCGGCTCCCGGCGCACCACCCGGTGCTCCCGGTGTGCCGCCCCCGGCCCCGGCGTCGCGCGGCTGCGGTACCGCTCCCGGTTCCCCCGGTGTGCCCGGTGCCGTACCCAGCAGGCCCTGCGGGACGACGAGGACGGCCTGGACGCCACCGTAGATGTTGGTCTGGAGGCGGACGTGGATGCCGTGGCGACGGGCGAGCTGGGAGACGACGAAGAGGCCGATGCGGCCGTCGGCCAGCAGGCTGGCGACGTTGACCTGGTCGGGGTCGGCGAGCAGGGCGTTCATCTTGGACTGTTCGCCTACCGGCATGCCGAGTCCGCGGTCCTCGACCTCGACCGCGAGGCCGGAGGTGACGAGGTTGGCGCGGAGCAGCACCTGGGTGTGCGGGGCGGAGAACACCGTGGCGTTCTCGACGAGTTCGGCGAGGAGGTGGATGACGTCGGCGACGGCGTGCCCGCGCAGTTCGCCGTCGATCGGCGGGACGAGTTTGACCCGGGAGTACTGCTCGACCTCGGCGATGGCGGAGCGCAGCACCTCGGTCATGGAGACGGGGTTGCTCCACTGCCGCCGGGACACGGCGCCGCCGAGCACGGCGAGGTTCTCGGCGTGCCGCCGGATGCGGGTGGCCAGGTGATCGACGTGGAAGAGACCCTTGAGGAGGTCCGGGTCCTCGATCTCGTTCTCCAGCTCGTCGAGGATCGAGATTTCTCGATGCACGAGAGACTGAAGCCGCCGCGCCAGGTTGACGAAGACCTCCAGCTTCTGTTCGCTGCCGGCGTGGCTGGAGAGCTGGGCCGCCTGCACGACGGCGGTGACGGCGCCGTCGTGCGCGCGGGACAGGTCGGCGGCGAGCAGCTCGAAGTCGTCGGCGTCCTCGGGCGGTCCACCGCGCGGCTTGCGCGGGGGCGGGGTCTCGCCGCGGCGCAGTGCGTCGACGAGGGCCAGCAGATCGGCCTCGCCGCGGGCGGCGTTGCGGCGCAGGATGCCGACGCGGTCACTGACCGAGCGGGCGGCGCGGCCCGCGGCCACGGTGGCGATCACGATGCCCGCGACGGTCACCGAGACCGCTCCGGTGAGCACGGCCAGCAGCGTGAGACTGGGCCGGGCCCCGGTGGAGCGGACGGTGAACAGGACGGCCGCACAGCCGCTGAGCGCCACCGCGACCGGCGGCAGCACGGCGAGGCGCATCAGCTGAGGCCGTATGTGGGTCTCGGGCAGCGCGGGAACGGGTCGGGCGACCGGACGTCCGTGCCGACCGCCCTCACGGCGGTCGGCGCGGGCGGCCGGTGCACGGAGGTGAGACATCTGCGTCCTCGTACTGGTCCGTCGGGCCTGAATTGCTCGCGCGTGCCGCGCGAGGTGGGCATGCGCCATCGCGGTGTCGGCCGAGGGGACCGCAAAAGAATTCGGCCCCGTGTCGCCCGACGGACACTCACAGTAGTCGCCAAGGCATCATGTGCGGTGGGCAGTTGACAAAGTCCCCCGGAGATGGTCCTGCTCTGGTATGAGCCGTCGCACGAAAGACCGATAACCCCCTCGTCACCTCACTCCTGAACAGCCAAAGACCGATCTGAGCTGCTCAAAAACGGTCACAAGGAGAAAGCGAGGGCCGGAGCGGCCGGCACACCGCACCCCTCGCCGGCCGTTGGCCCGCGCACCCATGACGGGCCCGGAAGGACGACCCCGCGGCCTGTCGCACCCCCGCCATCACCCCCCAGAACATCACCCACGGTGACCTCTTTCCCCTCGGCCACCGTGTGCCCTCGTCCGCGGCGGGCCGTCGTGCCGGTCGGCGTCCGTCACCGCCTCGGCCACGGCCCGCGTCCGGTCCGGGCGGCTCAGGACGTCCGCGCTGTCGACGAACTGGTCCACCGCGCCGACGGTCGGCAGCTCCCGTATGCCGGGGGCCTTGATCCGGGCGACGAGGGCCCGGGTGAAGCGGTCGGCGCGCAGCACCCGGAAGGGCCGGGAGTGGTACGGGCGGGTGGCCGGGTCGACCCGGTCGGTGAGCTCCAGTTCGTTGTGCAGATGGGCCACGATCTCGTACGCGTGCGCCAGGTGCCGCTCGCGGGCGTGCCAGTCCGTGGCGGCGAGAGCGGCGGTGAGCACCGGGGTGAGCCGAGGGGCCGTCGGGGTCCGGGCGAAGGCGCTGCCGAGCCACTTGCCGTAGGGCGGGTAGCGCCGGTCCATCAGCAGGCAGAGCCGCATGAGGTCGCGGACCAGGCGGGCGGCCGCGACGGCGGAGCCGAGTTCGTCGCCGACCTCGCCGCAGCGGCCGACGAAGGCCTCCTCCTGGGCGATGCGCTGCCACTGGCAGGCGAGTACATGGAGCCAGAGGTCATGGGGGTACCAGCCCAGGGCGGCCCGGGCCGGGGAGAGTGTGTGGAGGCCGTCATGGAACACGGCGCCGGCGGTGGCCTCGGCGAGAAGCTGGGTGGGGGTGGCGAGCCAGTCCGCCGGAGTGACACCGGAGGCCGGGTCGAAGCCGAGGACGGCACGGAACCAGGAGGAGACACCGGTCACTTCGACCCGGTGGTGCACGCGGCCGTCGGTGACCCGCATGACCCGGATGTCGCGGTCCCCCGTGGCGGCGAAGTGGGTGGGCCAGCCGTGAAAGGTCTTCGGGAGGTGTTCGGCGAGCACATGTCTGATCCGCCCACCGTAGCGGGACACATCGTGGGGGTGCAGAAAGAGCTGGAGGCGCGGGCCCCACTCGTGGTCGGCAGAGCGTTCGGTGTCGTAACCGAGGACTTCGGAGCCTGGGCCGACCCGGGCCGCCGAGTGCGGAACGCCGGGGGCGGCCTCCTCCAGCAGCGAGCGTACGGCCTCGGTGTAGAAGCGCCGGGACAGCTCAAGGCCCGGTAAAAAAGCAGGGGTTGGCATATGTGCATGACTCATGCCGATGCCCCTGCCCAGGTTGTGCAGGGGCATGCACGCCACTTTCACGTCACCGCCACACCGGTGGCGCCGTCACTTCACAAGATCGTCCGCGTCCCACGTCGCCGCTTCGCCGGCCAGATTGAGGTCCTGCCGCCCGGCCTCGCTCCGCGACTGGCCGCTACTGGCCACAAGGACAAGCGTCATCGGCAGCGACCGCCACACCGGCGCCGTACGCGATCCGCTCGCCGTCGTGGCACGCCAGCCGGCTCGGACCTGGGCCGCTTCGAACCCGCGCGGCCAGATTTGCACGGTAGTGCAGTCATATGACGGATGGGGCACGGACCCTGGCGCCCTAGCCTCAGGGTTGGGAAAGCGGCCGGTCAGGGGCATGGCAACGCACGTACAACCACGCGTTGTCTCTCAACAGTCCGGCCAGGTCTGCCGCACTCACGACCGACCATGGCTAGTCGAGACGGGAAGTGATCACCATCATCGGTTCACCCAACGCACTGCTGTGGCGCGGCATCCTCGCGGTTGCGTTCGGGCTGGTTTCGCTTGTGTGGCCCAGCATCACCGTGGGCACATTTGTCTACCTGTTCGCCTTCTACGCCTTCTTCGCCGCGGCGAACGACGCCGTTCGCGCGTTCAGCAGCAACCGGGCGGGGCCGGTCTTCGGCTGGCTGCTGCTGGCTCTGCTGTCCGCCGTGGGCGGGGCTGCCGCGCTGTTGTGGCCGGGCATCACGGCTCTGGCACTCACCCTCTGGGTCGCTGGGTGGGCGCTGGTCACGGGCGCTGTCGAGATCGGCATGGCGTCCCAGGAGGGCGAGTCCGCCGGGGAGCGTGCGATGTTCATGCTGACCGGGCTGACATCCGCCGCGCTGGCGTTCGCTCTCTTCGTGCGGCCGGACGTCGGCGCACTGTCCCTGGCGACTGTGTTCGGCCTGTTCAGCCTGATGTACGGGGCTTCGGGCATCGTCCTCTCGGTCCACCTGCGGCAGCGAGCGGCCTAGAGGCGAGCGACGTGCGGGCGTGGCCCGTGCCGCGCGATATCCGCGACCCCACCGAATCAACTTCACGAGATGGGAATCACCATGGACAAGCTTTCGGACCAGCTCAGCCGGTTGGCAGACCGGACGAAGAAGGTCGAGGACACCGCCACGGCTGCCAAGGCGAAGAACCGCGAGCAGCTGGAGACCAAGAAGGCCAGCCTCGAGGCGTCCCTGGACGCCGCTGGAGCGAAGGCCGACGATGCCAAGGCCCGGGCACAGAGTCGGCTGAGTGAGGTGCATAATTCGGTGGAGAAGCACTTCGCCGAACGCCGCGCGGCGAACGCCGAGCACAAGGCCGAACGCGACCTCAAGCGGGCCGAGCGCCGCGCCGACGACGCCGAGCAGGATGCCGCCGACGCGATCGCCCTGGTCTTCTACGTGCTGGACCAGGCTGAGTACGCCGTCGTGGACGCCGTACTCGCTCGCGCCGACGCCGACGATCTCGCCGCTCAGTAGGGGAACCTCCCCATGAAACCCGGCTTGGCATCACCTCCGATACCGAGCCGGTCGATCCGCCCTGGACCGCGACGTACCGTCTGTCACGTCGCGGTCCAGGGCGGACCGTTCTCTGCGACACACCGCTCGACGGTAGTGACCTCGAACTGCCACGTGAACGTTGCGAACCATCAGGTCGCGGTCTCCGTTCACACTGCGGGCGACCAAGCGTCCTGTCCTCTGCCGTAGCGCCTGTCCCCGCCTGCGAAAGAGGCCCAGGACCGGGACAGATGACAGCAGTCGGCGTGCCCGGACAGATCGGGTACGCCGCCGAATGGCGGACCGCGGTGTCCTCGCGGTCGGATTGCGGTGAGCCGGCCGCCGATCCTGCCCTGCTACCTCGCCCCGGCATATCCCTCGCCGAGCCGGTCGGCGACGGTGGCCCTCGCTTCCGCACGCTCGCAGTGCGGCCGGCGGGCAAACTGTCACCGCGGGCCGACCAGGAAGTAGGCGGCCGGCGTCAGTGGGCAGGGTGTTCTGTCCCAGCGGATCCTGCTGTCGGGGCCGTACCTGGCGCGGTCGGCAGCGCTGTGTCGCCCTCCTCACCGTCGGCCAAGCCGGCCTGCCGCTGGACAACCCCGAACCCACCGCACCGGAGTGCGCACCCTCAAGGATCTACTGAGGTGGCGGACCGGCACCTGCACCGCCTGCGGCAGCCCTTACCGGAGCCCGAGCAGCCAGACCCGCGCGGCACCGCGCACCTCGACCTACCGAGGCTCTACTCATCCGCAGGAAAGGCAGTCCTCATGCCCCAGTCGGACCCACAGCAGGCGCAGCCCCCTCAGCACCACCCCGTGGTCGCCGCCCACCTGGCTCGGCAGGCCTCCGACCTGCAGGTGCGCATCGCGGACGCCATCACCAAGTTCGCCGGCTCCATGCTCTTCGTCTACATCCACGCGGTGGGCTTCGCCGCGTGGATGCTCCTGGCCGAAGACAGCCCCTGGCCGACGCTGACCCTGGTCGTCTCGCTGGAGGCGATCTTCCTCTCCACCTTCGTGATGATCGGCCAGAACCGCCAGGCCGCGTTCCAACAGGCCAAGGCCGACCACGACTTCGTCGAGCAGGAGCTTGAGCTGAAGACCAACACCGAACTGACCCGCGCCATCCGCACCATGACCAGCGAGCTGCACCAACGGCTGCTGGCCGGAGAACACAAGGCGTCTCTGCGGCGCGAGCTGTCGTGACCCAGGTGGCGAGATTTGTGTCAGTGCCTGCCACTGGCGTCATGAGCCGAACCAACTCCGCGACAAGGAAGGCCAGTTGGTCGCACCTGAGCTCTGTCCGCCGGGATAGGCCACGTCAACCGTGTGAAACCCCTCAAACAGGCCCTACACGGCCGGGTATCTGCCGGCTCCTCCGCAGCCGGATCCTCACCGGACCGTGAGACTCACGGAACTCCGGACAGAACCGGAGACGACCAAGCCTCACCGCCGGCATCCCGCCACTATGCTGGCAGCCGCCCCCCGGAAACACCGTAGAGCCTCGTTTCCCTGATCGCTGAGCCGGAGAACACTGTGGTCGACAAGGACATCAGCACCCTGGCGACCGTGTTGCTCGAACGCGTCGACGAGCTGGCGAAGGAGATGACGGCACGGATCCGCTCCGGCTCACGGGACTACGACGTGGTGCCCACGGGGGACTTGGAGGAGGCATGTCGGACCCACCTCAGCAACGCCCTCCACGGGCTGACCGCACGGGTACCGGTGGACACCGTGGCCGCGGCCGGCATAGGCCGCCGACGCGCCCTGCAGAACGTGCCGCTTCCCGCCGTGATGAGGGCCTACCGCGTAGGCGTGAGGTACTACTGGGAGGTGATGGCTCTCGAAGCCAGCACCACCACCCCCGTGGCGAGCGACAAGCTGGTTGCCGCCGCTTCGGCGATGTGGGGGCTGCACGACAGCATCACCGAGGCCATGGTCTCCGGGTACCACGACACGGTGGCCCAGCGGCTCCTCGCCAGCGAGCATGAGCGTTCGGCACTGGTGGAGGCGCTGCTGGACGGCAGGAGTATGGACGCCGACGTCTTGTGGTCCGCCGCTGAGGTCCTGGGCGTGCCGCGCACCGGACCGTTCACCGTAGTTGCCGCAGAGGTACCGCAGGTAGGCCGACAGGCCCTCCCGGATGTCGCAGCCGTGCTGAGCCGGCGCGGCATCCTGTCCGCCTGGCGGCTGCGCCCCGATCTCCAACTGGGCATCGTGTATCTGCGTACCTCCCGGAACCTGGGTGAACTCACCGAGGTGTTGCGGCAGCAAGCGGAGCACCGTGTGGGGGTGAGTCCTCCCTACGACCACCTGTCCCACACTGGGGACGCGCTGCAATTCGCCAAGGTCGCCATGCGCAGCGGTGACGCGGAGAGCGATGCGGTGACCGTCTTCGATGACTGCCCGGTCTCGGTCGCGACGGCCGGCGCACCCGATGTCATGGCGCGCGTCGCCGCCAAGGTGCTCGGTCCGGTCGAGGCCCTGCCGACCGACGAACGCGAGTTGCTGTTGGACACGCTGGACGCGTGGTACGGCTGTGGTGGATCGGCGGACGAAGCCGCCAAACTTCTGTATGTCCATCCCAACACCGTGCGTACGCGCCTGCGCCGGATCGCCGAGCGCACCGGCCGCTCCCTGACCGATCCACGCGGCATCACCGAACTCTCGCTCGCGCTGCGCGCGGTGAGGCAGACGTCCAAGGCACCGTCGTCGAAGCCGGCGGTCGACGCCGAGACGGCGGACGGCTGAACCGGCCGGGGCCGCGCGCACGGTAGAAGACGAGGATCCCGGCTCTCGTCGTGTGTTCGTGCTGATCACGCGACTCGGCACGTCCTCACCGGCCGATTCGCCAGAACCGGCTCGCGTGCCGCTCTGCGCGTCGTCCGCCGCTTGCAGGTCCGGGTCCAGTCACATGACGCAAGACCCGCCGTGCCGATGTCCCTACGATCCTCCTGCGAAGGCACTGAGCGCACGGAAACACCGGGGAGAAGCGTGTACGAGGCCAGGCTCCTTGGCCGCGACGAGCAGTTGAGAGTCCTGCGGGAACTGATGGGGAGGCTGCCCGACGCCGGGGGCGCCGTGGCGCTGCAGGGCGGTCCCGGCGTCGGCAAGTCCGCCTTGTTGCAGGCCGCGGCCGCACGCGCCCGGACGGCGGGACGGTTGGTACTGGAGGTCGCCGGGCGCCGCGACGACACACCGTTCGGGGGGCTCCGCGCGCTGCTGGGGCCGGTGCTCGGCACGGCGGGCACGCTGCCCGCGGGACAGGGCGGGATCCTGCGGTCGGCGCTCGAGACCGGTTCCGGGCCGATGGCGGGGACCTTCAAGGTGGCCCTGGCCGCATTCAACCTGATCACGACGAGCCCCGCCGAGCAGCCTGTGGTGCTGATCGCCGACGACGCGCAGTGGCTCGACGAGCCCACCCGGGACGTACTGGCGTTCCTCGCACGCAGGGCGAGCGACAACCCGTTCGTCGTCCTCGCCGCGGCCCGCAGCGGTTGGATACTGCCGGGTGTGCCGGTACTGGACGTACCGGTGCTCGACGAGCCTTCCGCGCGGCGGCTGCTGGCCGGTCATGCGGCCGCGGTACCTCCTTCCGTCCGGGAGCGGATACTCGAAGAGGCGCTCGGCAACCCGCTCGCACTGGTCGAACTCCCCGCGGCGTGGCGCCCGAGGGGACCGCAGGGCTCGTGGGCCCACCTGCCGGTGAGTCCCGCACTGGCGACGGCGTTCGCGGGCGGCCTCGGCGAACTGCCGGCCCTCGCCCGGGACGCCCTGCTGGTCGCGGCCGTCGACCAGGTCGGAGACCTCTCGGAGATCCTGGCCGCCGCCTCCGTCCTGGCAGGTCGCGCGGTCGCGGTGGACGTCCTCGACAGCGCGGTCGCGGCCTCGTTGGTCCGACTGGACAGGACGGCACTGCGCTTTCCCCATCCGGTGGTCCGGTTCGCGGTGCTGGAGGCGGAGACGGCGGTGCGCAGACGGGCCGCCGACGCCGCCATGGCACAGGTGCTGTACGAGCAGCCGGACCGGCGCACATGGCATCGTGCCCAGTCCGCCGACGGCCCCGACGACGAGATCGCGGACGAACTGGCGGATGCTCAGGCTTCCTTGCTCCGTCGCCACGGAGTCCGAGCCGCAATATGGGCACTGGAACGATCCGCACAGCTCACCGCTGACTCGGCCACCCGGGGACACCGGCTGCTGAGTGCGGCCGAGCATGCCTACGGCCTCGGCCGTATCCGGCTGACCCACTCCCTGATCGACGAGGCGGAACGCCAGGAACTCAGTGCTCCGGACCGGGCGCAGGCCTGGTGGCTGCGGGACATCTCGGACGTGGACCCGCGGCCCGGACCGGCCCGGACTCAGGCGGGTGACATCGTCGAACTGTCAGCGGGCGATCCCGACCTGGCGCTCGACCTGCTGTTGAGCGCGGCCCTCCGGGCGCACAGGACCGGTGCCGACCCTGCTGTGCGATCCGGTGTCGCCGCGGTTGCGGAGCAGCTGACGGTCACGAGCGACCCACGCCACATGGCGGCGCTGGCGCTGGCCGAACCCGTGCGCAGCGGCACGCTGGTGGCGGACCGGCTGCCTTCGCACAAGACGGGGTGGCATCTCACCGATGCCGACGGCCTCCGGCTGTCCGGCATGGCGGCGCACGAGATCGGCGATCCGGTCCGCGCAGTCGACCTGCTCGGCAGGGCAGAACCCGTTCTTCGCGAGCAGGGCCGACTCGGTCTGCTGGCGGAGACGCTCCTCACCCACGCCGTCGACCTGCTGCTGCTCGGGGACTGGCCGCGCGCCGTTCAACTCGTCGAAGAAGCACGCCGGATCCTCGCCGGGACTCGGCAGCCCGCCATAACCGCCGTGCTCAGCAGCACGGACGCGGTCGTCGCCGCACTGCGGGGGCAGGCCGAGCGCGCGCGGGAACTCACCGGCACCGTGGCCGCATGGCAGCGCCCCGATCTCGTCCCGACGCTACGGCTGGCCCGTGGTGTGGCACAGCTCGGCGTCGGACAGTACACCGAGGCCTACGAAGAGCTGAGACGTCTCGTCGATCGACCGTACGAAGGCCTGCGCTGGCAGGGCTTCGCCGCGGTGATGCCGTTGGTCATGGCCGCGGACCGTGGTGACAGGCGTCAGGAGGCCGCGCGCATACTCGAGATCCTCGAGGACGCGGCGCGTGCGACCCCCGCCCCGTTGCTGCACGTGCAGCTGCCGTTCGCACGAGCCGTACTCGCCGCCGACGACGTGGCCGAGGAACTGTACCTGGTCGCGCTGGGCCAGGACCTGACCCGCTGGCCGCTGGTGAAGGCACGCACGGAACGGGCGTACGGACAGTGGCTGCGACGTTGCCGGCAAGCCGCACGGTCGCGCACGATGCTGCTCTCGGCGCAGAACTCCTTCGAGCTCATCGGAGCCTCCGACCTGGCCTGCCACAAGGCTGCGCGGGCGGCTGACGACCCGCTTACGACTGTCGTGAAACTGCTGTCCCGGCAGGAGACACTCATCACCCGGCTCGCCGCGGAAGGGCTCTCCAACCGGGAGATAGCAGAACGACTGCATCTGTCGCACCACACGGTCGCCGCCCATCTGTACAGAGCCTTCCCCAAGCTCGGAATCTTCTCGCGCAGTGAGCTGGCGCCGTTGCTGAACCTACAGGCACCGGCCACGAGGAACGGCTGAGACCAGTGTTGGCCGCACCGTCGGTCGTATGGGCGGGAGCAGTCAATCGGCGCAGGCGGCCGTGGCGCGGAGTGCCCAGGACGTCATTTCGGTTGGCGTGATCGTGCGGCGGTCTGGGGTGGCGACTGCTGCGCTCGTCGAACGGTTGGCGACGGAAGACCTGTGGGAGTTGTTCCGGCGGGGGGTTCCGTCGGCTGCAGCCGGAACACTTCCTCGCCTTCACCGCCATCGCCGCGACCCTCATGCGCCACCGTCGGCTCACCAACCCCGCCCGCGTACGCCGCAGTCCTCGGGCGTCGCCGAATCGTGTCCGGACGGCTGACGACGGCCACATCGGCCGTCGTGCGCCTGAGGTATGGCTGAACGCTGTACCCGGATGCCTCGAAGCAGTCCTATTCCCTGTCACAGCTTTCGGCGTCGCTTGCTGTGACTCGGAACATGGGTCGCCTCTCCTCGATCAGCAAGGATCTTGCTGCGGAGGAGAAGCGGGCCGTTCATCCACGAAAGCGCTTTCCGATCCTTCCGCTGTGTACCTCACCTCAACAACATCGCTGAGCCCGGACGCCGAGCCAGGAAATTCGGCCTTCATGGGCCTTGGTCGTAGCGTTTTTGACGAACAACAAAGGATGCTCTTTCTTGTCGACCCATCATCAATTTCCGGGTGAGCGACTTGGCGGGGGAATTCGGTGAATTCACGGCCTGCAGGGGATCTGGCTGGGCGCGTGGCTGAGCTGGATTTGATGGACTCGCTGTTGGCCAGGCAGGGTCAGGGTCGCCCCGGCCTGTTGCTGAGCGGCGCTCCGGGGGTGGGGAAGACCGTACTGCTGGACGCTGCCGCAGCACGGGCTGCAGACGGCGGAATGCGAGTGTTGCGTGCCTCTGCCGTGGAGTTCGAGGCCGAGATGAACTTCTCGGCGCTGCACCAAATGCTCTACCCACTCCGCCATCACGCCGATCGGCTGTCCAGCCACCACCGCGGTGTCCTCGACCGGATCTTCGGTCTCGTGCCGGGCCTGTCGCCGGACCCGTTGGCAGCTTCGGCGGCGGTACTCGCGCTGCTGGACGAGGTGACCATCGAGCGTCCGCTGCTGATGATCGCCGACGATGTGACGTGGTTCGACCGCGCCAGTGCGGCTGTGTTGGGGTTCGTCGTCCGCAGGATCGGTGATGATCCGATTGCCTTCCTGGCTGCCGCGCGGACCGGGACCGACTACTTCTTCCAGCAACTCCAGTTGCCCGTGCACGAGGTCGGGCCGCTGGCTGAGCGGTCGGCGGCTGAGCTACTGGACGCCCGTTGGCCTGGGTTGACGCCGTCGGTGCGGCGGCGGCTGCTGGCCGAGGCTGCGGGCAACCCTCTCGCGCTGCGGGAACTGCCTGCAGCGTTGAGCAGTCGACAGCGCTCGGGCCAAGACCCGCTGCCGTCGCCGCTGCCTCTGTCCGGGCGTCTGGAGGCAGCCTTCGCTCCCGCCATCGAAAGACTGCCCACGCGTACTCGAGGGGTGCTTCTGACGGCCGCACTGAGCACCGCGGGCGACCTGACCACGCTGTGGAGGGCCGCGCAGGACTCCGCCGACGTCGATGACCTGGCCCCGGCGCAACAGGCAAACCTGGTGCATGTCGATGCGGCTGTCGGCGGAATGTTGTTTCGCCACCCGCTGATCCGCACTGCGGTCGTGCACCTGGCCTCCCCGGGCGAACGCCGCAGCGCGCACCGTTCCCTGGCCGCGGCCTTGGCCGACTTCCCCGAGCTGCGCGCATGGCATCTGGCCGAGGCCGCGATCGGACCGGACGAGACAGTGGCCCGGACGCTGGACGAGGCGGCCCTGTCCACCTGGCGGCGCGGCGGCGCGTCCGGCGCCGCGGCCCCGGTGCTGGACGGGCCGGCCGGCCCCGACGAACGACGCGTCACCGCATCCACCGCAGTTGCCGGCCTCATACGGGCCGGTGAACTCAGCCCGCATCCGGGCGACCGGGCCCGCCGACTGGTCGAAGCCGCCTACCTCGCGACCTTCACCGGCCAACTCGAAGACGTTCCACGGTTGTTGGCCGATGCAGGACAAGCCCTTGACACGCCGACCGGGCTGGTCTTCGCCGCCACTGCACACCTCCTCACCAACGACGAAGGCGATGTCGATTCCGCCTACCGACTCCTGACCTGGGCACTCGACGACATCACCGACACCCGCTCCGGCGACCACAAGTGGGACCACTACAGCATCCTGTACGCGCTGCTCCTCATCTGCCTCTACACCCTCCGCCCCGAGCCGTGGCAGCTCCTCAACACCGCAATGGGGCGGTTCGAACCGGCAGTAGTAGCCCCGTTCCGGCTGTGCCACGACGCGCACGTCGATCCCACACACGCCCCCAGCGCGTTGCGCAAGGGCCTCGCCAACGCCTTCGCCGCGCTGCCTGTCGACGCGGCACCTTGGCAGTTGATCCCTCTGGCTTTCGCTGCGGTCGCAATGGACGCCCTGTCCGACTACGGGTACCTGATCCGCCGCATGGTCGAGCGGGAACGTGACGGCGGCGCGATCGCCATGGTCATTCCCGCTCTGATGCTGCTCTGCCACGACTCCTACATCCACGGACAGTGGGACGAGGCCGAGCGACTGGCCCAGGAGGGGCTGGACCTGGCAGCGGTCTATGGCTACCGCTTCTGGGAACGGCAGATCCGAGCCCTGCTGGCAACGGGCGCGGCTCTGCGCGGCGACACGGAATTCGTCCGGACCCGCAGCAAGGAGATCATGACCTGGGCGGCGCCTCGCGGTATCGAAGTAACGGAGGCCCACGCCCGGTTGGCTCGCGGCCTCGCAGCCATGGGAGAAGGCGACTACGAGGAAGCCCATGCCCAGGTGGCGAGGATCAACCCACCCGGCGCACCGGGCCCCGGCATCCCGGCCCGGTGGGCGGTGTGGGACCTCGTCGAGGCGGCGGTCCGCACCGGCCGCATGGACGAGGCTCGTGCCTACGTCGCCGCCGCGCAGCGAGCAGGCATCCACCTCATCTCCCCCCGCACAGCGCTGATCATGGCCGGGGCCGCGGCCGTGACTGCCGACGAGACGGGGGCCGGTCTCCAGTTCGAGGCAGCCCTGGCTCTGCCCCAAGCGGCCCGGTGGCCATGGGAACATGCACGCATCGAGCTCGCCTACGGACAATGGCTGCGCCGCACCCGTGACCCCCGTGCCCGTCTGTACCTGAGCGCGGCCCTGGAAACCTTCGACCGTATCGGCGCGAAAGCCATGGCCCACCGGGCCCGTAGCGAGCTACGCGCCGCCGGCATCGCGACCACATCCGTTCCCGACGCACCGACGGCGGGGTTGACCGCGCAGGAACGGCAGATCGCCGAGCTGGCGGCTCTCGGTCTGACCAACAAGCAGATCGGCGAGCGGCTGTTCCTGTCCCACCGCACAGTCGGCTCCCACCTGCACCGGCTGTACCCCAAGCTCGGTATCACCTCACGCGCCGCGCTCCGCGCCGCCCTGGAGACAATGAAACCCTGCGAGAACGGCTCCACCCGTGGTTCCGTGAATCCCCAGGTCAGCGGGTGAATGCCGCCTTCCTCAAAGCCGGAGTCCGCACGGAACCTCGGCGAGGGCGAGGAGGAGACGCTGACCGGCACCCCGCAACGCGGCGTCCGCTCCCCGCTGCCGGCGGACATCGCCCTGTCAGTGCTCGACGAGCACCTGCACGGGCCCTGGGAGCCGGGCGGGACGACGGCCACCAAAGGCAACCGCGCCTACCGGCGCCGCAAAGGTCCAGACACCGATCGCGCACTTGAGTGACGGTTTCGACTTCCCCCGAGGCAGGCTGCGAACCCCGTCCGACGGCGGAGACCGTGGAAAGCCCGTTCTGGCCTGCCAGGAGACAAGACGGCCGGCCTTTCGACGAGCTCGTGGAGAGTCCTGTCCTCGGACATCACTCGCCCACAAGGTCACGTTCGTCGTCCGCGGGCGCCGGAGCCGGAACCGGAGCGGGCTGAGACACGGGACGACGCCACGGGGTCTTGATCGGGTGGGAGACTCCGCGCCACCAGGGATCCGCGGGAAGCCGGCCCGAGGGCTCGAAGGGCTCTCCCGGGCGGGGCAGGGCCACCGCCTGGCCGACTCCCTCAGCCTCGTCCTTCGTCCACTCCCCGGGCTCCGCCCACGCGTGCAGCGCCAGGTTGAAGGTACCCCAGTGGATCGGCAGCAGCACCCCGTGCGGCCCGCCTCCCTGCAGGTCGAGGTGGGCCTGCACGCCCTGGGCGGGCGACATGTGAATGTCCGGCCACGCCCCCGGCAGCGGGGTGTATTCCGCGTGGTTCTCGGGCCAGAACTCGCTGTACGCACCGATCTGGATCATCGTCACGTCGAACGGCCCGTGGTCGGCGCCGATGTCCTTGAAGCCCTCGAAGTAGCCGGTGTCACCGCTGTGGTAGATCCGGTGCCGCTCGCCCGCGACGACCCAGGACGCCCACAGGGTGTGCTGGGTGTTGCGCAGTCCCCGGCCGCAGAAGTGACGGGCGGGAGTGGCCGTCAGGGTGAGCCCGCCGACCTTGGTCTCCTCGTGCCAGTCCAGTTCGCGCAGCCGGTCGGCGGGCACGCCCCAGTGTTCGAGGTGGGCGCCGACGCCGAGCGGCACCGCGAAGAGGGTGTCCGTGCCGGCCAGCGCCTTGATGGTGGGCAGGTCGAGGTGGTCGTAGTGGTCGTGCGAGATGACCACCACGTCGACCGGGCCCAGCGCGGCCAGCGGCAGCGGCACCGGGTGCAGCCGCTTGGGCCCGGCGAACGGGAACGGGGAGCAGCGCTCGCCCCAGACGGGGTCGAACAGGACGCGGTGCCCGTCGATCTCCGCGAGCACGCTGGAGTGCCCCATCCAGGTCACCCGCAGCCCGCTCGCGGCGGGCCGGGCGAGGTCGGCGACGGTGGTGGCGTGTACCGGTACGGTGCCCCGGGGAGCACGGCGGACGCGCTGCTCCTTCTCGAAGTAGGTCTTCGCGAAGTCCAGCATCGAGCCCGAGGGGCGCATCCGGGTGGTACCGCCGGGGTTCTGGAAGACACCGTCCTTGAAGTGCGGTGAAGCCTGGATGCGGGCCATGCGCTCGCCGCCGGGGTCCACGCCGAAGGCAGCGGGCCGCAGCACGCGGAGCCCGGAGCTCAGGGAACGCAAACGGGTCACGGTACCTCCAGTGGTGTCGCCGAGGTCCTCCATTATGGTCGGCCCCTCCGGTGGTCGGCGTTGACACCCTGCCGTCCGCCTCCGGATACTGACCCACTGTTCAGTAACACCCCTGCTTTCCACGAACCTCCCGGGAGCCACTATGGCCGCTCCACTGATGTCTCTCGTCTGGACCGACCACGTCACCGGCCGGCAGGGTTTCCTGGTCGTCGACCGGCTGGTGCGGGGCGTGGCCAGCGGCGGTCTGCGGATGCGGCCGGGCTGCACCCTGGAGGAGGTCACCGGGCTGGCGCGCGGCATGACGATGAAGGAGGCCCTGCACTACAACCCCGAGGGCCGCTACATCCCCCTGGGCGGCGCCAAGGGGGGCATCGACTGCGATCCGCAGGACCCGGGGTCGTACGCCCTGCTGGTGCGCTATCTGCGTGCCATGCGGCCGTATGTCGAGAGCTTCTGGACCACCGGCGAGGACCTCGGGCTCACCCAGGACCTGGTGGACCGGGCGGCGGTCGAGGCGGGGCTGGTCTCCTCGATCCAGGCCGTGTATCCGCTGCTGGACGACGAGGCGGCGGCCCGGCGGCGGCTGGCGGACGCCTTCGCCGTCGAGGTGGACGGGATCGGCCTCGACGAGCTGGTCGGCGGCTGCGGGGTCGCCGAGTCGGCGCTGACGGCTCTGGACCGGGCCGGGGTGCCGTACCCGGGGACGCGGGTCGCGGTGCAGGGGCTGGGCACGATGGGCGGGGCCACGGCGCGTTTCCTCGCCCGCGCGGGGCTCACGGTGGTGGCCGTCGCCGACGTCAAGGGCACGATCGCCAACCCGGCGGGCCTGGACGTCGAGGCGCTGCTGCGCGCGCGGGACGCGTACGGCACCGTCGACCGCGCGGTGCTGCGCCCCGGCGATCTCGAGCTGCCCGGCGACGCCTGGCTGTCCGCCGACGCGGAGGTGCTGGTGCCGGCGGCGGTGTCCTACGTCGTCGACGCGGCCAACGAGCACCTGGTCACCGCGCGCTGGATCGTGGAGGCGGCCAACATGCCCGTGCTGCCCGAGGCGGAGGAGCGGCTCGCGGCGCGCGGGGTGACCGTGCTGCCGGACGTGGTGGTCAACTCGGGCACCAACGCCTGGTGGTGGTGGACCCTGTTCGGCGACATCGGCCCGGTCGCGGACGAGGCGTTCGCTCACACCCGCCGCTCGATGCGGGCCCTGGTGGAGCTGATGCTGGATCGCGCGGAGTCCGACGGCACGACCCCGCGTGCCGCGTCCCACGCGCTGGTGAACGACCGGCTGCCGGTGATCACGGAACGGTTCGGCTGGTACCGCTGAGGGGACGGGTGCTCAGCGGCGTCCGAGCCCTGGAGCGAGGCCACGAGGGCCGACGGGGAGGCGCCGCGCTCACGGCTGTGCGTCGCGGGTGAGGACGACCGCGTAGCGGCACTCGGCGTCCGTGGTGTTGGCGAAGACACGCTCGGCGGGCGCGCCGAGTTCGACGGTGTCGCCGGCGTCGAGTTCGTGGACCGTGCCGCCGTCGTGGAAGGTCAGACGGCCGTCGAGGACCCAGACGAGCTGCCGTACGAAGGCGAAGGCGGCCGCCGGGTAGGGCACCCGGGCTCCGGCGGGCAGGCGGATCTCGGCGATCTCCGCCGGGAAGCGCGGTCCGGTGATCTGGCGGCGCCGGTAGCCGGTGCCCGGGTCGCGCCACTCGGCCGCCTCGGCGCCGCGCCGCACCCCCGCGGTCTCGTCCACGATGTCCTGGCCGCCTTCGGCGAGGGCGAGCAGGGACGCGACGCTCAGCTGGAACGCGGCGGACAGCTTGCCGAGGACGACGGCGGTGGGGCTGCTCTCGCCGCGTTCGATCCGGCTGATCATCGCCGGGGAGACGCCGGAGGCGTCCGCGAGCTGCGCCAGGGTCCAGCGACGGCGTTCCCGCTCGGCACGGACACGGGCCGCGATCCGTGCCGCCAAGGAGCCCCCCGACGGATCTACTATGTTGGACATGAATCCAATATACGAGAGAGACGGGGCGGTGACGATCCGCCCGGCCCGCCCCGGTGACACGGAGGCCGTGCGCGCGATCCGCAACCACGCGATCGAGCACTCGACGGCGCTGTGGACCGAGACCCCGCAGTCGCCCGTCGAGGGAGCGGCCTGGCTCGCCGTCCATCTGGGGCGCGGCTCGGCGTTCGTGGCCGAAGTGGCGGGCGAGGTGGCCGGATTCGCGGTGTACGGGCCGTGGCGGGAGCTGGACGGCTACCGGCACACCGTGGAGGACTCGGTCTACGTCCGCGAGGACCGGCACGGGCTCGGTATCGGCTCGGCGCTGCTGGACGCTCTCATCACCGCGGCGCGCGCGGCCGGCCACCATGTCGTGATCGCGGGCATCGAGGCGGAGAACTCCGCGTCGGTCCGGCTGCACCAGCGGTTCGGCTTCGAGCACGCCGGCACGGTCCGGGAGGTGGGCACCAAGTTCGGCCGCTGGCTGGACCTCACGCTCATGCGGCTGCCGCTGGCCTGAGACGGCGACGCGCGCGGGGTACGACCGATTAGGGTGACCGCGTGGCGAGAGTGCGGTTGAGCGTGGCCGAGCGGCGGGAGGAACTGCTGCGGGCCGCCATCGAGCAGATCGAGGCGCGGGGCGTGGCGGCGGTACGGATCGCCGATGTCGCCTCGGCCCTCGGGGTGAGCAACGCGCTGGTGCTGTACCACTTCTCGACGAAGGAGAAGCTGGTCGCCGCCGCCTTCGCCTACGCCGCCGAGGACGACCTGACGCATCTGCGCAAGCTGCTGGGCCGAGGTACGTCGGCGTCCCGCCGGCTGCGGGCGGCGGTGCGCTGGTACGCGCCGACCGGGCAGGCGAAGGGCTGGCGGCTGTGGATCGAGGGCTGGGCGGTGGCGCTGCGCGAGCCCGCCCTGCGGGAGGTCACCAAGAAGCTGGACCGGCAGTGGAAGGCGGCGATCGCGGAGGTCATAGCCGAAGGGGTGGCCGCCGGCGAGTTCCGGTGCCCCGACCCCACGGCCGCGGCGCTGCGGCTGACCGCCCTGCTCGACGGGCTCGCCGTCCAGCTCACCTCGTATCCGGGCGCCCTGTCCCGCTCCCGGGCGCAGGAGTGGGTCGACGAGGCGCTGGCACGCGAACTGGGGCTGGCCGAGGAGCAGTGAGGGGCGGCCCACCAGGGTGCCGCCCCTTACGCGTTCTTGCCGCGTTCAAGCCGTTCTTGCCGCCCTCAAGCCGTTCTTGCCGCCCTCAAGCCACAGAGGCGATCCGCATCTTGATGTCGTCCGGGGAGAGTGCCCCCTTGGCCGTCACGTGGTCGCCCGACGACTCGCCGCGCAGCCGTCGTCCGATCCACGGCACCAGGTACTCACGGGCCCAGTGCACGTCGTCGCGGCGGACCTCCAGGGTGCCGCGGGGCGGCAGCGGGGGCCACGGCTGGTCCGGGTCGGCCGGAACCTCGACGCCGAGCACCTGGCCGGCCCGCAGCGCCACGCGTGTGTGCCCCTCGGGAGACAGGTGCAGCCGGTCGCCGTCCCAGGCCCGCCGGTCCTGCACGGTCTTCAGGGACCACAGGTCGAGGACCGGGCAGCCGTACCGGTCGGCGACGGCCCGGACATGGCCGTTGTAGGTGGCGATCTTGCCGCGCAGATGCTTGAGGACGGGCACGCCCCGGGTGTCGAACCCGGTGGTCACCAGAACCGTGCCGACGGCCTCGGTCAGTTGGGCCACGGCCCGCTCGAACCGCTCGGCCACCTCGTCGGGGTCGGTGCCGGGGCGGATGATGTCGTTGCCGCCGGCGGAGAAGGAGACCAGGTCCGGGGCGAGTTCCAGGGCCTGCGGCACCTGGTCCGCCACGATCTGGTCGAGCAGTTTCCCGCGCACCGCGAGGTTGGTGTACTCGAAGTCGCCCTCGGGCTGCCGGTCCGACAGCAGTACCGCGAACCGGTCCGCCCAGCCGACGAACGCCCCGTCGGGGCCGGGGTCGCCGACGCCCTCGGTGAAGCTGTCCCCCACCGCTACGTACGACCCGATCACTGATGCATTGTCACTCTTCGAATCGTCTGCCACGTCGGACCATGATTCACCTTCGACTGTGACCTACGCGACCGTAATCAGGGGTTGACGAACGGTGAGATAAGACACGCCTAAATACTCGACCAAGCCAGGAATAAGCCTCCGAACAGCGGCGTTGAAGGGTCGATCGCCCGAAGGCCGGACCCGGGGATCGGGGTCCGGCCTTCGGACTGCGTGTCAGATCAGGGGGGTGCCGGGTCAGCCGACGGCGACGCCCTTGGAGCGGAGGTAACCGACCGGGTCGATGTCGGAGCCGTAGTCGGGGGTGGTCCGGATCTCGAAGTGGAGGTGCGGGCCGGTCACGTTGCCGGTGGCGCCGGAGAGGCCGACCTGCTGGCCCGCGGTCACGGTCTGGCCGACCGAGACGGAGAGCGCGGAGAGGTGGCCGTACTGCGCGTAGTAGCCGTCGGCGAGCCTGATGACGACCTGGTTGCCGTAGGCACCGCCCCAGCCCGCCGTGACGACCGTGCCCGCGCCGACGGCCTTGACCGGGGTGCCGGTCGGAACGACGAAGTCGACGCCGGTGTGGTAGCCGCTGGACCACATGCTGCCGGCCACGTGGTAGCCGGTGCCGATGGTGCCGCCGGTGACCGGGAGGTTGAATCCGGAGGCGGTCGTCGTCGACGCGCCCGAGGAGGGGGTCGTGTTCGAGGACGACGTGGAGTTCGAGGAGTTCGAGGACGACGAGGAGGGGGCGGCGGGCTGCGCGTGGGACCGCGTCCCGGACCGGGAGTCCGCGTTCGGGGTGTCGGTCGTCGCGGCGTGGCGGCCGTCGAGCGTGAGCCTGAGACCGGGGTGGATCAGCGAGGGGTTGTCGCCGACCGCCTGCCGGTTGTCGGCGTAGAGCCGGGGCCAGCCGCCGTCGACATGGTGTTCGCGGGCGATCTTCGAGAGATAGTCGCCGGGCACCACCGTGTAGACGCGGTGCGTGGAATTCCCGGTGCCGGAATCCCGAACGGCGGTCTTCTCGACTGTCGGAAGCGCCTGCGTGATCTTTTCGGAAACGGACTGCGAGGTGGCCGCGTGGGCGCCGGTGGCCCCCATGAGCGGCAGAGCCAGCGCGGCGCCACCGGTTCCGGCGACGGCCATCGAGCGGGTGAAACGCTGGGACTTGGGGCGGCGGTGCTTACCCTTCGCGGGCATGACGCATTCCTCTCCGGCGCCTGCGAGGTGAGCTGTCGGGTTCGGGCTGGAGCTGCCCGGCCACGCGGGAAGATGTGGCTACACCCCTAGCCGTCCCGGGAACCGGAACAGGCGGTCATACCTGGTGGGTCCCCCGCTCCTGCCAGGCACGGGTGAGTGTGTGTGGGGACTCCGGGCGGCGGCAGGATTCGGCGTTCCGTCCGGATGCGTGGCGAACGTAAGCGAGTAGGACGCACATAAACAAGCGCCAGGTTCCGCATGTCCAATTTCGACTTGATCCGTTAGGGGAATTCCCGGTCACCCTCCGTGAATTCCAGCCTTACGCATTTTTCCAAGCGCCTTGAAAAGCACCGGAATTACGTGAACATGACGCGCGACGGACGGTCACGAATATGACGCTCCTCACGCACGTCACACCACGTCCCCTTATTACGGACCGAGTGGCAATGAAGGCGCCAAATCGGGCAGAAGGATCAGATGCGACGCAGCCGGAGAACCGTCGCATCCAGGTCGCCGCGCAGCTCGGTGCGCAGCCCGTGGTGCAACAGGACCGCACCTCGATGCACTTCGCCCGTTTCGCGGCATTCGTACGATGCCGTCGGGTCGAGGCCCTGCAGGCGCAGCGCCGGCATCGGCTCGCCGTAGCTCTGCGCCTGGAGCCAGGCGAGGACCACGGTCTCGTCGCCGAGCGTGTACTGCACCGCGCTCAGCCCGCCGGTCGGCGGCCGCAGCCGGAACTGGTCGCCGCGCTGCACCAGGGGCCGGATGTCCTTGTAGAGCTCCACCCAGCGGCCGGCCTCGGCGAGCTCCTCCTCGGTCCACTGCGAGAGGTCGCCACCGACGCCGAGCGCCCCGGCCATGGAGCTGACGAACCGGAAACGCAGGCTGCTGACCCGGCCGTTGAGCTGGTGGTTCGGGCTGTCGGTGACCCAGGCGGACATCACCCGGGCCGGGTGGATCTGGCTGAAGCCGTGCTGGATGGCGAGCCGGTCCAGCGGGTCGGTGTTGTCGGAGGTCCACACCTCGTCGGTACGGCTCATGATGCCGAGGTCGATCCGGCCGCCACCGCCGGAGCAGGACTCGATGGCGACGTTCGGGTGGGCCGCCCGGATCCGGTCGAGCAGGGCGTACAGCCCACGGACATGGTCGACCCACAGCCGCTGGGGGTACGGCTCGCCGGGCCAGCCCGCGTCGGTGAAACAGCGGTTGAAGTCCCACTTGACGTAGTCGATCGGGGCGCTGGACAGCAGGGTGTCGAGCTGCTCCCAGAGATACTCCTGGACGTCTTCGCGGGCAAGGTTGAGGACGAGCTGATTGCGCAGTTCCGTCCGCTTTCGTCCCTGCTGGTACTGCACCCAGTCGGGGTGCGCGCGGTACAGGTCGCTGTCCGCGTTGACCATCTCGGGCTCGACCCAGATGCCGAACTGCATGCCGAGGGCGTGCACGTAGTCCCCGAGGGGCTTGAGGCCCTTGGGGAAACGGTCGGGGTTGGGCGTCCAGTCGCCGAGGCCGGCACGGTCGCTGGTGCGCTTGCCGAACCAGCCGTCGTCGACCACGAACAGCTCGATGCCGATCGCGGCGGCCCGGCGGGCGAGGGTGGCCTGCTGCTCCTCGGAGATGTCGAAGGTGGTGGCCTCCCAGGAGTTGAACAGCACCGGCCGGTCCCGGTCGGCGTCCGGGATGACGTACGCCCGCTGGTAGGCGTGCCAGGCGCGGCTGGCCCCGCCGAAGCCGCCGTCGGTCCACAGGCCCGCGAAGAGAGGGCTGGTGTACGACTCGCCCTCGGCCAGCATCAGCAGGCCCGAGTCGTCGTAGCCGGCGCCGCCGGTGATCTGCACGCGCGCGTCGGGGAGTTGGGCGACGGCGATCCGCCAGGAGCCGGACCAGCCGAGGGCGCAGCCCCAGACCTCGCCGCGCTCCTCGGTGGCGTCGGTGTCGAGGGCGACCCAGGGCAGGTGCTGGTGGCTGGTGTGGCCGCGGCGGCTGCCGATGACCTTCTCGCCGTAGGTGAGGGGCGCGCGGGTCAGGCGGGACTCGGCGGCCCAGCGGCCGTGCAGCTGGCAGAGGCGCCAGCCCTCGCGGTCGGGGAGCGTCCAGGCGGCGGGGTCGGCACGCAGCAGCTCCACAGGCGCGTCCCCCTGGTTGTCGACGGTCACCCAGCGCTCGACGACGTCGCCGCGCATCCGGTAGTGCAGGGTGATGAGGATCCCGTCGTCCCGGAAGCGCAGGCGGAGCCCGTCACCGTCCACGGCCTCACCGGCGCCACCGTCCGTCTCGTACGACTCGAAGGTCCACTCGGTGCCGCGGCGCTCCTCGGTGCGCACGGACAGCGCGGGGCGGACGAAACGGGGACCGCCCTCGACGGGGTACTCCTCACGGCCGTCCAGCGGGGACTCGAACGGCCAGTAGCCGGGCAGCGCCCGGCTGCTGAGTTCCTCGGCGTCGGCGAGCCCGATCCTCGGGCCCCAGTGCAGGTGGAGCAGTTCGTCGTCCTCCGTGAGGTGCAGCGCGTAGCTGCTGCCCGGGCCCGACAGGAGCCAGGTACGACCGTTTTCGGCGATGTCCACCACGAGAAACCTCACACAGGTGCCAACAGATCCGCTCAAGCACCAACATCATCAAGGTCGCGGGCCCCGGAGGCAACGCCTGTGGACAACTCATTGCCCGTGGAAACCGATGTCGTATGGTCGATCCAGTGCCCGTCGACGAGCAGCGCCGACGGGGCCGACCGGGAGGAGCCCCCGTGACGCAGCAGGTCCCGTCGACCGAGCCCGAGCTGACCGGTGTGCGCAACTTCCGTGACGTGGGCGGCCTGCCGACCGTGGACGGGCGCCGGGTCCGGCACGGTGTGCTGTTCCGCAGCGGGCATCTGGCGCACGCGACGGAGCAGGACGCGGAGTTCCTCGCCTCCCTCGGCCTGCACACGATCTTCGACTTCCGCAACGCGGCCGACCAGAAGCTGGAGGGCCCGGACGTCGAGCTCCCCGGCGTGCGGAACGTGAACCTGCCGCTGACCGACCCGGCGCACGGCGCCGAGTTCTGGACGATGGTCCGCGAGGGCGCCATCGAGCAGCTGCGCGGACTGCTGGGCGACGGCAAGGCCGCGAACCGGATGGTCAGCTCGTACCGCATGATCGTCAGGGACCGTACCGAGGAGCACTCGCGTGTGCTGCACGATCTCGCCGAGGACAGCGTCCCGGCGCTGATGCACTGCGCGGCCGGCAAGGACCGGGCGGGCGTCTCCATAGCCGTGACGCTCCTCGCGGTGGGCGTGGAGCGGGACGCGATCCTCGCCGACTACCTGGAGTCCAACGCCAGACATCGCCGCTACAAGGTGCGCCGCAGCGGCGGCGGGGACAGCGCGTACAGCCCCGAGGTGATGGAGCTGCTGAGCCCGCTCTTCGAGGCCCGGGCGGAGTATCTGACGGCGGCCTTCGAGAGCGTCGAGGAGACGTGGGGTGACGTCGACACGTACCTGGAGCAGGGCCTGAAGCTCACCCCGGAGACCCGCGAGCGGCTGCGCGGGCGCCTCCTCGACTGAGGCCGGGCGGTGACCGGGGCGCTCAGCCCTTGCCGCCGACGGCGAACAGCAGGTAGAGGAACGCGGCGAAGACGTGCCCGACCGCGATGTAGATGATCAGCCTGACCCACAGGGCCCGGGGGAACTTCTCCTCGATGTTGCTCACGGCAGCTCTCCAGTGATCGGCCCCAGGCACAGCGCGGCCAGGGGACTCTGCAGCAGGGTGTGGACGAACAGCAGCTCGACCCCGTCGTGGTCCTCGGCGGCGAGCCGGTGCGGGGTGAGCGAGTCGAAGTGGGCACTGTCGCCGGGCGCGAGCACGTGGGCGGTGTCACCGAGGCGCAGCCGGAGCCGCCCGTGCAGGACGTACAGCCACTCCTCGCCGGGATGCACCCGCACGATGTCGCCCTGGGAGCCGTACGGCACCCGGACGCGCAGCGCCTGCATGCCGCGGCCGGACGCCCCGGCCTGCCAGTACGTCCAGCCGCCCGCCCTGGTCGGGTCCATGTCCCCGGTCCGCGTGATCGCGTCCTTGTCGGCGACCGTCTCGCCGAGCAACTCGGAAACCGTCGTACCGTAGACACGGGCGAGCGAGAGCAGCATCGGCAACGAGGGCTGGCGCTGCCCGGTCTCCAGCCGGGAGAGGTGGGCCGGCGACAGTCCGGCGTCCCTGGCCGCGGCCTCCAGGGTGAGGCCGGCACGGCGGCGCAGGGAGCGCAGCTGCGGGGCGACGGCGGGCAGGTCGTCGCCAGGACCGGCGGACGGCGCCGGATCTGAGGCGTTCATGCCTCTATTGAGCCGGACTCTTGCCTCAGCGGCAAATTTCTTGCCTCAGAGACAAAAGCCGGAGGCAAGAGAGCGAAGGCAGGAGGCCGAGGGCCGCCCGCAGGAGGCCCCCGCTCGGCGTCAGCGGTTGGCCACCGCCTGCTTGATGAGGGACTTGCTGAAGTCCCACATCAGGCCGCCACCGCTGTGGGCGTCGTCCATCACGTCCGTGAAGGCCGCCACGAAGCGGTCCACGTCCGACTCGTCGACGATCAGCGGCGGGATGAGCTTGATGACCTCCAGGTGGTCACCGGAGACCTGGGTGAGGATCCGGTGACGCTGCAGCAGCGGTACGACGACCATCTGCGCGAACAGGCCCTTGCGGGCGGCCTGGAGCATGGTCCAGCGACTGCGGAGCTTCAGTGAGCTGGGCCGGCCGAACTCGATGCCGATCATCAGGCCCCGGCCGCGTACGTCGGCGAGCAGCTCGTACTTGTCGACCAGCGCGGTGAGCCGGGACTTGAGCTGCTCCCCCACGACCCGGGCGCCCGCGACGACCTGGTCGTTCTCCATGACGGAGAGCACCGCGAGGCCGGCCGCCATCGCCTGGGCGTTGGCTCCGAAGCTCGCCGAGTGGACCAGGACGCGGTCCATGGACGAGTAGACCTTCTTGAAGATCCAGTCCTTGCCGAGGGTCGCGCCCACGGGGACGTAGCCGCCGGACAGTGCCTTGGCCACGCACACCAGGTCCGGTTCGACACCGTCCTCGTGCTGGTAGGCGTAGAAGTCGCCGGTGCGGCCGAGTCCGGTCTGCACCTCGTCGGCGATCAGCAGCGCCTTGTGCTTGCGCAGCAGTTCCTGGGCGGCGCGCAGATAGCCGGGCGGCGCCTCGTGCACGCCCTTGCCCTGGATCGGCTCGACGATCAGGGCGGCGACATCGCCCTTCCTCAGCTCCCGGGCGAGCGCGTCCAGGTCGCCGAGGGGGACGGCCGTGTCGGGCAGCAGCGGGGCGAACCCGTCCCGGAAGCCGTCCTCACCGTTGACCGACAGCGAGCCGGTGGTCAGGCCGTGGAAGGCGTGGTCGCAGTAGAGGACGCGGGGTCTGCCGGTGGCGAAGCGGGCGAACTTCAGCGCGGTCTCGACCGCCTCGGTGCCGCTGTTGCCGAAGAACACCCGGTCCAGGTGCGGGCTGTGGGCGAGGAGCCGCTCGGCGAGCAGTCCGGGCAGCGGCTGGCAGTCGAAGCGGGTGAGGTCGGCCAGCTGCGCGTCCAGGACGTCGTGCAGGGCCTTGCGGACGACGGGGTGGTGGCGTCCCAGGCCCATCACCCCGAATCCGGCGAGCATGTCCAGGTAGTCGTTACCGTCCGCGTCCCAGAAGTGGGCACCCTCGGCACGCTCGTAGACCTTGTCGAAGCCGATGGTGTGCAGCATGCGCGGGAGCTGGTGGTTGAGGTACTTGCTGTGCAGCTCGTACCGCTCACCACCACGCTCGGCGAGCAGCGCACCGAGGTCGAACTCCGTACTCATTCTTTCTCCTTGACAGCGCCGTCGATGACAGCGCCCTCGGCTGAGGCGCCCCGTCGGGGCGCGGGAGGCATCGATTTGCGGCTGCCGCCACGGGGCGCGACCAGCCCAGACGCCGCCGCACCCGCCACACGACCCCCCATGGCACCCCCCTTGGCGTCGGCCCCCCGCCCCGCGAGGCTCGCTCCGATCCGCCCCGCGATCTCCACCGGCGTCAGCCCGATGTCGGCCAGCACCTCCCCCCGCTTGGCGTGCGCCAGGAACTGCTCCGGAATCCCGAACCTCCGTACCGGTACGTCCACTTCGGCGTCGCCGAGCGCGAGCGAGACCGCCGCCCCGACGCCCGCCGCCCGACTGTTGTCCTCGACGACGGCCACCAGCTCGTGCTGGGCCGCCAGAACCGGCAGCGCGGGATCCACGGGCTTGACCCACCGGGGGTCCACCACCGTGCAGCCGATACCCCGGGCGGCCAGCAGCTCCGCGGCCTGAAGGCAGACCGGCGCCATCACGCCGACCGCGACCAGCAGCACTTGCGCGTCCTCGTCGCGGTGCAGGACGTCGAGGCCGCCGATCCGGTCGACGGCCGGGATCTCCGGGCCCACCGACTCCTTCGGGAACCGCACCAGCGTGGGCGCGTCGTCCACGGCGACCGCCTCGCGCAGCTGGAGGCGCAGCTGTTCGGCGTCGCGCGGGGCCGCGATCCGCAGGCCCGGGACCACCTGGAGCACGGACATGTCCCACATGCCGTTGTGGGAGGCACCGTCGACACCGGTGACGCCCGCCCGGTCCAGGACGAACGTCACCCCGCAGCGGTGCAGCGCCACGTCCATCAACAACTGGTCGAAGGCGCGATTCAAGAACGTGGCGTAGACGGCCACGACCGGGTGCAGCCCGCCGGTCGCCAGGCCGGCCGCCGAGACGGCCGCGTGCTGCTCGGCGATGCCGACGTCCCAGACCCGGTCGGGGAAGCGCGCGGCGAACTTGCCGAGGCCGACCGGGTGCAGCATGGCCGCGGTGATCGCCACGACGTCGTCGCGTTCCTCGCCGATCCGGACGATCTCGTCTCCGAACACCGAGGTCCAGGAAGGTCCGTTGGACGGCGCGAGCGGCTCGCAGGTGAGCGGGTCCATCACGCCGACGGTGTGGAAGTGGTCCTCCTCGTGGGCGAGCGCGGGCTCGTAGCCGCGCCCCTTCTCGGTGAGGCAGTGGACCAGCACGGGACCGTGGAAACGTTTGGCGCGCCTGAGCGCCGACTCGACCGCCCTGATGTCGTGGCCGTCGATGGGGCCGACGTACTTGAGGCCCAGGTCCTCGAACATGCCCTGTGGGGCGAAGGCGTCCTTGAAGCCCTTCTTGGCGCCGTGCAGGGACTCGTAGAGGGTGTTGCCCACGAGCGGGGTGCGCATGAGTACGTCCTTGCCCCAGGCCAGCACCCTCTCGTAGCTGTCGGTCGTCCGCAGCGTGGCGAGATGGTTGGCGAGCCCGCCGATCGTGGGGGCGTAGGACCGCTCGTTGTCGTTGACGACGATGATCAGCGGCCGGTCCTTGGCGGCCGCGATGTTGTTGAGCGCCTCCCAGGCCATCCCGCCGGTCAGCGCGCCGTCGCCGATCACCGCGACGACATGGCCCTTCTCCCCCTGCACCTGGCGGGCCTTGGCCAGGCCGTCGGCCCAGCCGAGCGCGGTGGAGGCGTGGCTGTTCTCGATGATGTCGTGCTCGGACTCCTCCCGCGAGGGATACCCGGACAGGCCGCCCTTGCCGCGCAGCTTGGAGAAGTCCTGACGTCCCGTCAGCAGCTTGTGCACATAGCTCTGGTGGCCGGTGTCCCACAGGATGCGGTCGACCGGGGACTCGAAGACCCGGTGCAGTGCGACGGTCAGTTCCACGACGCCCAGGTTGGGGCCGAGGTGACCGCCGGTCCTGGCGACCGCGTGCACCAGGAACTCACGTATTTCTTCCGACAGTTCGTGAAGTTCCGCCTCGGACAGCGCCTTCAGGTCGCGTGGTCCCCGGATGGTCTCCAGAATCGTCACGCTCGGCCCCCTCTCGGTCCGTGCTGTTCAGCTCACGGTGACGGCGGGTGCTCCGGACCCGGCGCCGTCCTGCTCCATCTGCTCGGCGATCTTCATCGCTTCCTCGATGAGGGTCTCCACGATCTTCGACTCGGGGACGGTCTTGATGACCTCGCCCTTGACGAAGATCTGGCCCTTGCCGTTGCCGGAGGCGACGCCGAGGTCGGCCTCCCGTGCCTCGCCGGGGCCGTTGACCACGCATCCCATGACGGCGACGCGCAGCGGCACCTCCATGCCGTCCAGACCGGCCGTGACCTCGTCCGCCAGCTTGTAGACGTCGACCTGGGCGCGCCCGCAGGACGGGCAGGAGACGATCTCCAGGCGCCGCTGCTTGAGGTTCAGGGACTCCAGGATCTGGATGCCGACCTTGACCTCCTCGGCGGGCGGGGCGGACAGGGAGACCCGGATGGTGTCGCCGATGCCCTGGGAGAGCAGCGCGCCGAAGGCGACCGCCGACTTGATCGTGCCCTGGAAGGCCGGGCCTGCCTCCGTGACGCCGAGGTGCAACGGGTAGTCGCACTGGGCGGCCAGCTGCCGGTACGCCTCGATCATCACGACCGGGTCGTTGTGCTTGACGGAGATCTTGATGTCCCGGAAGTCGTGCTCCTCGAAGAGCGAGGCCTCCCACAGAGCGCTCTCCACGAGCGCCTCCGGGGTCGCCTTGCCGTACTTCTCCAGGAGCCGCCGGTCGAGCGAGCCGGCGTTGACCCCGATCCGGATCGGCGTGCCGTGGTCCTTCGCGGCCCGCGCGATCTCCCGCACCTGGTCGTCGAACTTCTTGATGTTGCCGGGGTTGACCCGGACCGCGGCACAGCCGGCCTCGATCGCCGCGAACACGTACTTCGGCTGGAAGTGGATGTCCGCGATCACCGGGATCTGGGACTTCTTCGCGATGGTCGCCAGGGCGTCCGCGTCGTCCTGCGTGGGGCAGGCGACGCGGACGATCTGGCAGCCGGACGCGGTGAGTTCGGCGATCTGCTGGAGGGTGGCGCCGATGTCCGAGGTGCGGGTCGTCGTCATCGACTGCACCGACACCGGGGCGCCGCCCCCGACCGCCACCGGCCCGACATGGATCTGCCGCGACACGCGCCGCTCGGCGATCGGCCGGGCCGGTACCTCGGGGACTCCCAAGGAGATGGCGGTCATCGTGCTACTCCCGGTTTCCGGAGACCGTCTCGCGCACCGCGCGGAGCGACTCCTTGAGGGACCCCATGGTGGCGAGGACGGCGGTGGGCTCGTAGCCGCAGTGCGCCATGCAGTTGGCGCAGCGCGGGTCCTTGCCGCGGCCGTACTTGTCCCAGTCGGTCTCCTCGATGAGTTCGCGGTACGTCGGCACGTACCCGTCGCTCATCAGGTAGCAGGGGCGCTGCCAGCCGAAGAGCGAGTAGTTCGGGATCGCCCAGGCCGTGCACGGGAAGTCGACCTTGCCCTCCAGGAAGTCCAGGAAGAGCGGGGAGTGGTTGAGCCGCCACTTGCGCCGGTTGCCGCCCGCGAAGGCCTTCTTGAACAGCTCGCGGGTCTGCGCCACGCCGAGGAAGTGCTCCTGGTCGGGGGCCTTTTCGTAGGCGTAGGCGGGCGAGATCATCATCTCGTCGACCTTGAGGTCGTCGTTGAGGAAGTTGAGCACCTCGATGATGGTCTGCGGGGTGTCGGTGTTGAAGAAGGTCGAGTTGGTGGTCACCCGGAAGCCGCGCCGCTTGGCCTCCTTCATGGCCGCCACCGCCTCGTCGAACACGCCCTCCTTCGCCACGGACTCGTCGTGCCGCTCGCGCAGCCCGTCGATGTGCACCGCGAAGGCGAAGTAGGGAGAGGGTGTGAACTTGTCCATCTTCTTGCGCAGCAGCATGGCGTTGGTGCAGAGGAAGACGTATTTCCTCTTCGCCACCAGCTGCCGCACGATCTCGTCGATCTGAGGGTGCATCAGCGGCTCGCCGCCCGCGATGGACACCATCGGCGCACCGGACTCCAACACCGCCCCGACGGCCTGCGCGACCGGCATGCGCTGCTTGAGCACACCTGCCGGGTGCTGGATCTTGCCGCAGCCCTCGCACTTCAGGTTGCAGGCGAAGAGGGGTTCGAGCTCCACGATCAGTGGGAACTTGTCCCGCTTGCGGAGCTTCTGTTCAGCCAAGTAAGTCGCGACCTTGATGGACTGACGCAGCGGCATGGCCATCTGGCTCACCTCCGGGGGAGCAGCAAAGAACGGTGCCATTCGAAAAAAGCAGGAAGAACGGATCGAAGAACGCGGAAAGCAGATATTCCACCGCGCACCGTGCCGATCCGGACGAGTTCATGTTCAGGAGCGTCCACGACCACCCTGACGGCCGCAACCGGGCGCTCGCCCGCCCGCACGGCGCTCAGGAGGGTGGCCGCCGACTCCATGTCGACCGCGATTGCGCCGGTCGCGAGCAGATCGGACCGTTCGTGACCGCGGACGACGTGGTCGGAGCCGGTGACGGGGCCGGTGTGGACAGTGCGGCCGGGTACGGTCCGCACCAGTTCTTTCACGAGGAGTTCGGTGGCGACGCAGGGGACGCTGCCGCTCGGGTCCCGGGTCTCCTCGGCGACGACCAGGTCGCCGGGGTGCATCCCGGGAGCGAGTCCCGCGCAGAAGCCGGTGGCCAGGACGGCGGCACCGGCGAGCGCCGGGTCGGCCAGGACCCGGGTGACGGACCGTTCCGCCGCCCTGGGGCCCATGCCGGTGCGCAGCACGGTGACCGGCCCGCCCGCGCCGCCGCGTTCGCCGGCGCGCAGGGCCAGATGCTCGATGCCGAGCGCGCAGGCGATCAGCAGCGGAGCCGGAGCGGGCGTGGTACTCATTCAGCTCCTCTCGGCCTCGGGCATGGGCTCGCCGTGGACGTAACGGCCGAGCGCGGTGAGTGGGAAGACCTGCCGGTAGAGGTGGTAGTTGATGGAGAAGTCCCAGGGGAAGCCGGTGCCGGTGAAGTACGGCTCGTCCCAGGAGCCGTCCTCCCGTTGGGTCTCGGCGAGCCACCGCACGCCCCGCTCGACGGCCTTGGAGTCCTTCTCCCCCGCCGCGAGCAGCGCCATCAGCGCCCACGCGGTCTGGGAGGCGGTGGAGGCGCCGCGCCCGCTCCATTCACCGGCGTACTTGTAGGAGCGCAGGTCCTCGCCCCAGCCGCCGTCCTCGTTCTGGACCCGCTCCAGCCAGGTCACCGCACGCCCGATCGCCGGATGCGAGGCGGGCAGCCCGGCCGCGACGAGCGCGGGCACCACGGAGCCGGTTCCGTAGACGTAGTTGACGCCCCAGCGCCCGAACCACGAGCCGTCCGGCTCCTGTTCGGCCAGCAGCCACTCGATGCCGCGCCGGGTGCGCGGATCGTGGGACATGCCCTCGAAGGCGAGCATCTCCACGACGTGCGCGGTGACGTCGGCCGAGGGCGGGTCGATGACCTCGCCGAAGTCGCAGAACGGCAGCCGGTTGGGGAACGGGCTGGTGTTGTCGACGTCGAAGGCGCCCCAGGCGCCGTTCTTCGACTGCATGCCGAGGTTCCAGCGCACCCCGCGCCCGATGGCCTTCTCCATCCGCTCGGGATCGTGGTGCCTGATCCGGCGCAGCGCGAGCACCACCTCCGCGGTGTCGTCGATGTCGGGGTAGTTGTCGTTGTGGAACTCGAACGCCCAGCCGCCCGGCGGGAGCTGGGGCCGCTTCACGGACCAGTCACCGGGCCGCACGATCTGCTCGCCGAGCATCCAGTCGGCGGCCTTGACCAGTTGTGGGTGGTCGTCGGGCAGGCCGGCGTCGGCCAGGGCAATGGCCGCCAGACAGGTGTCCCACACCGGGGACTGGCAGGCCTCGATCATCCGGGCGCCGTCCTCGCGCCATACGGCGTAACGATCCAGCGACTCAAGGCCCGCGCGCATCACGGGGTGTTCCAGGTCGTAGCCGAGCAGGTGCAGGGCGATCACCGAGTACACGGCCGGCGGCTGGATGCCGCCCCAGGCGCCGTCGTTCTCCTGGCGCTCGACGATCCAGCGGCCGGCGGCGTTCAGGGCGGAGCCGCGCAGCCGGCGCAGCGCGACCTTGCGGTAGCCGCGGACAACCTTGTCGAGCCGTTGGAAGACGCCCTCCCAACTGGCCACCGGTGCAAGGGGCTGCGGCGGGTTGGGATCGGCCGGGTCGGTGTGGAGCTCGTCCAGCGGGAAGGGAGCGGGGCGCACCGGGCGTTTGGCCGAGACGACGGTGAGCGGCACGATGGTCTGCCGGGCCCACTGGCCGAAGTTGTAGATGCTGAGCGGGAACCACTTGGGGAAGTACAGGAGCTCCGGCGGGAGTTCGGGCAGGTCCTCCCACTTCCACCAGCCGAACAGGGCCAGCCAGATCCGGGTGAACACCCGGGCGGCGGCGATCCCGCCGCGCTCACGGATCCAGGCCGACGCCTTCGCCATGTGGGGCGCCTCGGGAGCGTCCCCGGCCAGCCGCAGGGCGACGTACGCCTCGATGGTGGTGGAGAGTTCGCCCGGGCCGCCGTAGAAGGTGGCCCAGGTGCCGTCCTCGCGTTGCTCGCCGCGGATGAAGAGCGCGGCGGCGGCCGTCGTGGCCTCGTCGCGGATGGCGAGGAACTGACGGAGCAGCAGATCCTCGGCGTCCATGGTGACGTTGGTCTCCAGGTCACCTTTCCACCAGCCCTGCGCGTCCTGCCGGGCGAGCAGATGGTCGGTGGCACGCCTCACGGCGCGTTCGGCGGCTTCTTGTACCCCGGCCGTCGCGGGGGTGGTGAGGTCGGTGCTGGCCGCGGCAGCGCGGGGCGGCAGGGTGGCCCCGGTGCTTCCGTCGGTCGTCGCTGTCATGGCTTCCCCTTCGTGCAGTCGTGCGAAATCGTTCTGCTGTGGGTCCGCCGTCGGCCGGTGCTGCTTGCGCGCTCGCACCGGCCGGCGACTACGCGAGGACTATTCGACCGATAGTGATCATCTCTTTCGTACGACGACGAAGTCCGCGAGCGCCGTGAACTGTGCCCGGACCAGGTCGGGCATGTCGACGGCGTGCAGGGCCTCGATGGCGATGGTGTGCTGACGACGCGCCTCTTCGGCGGTCCACTCACGGCCGCCGGCCTCCTCGATGAGGGCGGCGCGGGCGGCGAACTCCTCCTCGGAGAAGTTCTCGAAGTCGCTGCTCTTGGCGTCGGCGGCGAGGATCTCGCCGAGCCGCTCGGAGGCGGGTCCGCCCGCCGCGAGCGCGGCGACGACCGGCAGGGACTTCTTGCGCTGGCGCAGGTCGCTCCAGGTCTGCTTGCCGGTGGCGTCCGGGTCGCCCCAGATGCCGAGGAGGTCGTCGACGGCCTGGAAGGCGAGGCCGAGGTGGTAGCCGTACTTCTCCAGGGTGTCGGCGGTGCGGTCGTCGGCGCCGCCGAGCACCGCGCCGATGGAACTGGAGGCGGCCAGCAGGGCGCCGGTCTTGTTGCCCTCCATCTCCAGGCACTCCTCGACGCTGACCCGGTCGCGGTGCTCGTAGGAGATGTCCTGTGCCTGGCCGTCGATCAGGGCGCGGGTGGCGGTGGTGAGCCGGCGGGTGGCGCGGCCGGCCTCGGCGCTGCCGAGTTCCAGCAGCACCTCGTTGGCGAGGGCGAACAGGGCGTCGCCGACCAGGATGGCCTGGGCGGGGCCGTGCACCTTCCAGACGGTGTCACGGTGGCGGCGCTGTTCGTCGCCGTCCATCAGGTCGTCGTGCAGCAGCGAGAAGTTGTGGACGAGTTCGACGGCGACGGCTCCGGGGATGCCGACCTCGGGGGCGGCGCCGGTGACCTCGGCGGAGAGCACGGCGAGCGCGGGCCGTACGGCCTTGCCGCCGTCGCCGTCGGCGGGGTTGCCCTCGGCGTCGATCCAGCCGAAGTGGTAGGCGGCCACGGTGTCCATGGGGGGTGCCAGGCGGTCGACGGCCGCCTTCAGTACCGGGTTGGCAAGGGTCCGGCCGCGCTCCAGGAGCGCGGTCACGTCCACCGCGTCGGCAGCCGTCTCGGCCGGGGGCACAGTGGGCACAGTTTCTCCTCTTGTTGCGGTACCGGGGGTGCGGGGGCCTGCCGCCTGCTGATCGAGCATCAGGCCGCCTCCTCGAACTCGAAGAGGTGACGGGGGCGGGGCCGGCCCAGGGTGCGCAGCGCGGCGTCGGCCGCGTTCACACCGCTGCGGACCGCACTCTCCATGGTCGCGGGCCACCCTGTGGCGGTCCACGCTCCGGCCAGGTAGAGACCGGGTGCCTTGGTGCGGGCGCCGGGCCGCAGCCGCCCGACGCCGGGGGTGGGGGCGAAGGTCGCGGTGCGCTCCCGGGTCACGAAGAAGTCCTTGACCCCGGCGCCGCGCGCGCCGGGCAACAGCCGTTCCAGTTCGGGCAGATAGCGCTCGCGCAGGACGGCCACGGGTGCGTCGATCTCGTCCTGGGCGGCCGACTGGGACAGTGCGAGGTACTGGCCCTCACGCAGCCCGGAGGCGTGGGTGCGGTCGAACACCCACTGGACCGGGGTGCCCAGGGCCGCGAAGAACGGCTTGGTGAGCACCGTACGGTCGTAGACCACATGGACGTTGAGGATCGGCGCGGTGCCGATCTCCAGCAGGTTCTCCGGGGCGTCGAGGGCGCCCTCGGGCAGCAGGTCGTACGCCTCGCGCTGGGCCACGGCGAGCACCACGGTGTCGGCGGTGAGCGTCTCCCCGGGAACCTGAACGCTCCACGTCCCGTTCTCGTTAGTGGAGACGGAGGTGACGCGTGTACGGAGTTCGGTGCGCACGCCCGCGGAGTCGAGCGCCTTGCGGGCCAGCCGGTCGTGCAGTTCACCCAGCGGCACATGGGCCCAGCCGATGTCGGCCGCGCCCGGGTCGGACAGCAGACCGGTCTTGAACACCATCGCGGCGAGCGCCAGGGAGGCGTCCTGGGCCACCGCGTTGAGGGTGGCGACCCCCACCAGGTCCCACAGTGCCTCGATGGCCCGCGCCGACTGGCCTCGGGCAGCCAGCCAGCTGCCGAAGTCCTGTGCGTCGAGCGAGGGATCGTCGAGATCGAGTGCTCGGAGGGCGAGAGCGGCTTGGCCTACTCTGGCGCGCTCGGCGAGCGAGAGATGCGGGTAGGCGGCGAGGCTGCGCCCCAGGTGCAGGGGCACCGGCAGGGGATCCCGGCGGAGCCTGCCGAGCCGGCGCCCCTCGGGTTTCGCGAGGTCGAGCACGGGCACGTCGAGCCGGTCCTGGAGCGGTGCCAGCGCCGCGCCCTCGATACGGTCGAGGAACCAGCGGTAGGCCGTGCAGCAACGCAGGTACACATGCTGGCCGTTGTCGACGGTCAGGTCTCCGCGCTGGAAGGAGAAGGCGAGCCCGCCGAGACGCGGCCTGCCTTCGAGCAGGGTGACGTGCATCCCCGCGTCGGCGAGTGCCAGCGCGGCCGTGACGCCGGCCAGGCCGCCGCCGATCACGACGGCGGTGCGCCCGGACGGGATGTCGTCGTGCGTCCGTTCGGATCGCGTGCCGTCGGTCATCGTGCCGCCTCCCCTGCCCGCCCGCCGTGCCGGTGGAACGGGGCAGGGCGGGCCGTCGCAGTCAGGGACGCCGCGCCGCACCGGAGGGTTGCCTGCCGTTTTTCTCCGGTGGGGTCAGCTTGGCCCACTTTGTCCATCAGGCGCGCCTCCTGACGGTCCGGCGGGACGTGTGGCGCCGGGTGTCGAGCCCGGACAGGCCGCGTACGGCGACGTACGCCTTCTCGCGTCCGGGCAGCGAGACCCGGCCGCGCAACACCGCATCCGGTTCCCGCTCGATGCGGTCGAGCAGCCGGCGGTAGATGCCGGCCATGGCGGCGACACAGGCGCCGCTGCGCCGGTCGAGCATGGGCAGCAGCCGGTAGCCCTCGGCGAACAGGGCCCGGGCGCGCCGGACTTCGAAGTGCACCAGGCCCGCGAAGTCCGAGCCCGCCGGCGGGGTCGGCCCGTGGAACCCGGCCGCGCAGCCGAACTTGGCGAGATCGTCGCCGGGCAGGTAGATACGGCCGTTCCCGGCGTCCTCACGGATGTCCCGGAGGATGTTGGTGAGCTGGAGCGCGAGCCCGAGCGTGTCGGCATACTCCGGCGCGCGCTCGGCACCGCGCGCCCCCGGTTCGGTGCCGAACACACCGAGCGAGAGCCGGCCGATCGCGCCGGCCACGCAGCGGCAGTAGACCTTGAGGTCGTCCCATGTCTCGTAGGTCTCGCCGCGTACGTCCATCAGCACACCGTCGATCAGCTCGTCCAGGCCGCCCAGCGGGATCGGGAAGGCCTGGGCAGCGTGCGCGAGGGCGACCGCGACCGGGTCGGTGTCGTCCTCGTCGACCGCGCCGTCCTGGACCCGGGCGAGCAGCGCCCGGGTGTCCTCCAGCCGGGCCGCCTTCACGTCGTCGGCCAGCACGCCGTCGCCGATGTCGTCGACGCGCCGGGAAAAGGCGTAGAGCGCCGACATGGCGCGCCGCTTGGGCGCAGGCAGCAGCCTGATGCCGTAGGCGAAGTTCCGTGCCTGCTGTCCGGTGACGGTCTCGCAGTAGCTGTAGGCGGCGAGTACCGGCGCGGACACAGGTGTGGGAGAGTCCACGGTCCGGATCACCCCTCTCCTCGCAGAGTCACGCCCACCTCACGCAGCAACCGGCCCTTGCCGGGCTTGGGCGGGCCGGGAAGTACGTCGTATTCGGCGGCGGCGATCGCAGCGATCGCCGCCCTTCCCCCCGCCACGAACCCCGCGAGCAGCAGCTTCAACCTGCCGTGGACGCTACCCACCAGGGGGGCGCCTTCATTCAGGAGATCGCGGGCGCGTTGTGCTTCGTATGCAACCAGAGCACGCACCGATGCGCCCGCGGTTTTCCTGGCGAGATCCGCCTCCTGGACATGAAAGCGCTTCATATCCACGGCGGGCAGATAAATCCGGTCGCGGCCGAGGTCTTCGGCCACGTCCTGGAGGTGTTCGACGATCTGGAGTGCGGTACAGATCGCGTCCGAGAGGCGGATCCGCTCGGGGGTCGAGGTGCCGGTGACGGCGAGGACCAGGCGGCCGACGGGGTTGGCGGACAGCTCGCAGTAGGCGAGCAGGTCGTCGTAGGTCTCGTACCGCTTGACGAGCTGGTCCTGGCGGTTGGCGGCGATCAGCCCGAGGAACGGCTCGGGGGCCAGGTCCCGGCGGCGAACCGTGAGCTGGAGGCGGCGCAGCAGGGGGTGGCGCGGGGTGCCGTCGAAGACGCGGCCCAGGTCGGCCTCGAAGGCGTCCAGGAAGACCAGGCGGTTTTCGGCCTCCTCGGGGGACACACCGAGCAGCCGGGCGTCGGCGCCGCCGGGGGCCAGGTCGCCGTCGCCGATGTCGTCGACGAGACGGGCGAAGCCGTACACCGCCATCAGGTCGTCACGCCAGGCCCTCGGCAGGAAGAACGGGGCCACCGGGAAGTTCTCGTCCGCGGCCTTGTCCAGGGTGCCTCGCTCGGCGTCTCCGGTGCGCGCCGGGGCGGTCGCCGTCACCGTTCGCTGCCCGGGGCCAGGACGGCGTGGCCTGCGTTGAGCTGGGGAGTTTCCGTAGCCATTGCCGTCACATCTCCCGTTCTACACTGCCGACCCAATACACACTATTTCGGACACGCCGCCCAGCAATCCACGGGGCGGCCCGGCCGACGGTGTCGCGCATTATCGCCCCACTTGCCGCTTTCCGGGACCGGTACAGCTTACGTTGTACAACGCATCGAGGTTCGTCGGGGTGTCCCGCAGATCACAACAACACACCGATTGGCTTCAAGATTCCTTGGGCGGCCCGGAGTTGACGTTTCCTTTGCAGACGCCGGGCCCCGCCGGAAAGGTTCCGGCGGGGCCCGGCGACTACTGGGCTACTTGCCCGTGAACTTCTCGTACTCCTTGAGCACCTCTTCGGTCGGGCCGTCCATGCGCAGCTCACCGCGCTCCAGCCACAGGACCCGGTCACAGGTGTCGCGAATCGACTTGTTGTTGTGACTGACCAGAAATACGGTGCCCGCGTGCCGGCGCAGTTCGCGGATCCGGTCCTCGGAACGCTTGCGGAAGGACGCGTCACCGGTGGCCAGCGCCTCGTCGATCATGAGGACGTCGTGGTCCTTGGCGGCGGCGATGGAGAACCGCAGCCGGGCCGCCATGCCGGAGGAGTAGGTCCGCATCGGCAGGGTGATGAAGTCGCCCTTCTCGTTGATGCCGGAGAAGTCGACGATCTCCTGGTAACGCTCCTTGATCTCCTCGCGGGACATGCCCATGGCGAGGCCGCCGAGGATGACGTTGCGCTCGCCGGTGAGGTCGTTCATCAGGGCCGCGTTGACACCGAGCAGCGAGGGCTGCCCGTTGGTGTAGACCCTGCCCCGCTCGGCGGGCAGCAGGCCGGCGATGGCCCGCAGCAGGGTGGACTTGCCGGAGCCGTTCGAGCCGATCAGGCCGATCGCCTCGCCCCGGTAGGCGACGAAGGAGACCCCGCGCACGGCGTGCACCTTGCGGACGCCCCGGGCCGTGTCGTCGGAGCCGCGTCTGACGATGCGGCTGAGGGCGGCCGTCGCGCTGCCCTTGCCGGACTTGGCGCCGTGGACGCGGTAGACGATGTGCACGTCCTCCGCGATGACGGTGGGGATCCGCTCCCCCTGGCTCTGCTCCGCGTCGTTCAGCTCAGCCACGGCCGTACCGCTCCTCCGCCTTCCAGAAGTACACGAACCCGCCGGCGAAGACGACCAGCGCCCAGGACAGGGCGACGGCCCACACGTGCGGCGGGAGGTTCGAGGCGCCATAGCCGTCGATGAGGGCGAAGCGCATCAGGTCCATGTAGACGGTGGCGGGGTTCACCTGGAGGAGGGTGCGCGCCCACTCCGGCCGGCCCTCCATCATCTTGGTGATCGAGAACATCACACCGGACATGTACATCCAGGTGCGCAGGACGAACGGCAGCAGCTGGGCCAGGTCCGGCGTCTTGGCGCCCAGCCTGGCCACGATCATGGCCAGACCGGTGTTGAAGAGGAACAGCAGGGCCAGGACCGGGACGACCAGCACCCAGGACAGGCCCGGACGGCTCCCGAACCCGACCACCACGGCGATCATGACGATCATCGAGAACAGCAGTTGCTGGAGCTGCTGGAGCGCGAAGGAGATCGGCAGCGAGGCGCGCGGGAAGTGCAGCGCTCGCACCAGGCCGAGGTTGCCGGAGATCGCCCGGACGCCCGTCATGATCGAACTCTGTGTGAACGTGAACGTGAAGACGCCGGTGACCAGGAACGGGATGTAGATGTCCTGCGACATCCCGCGGCTGGCATGCAGGATGACACCGAAGATGAAGTAGTACACGGCCGCGTTCAGCAGCGGCGTGGCCACCTGCCAGAGCTGGCCGAGCTTGGCCTGGCTGTACTGGGCGGTGAGCTTCGCCTGCGAGAAGGCGAGGACGAAGTGCCTGCGTCCCCAGAGCTGGCGTACGTACTCGACGAGCGAGGGACGTGCGCCGCTCACCGTGAGCCCGTACTTGGCGGCCAGCTGCGCCGCCGTGAGGCCCTCGTCGGGCGACGGCACCGCGCTCACCGCGATTCCGACGTCATGCGTTGTCTCACTCAAGGGTGGAAGCCTTCGTCCTCAGATTCGTCTTACGTTCGTCTTGTCTTCGTCTTACGAAATTGTGCTACCGGAGGTGACACGTATCCGCCATGGGACACGTTTCCGGGGATGTCCGCGCGCCGGGCACGCGGACACGCACCTTCGAGCTTCTCAGATCACCGGGGGCCGGCCCAGTCGCGTGAGCTTCCACACGGTGCGCCACCGCATGGGCCGACGGGGTCCGCACGGGGTGGTCCAGCCCTCCCGGAAGCCGGCGAACCAGGCGTGCAGGGCCGGGCGCGAGGGGCGGCGCACCAGGGTCAGCAGCATCCACACCCCGAGGTAGACGGGGACCAGGGGGGCGGGCAGGTTGCGGCGCGCCAGCCACACCCGGTTGCGGGCGACCATCCGGTGGTAGACCGCGTGCCGGGAGGGCGCGGTGGTGGGGTGGTTCAGGACCATGTCGGAGCGGTAGTCGATCATCCAGCCGGCGTCCAGGGCCCGCCAGGCCAGGTCGGTCTCCTCATGGGCGTAGAAGAACTCGTCCGGCAGCCCGCCGACCTCGGCGAGGACCTGGGTGCGGACGGCGTTGGCACCGCCGAGGAAGGTGGTGACCCGCGAGGAGCGCATCGGGTCGGCGGCCCGGAGCCTGGGCACGTGCCGGCGCTGGGTCTGCCCGGTCTCCGGGTCGGCGATGCGGAAGCTGATGATGCCGAGCCGCTGGTCGGCCGCGAAGGCCTGCCGGCACAGCTCGGCGGTGTCGTGCTCGGCGAGCAGTCCGTCGTCGTCCAGGAAGAGCAGTATGTCGACATCGCGACCGCTGGGGCCGAAGGCCTCTATGCCGACGTTGCGGCCGCCGGGGATCCCGAGGTTCTCGGGCAGTTCCATGGTGCGGACGCCGTCCGGGACCTCCGGGACGGGCGAGCCGTTGCCGACGACGACCACCTCGACCCGGTCGCCGTCCTGCTTGGCGACCGAGTCGAGGAGGGCGCGCAGTTCGTCGGGGCGGTTGCCCATGGTGATGACGACCGCGCCGACCTTCAGCCCGGCGCTCACCGCAGCCTGCTCGACGCGAGGACCGAGACCAGGTGCAGCAGGGTCTGCAGCAGCGCGATCCCGGCGAGCACGGCGGTGCCCAGGCGGGTGAAGAAGAGGTCGCCCCGGACCTGGTCGACGATGGCGAGGGCCAGGATCAGCAGGGAGGCCTCGATGCCGAGGATCAGCCGGTGGAACCTGAGCAGGGCGGCGGCGCGCCGGGCCAGTGCCATCCCGGAGGACCGCATCTCGGCGGCGGCCTCCTTGACCACCGGCAGTCCGGCCTGGTGCCGGGCGACGCCCACCAGGTCGGTCTCGGCCTTGATCAGGATGGCGCCGAGCGCGGCCAGGGTGCCGAGGAAGGCCCACAGCCAGTCGATACGGCCGCTGCCGAACAGGTCGGCGGCGCGCAGCCCGAGCCCGACAAGAACGGCCGCGTCGGTCAGATACGCCCCCACCCGGTCGAGATAGACCCCGCCCAGCGAGTACTGCTGCTTCCAGCGCGCGACCTCGCCGTCGACGCAGTCAAGGAGCAGGTACATCTGGACGCAGACCACGCCGAGCACGGCGCCCGTGATCCCCGGCACCAGCAGGGCCGGGGCCGCGAGCACGCCGAAGACGGTCATCAGATACGTGAGCTGGTTGGGCGTGACCCTGGTGTTCACCAGGTAGCGGTCCACCCGCAGGGACACCTCACGCATGTAGAGGCGCCCCATCCAGTGCTCACCGCTGCGCCGGTCCTTGACCCCTGCGGGGTGCACGACCGGACGGAGTTCAGCTACCGATGGCCTTGACATAGTCGACGTAGAAGTCCTTGATCTGGTGGGTCTTGAGGTCGAGGTGTTCGAGGATGGTGTAACGGCCGGGCCGGGTCTCCGGGGCGAACTCCACGACCCGGACGAACTCGTCCACGGTGAAGCCGATCTCCTCCGGCAGCACCGGCAGTCCGTGCCGGCGCAGCACATCGGCCATGTACACGGACTGCTCGTGGGCTCCGCGCAGGTACATCGCGAAGGCCGCGCCGAGCCCGCACTGCTCGCCATGGCTGGCGGCACGCCTCGGGAACAGCAGGTCGAAGGCGTGGTTGATCTCGTGGCAGGCGCCGGAGGACGGGCGGGAGTCGCCCGACACCGACATGGCGATACCGCTGAGCACCAGCGCCTCGGCGAGCACCTGGAGGAAGTCGTTCTCCCCGATGCCGCCGGGGTGGCGCAGCACCGCCTCGCCGGCCTGCCGGGCCATGGCGGCCGCCAGACCGTCGATCTTCTCGCCGTTGACGCGGTGGGACAGTTCCCAGTCCGCGATCGCCGAGATGTTGGAGACGGCGTCCCCGATGCCGGAGCGCACGAAGCGTGCCGGGGCCTCTCGGATGACGTCGAGGTCGATGACGACCGCGATCGGGTTGGGCACGCCGTACGAGCCGCGGCCCGCGTCGTTGTCGAGGGTGGCGACCGGCGAGCACAGACCGTCGTGCGCGAGGTTCGTCGGCACGGCGACCAGGGGCAGGCCCACCCGCGCGGCCGCGAACTTGGCACAGTCGATGATCTTGCCGCCGCCGAGGCCGACGACCGCGTCGTAGCGGCCTGCCTTGATCTCGCCGGCCAGCCGGATCGCGTCGTCGAGGGTGCCGCCGCCGACCTCGTACCAGGTGGCACCGGGCAGGCTCGGCGAGACGCGCTCGCGCAGCTTGGTGCCGGAGCCGCCGCTGACGGCGACGGCGAGCCGGCCGGAGTGCGAGATGCGCTCGTCGGCGAGCACGCTCGCGAGGTCGTCGAGGGCACCCGGGCGGATGTCGACGACGACCGGCGAGGGGATCAGCCTGGTCAGTACTGGCACGCGATCTCCCGTCCCCGGGCCAGATCGTCGTGGTTGTCGATCTCGACCCACCGGATGTCGCCGATGGGGGCCACGTCGATCCGGAAGCCGCGGTTGACCAGCTCCTGGTAGCCGTGCTCGTAGAACTGCTGCGGGTCGCTCTCCCAGACCGTCCTGAGCGCGTCGGCGAGCTCGGGGGCCGCGTCGCCCTCGATGAGGGTGACGCCGATGTACTCGCCGGTGGCCTCGGCGGGGTCCATCAGCTTGGTGATCTTCGTCATGCCCTGGCCGGCGCCGACGACGACCTTCATCTCCTCGTCGGCGAGGTCCTTGACCGTGTCCAGCGCCAGGATGATCCTCTTGCCCTCGCCGCGGGCGGCGAGCAGCGTCTTCTCGACGGAGACCGGGTGCACGGTGTCGCCGTTGGCGAGGATCACGCCGTCCTTGAGGACGTCACGGCCGCACCACAGGGAGTAGGCGTTGTTCCACTCCTCGGCCTTGTCGTTGTCGATGAGGGTGAGCTTGAGGCCGTACTTCGCCTCCAGGGCCGCCTTGCGCTCGTACACGGCCTCCTTGCGGTAGCCGACGATGATCGCGACCTCGGTCAGGCCGATCTCGGCGAAGTTGCCGAGGGTCAGGTCGAGCACCGTGATCGAGTCCTCTATCCCGGCAGGCCCCACCGGCACCAGCGCCTTGGGCAGGCTGTCGGTGTAGGGGCGCAGACGCCGTCCGGCGCCGGCCGCCAGCACGAGGCCGATCATGCGGGTTCTCCTTCATCGTGTACGGCGGGCGCCCCTGCGGACGCCCAGAAGCGGATGCTCTCGACGAGCACCAGCCCGGCCACGACCACGGCCAGGACCGTGAGCGCGACCTTGAACTGCGCGGCGGTGAGCACCGCGGCCACCACGGTGACCAGCAGCGTCCGCCCCTCCTGCCCCCCGACGGCACGTACCAGCCAGGCCGGCGGCGCCCCGGCGTCACCGCGGATGCGGTACACCGTGTCGTAGTGATGGTAGGCGACGGCGGCCACCAGCCCGAAAGCCGCGGGAAGGGTTCCGTTCACCCCGGATTTGCTTGCGAGGACGAGAACGGTGCCGTATTCGGCGGCCCGGAACAGGGGCGGGACCAGCCAGTCCAGGGCGCCCTTGAGGGGGCCGGCCAGGGCCCGGCCGGAGGCGACGGCGTAGACGAAGGCGCCCACGACCGGCGCCCAGGTCACCCCGGAGAGAAGGGAGGCGGTGAGAACCGCCACTCCGGCGAGCGCCAGCACGAGCGGTTGGCCGAGCGGGGTACGCCCGCCGGTGCGGGACACGAATCCCGCGAGGGGGCCGTTGTCGGCCAGGTCGGCGAGCGCCTGCGCCGCCCGGTCGGTTCGCTTCGCCTTCCGGGTCAGCGAGCGCAGCACCCGCCCGGCCGTGGTGTAGGTCGCCGCGAGGGCGCAGCCGACCAGCAGCACGTAGAAGGTGATCCGCGGGGTCGTCACCGCGGTCAGGACGGCTATCAGTGCCCATCGTTCGCCGATGGGCAGGACTATCATCCGGCGCACCCAGACCGTCCAGCCGACGCTGTCGAGCTTGTCGGAGAGGGCCGCGGTGGGGCTGGTGTTGGCGGTGGCGTCGTGGTTGGCCTCGTTGAAGGAGAAGTCGACCACGTGCCGGCAGGTCTGCAGGATCATCGCGCCGAGGGCGAGGGCCCATACGTCGTCGCCGCCCCGGGCCGCGCCGAGGGCGAGGCCGGCGTAGTAGGCGTACTCCTTGGCCCGGTCGAAGGTGGCGTCCAGCCAGGCGCCGAGCGTGGAGTACTGCAGGGAGTAGCGGGCGAGCTGGCCGTCGGTGCAGTCCAGGACGAAGGACGCGATGAGCAGCACGCCCGCCGCGACGAACCCGGCGCGGGTGCCGGTGGCCGCGCAGCCCGCCGCGATCAGGGCGGTGAGCAGGGAGGCGGTGGTGACCTGGTTGGGGGTCAGACCGCGCCGGGCGCACCAGCGGGCGAGGTAGCGGGAGTAGGGGCTGATGAAGAAGGTGGTGAAGAAGCCGTCACGGGACTTCACGGCCGACTTCAGGCGTACGGCCTCGTCGTCGACGGCGGCGACGGCCTGCCGTGCCTCGTTGCGGGCCTGCGGGTCGGCGGGGACGGCGGCGACCAGACTGCCCAGCTCGGGGCGGTGTACGTCCGCGTCCAGGGCGGTGACGAGGCCGTCGACGGCCAGGTCGGTGCCGCCGCCGGCGGCCTCCCGGGCCAGCGCCCCGCTCAGCGCCTGACGCCCGGCCGGCTGGGCGGTGACGGCGCCGGGGATCGCGGCGAGCGGGAAGCGCGGGTCGGTGAGGCCGAGGCGCAGGGCGTGTACATGGCCGACGAAGCGGGCGTCGACGACGGCGACCCGCCGGTCGGCGGGCACGGCCGCGAGGAGGGCCGCGGTGTCGGCGCTGTCCGAGGCCGTGCGCACCTCGAAGCCGAGCGCCCGCAGATCGCTCTCCAACGACGATCCGGGGACCGGCTGGCCGGTGACGATGGCGGTCGGCAACCGAACTCACTCCCTGGGTGCCGGCGCACGGCGCCGGTCTACTGCGTGGTGGGGCGCGGTGTGCCTGGTGGCCCCCGGGCGGCATTCGGCAGAGGCTATCCGATGGTGAGGAATGCTTGTTCACCGGCCGTTCACGGCGCGGACGACCCACTCTGCCCCGGCCTTTGCCGAGATCATCATCCGTGATCCGGGCCCCGGCCCACAAACCGCGCCGACAGAACGGGCATTGAGGACATGGCCTCCTGCGGCACGGACGGACGCCGACCGGCCACCCGGGATGGCCGCCCGCTCACGACGGGCAACTGAGGGTGCCCTGACCTGGGATTCGTTTCCGCAGGTCAGGGCACATGACAACGGTGTTCACTGCCGCGTTGCCCGATACCTCCCGCCCGTAGTTCACTGTGATCCCGGGCGGAACAGAGGAGGCGTATCTCATGGGGGCAGGGCACGACCACGGCCACACCCACACCCACGCGCCGGCCACCGGCACGGCCGCGGCGGCCTTTCGCGGGCGGCTTCGGGTGGCGCTCGCCATCACCCTCGGGGTCATGGTGGTCGAGATCGCCGGCGGTCTGCTGGCCGACTCGCTCGCGCTGATCGCGGACGCCGCCCACATGGCGACCGACGCGCTGGGCCTCGGCATGGCGCTGCTGGCGATCCACTTCGCCAACCGTCCGGCGAGCACCAACCGCACCTTCGGCTACGCCCGCGCCGAGATCCTGGCGGCCCTGGCCAACTGTCTGCTGCTGCTCGGTGTCGGCGGCTATGTGCTGTACGAGGCGGTCCAGCGGTTCGTGACGCCCGCGGACACGCACGGCGGCCAGATGATCGTGTTCGGGCTGATCGGCCTGGTCGCCAACATGATCTCGCTCACGCTCCTGGTGCGCGGCCAGCACGAGAGCCTGAACGTGCGCGGCGCCTTCCTGGAGGTGGCGGCCGACGCGCTGGGCTCGCTGGCGGTGCTGATCTCGGCCGTGGTGATCCTGACCACCGGCTGGCAGGCGGCCGACCCGGTCGCCTCGCTGGTCATCGGCCTGATGATCGTGCCGAGGACGGTGAAGCTGCTGCGCGAGACGCTGGACGTCCTGCTGGAGGCGGCACCCAAGGACGTGGACATGGCGGACGTGCGGTCGCACATCCTGGCGCTGGACGGCGTACTGGACGTGCACGATCTGCACGCCTGGACGATCACCTCGGGGCTGCCGGTGCTGTCGGCGCACGTGGTGGTCCGCTCGGAGGTGCTGAACGCCATCGGCCACGAGAAGATGCTGCACGAGCTGCAGGGCTGTCTCGGCCACCACTTCGACGTGGAGCACTGCACCTTCCAGCTGGAGCCGGGCGGGCACGCGGAGCACGAGGCCCGGCTCTGCCACTGACCGCGCCCCGGCCGGCCCCTCCGGCCACCGGAACGCACCGGTCCGGGCTCCCCCGGCGTCCTTGTGTTCGACACCCCCGGACGGTTCCCGTTCGCACCCGTAGGGCACGATCAACTACCGGGTCCCTCTTCCGGCGTGCCCGTGCCGGGAAGTGCCGGGAGTGTCGGATTCGTACGGCAGACTTGGTACGAAGACCGAGGCGAAGGATGGGTATGCCGATCACACCTGCCACCGCGACGCACAGCACGTCGGAGGGCACAACGGACGCGATCTTGCTTGAACTCGTCGACGAGAAGGGTGTGACCATCGGGACCGCGGAGAAGCTGGCCGCGCATCAGCCACCCGGGCAGCTGCACCGGGCGTTCTCGGTCTTCCTCTTCGACGAACAGGGCAGACTCCTGCTCCAGCAGCGCGCGCTGGGCAAGTACCACTCCCCCGGTGTGTGGTCCAACACCTGCTGCGGCCACCCGTACCCCGGTGAGGCCCCCTTCGCGGCGGCGGCCCGCCGCACCTTCGAGGAGCTGGGGGTCTCCCCGTCCCTGCTCGGCGAGGCGGGCACGGTCCGCTACAACCACCCGGACCCGGCCTCCGGACTGGTCGAGCAGGAGTTCAACCACCTCTTCGTCGGCATGGTGCAGGCGCCGCTCTCGCCGGACCCGGAGGAGGTCGAGGAGACCGCCTTCGTGACGGCCGCCGAGCTGACCGAGCGGCACGCCCGGGACCCCTTCTCGTCGTGGTTCATGACCGTGCTGGACGCGGCCCGTCCGGCGATCAGGGAACTGACGGGCCCGTCCGCCGGGTGGTGAGCCGCCTCACGGCAGCGACGCGGGTTTGAGCGGCAGGGCGGCCCAGATCACCTTGCCGCCGCTCGATGTGTGTTCCACGTCCACGACTCCGCCCGCCTCCCTCGCCACCTCCCGCACCAGCAGCAGCCCCCGGCCGCCGGTCTGGCCGTGATCGGCCTCCAGAGCGGTCGGGCGATAGGGGTGGTTGTCCTCCACCGACACCCGCACCCACTCGGCGCCGACGGCGACCTCGACGGCGAGCACCGGCGACAGCAGCGCCGCGTGCTTGACCGCGTTGGTGACCAGCTCGGAGACGATCAGCAGCAGCCCGTACACCAGGTCCTCCGAGACCGGGACGCCCTGGCGCTGAAGCAGGTCCCGCACGGCACGCCGCGCCTGCGGGACCGAGGCGTCCACGGCGGGGGCGGTGAACCGCCAGACTCCCTCGTACGGCAGCGGATCCGGCGGCGGAGCACCGCCTCCCTCTGGACGCGGGTCGTGCCCACGCCCGTGGTTCTCCATGGTCCGGTCGCCACCCTCGCGCTCGATTGTCACCACACGACGAGTGTTGGCAACGACCCCCTCCGCCCCGGATGCCTGAACACAAGTCAGCAACTATCGAACGATTCTGACCGTCCACGTATGACAAGGTCGGTTGAGGGACTGGTCCTGTTCCACTAAAGCCGACTTCGCGCACTTTTACGGTTGTACTGCAACCCCTGAGGCAGGACCGCATCGATCCCCGGCTCCGTCACGCCGATAACATCCCGGCCATGGAGCCCCACCTCTCCCACCAGGTCACCGACGCCGTGGCCACGGTGGTCATCCACAACCCGGCCAAACGCAACGCGATGACCGCGGCGATGTGGCGAGCCCTGCCGCCCCTCCTGGACGAGCTGTCGGCCGACCCGGGCGTCCGGGTCCTCGTGCTGACCGGCGAGGGCGGCACCTTCTGCGCCGGCGCCGACATCTCCACCCTCCAGGGCTCCCCCGCCGAGGCACAGGCCCTCGCCTGCACCGCCGAGGAGGCGCTCGCCGCGTTCCCCAAGCCGACCCTCGCCGCGGTCCGGGGCCACTGCGTCGGCGGCGGCTCGCAGCTCGCCGCCGCCTGCGACCTCCGGTTCGCCGCGGAGGGCGCCCTCTTCGGCGTGACCCCGGCCAAGCTCGGGATCGTCTACCCGGCCTCCTCCACCCGCCGGCTGGTCTCCCTGGTCGGCCCCGCCGCCACCAAGTACCTGCTGTACTCCGGCGAGTTGATCGGCACGGAGCGGGCGTTGCGCACCGGCCTGGTCGACGAGGTGCTGCCCGAGGGCGAACTGGCGGAGCGGGTCGCCGAGTTCAGCCGGATCCTGGTCGCGCGCTCCCAGCTGACGCAGGCGGCGGCGAAGGAGTTCGCGAACGGCCGTACCGACCGCGACGGGCACTGGACGGAGCAGGCGCGCGGCAGCGGCGACACCGCCGAGGGCGTCGCCGCGTTCCTGGAGCGCCGTCAGCCGCGGTTCAGCTGGGCTGTCCCTGGCCGAGGATGAACCGGCTCCTCGAGCGGAGCAGTTCGACGACCTCGGCGGGCGCCTTCTGCGGGGAACCCGCGTCGTAGGGCGGCTGCGGGTCGTACTCGATCCCGAGCTGCACGGCCTGGGCGACGGCGTCTCCGGCGATCCTGCCGAGCAGGGCGAGGCCCATGTCGATGCCGGAGGAGACGCCGGCCGCGGTGACGTACTTGCCATCGGTGACGATCCGCTCCCCCGTCGGCTCGGCGCCGAACCTCCGCAGCTCGTCGAGAGCCAGCCAGTGCGAGGTGGCGCGGCGCCCGTCGAGGAGACCGGCGGCGGCGAGCAGCAGGGAGCCGGTGCACACGGACGTGGTCCAGGTGCTGGTGGCGTCGGCGGCGCGGATCCAGTCGAGGAGCGCCCGGTTCTTCATCTGCGGGGTCTGGCCGGGGCCGCCCGGGACGACCACGACGTCAGGGTGGGGCACCTCGGCGCAGGTCTTCTCGGCGACCAGGGCGAGGTTCCCGTTGTCGGTACGGACGGGACCGGCTCGCTCGGCCACGAAGACGACCTCGGAGTCCGGGAGCCGGCCCAGGGTCTCGTACGGTCCCACCGCGTCGAGGGCGGTGAAACGGTCGTAGAGGACGATCGCGATCTGCATGGCTCTCCTATCCGGGTCGACCGACGGGTGCCGGCCGGAATCTGCGCCGATATTCGGCGGGTGTCGTGCCGAGGGCCTTGAGGAAGGCACGGCGCATCGCTTCGGGCGTGCCGTAGCCGCTTGCCCGGGAGACCTCCTCGACGCCGTCGCCGGTGTCCTCCAGGAGCCGGCGGGCGTGTTCCAGCCGTACCCGGTCGACGTAGCGGCCGGGCGTCATGCCGGTCTCGGCCTGGAAGGCGCGGGCGAAGTGGCGGGGCGAGAGGGCCGCGCGGGCGGCCAGCGCCTCGACGCCGAGCTCGCCGTCCGGGTGCTCGCTGATCCACCGCTGGACCTCCCGCAGCGGTTCACGCTGTGCGGTCTGGGCGGCGAGCTGCACGCTGAACTGGGCCTGGTTGCCGGGCCTGCGCAGGAACACCACCAGGTGCCGGGCGACGGTGAGCGCCACGTCCCGGCCCAGGTCCTCCTCGACGAGGGCGAGCGCCAGGTCGATGCCGGAGGTGACGCCGGCCGAGGTGGCGACCCGGCCGTCCCGGACGTAGATGGGGTCGGGATCGACGTCGACGGCCGGATGGTCGCGGGCCAGTTTGTCGCAGTACGCCCAGTGGGTGGTGGCCCGGTGGCCGTCCAGGAGTCCGGCCGCGGCGAGCAGGATGGCGCCGGTGCAGACGGAGACGAGCCGTCCGGTGCGCGGCCCGTGCTCGCGCAGCCAGTCGACCAGGGCCGGGTCGGGGCGCCGGGTGCCCTGTCCGCCGGGCACGAGGAGCGTGTGCGGCTCGGACGCCTCGGCCAGGGCCGTGTCCGGTACGACGGTCAGGCCGCTGGAGGTGCGCACGGGTGCGCCGTCCAGGGAGGCCGTACGGATGCGGTAGCTCCCCGGGGTCTGGACCTCGGCGCCTGTGAAGACCTCCACGGGGCCGGTGACGTCGAGGCTCTGGACACCGTCGAAGAGGACCACGAGAACGGTTCGCTGCGCCATGTCATCGATTGTTCGCGGGCGCGGCGATGGCCGCAATGACGAGCTTCCCACCTTTTCTGCCACGGTGGACCGAACACTCTGCCGTCGGGTCGGGCACGACACTGGAGTCCGTACCGACCAGTCGGTAACGTGCTCGCCATGACCACTGCCGTCCTGGAGCCGCGCGCCGGCCGCCGTTGCCACACCCTGCTCAACTCCCTGCACGCGACCCACTTCTTCAGCCCCGAGCTGGCCGAGGAACTGGCCGCGCTAGGGGTGACCCACCCACGGGCCGTCAACTTCGCGGTGCGGGCCGCCGCGTTGGGGCCGGTCGGGCCCGGCACGGTCACGGCCACGTTCTACAACTACAAGTACGAGCTGGTGGCCCGGCATGTCCCGGCCGTCTGGGAGACCGCGTCGCCCGGCGACGTCCTCGCCGCGCGCACGCGTGCCGTCGATGCCTCCCTGCGGCGGCTGCTCGGCGCGGACGCGGTGGCCTCCGACGGGATGGCCGAGGCCGCGCGGCTCGCGCTGCGCGCCACCGAGGCCTGCTCCCGCCCCGGCCGGCCGCTGTACGCGGCACACGCGGACCTGCCGGTGCCCGAGGAGCCCCACCTCGCCTACTGGCACGCGACCACGCTGCTGCGCGAGCACCGCGGCGACGGGCACCTCGCGGTGCTCGTCGCGGCCGGTCTCGACGGGCTGGAGGCGGTGGTGACCCACACCGCGACCGGCAAGGGCATGAACCCGAAGTGGGTGCTCGCCACCCGTGGCTGGAGCCAGGACGACTGGGACGCGGCGGTGCGGCGGCTGCGGGAGCGCGGACTGCTCGACGCGGCGGGCGAGCTGACCGAGGCGGGAGCGGCCCTGCGGGCGGGGATCGAGACGGAGACGGACCGGCTGGACCGGGCGCCCTACGAGCACCTGGGGGCCGATGGGGTGGCCCGGCTGACCGACCTCGCGAAGGGGTTCGCGGGGGCGGCTCTCGCCGCGGGGGCCTTCCCGGCGGATCTGGTCGGCAAGGGGTGAGCTGAGCGCCGTTACGGCGGATTGAGGAGACAGGTGGGGCACGCGGGGTGCGACTTCGTGTCGCGGAAGGGTGCCCTGGGGCCCGGTTGTCGGTGTCACCTGCCACAATTGCCGCGCAACCTCAGTGGAGAAGGCGGTACGGGATCGTGACGACACCCGGGTCCCTGGTTCCAGGGTCCATCGAAGGCAGGATCGCCGAGGAGCTCGGCGTACGGGAGCGGCAGGTCAAGGCTGCCGTGGAGCTGCTCGACGGCGGTTCGACGGTGCCCTTCATCGCCCGCTACCGCAAGGAAGCGACCGAGATGCTCGACGACGCGCAGCTGCGCACGCTCGAGGAGCGGCTGCGCTATCTGCGGGAGCTGGAGGAGCGCCGGACGGCGATCCTGGAGTCGGTGCGCGAGCAGGGCAAGCTCACCGAGGAGCTGGAGGCGCAGATCCGGGGCGCCGAGACCAAGGCGCGGCTGGAGGACATCTACCTGCCGTACAAGCCGAAGCGGCGGACCAAGGCGCAGATCGCGCGGGAGGCCGGCCTGGAGCCGCTGGCCGAGGGGCTGCTCGCCGACCCGACGGTGGATCCGTCGGCCGCGGCCGCCGCGTTCGTGGACGCCGACAAGGGCGTCGCCGATCCGCAGGCCGCCCTGGAGGGTGCCCGCGCGATCCTCACCGAGCGGTTCTCGGAGGACGCCGACCTCATCGGTGAGCTGCGCGAGCGCATGTGGGTGCGCGGCCGGCTCGCCGCGAAGGTACGGGACGGCAAGGAGGAGGCGGGCGCCAAGTTCGCCGACTACTTCGACTTCGCCGAGCCGTTCACCGAGCTGCCCTCGCACCGCATCCTGGCGATGCTGCGCGGTGAGAAGGAGGAGGTCCTCGACCTCGTCCTGGAGCCGGAGGAGCCGACCGAGGGCCCGTCCTCGTTCGAGGGGATCGTCGCCCACAGGTTCGGGATCGCCGACCGCGGCCGCCCGGCCGACAAGTGGCTGACCGACACGGTCCGCTGGGCCTGGCGCACCCGCCTCCTCGTCCACCTCGGCATCGATCTGCGGCTGCGGCTGCGTACGGCGGCCGAGGACGAGGCGGTCGACGTCTTCGCGGCGAACCTGCGCGACCTGCTGCTCGCCGCCCCGGCCGGCACCCGCGCGACGCTGGGCCTGGACCCCGGCTTCCGTACCGGCGTGAAGGTCGCCGTCGTCGACGCGACCGGCAAGGTCGTCGCCACCGACGTCATCTACCCGCACGTCCCGGCCAACAAGTGGGACGAGGCGATCGCCAAGCTCGCCCGTCTCGCCACCGAGCACGCGGTCGAGCTGATCGCGATCGGCAACGGCACGGCGTCCCGCGAGACCGACAAGCTCGCCGGTGAACTCATCACCAAGCACCCGGAGTTGAAGCTCACCAAGGTGATGGTGTCCGAGGCGGGCGCGTCCGTGTACTCGGCGTCCGCGTTCGCCTCCCAGGAGCTGCCGGACATGGACGTGTCGCTGCGTGGCGCCGTCTCCATCGCCCGCCGGCTCCAGGACCCGCTCGCCGAGCTGGTGAAGATCGACCCGAAGTCGATCGGTGTCGGCCAGTACCAGCACGACCTGTCCGAGGTGAAGCTGTCGCGCTCGCTGGACGCGGTGGTCGAGGACTGTGTGAACGGCGTGGGCGTCGATGTGAACACGGCGTCGGCCCCGCTCCTGTCCCGGGTCTCCGGCATCACCTCCGGGCTCGCCGAGAACATCGTGACCCACCGGGACACCAACGGCCCGTTCACCTCCCGCGGCCAGCTGAAGAACGTGGCACGGCTCGGTCCGAAGGCGTACGAGCAGTGCGCGGGGTTCCTCCGCATCCGAGGCGGCGACGACCCGCTGGACGCGTCGAGCGTCCACCCCGAGGCGTACCCCGTCGTACGGCGCATGGTGAAGGAGTCGCACCAGGAGGTGGCCGCGCTCATCGGCAACACGGGCGTGCTGCGCTCGCTGCGGCCGGGCGACTTCGTGGACGAGAAGTTCGGTCTGCCGACCGTCACCGACATCCTCAAGGAGCTGGAGAAGCCGGGGCGCGACCCGCGTCCGGCCTTCAAGACGGCCACGTTCAAGGAGGGCGTCGAGAAGATCTCCGACCTGTCCTCCGGAATGGTCCTGGAGGGTGTCGTCACGAACGTGGCGGCGTTCGGGGCGTTCATCGACGTCGGCGTCCACCAGGACGGTCTGGCGCATGTCTCCGCGCTGTCGAAGACATTCGTCAAGGACCCGCGGGAGGTCGTGAAGCCGGGTGACATCGTCAAGGTGAAGGTCCTCGACGTGGACATCCCGCGCAAGCGGATCTCGCTGACGCTGCGGCTGGACGACGAGGCGGCGCCGCAGGGCGGCGGCCGGCAGGGCGAGGGCGGCGAACGGCGCCAGCGCGGCGGGCGTCCGCCGCAGCAGCGGCAGCAGCAGGGCGGCGGGCGTGGCGGCCAGGGCCAGGGCGGCGGTGCGCGGCAGGCGCCGGCGCCTGCCAACAGTGCGATGGCTGACGCGTTGCGCCGGGCCGGGTTGCTGGACGGCGGGAAGAAGGGGAAGCGCTGACCATCCCTTCCGGGGGTCGTGGGGAACTGCGGGTCGGTTGTGGCTGGTCGCGCAGTTCCCCGCGCCCCTGAGGGGGCGCGTCAGACGTAGCCGCGCCGCTGGACGAAGCCGAGGGCGAGGCCGCCCAGCGGGACGTTGAGCCAGAACGTGAGCAGCCGGTAGACCAGGACCGCCGAGGTGGCCGGGCCGGCCGGCACTCCGAGCGCAGTCAGGCCCGCGATGAGGCCCGCTTCGAGCGCACCTAGCCCGCCGGGGACCGGGGCCGCGTTGGCGAGCAGGCGGGCCGCCATGTAGGCGGCGCCGAGCTGGACGAAGGGAAGGTCTCCGCCGAGCGCGTGCAGGCTGAGGGCGAGGCCGACGACCTGGACGAGCGGCAGACCCAGCATGCCGACCACGCCGAGGGCGAGTTTCGCGGGATCGGCGGCGATCCCGGTCAGCGTCGATCCGGCCGCGCGCAGGAACGGCCAGACCTTCTCACGCAGGAAGCGGCGGCCCGGCGGGGTGAGGGCGAGCAGCCCTCCGGCGGCCAGCACCACGGCGATCACGGGCAGGGTGTACGACCCGGCGGGCAGCTCCAGGTGCACCCCGCCGTGGCGCTGTCCGGCGGCGGTGAAGAACACGGTGGCGACCACGATGTTGGAGACCGCGCCGGCCAGGCTCTGCAGCCCGACGGAGACCGTCGCCGCGCCGGTCTCGATCCCTGTCTTCTGCAGGAAGCGCAGGTTCAGCGCCATGCCGCCGACATTGCCGGGGGTGATCCGGTTCAGGAAGGAGCTGGCGAACTGCACCTGGTAGGTGGCCCGGAACGGCAGCCGCCCGGGGATGGTGCCGAGTTGCAGACAGGTCGAGAAGGCCTGGGAGACGAAGGTGACGGGGACGACCGCGAGCAGCCACCACCAGTTCGCGTCGCGCAGGGCGTGGACCGCGGCCGGGGCGTTGGCGAGCTGCGGCAGCACGAGATGCAGGACCAGGAACGCGCCGGCCAGGCCCAGGACGCTCTGCCAGGTGAACCGGGCGAGCCGGGCCGGCTTGGCGGCCGGGGCGTCGCACGCCGTGCGTACCTCGGCGGCGAGGTCGTGCATCAGGTTCGGCCGTCCGCCGGGGCGCAGGGTGCGGCGCCGGACGCCCGCCGCGGCTTCCCGGGCGCGGGCCTGGTCGTAGCGGGCCACCTCGCGGCGCGCGGGGCCGATCAGGGCGAGCGGTTGCAGATACGGCAGCGCGCTCGCCAGCCGTTGCGGACCGAGGCCGGCCAGGGCGCACGCCGTGGCGCGGACCGCTCCGACGCGGACGGCGGTGGTGGCGAGCAGTTCCGCGACATCGCTGCCCAGTGTCTCGGGCGGCGCGTTCAGCTGCGCCCGGGCGAACGCGGTGAGCCGGGGCCTGCCGTCCGGTGCGACGAGGATGTGTTCGGGGCGCAACGCCCGGTGCGCCAGCCGGTGTTCCTGAATGCGGGCCACGGCCGCCCACACCTCGCCGAGCAGTGTGTCGGTCAGTTCCTCGGCGGGGAGCGCGGACAGCGGGCGGGTGTCCTGCCCGACGGTCACCACGACCGCCCCGCCGCCGGTCACCGGGTAGGCGATGACCGGTTCGGCGACCCGGGCGCCGGTGCGGGCGGCGAAGACCAGCATGAGCAGTTCGTGTTCGGCGGCGCCGAGCGGTGTCTGCTCGCCGGGGTCGGCCGGGTGCCGCAGCAGGGTGCGCCGGGCGAGCCGGTGGAACAGGTCGCGGTTGCGGTCCTCGGCGGCCAGCGCGCGTACGGTCAGCCGCGCGCCCTCGGTGGTCTCCGCGCCGTAGAGGAGTCCCTCACCGGGGAGTTGACGGTCCGCCGGGAGTTCGTGGAGGGCGGCGAGCGGGATCCCGCAGGCGACGAGGGCGTCGGCGACGGCCTGGGCCGGCGGGCGGTCGGCCGGGCCGCCGGCGAGCAGCAGGACGGCCGATCCCGCGGTGCCGCCGACGACGAGCGCCCCGAACGCGTCCAGCGGGACGAGCGAGGCGGCCAGCACACCGAGCACGGCGCACCCGACGGTCAGGGCCCACAACGCCCGCCGCCACGGCCGTGCCAGCCAGGGGCCCGCGGCGACGACCGCCGAGGCGCAGGCCGCCAGGTACACGCCCGACGGCCAGCCCGCGTGCACCAGTCCACCGCGGCCGACCAGCACCTCCGGCCATGACTCGGGTCTGCTCTCGGCCAGCGCGACCCGGGTGAGCGCCCAGCCGACGGCCGTGCCCAGGGCCGCTGCGGGCAGCACCCTGGACACCGCGTCGAACCGCCGCCGTACGACGAGGACGACCAGGGCCGCCAGTGGCCCGAGCATGGCGATCACCTGAAGGGTGCCGACCAGTCCGTCGCGCAGGTCCGGCGGCAGCGCGGTGGCCGCGGCGAGCAGGCCCTGCTGCGCCCGGCGGGCGAAGTCGCGGGTGGCGACCGCCAGCAGCACCGTCACCGCGAGGGCGGCCAGGGAGACCAGCAGCCGCAGCAGGTCGGCGGCGCGGCGCACGTCGTGCGGCGGCCGGGCGTCGACGACGGGGGCCGCCGCGCCGTCCTCGGCCGCGCCCACGATGTCCGAGGACAGCAGGATGCCGTGCCGGTCGGTCATGTTCCGCCGCCGGCGGGGATGCGAGGACGGCCCATGCGCGGACTCCTTCGGGCACAGGTCCGGCACGCCCGGACGCCCGCCCATGGTTCCATGCGGAATCGGGTTCGCGCCTCGGTCAGATGACTGTACGCAGACGCAGTTGTCCGACGTTCACGTGCCCGCGGGCGGCTCGGTGGTGCCGTTCATCCGGGCGCGGTTCTCCGCGAGCAGTTCCTGGACGCGCCGTTCGACCTCCGCGGGGTCGACGCCGAGGGCGCGGCCCATGTGGATGGACCACACCTCCGAGCGGACGTTGGTCTCGAAGTCCAGGTCGGCCCGGACGTTCTCGCGGGCGGCCTGGCGGTTCTGGCTCACCATCACGAAGGTGGAGAGGAAGATCGCCTCCAGACTGACGATCATGGTGAGCAGTCCGAAGGGGAACGGGTCCCATATCGCGTCGTCGCCGAACACGCCCTCGTTGCACACGATCCAGACCGCGAACCACAGCGCGTGCAGATAGACGAACGTCATGGTTCCGGCGAAGGCGGTGATGGCGTCCGCGATCCGGTCCTGGGTTCCGCGCATCCGCGCGACGACGTCCTGTTCGTGCACGATGCGGACTGACGGCCGTTTCGGCGCTGCACTCATGGGCTCTCCCCTGCCTCGTGATCCGCGTCGGGTCGCAGCGTACGGGGAGGGGGCCGAGGGCGCGGTAGGGGGTGCCGGGTTCGGTTGGGCGGCGGGTGCGGGTGAGTGGGGGGGTGCTCGCGCCCACGCGGCGGAGCCGCATATCGGTACCGCCCCGCGCCCCTTACGGGGCGTGTTCCATCACTTTGCCCGCCTCGACCTGCAGGCGGCGGGTCACTCGGATCGCGTCCAGCATGCGGCGGTCGTGGGTGACCAGGAGGAGGGTGCCCTCATAGGTGTCGAGGGCGGATTCCAGTTGTTCGATCGCGGGCAGGTCGAGGTGGTTCGTCGGCTCGTCCAGGACGAGGAGGTTGACGCCGCGGCCCTGGAGCAGTGCCAGCGCCGCACGGGTCCGCTCCCCCGGTGACAACGTCGCCGCGGAGCGCAGGACATGGTCCTGCTTGAGGCCGAACTTGGCGAGCAGGGTGCGGACTTCGACCGGCTCGGTGTCCGGGACGGCCGCGCAGAAGGCGTCCAGCAGAGCCTCGGTGCCGTGGAAGAGCTTGCGCGCCTGGTCGACCTCGCCGACGACGACTCCGGAGCCGAGCGCGGCGTGCCCCGCGTCCAGCGGCACCCGGCCCAGCAGGGCGGCCAGGAGCGTCGACTTGCCGGCCCCGTTCGCGCCGGTCACCGCGACCCGGTCGGCCCAGTCGATCTGCAGGGAGACCGGCCCGAAGGTGAAGTCACCACGCCGTACCTCCGCGTCCCGCAGGGTGGCCACCACGGCGCCGGAGCGCGGGGCCGCCGCGATCTCCATCCGCAGCTCCCACTCCTTGCGCGGCTCCTCGACGACGTCCAGGCGTTCGATCATGCGCTGGGTCTGGCGGGCCTTCGCGGCCTGCTTCTCGCTGGCCTCGCTGCGGAACTTGCGGCCGATCTTGTCGTTGTCGTTGGACGCCTTGCGCCGGGCGTTCTTGACACCCTTGTCCATCCAGGAGCGCTGCATCTGGGCCCGGTCCTGGAGGGCGGCCCTCTTGTCGGCGTACTCGTCGTAGTCGTCGCGGGCGTGCCGGCGGGCCACCTCGCGTTCCTCCAGGTAGGCGTCGTAGCCGCCGCCGAAGAGGTTGATCCGGCCCTGGGCGAGGTCGAGTTCGAGGACCTTGGTGACCGTGCGGGTGAGGAACTCGCGGTCGTGGCTGACGACGACCGTGCCGGCGCGCAGGCCGGTCACGAAGCGTTCGAGCCGTTCCAGACCGTCCAGGTCGAGGTCGTTGGTCGGCTCGTCGAGCAGGAAGACGTCGTAGCGGGAGAGGAGCAGGGAGGCGAGGCCCGCGCGGGCCGCCTGGCCGCCGGAGAGGGAGGTCATCGGCTGGTCGAGGTCGACGGCCAGGCCCAGGGAGTCGGCGACCTCCTCGGCCCGCTCCTCCAGGTCCGCGCCGCCGAGGCCGAGCCAGCGCTCCAGGGCGGTGGCGTACGCGTCGTCGGCGCCCGGTGCCCCGTCGACCAGGGCCTGGGTGGCCTCGTCCATCACACGCTGTGCCTCGGCGACGCCGGTGCGGCGGGCGAGGAAGGCGCGCACGGTCTCGCCGGGCCGGCGCTCGGGCTCCTGGGGCAGGTGGCCGACGGCCGCGGCCGGCGGGGAGAGCCGCAGCTCGCCCTCCTCGGGTGCGGTGAGTCCGGCGAGCAGCCGGAGCAGCGTGGACTTGCCCGCGCCGTTGGCACCGACCAGACCGATCACGTCCCCGGGCGCGACGACGAGGTCGAGCCCGGAGAAGAGCGTGCGGTCGCCGTGCCCGGCGGCGAGGTTCTTGGCGACGAGGGTGGCAGTCATCAGAACGCCGATCCTAATGCGCCGGTGAGCACACCCTCAGCCGGGTTTCGTCCCCCGGTCAGCGCGCGACGGCCTGCACCAGGACGCTCCCGGAGGTCCGGGCCACGACGTAGGACCCGCCCTTGGCCGTCCTGCCGTCGAGCGGGATGCGGTGGCTGCCCGGTTCCAGGACGCCGTCGAAGAGGTCCTGGGAGTGGAGGCGGGAGAGGCGGTCCAGGCGGTACGCCGTGAGCTGGACCCGGCAGGGTGAGGTGACCTCGATGCCTGCCGCGCCGTCGGCGGCGACCAGGTGGGTCAGGCGGCGCTGTGGGAGCGGGCTGCGGTCGAGGGCGTGTTCGATCTGGGCGACGAGGAGGGGGACGATCGGGGCGAGCCCGTCGACGCAGGCGACCTCCACTCCGGCCCGGTCGAACGCCTTGCGTACGGCGGCCCGCTCGGTCTCGCCGACCGTGGGGCCGAAGGCCACGGCACCGTAGCCGCGGAGTTCCTCGGCGGGGACGCCGTCGGCGTCGCGGGTGATGTCGGCGCCGATGCCGATGGTGCGCAGGGCGGCGGCCAGCTTGGCCAGGAGGGCGACGCGGGCGCCGATCAGCAGGACGCGGCGGCCCGGCGGGGGGCCGGAGGCTTCGAGGAGGGCGCCGAGGGCCTCACGGTACTCGGGGCCGGGGAAGCGGAAGGGGCCGATGCCGTGGTAGCCGTTGAGCTCCAGGTCGGCGTGTTCGTCGGTCTGCCAGGCGAAGTCCCGCCAGACGTAGTCGTCGCCGTCCCGCTCGATGACCGCGGTGACCGCGCCGCAGGCCAGGTCCTCGCACTCGGGGCAGCCGTAGATGACGTACCGGTCGTCGGGCAGCGGTGCGGCGGACTCCAGTAACAGGCTGCGGACCTGGGCGGTGAAGATCGCGGGCGGGATGTCGGAGGCGAGCGGGGAGACGGCGTCCAGGTCGGAGAGCTGGAACAGCAGCGGGGACCCGTCGACGACGAAGTCCACGAAGTCCCGGTGGACCTGGTAGCCGCCGTCGGCGCGGACACCGCCGGCGCGCATCGCCGGGGCCAGGCCGAAGGTCGCGTATGCGGCAGACATGCTGTGAGTATCCCCAGAGCGGGACGATCTGAGCGCGGCATGACATATTCCGCTACCGTCCGGCCATGGACCGTGAGCTGGGTGACGAAGTGATCGTGGTCGGTGGCGGGGTCGTCGGCCTGACCACGGCGGTGGTGCTGGCCGAGGGCGGGCGCCGGGTCCGGGTCTGGGCGCGGGAGAGCGGCGAGCGTACGACCTCGGCGGTCGCGGGTGCGCTGTGGTGGCCGTATCGTATCGAGCCGGAGCGGCTGGTAGGCGATTGGGCGCTCGAATCCCTCACCGTGTACGAGGGCTTGGCGGCGCGGTCCGCGCAGACGGGCGTACGCCTGGTCGAGGGTGTACACGACGGGCTGCGGCTGGACGAGCTGGGGCCGTGGGCCGCCCGGGTGCCGGGGCTGGCCGACACGGCCGAAGGGCTCTCGGCGCGGCTGCCGTTGATCGACATGCCCGTCCATCTTGCCTGGCTGCGGGAGCGGTTGGAAGAGGCGGGCGGGACGGTCGAGGAACGGGTGGTGCGCGGACTGGGCGAGGTGCGGTCGGCGGTGGTGGTGAACTGCACCGGGCTCGGGTCCCGTTCGCTGGTTCCCGATCCGGCGGTGCGTCCGGTGCGCGGGCAGCTGGTCGTGGTGGAGAACCCGGGCATCACCACCTGGTACACCTCTGCCGAGGAAGCCGCGGGGGGTCCGGAAGGAGAGGCCGAAGGGGGTGTCTCGGCCTACTTCTTCCCGCAGCCGGGAGGGCTGGTGCTCGGAGGCACGGCGCACGAGGACGCCTGGTCCCTGGAGCCGGATCCGGACATCGCGGCCGGGATCGTGGCGCGGTGTGCGGCGGTGCGGCCGGAGATCGCCGGGGCGCGGGTGCTGGGGCACCGGGTGGGGCTGCGGCCGTACCGGGACGCGGTCCGGCTGGAACGTGAACTCCTGCCGGACGGGCGGGTGCTGGTGCACAACTACGGGCACGGCGGAGCCGGGGTGACGGTGGCCTGGGGGTGTGCCCGTCAGGCGGCCGGGCTGGTGGAGCCGGGCCCGGCCGCCTGAGCGGTCAGCTCGCGGGGACGCGCGCCACGGTGCGCGGGACGCGCACGCCGGTCAGGGCGCCCGCCTCGGGAGCGGTCCAGCGCGCGGAGGTCGCGCGGGCGAAGGCGGCCGCTCCGCCGACGAGCGGGACCCTGGCCGCGGTGCGGGACAGGTCCAGGGTGAGCGTCGGGGTGCTGGACGGCGGGTCGATGAGGTCCTTGTCCGTGCCCGCGACGATCAGCGCCAGCCGGTGCCCCTTGGGTACGACGTGGTCGGTGGCGGCCAGGTCGAGGGTGATCGTGTACTTCTTGCCCGGGGTGAGCGGGACGCCCTTGCCGGGGTCGGCGTAGGTGCCGAGGTCGGCCCAGCCGCGGCTGAAGACCGTGTAGTCGACGGCCTTGGTCTTGGCGGCGGTCTTCAGGAAGCAGGCGCTGTCGCCGGCCGTGCTCTCGCCCCAGCAGGTGCGGTCGGTGAGGGTGGTGATGCCCTCGGCTGCGTCGGCGTAGTCCCGGACGGTGTCCGGGCCGAGGTCGACCAGGACGGCGGTCAGGTGGGCCGTCGAGGTGGTCGGGCTGGCGGTCACCGTGACCTTGGAGGAGCCGGACAGCCGCAGGTCGTGCGTGAGCGGCGCGGTGAGGAAGCCGGCCTTGTCCGAGGTCGGGGTGGCGATCTGGGCGGCCCAGTCGGTCTCGCTCTGCTTGGGGTCGTCGGTGAACGTCTCGGCGCCGGAGCTCCGGCTCAGGCCGAGGGTGCCCACACCCGCCTGGGTGCCGGTGGCGGGGCGCAGGGTGGTGGCCGTGGTGCCGCGCGGCGGCCAGACGGCGGAGGTCACCCACTGGTCGGGGTGGCGTTCGACGTCGGCCATCGGCTCGCGGTCGATGCCGTTGTCGTAGCCGAGGAGTTCATGGTCGAACCAGCGGTGCAGGGTGTCGACCCAGGCGCCGCGCCGGTAGTCGAAGGGGTCGACGTGCCCGGTCTGGGAGAGCCAGATCTTGCGCTCGACGCCGTTCTTGGCGAGCGCGTCCCACCACTGGCCGAAGTGCTTGGTGCGGACGTTGAGGTCCTGCATGCCGTGCACGAGGAAGACGCTGGCCTTCACCTTGGACGCGTTCTTGACGTAGTCCCGCTCGGTCCACAGACCGGTCCAGTCGCCGGTGCGCGGCGCGCCGTCGATGAGCTTCTGCTGGACGGCACCGCACTTGGCGTAGGCGTCGTCGCTCTCCACCGCGCCCGCCAGCCAGTCGGGGCCTGAGTCGTAGAGCGGGGCGCCCTGGGCGAAGTAGTAGTCGTACCAGGAGGAGATGGCGCTGATCGGGACGATCGTCTTGAGGCCCTTGACGCCGGTGGCGGCCACGCCGTTGGCGATGGTGCCGTCCCAGCTCTTGCCGATCATGCCGGTCTTCCCGTTGGTCCAGCTCGCCTTGACCGCGGTGGTGCCGGTGCGGCTGCTGTAGGCCTTGGCGCGGCCGTTCAGCCAGTCGACGACGGCCTTCGCGGACTGGATGTCCGAGCGGCCGCCGACGTCGACACAGCCGTCGGAACGGTTGGTACCGGCCAGGTCGACGCCGACGACGGCGTAGCCGCGGGGCACGAAGAAGTTGTCGTAGAACAGCGGCATCTGGACGACGTTCCCGTTGGCGTCGTACGTCTTGAGCTGGCTCTCGTTGCCGCGTCCGCAGCAGGAGTAGTACGGGCTGGCGTCCATGATGACCGGCACCTTGCGGCCCTGCGCGGCGGGTTCGGCGGGCCGGACGATGTCGGCGGCGACGCGGTCGGTCTTCCCGTCGCCGTCGGAGTCGAGGCCGGTGTCCACCCAGACGGCCTCGCGGATGGCGTCGGCGTAGGAGTACACCGGCCGGCTCTCGTGCGGGGCCGCTCCGGCCGCCTGGGCGGCGACCGGGCTGAGGAAGGCGGCCGTCAGGGCTGCGACGGCCGCGAGGACGAACGGTCTCCAGATCGTGAAGCGCGTGCGTTTCGGCATGCGGCGGACGCTACCCCGGGCAACTCCTGTACAGAAGAGGGCGCCTGAGGGACCGGCAGAACTGATTGCGGCCGAATGGCGATCGTGTGACAGCAGGGGCCGTGGACAGGCCAGGGGTCACAGGGACTCAATAGGCTCCGAACAGTTCCGTGCTCCATCGACTTGGCGTTCCCGTCCCGGTGTGGCGGGCGCGCCTCGGCCCCCTACCGACCTGGAGTTCTCTTGCACCGCAGCATCCTCGCGCCGGGCGCACTCGCGGCGGCCTCCCTCCTGCTGGCGATCCCGGCATCGGCCGCGAGCTACAGCCCCGGCGCGCCGGGCATCGGCGACCCCTACTACCCGTACTACGGCAACGGCGGTTACGACGTCTCCCACTACGATCTGCGTCTGCAGTACCAGCCGGCCACCGACGAACTGGCCGGTACGGCGACGATCCTGGCGCGGACCACGCAGGATCTGTCCAGCTTCGACCTGGACTTCCTCCTCGACGTGAGCGAGGTGCGGGTCAACGGGGCGAAGGCGGACTTCACCACGTCCGGCCAGCACGAACTGGTCGTCACCCCGAAGTCGCCGCTGGCGAAGGGCACGCAGGTCACGGTCGTCGTCCGCTACAGCGGGGTGCCGTCCACGAAGAGCGCCTACGGCTTCAACACCTGGCACCGCACGCCCGACGGTGCGGTCGCGGCGGACGAGCCCGAAGCCGCCTGGTGGTGGTACCCGAGCAACGACCACCCGCTGGACAAGGCGACCTACGACGTCTCGGTGGCCGTCCCCGACGGCACCCAGGTCATCTCCAACGGCCTGCTCCAGTCGACGAGTTCACAGCGCGGCTGGACCCGCTACAACTGGCGGCAGAACAAGCCGCAGGCGACCTATCTGACCACGCTGGCCGTCGGGAAGTTCGACATCACGACGAGCACCTCCGAGGGCGGGGTGCCGGTCGTCAACGCCTACAGCAAGGACCTCGGCGACAACGACGGGGCGGCGCGGGCGAGCGTGGAGCGCACCGGGGAGCTCGTCGACTGGCTCTCCGGCTACTTCGGGCCGTACCCCTTCAGCTCGGCCGGCGGGTATGTGCCGAACACGACGACGGGGTACGCGCTGGAGACGCAGACCCGCGTGTACTACAGCCCCAGGCAGTTCGCGAACGGCTCCAACGCCTCCGTGGTGGTGCACGAACTGGCGCACCAGTGGTACGGCGACGACGTCTCCGTCAAGGGCTGGAAGGACATCTGGCTCAACGAGGGCTTCGCCCGCTACGCGCAGTGGCTGTGGTCCGAGCACGAGGGCGAGGGCACGACGCAGGAACTCGCCGACTACGTGTACGCGTCGCATCCGGCCGACGACGCGTTCTGGACGGTCAAGCCGGGGGATCCGGGTCCCGACGACCAGTTCGACATCGCTGTCTACGACCGGGGGGCGCTGGCGGTCCAGGCGTTGCGGAACGCGGTCGGGGACGACGCGTTCTTCGCGATCCTCAAGGGGTGGCCGAAGGAGCACGCGTACGGGAACGCGTCCGTGGCCGACTTCGAGGGGTACGCCGAGAAGGTGTCGGGGAAGTCGCTGTCGGCGTTGTTCGACGCATGGCTGTTCGAGCCGTCGAAGCCGGCGGTGCCTGCGGCGAAGGCCGGGGTGACGGCGAGGACCGTGGCGCCTGTTCAGCCGAGGTCCTGGAAGAAGATCGAGGCGACGAACGACGTGCACTGAGGGGTTGCCGGGTTCGGTGGTACGGGGACTGCGGGTCGATCGTGGCTGGTCGCGCCCACGCGGCGCAGCCGCAAATCGAACGCAGCCCCGCGCCCCTAGAGGGGCGCGTCATCGCCGTAGGAGTAGACGGTGACCGGGATGTGGCGGGCCACCAGGCGTTCCGCTATCAGCGGCTCCACGCGGGACCACTTGCCGCCCGCCAGGCCGCAGCCGATGCGGGGCATGTGGACGGAGGCGCCGCGTTCGATCGCCGCGTCGGCCAGCTTGCCCAGGGCCGTGTCGATCGCCTCGTAGCGGACCGGCACGCCCTTGCTGCCGGTTCTGGTCCCCCGCTGGCCGATCATGTTGGCCACCCAGATGTACCGCTCGACGCGGACCAGTTGCACCGCGCCCAGACCGAAGTCGTTGTTCGCGCGGTCGCGGTGCCAGGCACGGTACGCCTTCTCCGGCTCCGGCCAGCGGCGCGAGAGCGCCAGGACGAAGCCCTTCCCCCAACCCCCCAGGTCGTTGCAGACGTGGGCGATCACCTTGACACCCTTGCCCGACGGCGTGGTGGCGTCACCCCGGATGTAAGTGATCTCCGACATGACGCCACCGTAGGCGATGCCACTGACAAGGGCACCGACCTGCTACTCCGTGAGCCGCGACAGCTCCTTGTCGGCCGTCTGGAAGACCCTGCGGCGGACCCCGAACCAGCCCGCCACCAGCAGTGCGGCGATGACCGGGATGAGGAGGAGGGTCTTGCGGCCCACCTCCGGGTCCTTCCACATCATGCCGAGGCAGACCAGCAGGAAGGCGATCGTGGCGATCTCGGTGACCGGGCTGAAGCGGAGACGGAACGCGGGGCGGTCGACCAGGCCCGCCTTCGCACGGCGGACGAAGATCAGGTGACAGAGCATGATGATCACCCAGGTGCTGATGATGCCGAGGGAGGCGACGTTCAGCACGATCTCGAAGGCCTGGCTGGGCATCAGGTAGTTCAGGCCGACGCCGAGCACGCAGACCGCGCAGGTCAGCAGGATGCCGCCGTAGGGGACCTGGCTGCGGTTCATGCGGGCGGTGAACTTCGGGGCCGAGCCGGCCACCGCCATGGAGCGCAGGATGCGGCCCGTGGAGTAGAGGCCGGAGTTGAGGGAGGACATCGCCGCGGTCAGGACCACCAGGTTCATGACGTCACCGGCGCCCGAGACACCGATCTTGGAGAGGACCGTCACGAAGGGACTCTGGTCGGCCGAGTACACCGAGCCGGGCAGGAGCAGGGCCAGCAGGACGACCGAGCCGACGTAGAAGATGCCGACCCGCCACATGATCGAGTTCACCGCGCGGGGGACGACCTTCTCCGGCTGGGCGGTCTCGCCCGCCGCCACGCCGACCAGTTCCAGGGCCGCGTACGCGAAGATCACGCCCTGCATGACCAGGACGACCGGCATCAGGCCGTGCGGGAGGACACCGCCGTGGTCGCCGATGACGCTCAGGCCCGGGGTCCGGCCGTCGACCTTGTGCTGGGTGGCCAGCAGGAAGATGCCGATCAGCATGAAGCCGACCAGGGTCGCGACCTTGATGATCGCGAACCAGAACTCCATCTCGCCGAAGATCTTCACCGAGATGAGGTTCACCGCCAGCACCACGGCCAGGGCGATCAGCGCGAGCGTCCACTGCGGGATGCTGGTGAACATGCTCCAGTAGTGCGTGTAGAGCGCGATCGCGGTGATGTCGGCGATGCCGGTCGTCGACCAGTTCAGGAAGTACATCCAGCCGGCGACGTACGCCCCCTTCTCGCCGAGGAACTCACGCGCGTACGACACGAAGGATCCGGACGACGGGCGGTACAGGACCAGCTCGCCGAGGGCGCGGACGACGAAGAAGGCGAAGATTCCGCAGACCAGGTAGGCGAGGGCGAGCGCCGGGCCCGCGTTGTGGAGGCGTCCGCCGGCGCCGAGGAAGAGACCGGTACCGATCGCGCCGCCGATGGCGATCATGTTGACGTGCCGGGCCTTGAGGTCCTTGCTGTAGCCGGCGTCGCCCGCGTCCGCGGGCGCCTGGGCCGCGTCGGTCCGGGTGGCGACGGCCTGTGCCGTGTCCACGGCGTTCTTGCTCACAGGTGGTTCCACTCTCTGGTGCGCCCGAGCGGGTCGCGCTCGGGTGTCCGGACGTACTCGGTCGGCGCGCTCGGGTGGTGGGCACAGACCAAGGGGCCACCTTCCCCCGGCCACCTGGGCCTTTGCGATGGCACAGATCACAGAGCGGCACTTCTCACAAGATTATGATCATGACATCTGCGTGAAGATCTGCTGAACAGATGATCGTGCGGCTCGCGCCCGTCCTGGTGTCACAGTGCCGCTGTGACAGCGATACTGCTCCGCATGACGACCGACACCGACAGCGAGTCCGGGGAGCCGGCGCTCACGATCGACGAACTGGCCGCCCGGGCCGGCACCACGGTCCGCACGGTCCGGTTCTACGGCACCAAGGGGCTGCTTCCGCCGCCGGTGATCGGCGCGCGCCGGGTGGGCCACTACGGGCCCGACCACCTGGCCCGGCTGGCGCTCATCGAGGAGCTTCAGCACCAGGGCATGACGCTGGCGGCGATCGAACGCTATCTGCACCGGCTGCCGCCCGGGCTGAGCCACCACGACCTGGCCGTCCACCGCGCCGTGGTGGCCTCCTGGGCCCCGGACACCGAGGAGACGGTGACCGCCGGGGAGCTGCGGCGACGGGCCGGGCGGCAGCTGGACGAGGGGGACGTCGAGCGGCTCGTCGCGATGGATGTCGTACGGCCCGACGGGGACGGCTACCGCATCGATCCGGGCCTGCTCCGGCTCGCCGTGCAGCTGCTGGACGTACCGCTGTCCGAGAAGGCGATCCTGGCCGCGCGCACGGTACTGATCGAGCACTCGCGTGCGGCCGCCCACGCGTTGTCGCAACTGTTCCGGGCCGAGGTGGCGGAGCGGACCGAGCAGGACGTGAAGTCCCTGTCCGCCCATGTGCAGCCGCTGGTGGTGCAGGCGCTCCTGACGACGTTCCAGCGCTCGCTCAAGGACGAGGTGCACCAGTGGCTCGCCGGCCCGGAGGACGAGCTGCCCTCCTGAGGGCGGGGACCAGGCCGGACGCCTCCCGGGCGTCCGGCCTGTGGTGTGTCGCCGAGGGGAACGGACCCGTCAGCGGCCGTCGGTGAAGGTCTCCCCCTTGTCCGCCTTCTCCACCAGCAGGGCGGGCGGGGTGAAGCGGTCGCCGTAGGTCTCGGCGAGTTCGCGGGCGCGGGCCACGAAGCCGGGCAGGCCCCCTTCGTAGCCGTTGATGTACTGGAGGACGCCGCCCGTCCAGCCGGGGAAGCCGATGCCGAAGAGCGATCCGATGTTGGCGTCGGCGACCGAGGTCAGGACGCCCTCCTCCAGGAGGCGGACGGTGTCCAGCGCCTCGGCGAAGAGCATCCGCTCCTGCATGTCCCGGAACGGGATCTCCTGGCCCGGCCGCGTGAAGTGCTCGCGCAGGCCCGGCCAGAGCCCGGCACGCTTGCCGTCCTCGGCGTAGTCGTAGAAACCGGCGCCGCCGCTGCGGCCGGGGCGGCCGAACTCGTCGACCATGCGGTCGATGACGGCCTCGGCCGGGTGCGCGGTCCAGGTGCCGCCGGCCTCCTCGACGGCCAGCTTCGACTCGCGGCGGATCTTCTGCGGCAGGGTGAGGGTCAGCTCGTCCATCAGGGAGAGCACCTTGGCCGGGTAGCCGGCCTGGGCCGCCGCCTGCTCGACGGAGGCGGGCTCGATGCCCTCGCCGACCATGGCGACGCCCTCGTTGATGAAGTGGCCGATCACCCGGGAGGTGAAGAAGCCGCGCGAGTCGTTGACGACGATCGGCGTCTTGTTGATCTGCCGGACCAGGTCGAAGGCGCGGGCCAGGGCCTCGTCGCCGGTGCGCTCGCCCTTGATGATCTCGACCAGCGGCATCTTGTCGACGGGCGAGAAGAAGTGCAGGCCGATGAAGTCCTCCTGGCGCTCCACTCCCTCGGCGAGGGCGGTGATGGGGAGCGTGGAGGTGTTGGAGCAGAGCAGGGCGTCTGGGGCGACGACCGCCTCGATCTCCTGGAACACCTTGTGCTTGAGCGAGGTGTCCTCGAAGACGGCCTCGATGACCGCGTCACAGCCGGCGAGGTCCTGCGGGTCCGCGGTGGGCGTGATCCGGGCGAGCAGCGCGTCCGCCTTCTCCTGGCTGGTACGGCCCTTGGCGACGGCCTTGGCGCACAGCTTCTCGGAGTAGGCCTTGCCCTTCTGGGCGGCCTCGGCGGAGACGTCCTTGAGGACGACGTCGATGCCCGCGCGGGCGCAGGAGTAGGCGATGCCGGCGCCCATCATGCCCGCGCCGAGGACGGCGACCTTGGTGACCTTGCGGGGCTCGACGCCCTTCGGCCGGTTGGCGCCGGAGTTGACGGCCTGGAGGTCGAAGAAGAACGCCTGGATCATGTTCTTCGAGATCTGCCCGGCGGCCAGCTCCACGAAGTAGCGGGCCTCGATGACCTGGGCGTTGTCGAAGTCGACCTGGCTGCCCTCGACGGCGGCGGCGAGGATGCGGCGCGGCGCCGGGTAGGGGGCGTTGTTGGTCTGCTTGCGCAGGCTCGCCGGGAAGGCGGGCAGGTTGGCGGCGAACTTCGGGTTGGCGGGCGTGCCGCCGGGGATCCGGTAGCCCGGGGTGTCCCAGGGCTGCCGGGACTCGGGGTGGGCGTCGATGAAGGCGCGGGCCTTGGCCAGCAGCTCCTCCGGCGTCTCGGCCACCTCGTGGACCAGGCCGTTCTCCTGGGCCCGGCGGGCGTTGTACTGGGTGCCCTGGAGGAGGACCTTCAGCAGCGCGTCGGCGATGCCGAGCAGGCGCACGGTACGGACGACTCCGCCGCCGCCCGGGAGCAGGCCGAGGGTGACCTCGGGGCAGCCGATCTTGGTGCCGGGGGTGTCGAGGGCGACGCGGTGGTGGCAGGCCAGGGCGAGTTCGAAACCGCCGCCGAGGGCCGCGCCGTTGATGGCGGCGACGACGGGCTTGCCGAGGGTCTCGATGCGGCGCAGATTGCGCTTGATGGCGAGGCCGCCGTCGAAGAGGTCCTGGGCGGTCTCGGGGGTGACCCGGATGAGGTCGCGCAGGTCGCCGCCGGCGAAGAAGGTCTTCTTGGCGGAGGTGAAGATGATCCCCCGGATCGCGTCCTGCTCGGCCTCCAGGCGGTCGGCGACCGCGGCGAGGGACTCGACGAAGGCCGCGTTCATGGTGTTGGCGGACTGGTTGGGGTCGTCCAGGACGAGGGTGACGACGCCGGTGTCGTCCTGTTCCCAGCGGATGGTGGTGCTCTCGGTCATGTGAGGGTCTCCGTGAGGTCTCTTGGTTCCGCCGGGGTTTTCAGACGCGCTCGACGATCGTGGCGATGCCCATGCCGCCGCCCACGCAGAGGGTGGCGAGGCCGTAGCGCTTGTCCTGGCGCTCCAGTTCGTCCACCAGGGAGCCGAGGATCATCGCACCGGTGGCGCCGAGCGGGTGGCCCAGTGCGATCGCGCCGCCGTTGACGTTGACCTTGTCCAGGGACAGGCCCATGTCCTTGACGAAGCGCAGCACGACCGCCGCGAACGCCTCGTTGATCTCGACCAGGTCGATGTCGTCGATGGTGAGGCCGGCCTTGGCGAGCGCCTTGCGGGTGGCGGGGGCGGGGCCGGTGAGCATGATGGTCGGTTCGGAGCCGGAGACGGCGGCCGCGATGATCCGCGCGCGGGGGGTGAGGCCGTAGCGCTCGCCGATCTCCTTCGAGCCGATGGCGACCAGGGAGGCGCCGTCGACGATGCCGGAGGAGTTGCCCGCGTGGTGGACGTGGTCGATCTTCTCGACCCAGTGGTACTTCTGCAGGGCGACCGCGTCGAAACCACCCAGTTCGCCGATGTCGGCGAAGGAGGGCTTGAGCTTGGCGAGGGAGTCGGCGGTGGTGCCGGGGCGCAGGTGCTCGTCGTGGTCGAGGACGACCAGGCCCGCGCGGTCCTTCACGGGGACCACGGAACGCTCGAAACGGCCCTCCTTCACGGCCGTCGCCGCCCGCTCCTGGGAGAGCGCCGCGTACTCGTCGACGTCCCGCCGGGAGAAGCCCTCGATGGTGGCGATCAGGTCGGCGCCGATGCCCTGCGGCACGAAGTTGGTGGCCAGGTTGGTCATCGGGTCGTTGAACCAGGCGCCGCCGTCGGAGGCCATCGGCACCCGGGACATGGACTCGACACCGCCCGCGAGGACGAGGTCCTCGAAGCCCGAACGGACCTTGGCGGCGGCCATGTTCACGGCTTCCAGGCCCGAGGCGCAGAAGCGGTTCTCCTGCACGCCGGCGACGGTGTCGGGCAGTCCGGCGGCAATTGCGGCGATCCGCGCGATGTCGGAGCCCTGGTCGCCGACCGGGCCGACGACACCGAGCACGATGTCGTCGATCGCGGCCGGGTCCAGGCCCGGGAAACGGCCCTGGATCTCGTGGATGAGACCCACGACCAGGTCGATGGGCTTCGTGCCGTGCAGGGCGCCGTTCGCCTTGCCGCGGCCGCGCGGGGTGCGGATCGCGTCGTACACGTACGCTTCGGTGCTCACTGACAAGCCTTTCAACGAGGGTTCGGGGGCGGTGGGGGGTCAGAGCCAGTTCTTGACGGTCTCGACCAGGCGGGCCGGGTCCGGGCCGACGGGGGTCACGTCCAGCGTGGTCACGCCCGCCTCGCGGAAGGCGGCGATGCGGTCACGGACGTACCCCTCGGGGCCGCACAGGGATATCAGCTCGCAGAACTCGTCCGGTACGGCGGCCGCCGCGTCCCGGTGGCGGCCGGCGAGGTACAGCTCCTGGATGAGCCGGGCCTCCTTCTCGTAGCCGTAGGCGACGGCGAGGTCGTTGTAGAAGTTCTTGCCCGGGGCGCCCATGCCGCCGACGTACAGGGCGATCCTGGGGCGGGCCAGGTCGCGGGCGGCGGCGGCGTCCTCGCCGATGGCGAGCAGGCCGCCGGCGACGATCCCCAGCGGTCCGAGGGCCGGGTCGCGGCGGGCGGCGCCCTCCGCCAGCGGGGTCCCCCAGACGTCCTGTGCCTTCTCGGGGATGAACAGGGTGGGCAGCCAGCCGTCGGCGATCTCGGCGGTCATCCGGACGTTGGCGGGGCCGAGCGAGGCCACGTACAGCGGGACGGCGGGGCGGACCGGCCTGGTGAGGATCTTCAGGGGCTTGCCGAGGCCGCCGGGGCGGGGCATGTCGGTGATGCCGTGGTGGTCGATGGTCTCGCGGCGCAGGATCCGCCGGGTCAGCTCGATGGTCTCGCGGGTGCGGCCGAGGGGCTTGTCGTACGCCTTCCCGTGCCAGCCCTCCACCACCTGCGGGCCGGAGGCGCCGAGCCCGATGATCGCGCGGCCGCCGGAGATCGCGTCGAGGCCTGCGGCCGTCTGGGCGATGAGAGCGGGAGTGCGGGAGTACACGTTGAGGATTGCGGAGCCGATCTTCATCCGCTCGGTACGGGCGGCCAGGTATCCCATGATGGTGGGCGAGTCGAAGCCGTAGGCCTCCGCGACCCAGACCGTGTCCAGGCCCGCCGACTCCAGCGCGGCCGCCTGGTCCGCCGCGGCACGCGGGTCGCCCGCGTAGTCGAGGAAGGTCGAGAGCTCCATCAGGTGGCGTCCTTGTCGTCGTCGAGCAGGGCGGGTACGGCCCAGTCACGGGCCACCTCGACGGTGTCCGCGCCGGGCTGGGCGGGGGCGGTGCGCACGGCCGTGGGGGTCGAGGAGAAGCGGGGGGCGGGGGCCGGCTGGGTGATGCCGCCGTGGTCGGTGAAGGTGCCGCGGGCGGCCAGATGGGGGTGGTGCGGGGCCTCGCCCAGGGAGAGCACGGGGGCCACGCAGGCGTCGGAGCCCTCGAAGACGGCCGTCCATTCCTCGCGGGTACGGGCCTTGAACCGGGCGGCGACCCGCTCGCGCAGCTCGCTCCAGCGGGTCCAGTCCTTGCGGGCGTCGGCCAGATCGTCGACGCCGCCCAGCAGCCGGAGGAACTCGGCGTAGAACTGCGGCTCCAGGGCGCCCACCGCCATGTATCCGCCGTCCGCGGTCTCGTAGGTGCCGTAGTACGGGCAGCCGCCGTCCAGCAGGTTGGCGGCGCGCCGGTCCTGCCAGCCGCCGGCGGCCACCATGCCGTGGATCATCGCGGCGAGGTGTGCGGTGCCGTCCACGATGGCCGCGTCCACGACCTGGCCGGTGCCGGTCGCGCGCGCGTGGTGCAGCGCGGCCAGGACGCCGACGACGAGGTAGAGGGAGCCGCCCGCGTAGTCGCCGAGCAGGTTGGCGGGGACCGCCGGGGGTTCGTCGGGACGGCCGATCATGCCGAGGGTGCCGGTGACGGCGATGTAGGCGATGTCATGGCCCGCGCGGTGGGCCAGCGGCCCCTCCTGGCCCCAGCCGGTCATCCGGCCGTAGACCAGGCCGGGGTTGCGGGCATGGCAGTCCTCGGGGCCGACGCCGAGGCGCTCGGCGACACCGGGGCGGTAGCCCTCGACGAGGATGTCGGCGCGCTCGGCCAGGTCGAGGACGCGGGCCGGGCCGTCCGGGGCCTTCAGGTCGACGAGCACCGAGCGCTTGTTGCGGTTGGTGACGTCGTACGCCGGGTCGATGGCGAGTCCCGGGCCGCCGGGCCGGTCGACGCGGACCACGTCGGCTCCCAGGTCGGCCAGGAGCATGGCGGCGAACGGGCCCGGTCCGATGCCGGCCAGCTCGACCACGCGCACGCCGGAGAGCGGGCCGTGTCCTGGCGTCCCTGCCGTGGTCATGCCGCCCCCAGTCATTGACACAACTGATGTAACACCGACGATGCTAGGAACACGTTCCACCGGGCACAAGGGTGGACGAGCAAGCGCTTAGTCAAGATACCCGGTGGGGGTGCGTCCGCACTCCTCACGCTAGCCTCAGCCACCGACAACGGCGCGGGTTGCAAGACCGAGGGGTGTCATGAGCAGGCTGAAGACGACGGACCGTCCCTACGACATCGTGCTCTTCGGGGCCACCGGCTTCGTCGGCGAGCTCACCGCCGACTACCTCGCCGCGCACGCGCCCCAGGGCCTGCGCTGGGCGGTCGCGGCCCGGGACGAGCGGAAGCTGGAGGCGCTGCGCGAGCGGCTGCCGGCCGGCACGGAGGTCGGGCTGCTGCGCGCCGACGTCGCCGAGCCCGCCACCATCCGCGCTCTCGCGGAGAACGCGCGCGTGGTGGCCACGACGGTCGGTCCGTACGGCCGTTACGGCGAGGACCTGGTCGCGGCCTGCGCGGACACCGGGGCGGACTACCTGGACCTGTGCGGGGAGCCCGAGTTCGTGGACCTGACGTACGTACGGCACGACGCACGCGCGCGGGAGACCGGGGCCCGCCTGGTGCACGCCTGCGGCTTCGACTCGGTCCCGCACGACCTGGGCGCGTACTTCACGGTCCGCCAGCTGCCCGAGGGCGTGCCGCTGACCGTGGACGGCTTCGTGACCGCCGACGCGACCTTCTCCGGAGGCACCTTCGCCTCCGTCCTCGACCAGTTCGCGCGCCCCCGGCAGATGATCGCCGCCGCCCGGGACCGCGCCCGGCACGAGCCCCGGCTGCTGAGCCGCCGGGCGACCGCGCCCGCCGGGCCGCCGCGCTTCGCCAAGGAGATCGGTGCCTGGGCGCTGCCGCTGCCCACCATCGACGCCCAGGTCGTGCGCCGTTCGGCGAAGGCCCTGGACCGCTACGGCCCGGACTTCCGCTACCGGCACTACGCGGCCGTCACGCATCTTCCGGTGGCGCTCGGCGGGGTCGCGGCCGTCGGCGCGGTCGCCGCGGCCGCGCAGCTGCCGCCCGCCCGGCGCTGGCTCTCGGATCGCCTCAAGCCCGGCGAGGGGCCCGGCGCGGAGAAGCGGGCCCGCAGCTGGTTCAGGGTCCGGTTCGTCGGCGAGGGCGGCGGGCGGCGGGTCTTCACGGAGGTCTCGGGCGGCGATCCCGGCTACGGCGAGACGGCGAAGATGTTCGCCGAGGCCGCGCTGTCCCTGGCCTTCGACGACCTGCCGGCGACGGCCGGCCAGGTCACCACCGCGCAGGCGATGGGAGACGCGCTGACCGAACGGCTGCGGGCGGCCGGGATCGGCTTCCGGGTGGCCGCGACCCGCTAGCGGGCGCCGGCCCGGGTCAGGACTGCCAGGCCACCACGGTGCAGAGCATCCCGACGATCCAGGCGAACCCGGCCACCACGGCGAGGACGAGCGCCGCGTTGACGGCGCGCTCGACGGGCTGGGCGGGGTCGGCGACGGGCTTGGGCGTGCGGTGTGTCGTCATGCGGGCCAGCCTGCCCCGGGGACCAGGGCCGCCACATCCGTACGCGTACTCAGTACGGATACTCAGGCCCGGGCCTCCCGCAGTGCCCTGCGGCACAGCGCGTCCGCACGGCGGGTGGTCTCGGGCAGGCGGTACTCCGGGGTGAGCGCCAGCGTGTGGGCGCAGGCGTTGTCGAGGCTCACCCGGTGGCCGACGGAGACGAACACCGGTTTGACACCGTCCCGGGTGCGCAGCGCGCGGCCGACCTCCTCGGTGCCGGCGAGGAGCGGTGCCCGGCTGCCGCGCGGGGCGTCCGGGTCGTCGTACGCGAAGGCGAACGGGTTCTTGGCGACGCCGATGGTGGGCAGGCCGGTGAGGACGCCGAGGTGGCTGGCGAGGCCGAAGCGGCGCGGGTGGGCGAGGCCGTAGCCGTCGCAGACGACCAGGCCCGGCGAACACGGCAGGGCGTCCAGGGCGGCCCGTACGGTGGGGATCTCACGGAAGGCGAGCAGGCCGGGCACGTACGGGAAGGAGACCCGGCCGACGGCGGTGGCCTCGGCTACGGGCTCCAGGGTCGCCGCGTCCAGCACGACGGCCGCCGCGGCGACCAGGTCCCGGTCGTCGTCGTAGGCCACGTCGACCCCCGTGACATGGCCCGCGCCGGGCGCCGGTCCCGGCTCGTCGAGAACCACCCGCCCCCGCAGCTCGTCCTGCACGGCCAGGGCCGCTTCCTCGGTGGCGGGCCAGCCCGCGGGTACGCGTACGGTCGTCATGGTGGCCACGAGCGTACGGCGCGCCACGCGCGCGTGCGGCGACGGGTCGGACCATGATCCGTCGGCGGTCCGTCAGGACCCGGCGCAGGACGCCGCCCACGCGCGCGTGCCGGCCGAAGCGCGACCCCGGCGTGCGGCCCGGCTCACTCGTGCGGGGCGGGTCAGCTCTTCTTGGCGTCCAGAGCGCGTTGCAGTTGTGCCTTGTTCATGTCCGAGCGGCCCTCTATGCCGCGCTGTTTGGCCTCTTCGTAGAGCTGGTCGTAGGTCGGGCCTGCGGCGCCGCTGTGCGAGCGCTTGCCGCCGCGCCTGCCGGAGGACATGTCCTGGAGGGACGTACGGCTGGCGGTCTTGGCCTCGCCGGAGCGGGCGCGTTCCTTGTTGACGGTCCGCGCGGCGATCTCCTCGGCGCGCTGTTCGCTCTCGCCCCGGTCGAGCGCGCTGTCCTTGATGTGCTCGTACTGACGTTCCCGCTTGGGGCTGGATCCACGTGGCATGACCACCGCTCCCTTCGTGGGTGTGCTCGCCACCGGGTACCCGCGGGTCAGCGCTCCAGACGTGCCACCCGCCCCTGCTCACCGGCCGCCCAGCAGCTGAGGTCGGGGGTGCAGTCGACGGTGTCGTAGGAGCCGGTGTCGACGGTCCGCCAGGTGCGGCCGCCGTCGGTGGTCAGGTCGGTGCCGGTGGGGCCGACGGCGAGGGCGGCGGTGTGGCTGTGCGGGAGCCAGGCCGCGCCGGAGCGGTAGGCGGGCGGCGGTGTCGTCGCGGGCTGCCAGGTGCGGCCGCCGTCGCGGGTGACCGCGGCCGCCTGCGGGGAGGGCTGGTCGGGGCGGTAGTCGCCGCCGACCGCCAGACCGTGGGTGCGGTCGCGGAAGGCGAGGGCGAAGACGCCCTTGGCCGGGTCGCCGGCCGGGACGGGCGTGTCGGCGGCGGTCCAGGTCAGTCCGCGGTCGGTGGAGTGCAGCACGCGCGCGTGCGCGCCGCCTCCGGTGGCCAGCCAGGCGTCCTTCGGCCCGGCGGCGACCAGGCACTGGCCACTGGCCGCGAAGCCGGCCTCGCCGTCCAGGGCGGCCGGCATCCCGGTGCTGGGCAGTACCCGCCAGGAGCGGCCGCCGTCGCCGGTGGCCAGGATGCGGAACTTCCCGTCCACCGGGTCGCTCATGGCGATGCCGTGGCGGTGGTCGAAGAAGGTCATGCAGTCGTAGAAGGCGGCGGGGTCGGTGTTGCGGAACGATTCGGTCCAGGTCGCCCCGCCGTCCTCGGTGCGGTAGACACGGGACGCCTCGCCCTCGCCGATGGCCAGCACCACCGCGCGGCGCGCGTCGAACGCCTCGACGTCCCGGAACTGGAGGTCGCCCGCGCCCGGCGGAGAGACGTTCCGCCAGGTCGTCCCGCCGTCGGTGGTGCGCAGCACGGTGCCGGCCGTGCCGGCCAGCCAGGCGGCGTGGCGGTCGACGGCGGCCAGGCCGCGGAACCGCACGTCCGGTGTGCCGGGGTTCTTGAGCACCCAGTGCGGAGCGGGTGTCGCCGCGTGCGCGGAACCCCCGGTCAGCGCGGCCAGCGCCGCCGCGCACGCCACCCCCACCGTCACCGCCCGGCTCGTACGTCCCGTCCGTCCTGCCCGCCGCGTGCTCCCCAAGCGCCTCATGGCGCGGGAAGTTAGCCCACTGTCCCGGCGCCGTCCAGAGGGCCTCGCCTTCGCAAGGACCAGGTAAGCCCCAGGTGTGAATGAGCCCGGTGACCGAGGTCACTCGCACTTCGTGTGCACGGATCGGCCGCTTCCGTCGTCTCTTCCAGTGCCAGGTGTTGTACGTCCGCAAATTCGTCCAGCCGTCACTAGGGAGCAAGGGTTTGTCCACTCTCATCGAGCAGCCCGTGGAGGCCCGCCTGGTCGCCGCGTCGCCGCGTATGCCGAGCATTCCCGCCCGTCTCTGCTACGACAGCGAGGACCCCTTCGCCGTCCGTATGACCTTCCCGGCCCCGGCCACCCTGGAGGGCGTCGACGTCTGCTGGACGTTCTCCCGCGACCTGCTCGCGGCCGGCCTGCACGCCCCGGAGGGCCACGGGGACGTCCGGGTGCGGCCGTACGGCTACGACCGGACCGTGCTGGAGTTCCACGCCCCCGAGGGCACCGCTGTCGTCCATGTGCGCACGGGCGAGATCCAGCGGTTCCTGGAGGCGACCGGTGACATGGTGCCCACCGGTCTCGAACACCTCCGGCTGGACCTGGACCACGACCTGGCCGAGCTGATGCGGGACGCCTGCTGAGCCGGCCTGTGGCGCCCGTCGCCCGGCGGGCGGGCTCGCGGTTAATTGCGTTGACACCCCGTTGGGGCCCTCCTAACTTGTACGACGGTTCTGTTGCCGTCGATAGGAGAAGGACGTTGCTCGTCTGAGGACTCGAGACACCGCGTCACACCCGTGAGGTGTGTCTGTGGCGTTCGACCTCGGCGTGCGAGCCGTCCTCCGGCACGGGATCCCTTCCCCGGCCCCTCGGCTGCTGTCCCGCGGTGTCTCGACACGCGTCTGTCCCCGACACCGCAAGCAACCGCGAGGCGCCCATGTCTGCTTCCGTCACCTGTACGTCCCTGTCCTTCTCCTGGCCTGACGGCTCCCCCGTCCTCGACGGCCTCGATCTCGCCGTAGGCCCCGGCCGGACCGGTCTCGTCGGCGTCAACGGATCAGGGAAATCCACGCTTCTCAAGCTCATCGCGGGTGAGCTCACCCCGTCCGACGGCACCGTGAAGGTGGCCGGCGAGGTCGGGTACCTCCCGCAGAGCGTCACCCTCGACACCGCGCTGCGCGTCGACGAGACGCTCGGCATCGCCGCCCGGCGGGCCGCGCTGCACGCCATCGAGGCGGGCGACGCGTCCGAGGCGCACTTCGAGACGCTCGGCGACGACTGGGACGTGGAGGAGCGCGCCCTGGTCACGCTCGGCGAGCTCGGGCTCGGTCACATCGGACTCGACCGGACCGTCGGCGAGGTCTCCGGCGGCGAGTCGGTGCTGCTGCGGCTGGCCGCGCTGCTCCTGGACCGGCCGGACGTACTGCTGCTCGACGAGCCCACCAACAACCTCGACCTGTATGCCCGCAAGCGGCTGTACGCGGCCGTCGCGTCCTGGCCGGGCCTGCTGATCGTGGTCAGCCACGACCGTGAACTCCTCGACCTGGTCGACCAGATCGCCGACCTGCGTGCCGGGGAGGTCACCTGGTACGGCGGCAACTTCTCGGCGTACGAGGAGGCTCTCGCCGTCGAACAGGACGCGGCCGAGCGCATGGTGCGGGTCGCCGAGGCCGACGTCCGCAAGCAGAAACGCGAACTGTCCGACGCCCAGGTCAAACTGGCCCGCCGCAAGCGGTACGGACAGAAGATGTTCGACCAGAAACGCGAACCGAAGATCGTCATGGGGGCGCGCAAGCGGGCGGCACAGGAGTCCGCGGGCAAGCACCGCATCATGCACGAGGAACGGCTGAGCGAGGCGAAGGAGCGGCTGGACGAGGCGGTGGAGGCGGTACGGGACGACGACGAGATCCGCGTCGAACTGCCGTACACGGCCGTACCGCCGGGCCGGAACGTGCTGACGCTGGAGAATCTGGAGCTCGCGCACGGCTCGCGGGTGAAGGGGATCCTCGATCTGCGCGGGCCCGAGCGGATCGCGTTGATCGGGCGCAACGGAGCGGGCAAGACGACGCTGCTGCGCACGATCGCCGGGGAGCTGGAGCCGGTCGCGGGCGAGGCGCACGCGCATGTGCCGCTGCGTTTCCTGCCGCAGCGGCTGGACGTCCTCGACGGGGAGCTGACCGTGGCCGAGAACGTGGCCCGGTTCGCGCCGGGCGCCACCAACAACCGGGTCCGGGCCCGGCTGGCCCGCTTCCTGTTCCGGGGCGCCCGCGCCGACCAGCGGGCGGCCACGCTCTCCGGCGGCGAACGCTTCCGGGCGGCGCTGGCCGCGCTGCTGCTGGCCGAGCCCGCCCCGCAGCTGCTGATGCTGGACGAGCCGACGAACAACCTGGACATGGCGAGCGTGCGGCAGCTCACCACTGCCCTGGAGTCGTACCAGGGCGCCCTGATCGTGGCCAGTCACGATCTTCCCTTCCTGGAGTCGATCGGGATCACCCGCTGGCTGCTGATGGCGGACGGGGAGCTGACGGGCACCGCACCGGAGGAGGTGGCGCGTCTCAGGACGGGCACAGCCTGACGGCGGGGGTTTTGTCGACACGGACCCGCCCTGCATGATGGCGGTCCGGCGCCCGCACAATGGGCGCCGGACCGAACCGCCGACCCCGGAGACCCGTCGTGCCCAGCAAGAAGGCCCTCATCCGCCGCCCCAGCCCGCGCCTCGCCGAAGGTCTGGTGACGCACATCGAGCGGGAGAAGGTCGACGTCGAGCTCGCCCAGGAACAGTGGGAGGCGTACGCGGAGACGCTGCGCGGGCACGGCTGGGAGACCGTCGAGGTCGACGCGGAGGACGACTGCCCGGACTCGGTCTTCGTCGAGGACACGGTCGTCATGTACAAGAACGTGGCGCTGATCACCCGGCCCGGCGCCGAGTCCCGGCGCGAGGAGACCGCCGGGGTCGAGGAGGCGGTGGCCCGCCTCGGCTGCTCGGTGAACTGGATCTGGGAGCCGGGCACGCTCGAGGGCGGTGACGTCCTCAAGGTCGGCGACACCCTCTACGTGGGCCGCGGCGGGCGCACCAACGCGGCCGGGGTGCAGCAGCTGCGGGCGGTGTTCGAGCCGCTGGGCGCGCGGGTGGTCGCCGTACCGGTGAGCAAGGTGCTGCATCTGAAGTCGGCGGTGACCGCGCTTCCCGACGGAACGATTCTGGGGCACATCCCGAACGTGGACCGGCCCTCGCTGTTCCCGGGCTTCCTGGCGGTGCCCGAGGAGGCGGGCGCCCATGTGGTGCTGCTGGGCGGCGGCAAGCTGCTGATGTCGTCGAGCGCCCCGAAGACGACGGAACTGCTGACCGACCTCGGCCACGACGTGGTCACGGTGGACATCTCCGAGTTCGAGAAACTCGAGGGATGTGTGACGTGCCTCTCGGTGCGGCTGCGGGAGCTGTACGTCTGACCGGGTGATCGACTCATCCCTGCGGCCCTGGGACCTGCGGGTCCCGGGGGTGTTTGGCATGTCCCGATTCGCCCTGAGCACAGCACCTGATCAGCGGTCTTTACGGCGCGCTTAACCTACGGCTTCGTAACCTACGGGTTCGTAGCCTACGATCACGTAGGTTTCCGGCACCGCTCGCCGGTCTTCTCCCGTTCATTCGCTCGTGTTCGGCGTCCCCCTGGAGTTCTCGTGACGATCACTTCCCCCACTCTCGGCAGCTCGTCCGCATGGACCGACGCACGGCTGCTGTACGCCCTGGAGGAAGTGGTCGAGAAGGAACTGAACCGCCATCTGCAGGTCGCCAAGGACTGGATGCCGCACGAGTACGTGCCGTGGTCGGACGCCCGTAACTTCCCCGGTTTCTTCGAGGACGGCGTGGCCTGGGGCAAGGAGCAGTCCAAGGTCACCGAGATCGGCCGGATCGCCCTGGTGGTGAACCTGCTCACCGAGGACAACCTGCCCAGCTACCACCACGAGATCGCCTCGCTGTTCGGCCGGGACGGCGCCTGGGGCACCTGGGTGCACCGCTGGACCGCCGAGGAGGGCCGGCACGGCATCGTGATGCGCGACTACCTGCTCGCCTCCCGCGCGGTCGACCCGGACAAGCTGGAAGCGTTCCGGATGTCGCACATGAGCGAGGGCTTCGAGTCCGACAACAGGCACTCGATGCTGCACTCGGTCGCCTATGTCGCCTTCCAGGAGCTCGCGACCCGCATCTCGCACCGCAACACCGGCCACCAGTCCGGCGACCCGGTCTGCGACCGCATGCTGGCCCGGATCGCGACCGACGAGAACCTGCACATGGTCTTCTACCGCAACCTTCTGAAGGCCGCCTTCGAACTCGCCCCCGATCTGACCATGCAGGCGGTGCGTGACGTCGTGGTCGAATTCCGGATGCCCGGCCACGGCATCCCCGGCTTCGAGCGGGCCGCCGCCCAGATGGCCATCGGCGAGGTCTACAACCTGCGCATCCACCACGACGACGTGATCCAGCCGGTACTGCGCCACCTGAAGGTCCTGGAGATCGACGGCCTCGGCCCGGAGGGCCGGCAGGCGCAGGAGGAACTCGGCCTGTTCATGGGCGGGCTGGACGCGGAAGCGCTGAAGTTCGACGAGAAGCTGGCCGCGCGCAAGGCGCGGATGGCGGCGCGCGCCGGCGCGTGAACCCCCGAGGGGCGGGCGCGCGGATTTCCCGGTGCGCCCTGTCGGTGGCCTGCGGCATCATGCGCGCATGCCTGCTGACATCACCTCCGGCCGGGCGGTCGGCTTCCTCCTCGACCTGATCGGCTCCGGGGACGCCGACCGGGTACGCACGCGTGTCGGGCTGCCCCGGCCGGCGCCGGAGGACCTCCGGGAGGCCCGGCGCCGGATCCCGTGGGAGCTGCCGGCGTTGCCGTCCTCGGTGGTGCTGTGGATGCTCCAGGAGGACGACCCAGGTCTCAACCCCGTCGTCTGGCGCCTCCTCTCCGACCGGGACACGGCGCTGCGCAGGGCCATCCTGGACGGGGTGCCGTTCGGCCCGGGCCGGCTGCTCGCGGTGGAGGTCGACCCGGTCCTGCGCGACGACTACGAGCATCCGCCGGTCCCGGACCGGGTCGCTCGCCTCGGCCTGGTGCCGGCCCTGCGCGAGTCGACCACGATGGCCGCCGCACGGGAGGCCACCTCCATGGTGTACCGGCGCGAGCACTGGCAGACGGTCGCGGAGGCGGACCGCGAGAACTCCCTTCCCGGTTACGTCCGGTGGGCCCTGGCCGTCCGCCCGGACTGCCCGCCCTCGCTGCGCGCCCAGTTCGGCGCCCACCGCAAGTTCGACTTCCGCGTCCGGCAGGCCGGGATCATGACGGACCCCGCCGAGTACGCCGTGGGCCACAGCCCCGCCCGGGACGTGCTGAAGGTGCTCTCCCTGGGCCATGTGATGTTCCCGCGCCGGATCGCCGAGGCCGAGCACGCCCTGCGCCCGCTGGTCCGCGACCACCTGGGGGACCGCGAGGATGCCTGGGCGGTACTGGCCCAACTGCTGGAAACCTTCCACGGCACGACCCGGGAACTGGTCGTGACCGCGGGGGCCATCGCCTAGGCCGTCGCTCGTTCCTTGTACCGGTCCGGGTAGCGTTCGGTGAACTTCACCGCCCAGACCAGCAGGACGATGGGGACGACCCAGTTGAACCAGTCGCTCTGTCCGGGCAGGCGGACGGCCAGCCAGGTGGAGAGGGCCATCAGCGCGAAGACCACGCCCCAGGCCGTGGTCAGCACCCTGTTGACGTGTGTGAAGACGGGCGAGCTCCAGTACTCGCGCGGCACCGAGTGGCGGGCGTACTGCGCCGTGAAGGGGTCGGAGAGCAGGGAGCCGAGCGCCACGACGGCCACCACCGCGTTGGAGATGACCTGGGCGTAGGTCTCCAGCCAGATCAGCTCGTGGCGGTCCAGGGCGAGGGCCAGGACGCAGAGCACGGCGAAGAACACGATGGCGACCATGTCCAGCACGAAGAACCGGCCCCGGAGCATGTCCTTGCCGGACAGCACGACCGCCGCGACCAGCGCCGCCAGCGCCGCGTACTCCCAGGTGCTGGGGTTCGCGACGACGCCGAAGATGATCCACGGGGCGAAGGAGAGGAAGACGCTCCCGGTGCCGACGGGCTTCTCGGCCCGGGTGCTGACGGCGGGCCGCTGTTCCGTGTGTCCCATGGGAGCTCCTCCCATCGCCACCTGGCTCTCCTACCAGCGTGCCGCGCGAGCGGGCCGCCCGCATGTCTCCGCTGTGCGGCGCCGTCCGAGGGCTCCTGGCCTGGAAGGGCGGGCGACGGCCGGGCCGGGACCGTCCCGGCGACCGAGGTAGCCGCATACCGGAGCCGCCATGACCTATCGGTTCAGCGAGAACGACCAGTCCGGCCACGAGATCCGGCTCGGCCTCGGCTCGGCCTGGCGGCAGGGCGCCGACGTGGGTGAGGCCCTGGCCACCGTGGCCGTTGCGGCGGACGACGACGGGGAGACCTGGTTCCGGGGCTGGTCCGGGCCTGTTCTGGGCCCGTTCCCGGCCTGGTCCGGGCCGGCGGACCGGATCCGCGAGCAGGTCGCCCGGAGCGCGCCCGCGGGCCGTACGGCCGGCTGGACGTTCTGGTGGCGTCCGTCCAGAAGCCCTTCCAGGGGGGCGGGGCGGCCGGATTCGAACCGGCGTGCTCTGGTTCTGGAGACCGGTGCGCCTGCCTCTGCGCTACGGCCCCGCCCTTGCGTCAGATCGTAATGCCTTGGCCCGATGTCAGTGGCGGCTGATACCGATGAAGCGTCGGGGAACTGCGCGGCGGGGGGCTGCACATGGCGTACGGAGAGCGGGGGGCGGCCACGCCCGCCTGTGGTCGATCTGGCCGACCGCAGGGCACTCGAGGCGTACCGGCCGGCGGATCAGGAGACGGTCGCACAGGCGCGGCGGCTGAAGGAGGCCGCCCTGCCGGACTTCGGGCTGACGGAGTCGGCGGTGGCGTCGTGGCTGTACTCGAAGTGCGCGCACCAGATCCCGACGACGGCGATCGACACCGCGGCCGTCGTCGCCTCGGGCGACGGCACCTGTCTGCTGCAATGGACCGCTCCAAGGGCCGCCCGGTCACCGGCCTGCGCGAGCTGGCCCGGGACGTCGATGCCTGGGAGGCCCGGCTGCGCCGGGCCGCCGCGCACTCCGACGAGGGCGGCGGCGACAGCGACGTGGTCCATCAGATCCTCGCCAACGCCGAGCTGTCCCGGCTGAAGAGGCACCGGGCGGTGGTGGTCCGGCTGGCGGCCCTGCTCCCGGCGAAGCTGCGCGCGACCTACCTGGTGGGGGCGTCGGAGCGGCAACAGCGGTACTGGATGGAGGTGTTCATGGAGATGCGCGGGAGCTGAGGGTCAGTCCTCCGGCGGTGCCGTCCGGTGCACACTGCGTACGGCGGCGACGTCGGCCGGGAGCGTCGGTGCCGGGATGTGGGCGCTGAGGTCGGCCAGACGGCGTTTGACGCCGGCGGCGATGCCGGTGCCGAGGCGGTAGCGGGTGGCCGTGCCGGCCTGGGCCGCGTGGTCGAGGAGGCGGTGGGCCTCGCGGCTGCGCAGGCCGGTGTGGGTCAGGACGAGATGGGCGAGGCGGTGCTCGGTGCCCGCGAGGGCCTGCCCGACGGTCTCGGCGGCGGCCAGGTCCAGCCGGTTGTCCGGCGCCGCGAGCACGGCGGCCGCGCGGACCCGCCCGAGGTCGAGCAGGGTGACCCCGGCCGAGGCCGCCGCCGTCACCAGGCGGGCGGCGGCCCGGGGACCGATGCCGTTGCTGGCGGCGGAGAGCCGGGACAGGCGCCCGTACGGGGCCCGGTCCAGGGCGTCGGCCAGCAGCAGCGCACCCGCGTCGCCCAACCGGGCCGCGGACACGTACAGTTCGTCGACCGCGCCCCCGGCGACGACGGCGGCCAGCGCCCGGGCACCGGCCTCGCCCAGCGGGTTGCCGCCGACGAAGAGCCGCTCGATCCGGCGCCCGCCGTCGGCGGCCACCAGCAGCGCGTCGGCCAGCACCGCCGCTCCGGCCGGGTCGAGCCCGGTCTGCACGAGGTCGAGGGTGCGCAGGGAGCGCGCGGACTCGATGAGTTCGGCGGCGGCCCGCCCGCCCCCGCTGCCCAGCGGGTTCCGCTTCAGCCAGACGCCGGTGACGATCTGGGGGGAGGCGCGCAGCTGGTCGGCGATCCGGCAGGCGCCGCCCGCCGTGATGCCGTTGCAGCCGAGGTAGAGCGTCTCGACCTCGGCGCCGGACCCGGCCACCGCGGCGGCGCCCTCGTCGCCGAGCGCGTCCGTACCGAGCAGCAGATGCCGTACCGGAGTGGGGCCTTCGCCCAGGGCGTCGGCGATCAGGGCGGCGCCCGCCGCGCCGACGCCCTGCTTGCACAGGTCTAGGCGGCCGTCGGGCAGCGCGGTGCCGGCCGTGAAGTCCAGCCGCTCCCCCGCCGGGCGCCCGGCCCGCAGCCAGTCGAGCAGCGGGGCGAGTTCGGCGGCCGGGCGCGGCACGACATGCGGTACCCCGGCGAACCTCGGCTCCTCGCTCACCACGCCGCCTCCCGGTAGTCCTTCAGGAACACCCCGGACACCGGGTCGCCGGCCTCACCGCGCACGATCGGGTCGTAGACGCGGGCCGCCCCGTCGACGATGTCGAGGGGGGTGCGGAAGCCCGCGCCCGCCGTCCGGGCCTTCTTCGGCGCCGGGTTCTCGTCGGTGATCCAGCCGGTGTCGACGGCGCACATGTGGACGCCCCGCTCGGCGAGTTCGGCGGCGCTGGTGCGGGTGAGCATGTTGAGGGCGGCCTTGGCCATGTTGGTGTGCGGATGGCCGGCCATCTTGTTACGGACGGCGAAGCGGCCCTCGACGGCGGTCACGTTGACCACGTACCGGCGTGGGTGCGGCGAGGCCAGCAGCAGCGGCAGCAGCCGGTCGCAGAGCAGGGCCGGGGCAAGGGCGTTGACGAGCTGGGTCTCCAGGACCTCGGCCGGGTCCAGGCCGCCGAGCCGGGCCGACCAGGAGTTCTCGGGAGAGGGATCGGGCAGCAGGCCCGCCTCGTCGGCCTCCCGCAGCGCGACGGGCAGGTACCCGGCTCCGTTCGCCGGTGTCCGCAGCGGCGTGAACCCGGGGGCCCGCCGGGCGCCCGGGGGCAGCGCGGCGCGCTCCCCTGCGGCCAGCAGCGCGTAGGACTCGGGCGGTCTGCGCACGGTCTGGGCCGCGTTGTTGACGAGGATGTCCAGCGGCTCGCCCGCCTGCCGCAACTCCTCGCACAGGCCGAGCACTTGGCGCGGGTCGCGCAGGTCGACGGCGAGCACGGCCAGCCGGTCCAGCCATTTCTCGCTGCCGGGGGCGGCTTCGAAGCGGCGCACGGTGTCGTGCGGGAAGCGGGAGGTGACCAGGACCTCGGCGCCGTCGCGCAGCATCATCCGCGCCAGCTGGAAGCCGATCTTCACCCGGCCGCCAGTGAGCAGCACCCGGCGTCCGCTCAGGTCGGTGCTCAGGGAGCGGCGGGCGGTGTTGTCTGCGGCGCAGCCGGGGCAGAGCCGGTGATAGAAGGGGTCGACCTGTCGATAGGGCGACTTGCAGACATAGCAGGTGCGCGGCTTGCGGAAGACGCCCCCGGCGCCGGGTCCGGCCAGTGGCGCGTCCTCGCGGCGGTCCAGGGCGCCGGTCGCGGTCGCGGCCATCACCGCGGCGTCCGCCGACGACAGTTCGGCGCCGCGTTCCTTGCGGCGCCGCAGCCGTCCGTCGCGGGCGAAGGAGGCGGCGACCTGCTCGGCGCGCAGCCGCACCGGGTCGTCGACGGGCAGCGCCCGCAGCTTCCCCACCACGGCGTGGAAAGCCGTCAGTTCCGCCTCGGTGATCGCCTCGCTCATCCGTCCCGCCGCCCCGTGTCCGTCGTACCGTGGTCCCGGCCGGATTCGAACCGGCGTATCCACCTTGAGAGGGTGGCGAGTCTGCCTCTGCTCTACAGGACCTCGTCGCGCGGCCCGGACGACCGGATTCGAACCGGCGTGTCCGCCTGGGCAAGGCGGTGCGCCTGCCTCTGCGCTACGCCCGGCCGCGTCCCGGGATCGTAACCGGGCGCGGCGAGGGACCGTACACATTTTCCGGGGCGGCCGTGGTCCGGCTCTTCCGGAGCGGTCCTGGTCGGACATTTCCGGGGCGGCCGGGTGTCGGCTCTTCCGGGGCGGTCGTGGGTCAGCGGGAGGCGCGCCGGAGTTCCAGCCGCTCCTTCTCGGACAGGCCGCCCCAGACGCCGAAGCGTTCGTCGTTGTCGAGGGCGTACTCCAGGCAGGCCGAACGCATCTCGCACATACCGCAGATGCGCTTCGCCTCGCGCACCGAGCTGCCGGGCTCGGGGAAGAAGAAGTCCGCCCCGGTCTGCGCGCACAGCGCCTGCGCATGCCAGACCGGGACGGGCGTGCGGGGTGGGATGGTGGTGTCGAAGTGCATGGCCAGGATCGTGCCAAGCGGCGAAAAACGTTCGATCAACGCCCGCTCAACGCGGGTGCGGCGGACCACTCCAGCCTCGATCATGCGCGACGGCGCCACGCCTGCGCACGGCGGCGCGCGCAACGGAATCAAAACCCGCCGAGTGCGTCAGGTGACCCACGGTAACCGGGTTCCGGTGGGCGCGCTCCTCAGCGATTGTCAGTGGGCGGTGGAAGACTCGGCTCTGCAATGCACGGGACCCTTCCGAGGAGGGCGATGATGCTCACCACCCGTTTCGTCAACGGCGCTCCCAACTGGATCGACCTCGGCACCCCCGAGATCGACGGCGCCGTCTCCTTCTACAACGGCCTCTTCGGCTGGCAGTTCCAGTCGGCGGGGCCCGACGCCGGCGGTTACGGTTTCTTCCAACTGGACGGCAGGACCGTCGCCGGAGGTATGCAGACCACTCCCGAACAGGGCCCGCCGAGCTGGACCGTGTACTTCCAGAGCGGGGACGCACAGGCCACCGCCAAGACCGCCGAGCAGGCGCACGGCAGCGTCCTCGCCCAGCCGATGGACGTGATGAGCCAGGGCCGGATGGCGATCCTGGCCGACCAGGCGGGCGTGCCCTTCGGAATCTGGCAGCCCGGGCTGACCAAGGGCGTGGACATCGCGGGCGATCCGGGTTCGCTGTGCTGGGTCGAGCTGTACACCCCGGACATCGCGGCGGCCGCCGCTTTCTACCACAAGGTGCTCGGTCTGGAGACCTCCGGAGTGCCCTTCCCGGGCGGCACGTACACGTGTGTCAACCCGGCGGACGGCGACGACGACTCGGTGTTCGGCGGGATGGTCCCGCTGGCCGAGGACCCGGCCGAGGCGCAGATCGGCTCGTACTGGCTGCCGTACTTCGAGGTCGAGGACCCGGACGCGGTGGTGGAGAAGGCGCAGCAGACCGGTGGCAAGGTACGGATGCCGGCGACCACGCTGGAGGGTGTGGGCCGGATGGCCAAGCTGGCCGACCCGTACGGCGCCCGGTTCGCGGTGATCAAGGGCGAGCAGCAGAGCTGAGCCGGAGGCGGCCTAGGCGGTGGCGCGCCGTACCAGTGTCGTGGGCAGGATGACGCTGGACGGCGCGCCCGTCGCCGGCTTGCCCCGGGTCGGGGAGCCCAGCAGGAGCCTGGCCATCAACCGGCCCATCTCCTCGATGTCCTGACGGACCGTCGTCAGTGACGGCTCGGTCTCCTCGGTGACGGGCAGGACGTCGTCGAAGCCGATGACGGCCACGTCCTCGGGCACCCGGCGGCCGCGCTCGCGCAGGACGCGCAGGGCGCCGAGCGCGGTGAGGTCGTTGGCCGCGAACACGGCGTCGACGTCCGGGCAGCGGTCGAGGAGTTCGCCCATGGCGCGTTCGCCGCCGGCGGGGGTGAAGTCGCTCGGCACGACCAGCCGTGGATCGGCCTGCCCCAGGACGTCCATGACGTCCCGGTAGCCCTGGAGGCGGTCGGCGGCCGACGTCTGGTCCAGGGGGCCGGTGATATGGGCGATCCGGGTCCGGCCGAGGCCGGCGAGATGCCGTACGGCGTCCCGGGCGCCGCCCCGGTTGTCGCAGTCGACGTACACGGCGCTGTCGGAGCCGTCGCTCCAGCCGGGCCGTCCGCCGAACACGGTGGGGACGCCGGCGCCCTCGATCAGGCCGGGCAGCGGATCGTCCAGATGGAGCGAGAAGACGAGCGCGCCGTCGACATGGCCGCCGGCGAGGTAGCGGGCCACCCGTGCGTGGTCGTCCCGCCCCTCGGTGAGCAGCAGCACGAGCTGGTTGTCGTGAGCGGTCAACTCCTTGCTGATGCCCCGCAGTTGCAGGGCGAAGAAGGGGTCGGTGAAGATCCGCGTCTCGGGTTCGGCGATGACGACGGCGACCGCGTCGTGCCGTTTGGTCACCAGGCTGCGGGCCGCCTGGTTGGGGACGTAGCCGAGTTCCTCGACCGCTTTCCGGACCCGTTCGACGAGCGGTTCGCGCACCCCGTCCCCGCCGTTGACCACCCGTGACACGGTGGCCCGGGACACCCCGGCCCGCGCGGCCACGGCCTCCAGTGTGGGGCGCGACACTGCCTCGGACACCTCGGCCCTCCTCGTCGGCGGCTGTCGATCAGCATAGCCCCGGGCAGGCGGGGCGACGGGAGCGCTCTCCGGGGCGGGACAGCCTGCCGCGGGCCCGGTGCCCGCTCCGAGTCCGTTCGTCAGGAGGGCTGTTCCGGCCGTGCGCGGCTCGGCTGGACGCGTTTGGGCTCACCCGGCATCTTCGGGTACTCGGGCGGATACGGCAGGTCGCCGAGGCCGTGTTCGTGTTCGTCGCGGCGGGCGAGTTCCAGCAGGGCGTCCAGGGAGTAGGCGTGGTCGTCCATGTCGGCGTGCACATCGCCGACTTCGGCGAAGCGGGCCGGCATCGTGACGAGGTCGAAGTCGCCCGGCTGGACCTCGTCGACCTCCTCCCAGCGCAGCGGTGCGGAGACCGGGGCGTTCGGGCGGGGCCGCAGGGAGTAGGCGGAGGCGATGGTGCGGTCCCGGGCGGTCTGGTTGTAGTCGACGAAGATGCGCTCGCCGCGCTCCTCCTTCCACCACTTGATCGTTACCTGGTCCGGCATCCGGCGTTCCAGCTCACGGCCCACGGCGATCGCGGCGCGCCGGACCTGGGTGAAGGTCCAGCGGGGTTCGATGGGCACGAAGACATGCAGCCCCCGGCCGCCGGAGGTCTTGGGCCAGCCGCGCAGCCCGCCGAACTCGTCGAGGACGGCGCGCAGTTCGTGGGCGGCGCGGACGGCGTCGGCGAAGTCGGTACCGGGCTGCGGATCGAGGTCGATACGGAGTTCGTCGGGACGGTCCACGTCCGCGCGGCGCACCGGCCAGGGGTGGAAGGTGAGGGTGCCGTACTGAGCGGCCCACACCACGGCGGCCTCCTCGGTGGGGCACATCTCGTCGGCGGTGCGGCCGCTGGGAAAGGTGATGTGGGCGGTGGGGATCCAGTCGGGCATGCCCTTGGGCGCGCGCTTCTGGTAGAACCACTCGCCCTCGACGCCGTCGGGGTAGCGCTGGAGGGTGGTGGGGCGGTCGCGCAGGGCGCGCAGGATGCCGGGGGCCACGGCCGCGTAGTAGCGGGCGACGTCCAGCTTGGTGAAACCGCGCTCCGGGAAGAACACCTTGTCGGGGCTGGACAGCCGTACGGTCCGGCCGGCCACCTCCAGTTCCACCGCATCACCCATGCGGCCACCGTAGGCGCACCGCCCGCACCGCGCATATCGGCTCGACACAGTCCCCCGGGCCTCGGTGGGGGTGCAGCGCACGGCGAGCGCGTACCGGGGACCGCTCGCAGAGTCGTGGGGTGGTTCTGCGCCGTCACGGATACCTGCTGGTCAGATGCGGTTTCAGCGGGACCACAAGAGATCGTTTCTCACAATCATCTCTCAAGGTGAAACGCCTCCCGCACGGCAAGGTGAAGGTGACGGCCGCCGCGGGCGGCGCGCTCAGCACGATCGGGAACGTCGGGAGGGCTCTGAACCACCTCGACGGGCAGGCCGCGACCACGTATGTGGTCACGCGGTATCGGATCTCCGGGAACCCGAACGTGCCGTCCGGGACCTACCTGGGGTCGACGGCCGGCCGGTCGGCGAACGGTGGTCTCCTGTAGTAGTACACCGCGCTCTTGAACCCGCCGTACGCGGCCCCCGCGTACGCCTGTCCCGCCTGGGACACCGCGATGCGGTGCCGGCCGACCAGTTGCCCGCGGGCATGGCCCAGGTGCCTGGCCTGCCGGATCAGAGGGATGCCAGCCAGGCCGCCATGTCATCGGGGTGGCCGAAGCGGAGGGTGTCGAGAGGGGCGAAGCGGGGATCGCGGATACGGCGCTCGACTTCGCGGCGGCGGGCCCCGTGCTGCGACCAGGCCCACCAGGCCGGGTGTTCCCGGCTCAGCCAGCCCGTCCAGGTCTCCCTGTTGCCGCCGAAGAGGACCTCGCGCGTGGCGCTGCGCCGGAAGGACCGGCGCAGCACGCGCGGCATGATGACGCGTCTGGGGTAGTCCAGCCAGATCACGGTGTCGGCCCGGTCCCACAGCAGGTCACGGACTTCCGGATAGCCGAGAGAGTCGATGATCCAGCGAGATCCGGCAGCGAGCCTTGACACGTCTTCGGTCAACTTGTCGTTGACGGCCCAGTCGGGGCCGTTGAAGTAGACCGCGTCCATCTCGTGGTAAGGCAGGCCCAGCCGGCTGCTCAAGGTCTGGGCAAGCGTTGATTTGCCCGCGCCGGTGACACCTACCACCAAGATCCGTTCCACGGGGGCACCCTATCCCGGCACCCTGGCGTGAACGCTCCCGCGCTCCTCACCCGAGTCGGGCAGGGTCTTTGCCATCCCTTACTGACCTGGCCCCGTGGGCAGTTCGACTTGCCGGCGGCCGAAGTCGGTGTGGATGCCGCGGATCAGGTGGCGATGTTCATGCGCTGGGTGCCGATGACCTTGAGCAGTTGCAGCGTCCGGTAGGCGCGGGAGTCGGGTTCAGCGGTGAAGATGACCAGCTGCTGGTCCTGGCCTGGCAGGGTCAGGACGTCGAAGTCCAGCTCGATCGGCCCGACTTGAGGGTGCTGGACCTTCTGGTGGTTGTGGTGTTCGATGCGCAGTTCGTGGGAGTTCCACAGGCGGGCGAAGTCCTCGCTGCCGGCGAGCAGTTCGTCGATGAGGGTGCGGAGTTCGGCATTGTCCGGGTAGCGGGCGGCGGCGACGCGCAGATAGCTGACGGCTGCGGTCACGAACCGGTGGGGCTGGGTCATGCCGTAGCCGCGGTGCTGGGCGTCGGGGTGCAGGAAGTAGCGGCGGATGACGTTGCGGTCCGGGCCGGTCAGGGCGGAGAAGTCCTCGAAGAGGGCTGCCGCCAGGGGATTCCAGGCCAGCACCCGGCAGGTGTTGTCGAGTACGAGGGCGCCGGCGTCGGTCAGGCGCTCCAGCAGGTTCAGCGTGCCGGGGTCAACGTTGCGGGAGGGCCCCTGGACAGACTCGGGCGCCGCCTCTCCGGCGAGCCGGAAGAGGTGGGTGCGCTCCTGGTCGGACAGGCGCAGCGCGCGGGCGATGCCGGTCAGGACGGCGTGCGAGGGACGGCGTCCGCGGGCCTGTTCCAGGCGGCTGTAGTGGTCCACGGAGATGTGCGCGAGCTGTGCGACCTCCTCGCGGCGCAGCCCGGGGGTGCGCCGCCTGGGCCCGTACGGCAGGCCGACGTCCTCGGGGCGTACACGTTCCCGTCTGCCGCGCAGGAACGCCGCGAGAGCGTGCTTGTCCATGGGCACCACGGTACGGCGGGTACGCGCCGGCCAGCCACGGACTCTCGGTCCCTGGATACCGCCCCGGCTGCCATCACAGGGTGAAAGCGCAGGCAGAACGACGCGGAAGTACGTGGAAGAAGGCAGGACAAGGCCATGCGGGTATTCAGAACGGGCGTGCTCGACTACGCGATGAGCCAGGGGGTACGCCGGTGAGCGCCTCGGTGACGGCACTGGCCTCGATCGGCGTGGTGGTGCTGGTGTGCGTCGCCGCTTACGGGTACTTCCTGCACAGCCCCAGACCCACCGAACCACGGCTGAGCGCCCCGGTGACGGTGGACACCATCACTGTGGACGACCGGACGCGTGCGTACCGGGCCTTCGTGCCCGCGGACCTGCCGTCCGGCTCGCCGCTGTTGTTCGTCCTGCACGGCTCGCAGCAGGACGGGAAGACCATGCGTACGGTCACCGGGTACGGCTTCGACAGGCTGGCCGAGCGGCACGGGTTCGCGGTGGTCTATCCGGACGGTTACAAGCGCGGCTGGAACGACGGCCGGACCGCGGCGGTCACCCCCGCCCGTAAGGAGGACGTCGACGACGAGGGCCTGATCGCCGCGATCGTCGAGCGGTTCCGGCAGCGTCACGGCATCGACCCCGCCCGGGTGTTCGTCGCCGGCTTCTCCAACGGCGGGCAGATGGCCTTCAGGCTCGCCGCCCGGACGCCGGAGAGGATTGCCGCCATCGCGGTCATCGGGGCGGGCCTGCCCACACCGGACCAGTGGGCGGTTGCGGAGCCGAAGCACCCCCTGCCCGTGCTTCTCATCGCCGGCACAAGCGACCCGATCATGCCGTACGAGGGTGGAGAGGCAAGCATCTTCGGCTTCCAGAAGCGCGGCACCGTGCTGTCCGCCGAGGCCACCGCCCGTGCCTTCGCCGAGGTCAACGGCATCACCCGGCCTCCGATCAGCTGGCCACCGACGACACCGCCGCTGGAGGGAGACGGCGGCGCGGACGGCCCCTCGGTGATCGAGACCCGCTACGCCCAGCCCGGCAAGGCCCCCGTCGTGGCGTTCACGGTCTCCGGCGGCGGCCACACGATCCCCAATCCCGACTACCGCTTCCCCCGGCTCATGGGCAGGACCGACCGCACCCTCGATGCCCCGGCCGCCATCTGGGGCTTCTTCAGCGAGGCCATGCAGGCGGCCGAAACTCCACATCCACGGTGAGAACCACGCCTCCAGCCTCCTGGCTGGGACTCGGCCTACCAGGACCGGGCGGCGTCGAGGAGGGTGTCCCGGACCCGGACTGCGTCGTGGCCGAGTCCGGAGCCGGTGCGCTGGGCGAGGAAACCCGTGTTGATGGGTGGGTCCTCGGGCTCGACGAGGGGGACGAGGGCACCCGTCCGCAGTTCGCCGGCGCACAGGTAGCGGGGCAGGACGGTGAATCCCGCACCTGCCGCGACCGCGGCCAGTACGCCACGCAGGTCGGCCATCACCAATGCGGGCAGGAGGGTCAGACGGGTACGGAAGACGTGCCGCCAGTAGCGGCGTGCGATCGGCATGTCCTCGGCATACGTGACCAGAGGGACGGTGTGGAGCGGGCGAGGGTCGTCGCTGGTGAGCGGGCCGATCCGGGCGGCCCAGGAGGGCGCGCTCACCAGGACGAACTCCTCGTCCATCAGCGGTGTCGCCAGGACCGAGCGCCCGCGCGGACGTACGGCGGACAGGACCAGGTCGAAGCGCCCCGCGCGCAGGCCGTCGAGCAGGTCGTCGGCCAGTCCGGTGGTCACCCGTAGCCGCAGCCCCTGCGCCACGAGCGGCGCGAGGACCGGCAGCACGCGGACCGACAGCATTTCGGCGGGCCCTGCCAGGTGCACCGTCTCGGAGACGCCGGACGTGTCGCGGTCGGCCACTGTGGCGAGCTCGTCCATGGGGGCCGCGATCCGGGCGGCCAGGTCGTCGGCCACCGCGGTCGGGGCGACACCACGGGGCAGCCGCTCGAAGAGCTGGCGGTCCAGCTGCTGCTCCAGGGAGTGGATCTGGCTGGTGACAGTGGGCTGGGCGAGCTTCAGACGGCGGGCCGCCTCGGTGAGGGAACCGGCCCGGTACACGGCGAGGAACGTACGCAGCTGAGTCAGGTCCAACGCCTTGCCGCCGTCCCGCATTCCATCATGTTTTCTATCGGGCATAGGGAAAAGCCTATTGGTTTTTCGATCGCACGGCGATCTACCGTCGGGTCCGTCAGCCGGCGGGTGCGATCTGCCGCCGGATCAGCACTGAAGGAGCACCTACTGTGGGCAGGATTCTGTTCGTCATGACGCAGGCCGACCGTCTCACGCTGAACGACGGCACCCGGCACCCCACCGGTTTCTGGGCCGAGGAATTCGCGGCCCCCTACCGCGCGCTCACCGAGGCCGGACACGAGGTGGTCGTCGCGACCCCGGGCGGCACAGCGCCCACGGTCGACCCGGTGAGCCTCACACCGGACTTCAACGGCGGCGAGGAGGGCGCCGAGGCCGTCGCCGCGTTGCTGGACCGGGCGGCCGAACTGCGCCGGCCGATCGTCCTTGCCGATGTGGACCCGGCCGACTACCTGGCCGTCTTCTACCCAGGCGGTCACGGCCCGATGGAGGACCTGTCGGCGGACGCCGACTCGGCCCGGCTGATCACCGCCACCCTGGAGGCCGGCCGGCCCCTGGCGCTGGTCTGCCACGGCGTGGCCGCCCTGCTGGCGACCGAGCGGCCGGACGGCACCTCGCCGGTCGACGGCTACCGGGTCACCGGGTTCAGCAACGCCGAGGAAGCCGGGACCGGACTCGGCGACAAGGTCAGGTGGCGGTTGCAGGACCGGCTCGTGGCGCTCGGCGTGGACTACACCGAGGGCGAGCCGTGGGCCCCGTACGTGATCACCGACAAAAACCTGATCACAGGTCAGAACCCGGGTTCCTCGGCCGAGTTGGCCGCGGTCCTGCTCAAGACGCTCGGCTGAGCCGGCCACCGGAACGAAGCCCCCGGCGGCGCGCCACGGTTCGGGACCGCCCCCTCGCCAGGCCGTGGCGCGCCTGGCCGTTTCCGGAAAGCCCCTCCATGTCACGTACACACTCACCGGTGAGCTCCCGCTCCCGGGAGCGGATCCTGGTCGCGGTGCTCGGTCTCGCCGCGATGGTCGTGTCCATGATGCAGACCCTCGTGGTGCCGGTCCTCGGCGTCATTCAGGACGACCTGCGTGCCACAGCGGCGGACACGAGCTGGCTCACCAGCGCCACGCTGCTGTCCGCGGCCGTCTGCACACCGCTGCTGGGCCGGCTCGCGGACCAGTACGGCACCAAGCCGGTGCTGATCGGGGTGCTGACGGTCACCCTGGCCGGCTCGGTCCTCGGCGCCACCGCCGACACGTTGCCCTGGCTGATCGTCGCGCGGGCACTGCAGGGGGCCTCCACCGCGGTCTTCGCTCTCGCCCAGTCGGTCCTGCGCAACGGGCTGCCTGCTCGCCGGCTCCCCGGCGCCATGGGGCTGATCAGCGGAACTCTGGCCTTCGGCAATGGACTTGCGCTGGTCGGTGCGGGACTGCTCACCCAGGGGCCCGCGCCCGACTACCACCGCGTCTTCTGGGCGGCGGCCGCCTTGTCCGGCCTCGCCCTGATCGCCACAGCCGTGGCCGTCCCACACTCGGGTACACCGGCCGGCGGACGTACCGACTGGCTCGGGGCCGTGCTCCTGGCCGTCATGCTCACCCTTCTGCTGCTTCCCCTCTCACGCGTCGCCGTGTGGGGCTGGGCGTCCGGCGCGACCCTGGGCTGTTTCGCCGGTGCCGCGGTCACAGCCGCCGTCTGGGCCCTGGCCGAACGCCGCGTCCGTGATCCGCTGGTGGACCTGCGCGTATTCGCCCTGCGGACCGTGGTCTTCGCCAACCTCATGGGCTTTCTGCTGGGTTTCGCCATGTTCTCGCAGTTCCTCGGCATATCGGCGCTGGTGCAGCTTCCCGCCGCACCTGCCGGGTACGGATTCGACGCCACCGTGCTGCGGGCTTCCGTCGGCTACCTCCTGCCGCCCGCGGCGGCCTCCCTGATCGCGGCGCAGGTCGCCGGCGCGCTGGCAGGACGACTCGGAGCCCGCCGAACCCTCGCCTCGGGCGCGGGCTTCGGCGTCGGCGGCTTCGCGCTGCTGGCCTTCGCACATGGCCGGCCCGCCTCCGTCCTCACGGGCGGTGTGCTCGTCGGGATCGCCATCGCCTTCGGGTTCGCCACCCTTCCCGCTGTCCTGCTCGACGCCGTACCCAGAGCGCAGACCGGCGTGGCCAACGGGATCAACTCCGTGTGCCGCTCGGTCGGCAGCGCCGTCGCCAGCGCCCTGCTGGGAACGCTGCTCGCCGGCACGACGGACGCGGGCCTACCCGCCGAGAGCCACTTCACCCTCGCCTTCGGTCTCGCCGGCGGGGCGTTCGCCATCGTGGTGGCGGTGGCCCTGCGCGGCCTCGGAGTCCCTCGCCGCATCGGTACGCCCCTCGGCGAGCCGCACGCCGACCGCGCCGACGAAGGCCGTACCGCCACCGCTTCCACCCCACCCTGACGCGCCGAGCGTCCTCATCCCCCACCCACCCGGCCCGTTCCTGGAGAGACACATGGCATTGATCCTGATCACCGGCGCATCGGACGGGCTCGGCCGCGCCCTCGCGGAAGACCTCGCGGCGGACGGGCGGCACCGGCTGCTGCTGCACGGCCGTGACGCCGGCCGGCTCAAGGAAGTCGTCGAGGCGACCGGCGGTGAGGCATTCCAGGCCGATTTCTCCTCGCTCGCCGAGGTCAAGCTCCTGGCGGAGCGGATCGCGGGAGAACACGACCGGTTGGATGCGCTGGTCAACAACGCCGGCGTCGGATTCCACGCGGACGGCACCACACGTCAAATCTCCCAGGACGGCCACGAACTACGCCTCGCGGTCAACTACCTCGCCCCGGTGCTCCTCAGCCGGGAGTTGCTCCCGCTGCTGCGACGGGCGCGAGAGTCCCGGATCGTGAACGTCGCCTCGATCGGCCAGCAGCCGATGGACTTCGACGACCCGCAACTGGAGCGCGGCTACAGCGACATCGCCGCCTACTGCCGTTCCAAGCTCGCTCTGATCTGTCACACCCGGGAGCTGGCCGAGGAGCTGACCGGCAGCGGCGTCACCGTCAACAGCGTCCACCCGGCGACGTACATGCCCACGGCCATGTCGAGGCGGTCCGGCATGGAGTTCGTCGACACCCTGGAGAAGGGGCTGTCCGCCACCCGCCGACTGGTGGACGCCCCGGAACTCTCCGGCGTCACCGGCCGCTATTTCGAGAGCGGTCTGGAGGCGCGAGCCTCGGAAGAGGCCTACGACCCGAGCTACCTCCGACGCTTGGGCGAACTGACCCGGAGCCTGCTGACGAACGTCTGACCCGAGGCAGGTGGCAGCGACGGCACGAGCGAGGCCGACGTAGGAGGCGAGGCATGCGGCGATGGGAAAGCCGGTGCCGTCGCCGACGGTGACCAGCAGGACTGCGGCGGTTCGCTATACCTGTCTGAGACAGATGAAAACGACCTCTGAGGAGGGTTCAGGAAGGGATGGGTCGTCAGCCAGGGGGTTGAAAGGGGGCTTTGACAGCGTCTCGAGCATGCCTCTTCCCCGTGGACGAGGGTGACGGTGAGGGTCTCGCTGGTGTGGGTGGGTTCGTCGTTGTCGCCGACGGAGTTGTGGGTGCGGCACCGGCCGTGCCGCAGGGGATGGTGGTCGTCATGCCGCACGCTCCACGGGAGCGGCGTGGTTGACGGTGCGGGCGAGCTGCCGCAGGTGAGCGGCGAAGCTCACCAGGTCGTCGGCCACGTCGACGCACCCGACACAGACGCCCACGGGCAGCAGATCTGGCGTTGTCAGAACTGCGGCTGCCACGTGTCCACGAGCGGCAAGGGCAAACCGCACTCGCCCAGCGGCAAGGCGCAATGTGCTCAGGAGCCCTCGACAGAGCACGCGCCCTGACGGCAGAAGCGGGCGTCTCACACTCGTCTCACAGACCCCACGGAAGAACGCAGGCCGGATGCACTCCGACCTGCGCTCTCTGGACTCCATGGACGATTCGGCGGCCCTCTGGACACCGAGTAAATTAGTGGCATGGATCTGCCGGTGATGCCACCTGTGAAGCCGATGCTCGCCAAGTCGGTGGGGACGATCCCGCCGGACATGCAGTACGAGGCGAAGTGGGACGGCTTTCGCGCGATCGTGTTCCGGGACGGCGTCGAGGTGGAGCTCGGCAGCCGCACCGGGAAGCCGTTGACCCGATACTTTCCCGAGCTGGTGGCGGCACTGCGGGAGCGGGTGCCCGAGCGGTGCGTGCTGGACGGGGAGATCGTGATCGCACGGGAGGGCCGGCTGGACTTCGACGCGCTGACCGAGCGGATCCATCCGGCGGACTCCCGGGTGCGCACCCTGGCGGAGCGTACGCCCGCCTCCTTCGTCGCCTTCGACCTGCTGGCGCTGGCCGACGAGTCCCTGCTGGACGTTCCGCTGACCGACCGCCGCGCCCTGCTCACCACCGCGCTGGCCGGGGTCGCCCCACCGGTGCACCTGGCACCGGCGACGACCGATGTGGACGTGGCCCGGCGGTGGTTCGAGCAGTACGAGGGGGCGGGCCTCGACGGGGTCATCGCCAAGCCGCTCACCCTGCGCTATCTCCAGGACGAGCGCGCCATGTTCAAGGTCAAGCACGAGCGGACCGCCGATGTCGTGGTGGCGGGATACCGCTTCCACAAGAGCGGCCCGGTGGTCGGCTCGCTGCTGCTGGGTCTCTACGACGACCGGGGCGCCCTCCAGCATGTGGGCGTGTCGGCCGCGTTCCCGATGAAACGGCGGGCCGAGCTGATCGAGGAACTGGCGCCGCTGCGTATGGACGACGTCTCCGGGCATCCCTGGGCGGCCTGGGCGGAGGAGGCCGCCCACGAGTCGGCCCGGCTGCCCGGCGCGCCGAGCCGCTGGTCGGGCAAGAAGGACCTGTCCTGGGTGCCGCTCCGGCCGGAGCGGGTGGCCGAGGTGGCGTACGACCACATGGAGAACGGCGCCCGCTTCCGGCACACGGCCCGCTTCCGCCGCTGGCGCCCGGACCGCACAGCGGACAGCTGCACCTACGCCCAGCTGGAGGAACCCGTGCGGTACGACCTCGCGGAGATCCTGGGGTCGTAGCCCCGACGCCCTCCGCCCGGGTCGGTCCTTCACCGGCGCGCGATCGGTTTCGACCGGGTATGGCCCCGATGAGCCGACGAGCACACAATCAAGAGGACGAACGGGGTGGCAACGGTGGGCATGCGACACAGGGCGCCGACGCGCCGGACCGCGCTGAGGGCGGTGCTGGCCGCGGCCGTGCTGACGGCCTCCCTCACGGCCGGCTGCACCCGGCACGGCGCCTCGGACGACGGCGGGGCACCGCACGGCAGCCAGGCACCGGACGGGCGGCACACCGCCGGCACCGGCTCCGTACTGGCCGTGAAGATCGACAACGTCGCCGCGGGCCGCCCCCAGACCGGGCTGGATTCCGCCGACGTGGTGTACGCGGAGCAGGTGGAGGGCGGGCTCAGCCGGCTGATGGCGGTGTACGCCACCAAGCTCCCCGAGGTCGTCGGGCCGGTGCGCAGCGCTCGCGAGTCCGACCTGGAACTGCTGCGCCAGTTCGACCGGCCGACGCTCGCCTTCTCCGGTGCCCAGCGCAAGCTGCTCCCGCTGATCGACCGGGCACCGCTGCGGCCGGAGAGCCCCGACGCCGCGTCCGACGCCTACTACCGGGGCAGCGACAAGCCGGCCCCGCACAACCTGTATGTCCGCCCCGCCAAGCTGATGGCCGGCGCACCCGGCAAGGCGGCGCTCACCACCGGCTTCCGCTACGGTCCGGCCCCGGCCGGCGGCACGGTCACCGCCACCCGCACCGTGCGGTATCCGGCGGCCCGCTTCACCTTCACCTGGTCCGCCGGCGAGAAGCGCTGGCTGGTGTCGATGGACGGCACCCCGGCCCGGACCACGGCCGGCAAGCGGGTGGCGGCCGCGACGGTCGTGGTGCAGCACGTGCGAATACGCACGTCCAGGTATCACGACGTGCTCGGCAACTACACGCCGTTCACCGAGACGGTGGGGTCGGGCAACGCCGAAGTGCTGCGGGACGGGCGGTCCTTCGGGGCCACCTGGACACGGCAGGAGGCCGGCGACGGTACGACGTTCACCGGGGCGGACGGCAGTCCGGTGGACTTCGCCGACGGGCAGGTCTGGGTGGTGTTCGCCAAGGCCTAGGTGTGCTGTCCCGGGACGAGGGGCTCCCTGGGATTGCGCAGCCCCTCCGCCGCGTCCGAAACGCGGCGGATCAGATCGAAGAACTGGGTCTGCTCCTCGGCGGAGAGCGGGGCCAGGAAGACCTGGTTCATCCGGGCGGTGCGCACGGTGAGCTTGCGGTGGGTGCGCAGCCCGTCGTCGGTGAGCCGCAGCAGGAAGCGGCGGCCGTCCTGCGGGTCGCGCACCTTGTCGACGAGCCCGCGCCGGCCGAGCCTGCTGATGACCTCGGCGATGGTCGACCGGTCAAGACCCACCCGCTCCCCCACCGTGCGCTGGTCCAGCCCCGGCTCGGCGACGAGCGCGTTCAGGACGGCGAACTGCGGCGAGGTGATCTCCTCCGAGACCATCGTGTTCCACAGCAGGTAGTGGGCCTGCTGAAGCCGCCGGGCCAGGTGCCCGGGGTGGGTGGTGAGGTCCACCGCGGCCATATGCGCCCCCAAGATCCGAATTGATTGGTGCACTGAACGATACTCGCAGTCACCACATCCTGTCTGTACACCCGTCTGCCATCACCCAAGCTCTTGACGGGTAGCAGGACCAGTGGCAGCGTGAAAGATGTCTCGCTGAAATACTCAGTGCCCTGATTAATTTCTTGATCGAGATGGAGCTTCACGGATGGACGAGGTGGTCGCCACGGCCGGGGAGGCGGTGGCCGACGCGCCGCAGGGCGCGTCGCCGGCGTCGCACGAGCGCGGGCTGAGCTGATCCCGCAGGGCATCCACGCGGCGGAGCCGCACATCGATACAGCCCCGCGCCCCCGACGGGGCACTCACACCTGGGACTTTCCATGACACTCACCCAAGCCGACATCGACCTCGAGATCGCCGCCGAGCACGCGGCGTACGAAAAGCGCGTCGCCGAAGGCGCTCCCGTCGAGCATCACCCCCGCCGGGACTACGACCCCTACCGTTCCTCCGTCCTCCGGCACCCCATACAACCCCTGGTCGCCATCGACACCAGCAAGGATCCGGAGCTGGTGGAGCTGCACTCGCCCGCCTTCGGGGAGCGGGACATCACCGCGATCGACAACGATCTGACCCGGCAGCACACCGGTGAGCCCATCGGCGAGCGCATCACGGTCTCCGGGCGGCTGCTCGACCGGGACGGCCGGCCGATCCGAGGTCAGCTGATAGAGATCTGGCAGGCCAACTCGGCGGGCCGCTACGCGCACCAGCGCGAGCAGCACGACGCCCCGCTGGATCCGAACTTCACGGGTGCCGGCCGTACGATCACCGACGCCGACGGCGGTTACCGCTTCACCACCGTCCAGCCGGGCCCCTACCCCTGGCGCAACCACCTCAACGCGTGGCGTCCGGCGCACATCCACTTCTCGATGTTCGGTACGGCGTTCACCCAGCGGCTCGTGACGCAGATGTATTTCCCGAGCGACCCGCTGTTCCCGTACGACCCGATCATCCAGTCCGTGACGGACGACGCGGCCCGGCAGCGCCTGGTCGCGACCTACGACCACAGCCTGTCCGTGCCGGAGTTCTCGATGGGCTACCACTGGGACATCGTGCTGGACGGCCCGCACGCCACCTGGCTCGAAGAAGGGCGCTGAGCTGCCATGACGAAGATCGACACGAGCAGCCCCGACCAGGTGCTGCCCACCCCGTCGCACACGGTCGGCCCGTTCTACGGCTACGCGCTGCCGTTCCGCGGCGGCGAGGAGATCGCGCCCCTCGGCCATCCGGACACGATCACGGTCCACGGGTACGTCCTCGACGGCGAGGGCGACCCGCTGCCGGACGCCTTCGTGGAGCTGTGGGGCGCCGACCCGGACGGGAACGTCTCCACGACCGACGGCTCGATCCGGCGCGACCCCGCGACCGGTGACCACCTCGGCCGCAACGGCGTGGAATTCACCGGCTGGGGCCGGATCCAGACGGACGCCGACGGGCACTGGTACGCGCGGACGCTGCGGCCGGGCGCCCGCGGCGACAGCGCGCCCTACATCAGCGTGTGCGTCTTCGCGCGCGGCCTGCTCATGCACCTGTTCACCCGGCTCTATCTGCCCGGCGACGACACCGCGCTCAGCGCCGACCCGCTGCTCACCCGGGTGGGCGAGCGACGCGACACGCTGGTCGCCGCCGACGAGGGCCGGGGGACCTACCGTTTCGACATCCGCCTTCAGGGCGAGGGCGAAACGGTCTTCCTGGAGTTCCAGTGACTCCCCCACCCTCCGGTCGGGAGGTGCCCCCAGTGGGTTACGGCGACGGTGACACCGGGCTGCTCGGTCCCGGGTGGACCGGGTCCGCCGCCGCGTCCGCGACCGGAGACGGCGCCTATCTGCGGGCACTGCTGGACGCGGAGGCGGCCCTCACCCGCGCCCAGGCCGCGCTGGGGCTGGCCCCGGCCGAGGCCGCCGCGGCCGTGACCGAGGCGGCCGATCCGGACCGCTTCGACGTCGGCGCCCTCGCGGAGCGCGCCCGCGCCGGCGGCAACCCGGTCATCCCGCTGGTCGCCGACCTGACGAAGGCGGTCGGCACGGAGTACGGGCCGTTCGTGCACCGGGGCGCCACCAGCCAGGACATCATGGACACGGCGACGATGCTGGTCGCCGCCCGCACCCTGGACCTGGTCCTCGCCGACCTCGGGCGTACCGAGCGGGAGCTGGCCCGGACGGCCGCCGAGCACCGCGACACCCCGATGCCGGGGCGTACGCTCACCCAGCACGCCGTACCGACGACCTTCGGGCTGAAGGCGGCCGGCTGGCGTTCGCTGGTCCTCGACGCCCGGGACCGCACGGCCCGGGTCCGCGAGTCGCTGCCCGTTCAACTCGGGGGCGCGGCAGGCACGTTGGCGGCCTTCGGCGCGTACGGCGCGGCACACGCCGAAGAGCTGCCGGCGGCGTACGCACGGCAACTCGCGCTGACCGCACCTCTGTTGCCGTGGCACACCCTGCGTACACCCGTCGCCGATCTCGCCGGGTGCCTCGCCTTCACGGCCGGGGCACTGGGCAAGGTCGCCGTGGATGTGCTGACGCTGTCCCGGACCGAGATCGGTGAGCTCTCCGAGGGCAGCGGGGGCGGTTCGTCGGCGATGCCGCACAAGGCGAACCCCGTGCGCTCCACGCTCGTCGTCGCCGCCGCCCGTCGGGCCCCGCAGCTCGCGGCCGTCCTGTACGGCTCCCTGGTCGCCGAGGACGAGCGGCCGGCCGGCGCCTGGCATGCCGAGTGGGAGCCGTTGCGGGACCTGCTGCGCGCCACCGGGGGCGCGGCGCGGGACGCGGCGGAGCTGGCGGAGGGGCTGCGGGTGCACCCGGAGGCGATGCGCCGGAACCTGGATCTCACCCATGGGCTGATCGTCTCCGAGCGGCTGTCCGCCGGACTGGCCCCCGTGCTCGGCCGGTCCCGGGCGAAGGAACTGCTCACCGAACTCGCCCGCCGTACCAACACCGAGCGGCGTACGCTGCGTGAACTCCTCGCGGAGGAAACCGAGTTGAAGGACATCGACCTCGACGACCTGACCGACCCGGCCCGCTACACCGGCTCCGCCGGCGCCCTCACCGACCGTGCACTGGAGCGACGTTGATCGAGAACCTCCTCAACCACCGTGCCGAAGGCCCCACCTCCGCTCCCCCGCTGCTGCTCGGGCCGTCGCTCGGCACCTCGTACGCGCTGTGGGACGCGGTGGCGCCCGAACTGTCGACGCGCCACCGGGTGGTGCGCTGGAACCTGCCGGGGCACGGCGGCTCGGCACCCGGTCTGATCAAGGCGGGGGCGACCGTCGGAGACCTCGCCGACCTGGTGCTCGCGCTCGCCGACTCGCTCGGCATCGAGCGGTTCGGGTATGCCGGGGTGTCGCTGGGCGGCGCGGTCGGGCTGCACCTGGCCGTCCACCACCCGGACCGGCTGGAGAGCCTGGCCGTGATCTGCTCCTCCGCCCACTTCAACGGCTCCAAGCCCTGGGAGGAGCGGGCCGAGCGGGTGCGCCGGGAGGGCGTGCGGTGGCTCGCGGAGAACGCGGGCTCCCGCTGGTTCACGCCCGGCTTCACCGTGCCCCGCCTCGTCGAGGACCAGCGGACCGTGGACCCGGAGGCGTACGCCGCCTGCTGCGACGCGCTGGCCGCCTTCGACCTGCGGGACCGGCTCGGCGAGATCGCCGTACGCACCCTGCTGATCGCGGGCCGCCAGGACCCCGCGACCCCGCCGCCGCATCTGCGGGAGATCGCGGACGCGGTACCGGCGTCCACGCTGGTCGAGCTGCCGGGCGCCTCCCACCTGGCGCCGGCGCAGTGTCCCGAGGCCGTCCTCACCGCGCTCCGCTCGCACCTCGACGGCGGCGCCAGGCGGGGCATGGCGGTGCGCCGGGAGGTGCTGGGCGACACGCACGTCGACCGGGCACAGGCCCGCCAGACGCCGTTCACGGCCCGCTTCCAGGACTTCATCGCGCGCTACGCCTGGGGCGAGATCTGGACCGACCCCACCCTCTCCCGCCGCGAACGCAGCATGATCACCCTCACCGCGCTGGTCGCGCACGGCCACCACGACGAGCTGGCCATGCATGTACGGGCCGCCCGGCGCAACGGGCTCACTCCGGAGGAGATCGGCGCGGTCCTGCTGCAGACGGCCGTGTACTGCGGGGTTCCGGCGGCGAACTCGGCGTTCGCGGCGGCCCAGCGGGTGCTGGCCGAGGAGGAAGGGTGACCCTGGCGGTCGTAGCCCCAGCAGGATCAGGCAACCGGTGGTGGTCCGTGCCTAGGCTGGAAGCATGTCCACCATTCTGATCACCGGTGCCACCTCCGGGCTCGGCCGGTATGTCGCCTTCGAACTGGTCCGCTCCGGCCATGTCGTCCTCGCGCACGGACGGGATCCGGGTCGTACCGAGGCGCTGGTCGAGGAACTGCGCACCGAGGGGGACGCGGAGGGCTTCGTCGCGGACCTGGCCTCGCTGGCGCAGGTCCGCGAGCTGGGCGAGCGGGTCGCCGACGCGCGCCCCGACCTGGACGTACTGATCAACAACGCGGGCGTCGGAGCCGGTACGCCCGGCTCGGGGCGCGAACTGAGCGCCGACGGCCACGAACTGCGCCTGGCCGTCAACTATTTGGCCCCGGTGACCCTGACCCACGCCCTGCTGCCGGTCCTGCGCGCCGACGCCCCGGCCCGGATCGTCAACGTGGGCTCGGCCGGCCAGGAGCCCCTGGACTTCGACGACCCCGAGTTCACCCGCGGCTACCAGGGCTTCGCGGCCTACTGCCGGGCCAAGTTCGCCTTGGCGGCCCATACCTTCGCCTTGGCCGAGGAGTTGACGGGCACGGGCGTCGCAGTGAATGTCCTGCACCCCGCCACCTTCATGGACACGGCGATGGTGAGGGAGGGCGGAGTAGCGCCCTGGAGCACGGTGGCGGACGGCGCCCCGGGCGTACTGGCCCTGGCGACAAGGGACTTGGGTACGGGCGGCTACTTCGACGGCACGAGCAGGGCACGGGCGCACGAGGCGACGTACGACCGTGACGTACAGAAACGGCTGTCAGCAGTGACTGATCAACTCCTCGCTCTGTAGCGCCCCGTAGGGGGCGCGGGGCTGTATCGATATGCGGCTGCCGCCGCGTGGGCGCGACCAGCCGGAGACGGCCCGCGCCCGTCAGCGCAACCCCCGCCCGGTATCCAGAACCTCCCGCGCCTGGGCGACCAACCCGTCCGCCCCGCACGAACGCGCCAACGCCAGCCCCCGGTTCAACTCGGCCACCGACCGCGCGGCGATCCCGTACTCCACCCGCGCCGCCGCGTGCTCGTACTGACACGGCGACGCCTCCAGATAGGCAACCGCCTGCGAGGCGAGCCGCACCTGCCGCTGCCCGGTCTCCAGCGCGGCGGCGCACCGCAGTGCCTCGCCGATCGCCGTGTCCGTGCCGAACCGCTCGGCGTGCCGCCGCGCGTCCGCCGCCAGCCGCGCCGCCCGCGCCGGGTCCTCGCCCGCGAGGGCCCGGGCGAGGTCGAGCGCCCAGGGCACCACCACCGGGTTGAAGTGGCCGCGCGCGGTGGCCGCCTTCTCCGCGGCCTCCAGTTCGTTGACGGCCTCCTTCGTACGGCCGACGGCGAGCAGCAGCCGGCCGCGCACGGAGCGTGGGTCCGGCATCACGATCGTGGAAGGGTACGGCGGTGCGAAACCGTACTGCTCGGCCGTCTCCCAGGCCTGCTGGACATGGCCGCGGGCGAGCAGCGTGTCGACCAGGTTGCAGGTGGCGGTCCAGTACAGGGGCAGTCTGCGGCCGACCCGCTCGGCGATCCGCAAGGACTCCCGCAGGGATGTCTCCGCGTCCCGCAGCCGGCCGCGCCTGCGGTGGGCGAGGCCCACATAGGCATGGGCGAGGGCGAGATGGCCACCGCTCCAGCCGGCGGACTCGTAGGCGCGCAGGGCCTCGTTGTAGAGGCTCTCCGCGCGGTCGAGGCGGTCGGTGTAGACGTAGGCGTTGGCGAGCATCAGCAGCAGCTCGATGCCCCACTCGGTGTCGGTCCAGCCGAGTCCGGGAGCGAGCCGGCCGTTGACGAGGGAGCGGTCGCACAGTTCCACCACCTCTTCGGCGCTCTCCCCCTGGATGAGGAGGTCGAAGCCGCGCAGCATCAGCAGGGCGCGCTCGGAGTTGTCCCGGCCGGTGCAGTTGTCGGTGAGCTCGCCGAGGCGTTCGGAGCGGCGCGGGGAGACGGCCTCGCCGGCGATGCCCTCCCACATGAACTGGACGGCCTGCAGCCGGAGTCTGGCGGGGCCCTCCTCGTGCCGGGCGGCCTCCGCCTCGACCGTGCGGACGGCTTCCTCCAGCTGGTCGTTGTGGAGGAGGGCCTGGGAGAGGCGGAAGACGGCGTCGACGCGTTCGGCGCCGCCGAGGCCGGGCATGCCGAGTGCGCTCCGCAGGTGGCCGATGGTGACGGCGGGCTTGGTGAGCAGGGTGGCGCAGCCCAGTTCGTAGAGCACCCGCGCGTGGACCTCGGGTACGGGCGGTTCCACCAGGGCCCGTTCGAGGCAGCGGCGGGCCGCGTCCGGGGCGCCGACGGCGAGGTGTTCCTTGGCCGCGTCCCGCAGCTGCTGGACGAGCTCCTCGTCGTCGTCCGGATGCACCTTCAGCAGATGGCGGGAGGCCTCGGCGATGCCCCGGCCGTCGTCGATGACGATCTGGGCGGCGATGCCGTGCATGGCGGTGCACATCGCCGGCGGGATGGAGTTGTAGACGGCGCTGGCGATCAGCGGGTGGACGAACTCCAGGTCACCGGCGTGGGAGCGGGAGCCGGCCGGGTCGGGTGCGGTGAGGATACGGGCGCTGCGCAGCAGTTCGGCGCAGCGCTCGGCGTCCTCCACGGTCATGGTGGCGAGCTGGGCGACCAGGTCGACGGAGATGCCGGTGCCGAGGATGGCGGCGGCCCAGGCGAACCGGGTGGCGTCGATGCCGAGGCCTTCGAGGCGGGTGACGAGTCCGCCGCCGCGGGCCGACCGGTTGAGCGCGCGCAGTTCACCGGCCCGGGCCTCGACGGGTTCGACCTCGCTGTCCTGGACCTTGGCGAGGAGTTCGACGGTCTCGTAGGGGTTGCCGCCGGTGACGGCCCAGACCTCGCGGCAGAACGGGGCGTCGGCGTGCGCGCCCAGGGTGGCGAGGGTGAGTCCGGCGGTGGCGTCCGGGGTGAGGGCGCTGAGATTGTGCACGGGGTTCGTGGCCGCGGCGGCCACCGTGTCGAGGTAGCGGGCGCTGTCGCCGCCGACGTCGCCGGGGCGGCGGGCGACCAGCACGAGGACGGGCAGATCATCGAGACGCTCCACGAAGGCGGCGAGCCAGGCCAGGGTCTCCTGGTCGGCCCAGTGCGCGTCGTCGATCAGCAGCACCAGCGGCCAGTCGCGTTTGGCCAGCCGGCGGACGGCGGCGACCAGGCCGTCGCAGACGCCCTGCGGGTCGGCCTGGCGCTCACCGGGGTCGGTGATGCCCAGGGCGGGGCCGGCGATGTCGTACCAGTCGCCGAGGTACTCCCGGGCCTCGTCGGGGAGCAGGGAGACCAGGGCCGGCTGGAGCAGCTGCCGTACGACGTTGAAGGGAACGCTGCGCAGGGTCTCGCCGCCGCGGGTGGACCAGACGGTGCAGCCGCGGCGCTTGGCGATACGGCGGGTCTCGGCCAGCAGCGCGGTCTTGCCGAGTCCGGCCTCGCCGCGCAGGACCAGCAGGTTCCCCGGGGTGGAGCGGTCGGCACACAGGAGGTCGAGCGCCTCGGTGATGGCGGCGATCTCGGCGTCGCGCTCCCAGAGGGGAGCAGAGGAGCCCTCCAGGGGTAGTTCCTCCGTCATCCCGTTACCTCCCCAAGTCGCCCGAACGACGTACAGACCACGAGCCTAGCCGTCCTGTTGGCTGTCCGGAGGCGGGTCCGGTCCGCTGTTGCCGCGGCGGGTGACAGCGGGTGCGGCGAGGCGACGCGGGACGGCCCCGACCTGCCGCTGTCGAGTGAACGGACCGTCAACGGGCGTGAAAATGAGGCTGGTTTTCGAAGATCGGGCGGCACCGGAGCGGAATCGGCCCCTCCGGGCGCTGGCGGCGGGCTCGGTGGGCAACTTCATCGAGTGGTACGAGTTCGGTGTCTACGGCTATTTCGCGACGGTCGTCGCCGAACGGTTCTTCACCCCGGCGGGCGGCAGCGCGGCCGAGGGGCTGGTGCGCACCTACGCCTCGTTCGGGCTGGCGTTCTTCTTCCGTCCGCTGGGCGCGGCCCTGTTCGGCCGGCTGGCCGACCGGCTCGGGCGGCGGCCGGTGCTGATTCTCGTGGTCGCGCTGATGACGGGTGCCACGGCGCTCATCGGGCTGCTGCCGACGTACGCGCAGGCCGGTGCGCTCGCACCCTGGCTGCTGACGTTGCTGAGAGCCGTTCAGGGACTGTCCGCCGGCGGGGAGTTCGGGGGCGCGGTGGCGATACTGACCGAGTTCGCGCCACCGGGGCGGCGGGGGCTGTACGGGGCCTGGCAGTCGTTCACGGTGGCGCTGGGACTGCTGGGCGGGGCGGGCCTGGCGGCCGGGCTCGCCTCCGTACTGACGGAAAGTCAGCTCCATTCGTGGGGCTGGCGGTTGCCGTTCCTGCTGGCGCTGCCGCTGGGCGCGCTGGCGCTGTGGCTGCGGGTGGGGCTGGACGAGACGCCGGAGTTCCGGGAGCCCGACGTGCGGGCGGCGCGGTCGGCGCGGGTGTCCGGCGGGGCGATCGCGCTGGCCGTCGGGCGGGTGATGGGCTGGTCTGCGGCCGGGTACACCTTCCTGGTCGTGCTGCCGTCGTACCTCCAGACCGCGCTGCACACCGGCTTCCGCACGGCACTGCTGGCGACCGTGCTGGCGAACCTGGGTTTCGCGGCGGCGATCCTCCCGGCGGGGCTGCTCAGCGACCGGGTCGGGCGGCGGCCGGTGATGCTGACGGGCGCCGGCCTCGTGGTCGCGCTGGCCCTGCCGCTGCTCGGCCTCCTCCAGGACGGCGGGGCGTCCGTCGGGGTGAAGGGCGCGGCTCTGTTCGGCGCGGGCGCGGTGGTGGGGCTGATGGCCGGGCCGGGGCCCGCGCTGCTGGCCGAGATGTTCCCGGCGCGCGCCCGCTGTACGGGCCTGGGACTCGCCTACGCCCTGTCCAATGCCGTGTTCTCGGGCTGTGCGGGCCTCATCATCACGGAGGCGGTGAAGCGCACCGGGAACCTGGACGTTCCCGGCTACTACGCGGCGGCGGCCTGCGCGGTCAGCGTGCTCGCGCTGGCGCGGTCACGGGAGACGAAGGCGGGTTGAGCGGTGCTGGTGATCGGTCTGATGTCCGGGACGTCGTACGACGCGGTCGACGCGGCCGCCGCCGAGCTGCGCCTGGCCGGCGACACACTGCTCCTGAAGCCGCTGGGGCTGGTGAGCACACCGTACGACGACGAGCTGCGCGAGGCTCTCGCGGGCGCGCTGCCGCCGGCCGCCGTACCGCTCGCGCGGGTGTGTCTGCTGGACACCCGGATCGGGCAGGCGTTCGCGGCGGCGGCGGTCCGGGCGAACCGTGAACTATGCGGCGGACGGGCCGAGTTGGTGGCCTCGCACGGGCAGACGGTCTTCCACTGGGTGGCCGACGGCCGGGTGCAGGGGACGTTGCAGCTCGGGCAGCCGGCCTGGATCGCGGAGGCGACGGGGCTGCCGGTGGTCGCCGACTTCCGCCCCCGGGACGTGGCCGCCGGGGGCCAGGGCGCGCCCCTGGTGAGCCTGGTCGACCTGCTGTGGCTGCGCGGCCGGCCGGGCACGCCGGTGGCGCTGAACATCGGGGGGATCGCCAACCTCACCGCGCCGGACGGCACGGCCTTCGACACCGGGCCCGGGTGCGCGCTGATGGACGCGGCGGCCCGGGAGTCCACCGGCGGCCGGCAGGCGTACGACGTGGACGGGGCGCTGGCGGCGCGCGGCCGGCCGGACCGAGCCCTGCTGGAGCGGTTGCTGGCGGACCCGTACTATGCGCTGCCCGCGCCGAAGACGACCGGCAAGGAGCTGTTCCACGCCGGGTACTGGCGGGCGCCGGAGGGCTTGCCGGCCGAGGACGCGCTGGCGACGCTCACCGAGCTGACGGCCCGGACGGTGGCGGACGCGGTGCGCGGCGTCGGAGCCACGGAGGTGATCGCCTCGGGCGGCGGCACCCGCAATCCGGTGCTGATGCGGCTGCTCCGCGGCCTGCTGCCCAGGACTCCCGTCCGCGCCTCCGACGAACTCGGTCTGCCCTCGGCCGCGAAGGAGGCCTACGCCTTCGCGGTCCTCGGCTTCCTCACCGCCCACGGCCTCCCGGGCACCGCCCCGACCGCCACCGGCGCCCGCCACCCGAGCGTCCTGGGCTCCCTGACCCCGGGGCGGGACGGTCTGCGCCTGCCGGAACCGGCTCAGAACCCGCCGGTGCGACTGCGGATCGAATGAAAAAACGGAGTGCGGTGGATCGACTCATCCGAAAGTCGCCGGATCCTCTCATCCGACTTTCACCGATGCCTCATACGGTGGGGGCATGACGCAGGCGACTCCCCCCGGGTGGTACCCCGACCCCGGGCAGACAAGTGACGGTCCGGCCACTGAGCGCTGGTGGGACGGCAAGACGTGGACGGAGCAGACCCGCCCCGCCGGGTCGGGTGCCGACTGGGGTCCCCCGACGCCGTCGCCGGCCGACGCGACCTATCCGGTCCACCAGGCATACCCGGCCTATCCGGGGTATGCGGGCTATCCGGCGCCGCCGGCCACCGGGAAGCGCGGGCTGCGCACCGGCGTGGCCGTCGGTGTCGCCGTGGCGGTCCTCGCCGCCATCGGGGTGAGCGCGTGGGCGCTTTCCGCCAACGGCGGCGACAACGGCGGCGGCCAGGCCACGCAGCAGGGCTCGGGTGGCCAGGGCGGCGGTTCCGGCCAGGGCGGGCCCGAGGGGCAGAACGGCGGCCAGGGCTTCCCGTTCGGCGGGTCGGGCGGCTCGGGGTCCGGCGGCGGCTCGGGCTCGGGCGGTTCCGACGGCGGTGCGTCGCCGTCGCCCGGCCAGTCCGAGGCTCCGAAGGTCCAGGGCGGCGGCACGGTGTCGGACTCCATCAACGCCATCGGCATTCCGGTGCCGAAAGGCTGGACCGGGCAGGCGATCACCGTCGGCGCCCAGATCACCTCCGACAACTCCTACAAATGCCCCGGAGACACCTCCCAGACCTGCACCGCCGGCGGCGCCTACTCGGCGCCCGCGCTGGTGCTCGGCACCAAGGGCGACACCGCCGAGGAGGTCGCCAAGGCGGACATCTCGGCCAATGCCACGGAGTCGTACGGCGGCAAGACCTACGGCTCGATCACCTCGCACGAGGTGCTGGCCTCCAAGGCCGTCACCGTGGCCGGGCAGAAGGGCTATCTGGTCCGCTGGAAGGCGGTCACCAGCAAGGGCGCCGACGGTTACGTCGAGTCGCTGGCCTTCCCGTCACCCTCCAACGCCCAGCAGATCGTGGTGGTCCGGTTCGGTGTCGACGTCGGCCAGAGCCAGTCGGTGATCGACGACATCACGAAGGGCATCAAGGTGTCCTCGGGCGGCGGCGACGGCCAGACCGTCTGACCCGCCCCCGAACGCCGATCGGCCGGGTGGAGCGCCCCTCCGCTCAAAGGGGAGCCCCACCCGGCCGGGGGGTGCGCGCCGCCCCCGTCCCCACGGTGCGGCGCGAGCAGGTCACCGTCCAGTCATCCCGTGGACGGCGGCCTGGGTCTAGGTCAGTCCGAGTGCGGGCAGCGCCACGGCCTCCACGAAACGGACGAGATAGTCGGCGTCGGCGTACTCGCCGGTGAGCACAGGCCGTACGCGCAGGACGCCGAACATCATGGCGGGCACATAGTCCAGCGCGGGGTGACCCTCGGGCACCTCGCCGCGCTCGACACCGCGGACCAGGATCTCCTGGAGCGCGGCGATCTCGGGTTCGACGAGCGCCTCGCGCAATGCCTGCGCCAGTTCCTCGTCCGAGTGCATCGCGTGCCCCAGCGCCTGGAGCAGCTTGGTGTCCTTGCGGGTCCAGGCGCCCGCGGCCCGCGCCACCTCGCGCAGGTCCTCGGCGAGTGACCCGGTGTCGACGCCGCCGAAGCGTACCGCGCGGCTGGCCCGCAGCGCCGCCGCGACGAACTGCGGCTTGGTCTTCCACTGCCGGTAGAGCGTGGACTTGCTGCACCGGGTGCTGGAGGCGACCCCTTCCATGGTCACGGAGTCGTAGCCGCATTCGCGGATCTGTTCGAGCACGGCATCGAAGAACTCCCGCTCACGCTCCGGCGTGATCTTGGAGCGGCGCGAGGCGGCGACCGTCTCCGGTCCGTCCGCGGCCTGCGACGTCATGTGCCCTACTCCTCACTCGCGCATCACTTGCGGATCATCTGGTCCCCGCCCGCTGTTCGGCCCGGGCGGAAACCTACAACCAGTGTGGCCTACGTCTATCGATACGCCACTGTACCGGTACGCGGCCGTATCGGTACAGTGTCGTATCGGTACAGTGGCGTATCGGTACAGGAGCGTATCGGTACGCTTTCGTATCGATGAGTATCGGTGAGTTCGGGCCACCGCCCGGGACTCGGCACAGCACCACCGTCAGTGAGGGGGCCTGGGATGAGATCCCAGTCCGAGCCGGCAGCAGCGGAGCCGGGGGCGATAGCCCGGCCACCGCTGGTCCGTGAGCTCCTGCTCGTCGCAGGACTCTTCCTCGTCTACAAGTTCGGGCGGCAACTGGCCACCGGCCACACCGCCGAGGCCCTGCACAACGCCCACCGGATCTGGGACCTGGAACGGACACTGCGTCTGCCCTCGGAGGTCGACGTGCAGTCCGCGCTGCTGCACGGCGACACCCTCGTCCACCTGGCCAACACCTACTACGCCACGGTGCATTTCCCGGCCACGCTGGCCTTCCTCGTCTGGCTCTACCTGAAGCGGCCCGCGCACTACGTCTGGGCCCGCCGGGTCCTCGCCGTGGTCACCGCCGCCGCCCTGGTGCTCCCCTTCACCTTCCCGCTGGCACCGCCGCGGATGCTGGCCGCCAGCGGCCTCGTCGACACGGCCCGGGTGTACGGCCCCTCGGTCTACGGCCCGCCCGCCCGCGACCACCTCTCCAACCAGTTCGCGGCGATGCCCTCGCTGCACTTCGGCTGGGCCCTGATGGTGGCGATCGGCCTGATCGTCGCGACCCGCTCCCGGTGGCGCTGGCTCTGGCTGCTGCACCCGGCGATCACCCTCCTGGTGATCGTGGGCACCGCGAACCACTACTGGCTGGACGCCGTCGTCGCCACCGTGATGCTCGCCGCCGCCCTGGCCCTCATCCGCCCCCAGACTTCGTCCGGGGGGACCCCCACCTCGCTTCGCTCGCCGCACCGTACGGCCACCACGGCCGGACGCGGCAGCCGCCGGTTCGTGTCCGAGGAGCCCGCGCTGGCAGGGGCGGGCCGATGAGCACCGCGGCCCTGATCGCCGTCCTTCTCTCCCTGGTCTCGGCCGTGGCCTACGCGGCCGCCGCCGTCGCCCAGGAACGGCTCGCGTCGCGGAACTCCGGCGCCGGTCTGGTACGACTGCTCGGCTCCGGTGCCTGGTGGGCGGCGGTCGGCCTCAACGCGGGCGCCGCACTCCTGCACGTCGTGGCCCTCAAGTACGGCCCGCTCACCCTGGTGCAGCCGCTGGGCGCGCTGACGCTGGTCGCGGCCGTGCCGATGGGCGCGCGGGTGGCCGGGCGCCGGGTCAGCTCGACGGAGTGGCGGGGCACGGCCCTGACCCTGCTCGGTCTCGGCGCCCTGCTGGCCACGGCCTCCGGCCCCGCACCCCATCGGGTACTGAGCCTCACCGAAGCCCTCGCGGTGGCCGGTACGACCGCCGCCCTGATCGGCGCCCTGTCCCGCCCCGGCACCCGGCCGGGACTGCGGCACGCGACCGCGTCCGGCTTCGCCTCGGGCGTCGCCTCGGCCCTCACCCAGACGGTGACGGTGGCGGCGACGGACCGCTCGGGCCCGGTGCTGAGCATCCAGGTGATCGTGGTGGCGCTCCTGGTGGCAGCGTTCGCGGTGGGCGGCCTGCTGCTCTCCCAGATGGCCTACCGAGGCGGCCTGGGCGCCCCGCTGGCGGTGGTCACCCTGTCCAACCCGGTGGCGGCGGCGGTCATCGGCCTGACCCTGCTGGGCCAGGGCCTCCAGGGCGGCGCGGCGGGCATCCTGCTCGCCCTGGCGGGCGCGGGCCTCGCCTCCTGGGGCGTGGTCCTGCTGACCCGGGTGACCCCGGCGCCGCGGGTGGTCGAACTCGAACCGGACGAGGAACACCCGGTGGCCGCGGTTCTGGCCCTGGAGGAGGCGAGAGCGGCGGCGGAGCAGGCGCTGCTCCCCCGGCAGAAGCCGGAGACCGAGCACCTCACGGCACTCTGAACAGCGCCCGGACCGAAGCACCCGTCAGGGGCGCGGGGAACGGCGCGACCAGCCACCGCACACCCGCAGCCGCCCGACGACCGTTCCAACAACCCCCACGGGCCGCGTCAATCGGCACTCGGCCGCAGACGACCCTCAGCCCAGTCCCCGAGAGTCCTGCTTCAGCGCCGTGTCCACGGTCAGTGCCGTCGCCACCACCAGGCTCCGCAGCGGCTCCGGCAACTGGTGGTGGATCTGCAGCACATAGTTGTCGGCGGTGGTGAACATCGTCTTGGCGAGCCCCTCCCACGTCTTCGTGATCCGGGCCACCTCCGTGTCGGCGTGGTCGACGATCGCGAAGTTCCACGCCCGCCAGTTCTCCGCCTTGATCGCACCGACCTTCTGGCCGCCCGCCATCATCGCGAAGTTGATCTTCCCGATCATGTTCTGCTGGACGATCTCACCCACCTGCGAGCCGTCCGGACGCGTGACGATCACCCGGGACTTGAATATCTTCGCGGGCCGGGTCAGCACCAGCTGCGGCTGACCCTGCGCGTCACGGACCTCCAGCCGGTGGGTCATGAACTGGTCGAGGCTGGAGACGAACCGCAGGATCTTCTTCAGCGCGCTCTGGCCGACCTCGGCCACCGAGCCGATCTCCCGGCCGTGCTGGTCCATGACCTTGTACTCGTTGGTCAGTTCGATCAGCTTGGCCTTCTGGTTCACCACCAGGACCGGCTCGGTGAAGAGTGTCTGGGACGCACCGTGCGGATCGCGGTACGAGTCTGCAGGAGTGTTCGATTGCGTGGTCACCGGGGCACACTATCCCGATCTGACCGGTACCTGATCAGTTCCGCACGATGCGGCCCTCAGCCCTTTGTCACTCGGTGCCGATCGCCGGGTCGCTGACCCCGGGCCGCCCGTTCTCCACGTGCCCCGCGAACCGCCGCACGAAGGTCGCGTCGGCCTCGGAGGTGACCGTCAGGTCGTACCACTGGTCGCTGTGGTTGAGGTGGGCGATGTGCTTGACGGTGGCCCCGGCGCGCACCGTGAACGTGCGGCCCCGGCCGCCGTACCCGTCGGCCACCGCCAGCTTCACCGTGCCGCTGCCCTTGTTGGTGAGGGTCAGCTCGATGTCGTCGCCGTGCGGCCGGGCGGTGACCTCGGGTCCCGCCACCTTGCCCGGGCCCTGGAAGGTGCGCAGGAAGCCGTTCGGACCGTGCACGGTCAGGTCGTAGGTGCCGCCCGAGTACGCCGAGTTCCAGGTGTCGGAGACGGACTTGCCGGCTTCGGTGGTGTAGCTCCAGGGACCGTCGGTGCGGTTGTTGGAGGTGACCAGGAAGGCGGCGCCGGCCTGCGCGCCCGAGGCGAAGGTCAGCGTGAGCTTGCCGGCCGCCGCGTCCAGCGCACCGTCCACCAGCGGGGCGTACTTGAGCGGCCGGGTGGGCCGGGAGCCGCGCTCCTGCTTGGGCAGCGCCGGGTTGGCGGGCGGGGTGGGCACGTAGTCGGGGTGGCGGTTCTTGTCCGGCGGCTGGTAGCCGTCGGTCGAGGGCAGTGCGACCGGCTTGGTGTCCTTGCGGGAGAAGTCGAACGCGGCGGTCAGGTCGCCGGTGACGGCGCGCCGCCAGGGCGAGATGTTCGGCTCGTGGACGCCGAAGCGGTTCTCCATGAACCGGATGACCGAGGTGTGGTCGAGCGTCTCGGAGCAGACGTAACCGCCCTTGCTCCACGGCGAGACGACGATCATCGGCACCCGCTGGCCGAGGCCGTAGGCGCCGGCGGCGTGGCTCGCGTCGCCCTTGAAGAGGTCGAGGGCCGGGTCGACCGTGGACTTGCCCTGGGCGGCGGAGGCCGGCGGGAACGGCGGGACCACGTGGTCGAAGAAGCCGTCGTTCTCGTCGTACGTGATGAACAGGGCCGTCTTCGCCCACACCGCGGGGTCCGCGGTGAGCGCGTCGAGGACCTGGGAGATGTACCAGGCACCGTAGTTGGCGGGCCAGTTGGGGTGCTCGGTGAAGGCCTCGGGGGCGACCACCCAGGAGATCTGCGGCAGCTTGCCGGCCTTGACGTCGGCCTTCAGCTGGTCGAAGAAGCCCTCGCCCTTGGTGGCGTCGGTGCCGGTGCGGGCCTTGTCGTACAGCGGGTCGCCGGGCTGGGCGTTCTGGTACTGCTTGAAGTAGAGCAGCGAGTTGTCGCCGTAGTTGCCCCGGTAGGCGTCCTGGATCCAGCCCCAGCCGCCGGCCGCGTCCAGGCCGTCGCCGACGTCCTGGTAGATCTTCCAGGAGACGCCCGCCTTCTCCAGGCGCTCGGGGTACGTCGTCCAGGAGTAGCCGGCCTCGTCGTTGCCGAGGACCGGGCCGCCGCCCTGGCCGTCGTTGCCGGTGTAACCCGTCCACAGGTAGTAGCGGTTCGGGTCGGTGGAGCCCATGAACGAGCAGTGGTAGGCGTCGCAGATGGTGAAGGCGTCGGCGAGCGCGTAGTGGAACGGGATGTCGTCCCGGTTCAGGTACGCCATGGTCGTGGAGCCCTTGGCCGGCACCCACTTGTCGTACTTGCCGTTGTTGACGGCGGTGTGCGTGTCGGCCCAGCCGTGCGGGAGGTCCTGGATGAAGGCGAGGCCCAGGTCGTCGGCGTCCGGGTGGAAGGGCAGGATGTCCTTGGTGCCGTTCGACTGGCGCCACACCGACTTGTCGTCCTGGGTGACCGGACGCGGGTCGCCGAAACCGCGGACGCCCCTGAGGGTGCCGAAGTAGTGGTCGAACGAACGGTTCTCCTGCATCAGGACGACGATGTGCTCGACGTCCTCGATCGACCCCGTGCGGTGGTTCGCGGGCAGCGCGGCGGCGCGCTGGATGCTGTTGGACAACGCGGTGAACGCCGTTGTGGCGCCTGCGAGTTGGAGGAATCGGCGCCGGTTTACTTCGGTCATGAGTGAGCGACCTCTCATCCTGACGCACGGGATGGCCGGAACAGGGCGGATTGTGCGCGGCTGCGAGTGTTCCAAGAGCATCGAACGTCAGGGAAGGGTCCGGTGGCGCGGATGTGAATCTCGGCGGTACGGGAGGTAGGTAGTCGGTAAGGAGGCGGGACCGGCCACGGCCCGGGGCGGCCGTGGCCGGCATGGGACCTCAGCTGATGAAGGAGCCCGGGGCGCAGGCGCTGGACGCCACCCACACGTGGGACATGATGTTGTCGTTCATGTTGTGACCGTCGGTGAAGGAGTCGCGGGTGAGGTTGTCCACGTACAGCTCGCCCGGCTTGAGGCAGCCGTAGGCGGAGGACGGGTAGCCCGGCAGGTAGTAGAAGGCCACGACGTCCTTGCCGCCGACGAAGCCGCTGTTCATCACCGAGGAGGCGGCGTTCTCGTCGCCGCTGCGGAAGGCGTCGAAGTTGTCGCTCCAGTCGGGGTCGTTGCCCGGGGTGGCACCGAGCAGTTCACCCTGGCAGTCGGCGTCCCGCCAGGCCCGCACGTAGCCGTCCCGGCCCGGCCACTTCGCGTTGCAGCCGGAGACGGCGTGGGCGTTCGCCGGTACCGAGAGGCCGAGGGCCGCGAGGCCCAGGGTGGCGACGGCGAGGATCAGTTTGCGCATGATGAGTCCCGTTCTGCCTCGTCGGAGGCGGTGGGTGTGGGTGGGGCCGCGACGGGTGCCGCGGAGTTCGTGGGGCGCCCGGCGGTGTCGGGCGCGGGCCGGGACCAGCGCCGCCCGCCGGGTCAGGCGCGGGCGGGGACGAGCCGCTCGGCGCGTGCCAGCGCCCGCTGCCGCAGTTGCCGGTAGGCGTCCAGCTGGGCGCCGTACTTCGCGTTCAGCCGGGCCAGGTAGTGGGCCTCCCGGTCCTGGCCGACGGACCTGAGGGAGACCTCGCGGGCGCAGGTGGCGTCGGCGACCGCGATCCGGGTCTCGGCGGCGAAGCTGCGGGCCTCCTCGGCCCGGCTCTGGACGGCGGGGTGCTCCCGGGTGGCCTGCCGGGCCGCGTCGGGGTCCGGGTAGGGGTGTCCGGCCCGCTTCATGCAGCCCGCCCAGTCGTGCACGGCGGCGGTGAACCGCCGGTCGTGCAGCAACTTGCCGACGTACAGCGGGCGCAGGTTGCTCGCGGTGGTGTCCAGCCGGAACCAGGTGGCCGGATCGCCGTACAGCGTGCGCTCGGCCGCCGCGTCGCAGCCGCCGGACTGCTTGCTGACCGAGCCGCCGCCGGGGACCGCGGTCCGCAGCAGCTCCGTCTTCCGTCCGCCGTCCAGCGCGGTGTCGTAGGCGGTCCGGCGGACCGCCGGAAGCGCCTTGCGGTAGGCGATGTTGGGGTTGTGCAGGCGGGCGCGGTCCTCCTTGGCGGCGATCCGGCTGCCGTAGCCGTAGGTCCGGGCCCAGCGGACGTCGTCCTGGACGTAGCCGAGCGGCCTGCTCTCCGCCAGGGACAGGGAGCGGTCCGGCCAGTAGCGGAAACCGTGCCGGGCCATGCACTGGGTGATCAGGCGTTGTTCGGCGTCCGAGACCCGGAGGTCCTCGGCGTAGGTCAGCTCGCGCGCCTTGGCCGCGCCGACCGGTGCCGGGTCGTCGCCGGACGTCCCGGAGCAGCCGGTGAGGGCGAGCGCTGCCACGGCGGCGACGGCGCTCAGGTGCGCGACCTTGCGACGGAGGGCGGGGCGCTTCATCGGGCAACTCCCTGGGCTGTGGCGAACGGCTCGGTGCTTTCGGGCCGTTGACGGTGCCGGCGGGGCGTTCGTATGACATGCGGACGCGGGGAATTTCCGGCGCGACGGATTTCGTGACCGGTTCGGGGGCGCGGTCATACGAGGACCGCCGGTCACCCGTCTGACGCACAGGGGCCGCTATGGCCACCCACAGAAACCAGCCAACTGCGCCGGCGGGGAGATCCCTCCCCGGAGCCCTGTCGGCCCTGCCCCTGTTCGGCGTACCGGGCGTCGCGGAGGGTTCCGCACCACCGATCGGACAGCACGGATCCGGTCACGACGGCCCGGTCTTCGCCCTGCCCGGACGACGCCCGCCGATATCGTTGCCGGCATCCGCCAGGAGCGATCGGGGACTGATGTTCGAAGTGCGTCTGCTCGGCCCGGTGGAGGTCTGGGAAGGGGGACGGCGGGCCCCGCTCGGCGGTTCCAGACCCCTGGCCGTCCTCGCCGCACTCGTCGTGCACCTGGGCGAGGTGATCTCCACCGAGCGCCTGGTGGACTTCGTGTGGGACGAGGAGGCCCCGGCCACCGCGGGCGCCCTGGTCGCGACCCATGTCTCCGCCGTACGCCGGGCGCTGTCCCGGGTGGGCACCGCCGAGGTGATCCGCACCCGGCCCCCGGGCTATGTCGCCGACCTCGCCCCCGACCGGGTCGACGCCCGCCGCTTCGAGGAACTCCTCGCGGCGGGGCGGTCCGCGGGGCGTCCGGAGGAGGCCGCCGAGTCACTGGCCGAGGCGCTGGGGCTGTGGCGGGGCCGGGAGGCGCTGGAGGGGCTCGGCCAGTCGTTCGCCCGGATCGAGGCGGCCCGGCTCGGGGAGCTGCGGCTCGTCGCCCAGGAGGAGTCCTTCGGGCTGGCACTGGAGCTGGGCCGCGCGGACGGCGCGATCGCGCCGCTGCTCGCCCATGTGGCCGCGCATCCACTGCGGGAGCGGCCGCGCGGCCAGCTGATGACCGCCCTGTTCCGCGCCGGCCGGGTCTCCGACGCGCTGCGCGTCTTCCAGGAGGGCCGTGCGGTTCTCCGTGACGAGCTGGGCATCGACCCGGGCCCGGAGTTGCGCGCCGTCCACCAGGCCGTACTGACCGGCGACACGGGCGTGTTGGGGGCCGGACGTCCGGCCCGGACGGTGCCCGCCCCCCGCGGTGCCGAGCCCGCACCCTCTCATCTCCCGCCCGACATCGCCGACTTCGTCGGCCGCGGCGAGCAGATCAAGTGGGCCACCGAGCTGCTGCGGAGCGTCGGCGACACCGGCCGGACCGCGCCCCCGATCGGGGTGATCTCCGGACGATCCGGCATGGGCAAGACGGCCCTCGCCGTGCACGTCGGCCACCGCACCGCCGAACTCTTCCCCGACGGCCGCCTGTTCGTGGACCTGAGAGCCGCCGACACCACCCCGTTGGAGCCCGCCGACGCCCTCGCCCGGCTGCTGCGCGCGATGGGGGTCGACCCGGACACCGTGTCCGCCGGCGTCGAGGAGCTGACCGGCCTGTACCGCACCCACATCGGGCACCGGCGGGTCCTGATCGTCCTGGACAACGCGGCCGGTGAGGCGGATGTCCGGCCGCTGCTGCCGCCCGGACCCGGATCCGCGGTACTGATCACCAGCCGGCGGCGGCTGGTGGCCCTGGAGGGCGCCGCCCATCTGGACCTCGCCGTGCCGGACGAGGCCGAGGCCCTCGACCTGTTCCGCCGGGTGGCCGGCGAGGGGCGGACCGGAGCGGACCCGGAGCGGGCCACCGAGATCGTCGCCCTGTGCGGGCGGCTGCCGCTGGCGGTGCGCATCGCGGGCGCCCGGCTGGCCGCCCGCCCGCACTGGGCGCCCGGCCGGCTCGCCGCGCGACTGCGCGACGAGCAGCGCCGGCTCAACGAACTCAGCGCCGGAGACCTGGAGTTGCGCACCAGCCTGCAGCTCGGCTACGCGGACCTCGCGCCTCAGGAGCGCCAGGCCCTGCGCCGCCTCGCCCTGCTGGACCTGCCCGACTTCGCGGCCTGGATCGCCGCTCCGCTGCTGGGCATAGGGACCGAGGAGGCCGAGGAGGCCGTCGAACGGCTGGTGGACTGCCATTTCATCGATGTGATCGGCATGGACGGCACCGGCCTCGCCCGCTACCGCATCCACGACCTCGCCCGCGAGCACGCCCGCGAGCGCTGTCTCTCCGAGGAGAGCACCGAGGAGCGTGCCGCCGCGGTACTGCGCCTCGTCGGCTGCTGGCTGGACCTGGCCCGGAAGGCGGCCGCCCGCGGCCCCGGCGGCGCGGTACGGCACTTCCCGGAACCGGCCGCCGTCCGCCCACTCGACCCGGAGACCGAGGAGGCGCTGCTCGCCCGGCCCGCGGCCTGGTTCGCCGCCGAGCAGGCCGGGTTGCTGGCCGCCGTGACGCACTGCGCCGACCACGGCATGGCGCGGGCCGCCCGGGACCTCGCCGGGGCCCTGATAGCGAGTTCGGCCGCACTGTACAACCAGTTCGACGCCTGGTCCCGCTCGCACACCGCGGCCATGGCGGCGGTGCGCCGCAGCGGGGACGTCGAGGGCGAGGCCTGGCTGCTGGCCGGCCTCGGCCAACTCCGTTACGAACAGGACCGGTTCGAGGAGTCCTACGCCTACTTCGCGGACGCGTTGCGGCTGTTCGAGGAGCGCTCGGCCGAGGGGTCTGCCGTGGCACTGGCCGGGATGGGCACCGCCCGCCGCGAACAAGCCCGCTACTCCGAGGCGTTGGAGCTGCTGGAGACCTCGCTGGAGCGGTACGGCGACGACGGCGACGTGGGCTCCCTGGCGCGGGTGCTGTACGGCATCGGGTACGTGCACCGCGAGCAGGGGCGCGACCCGGCGGCCCGCCAGGCGCTGTCCCGCGCCCTCGACCTCTACCGGGCAGCCGCCGACCTGCACGGCGAGGGGCTCACCCTGCGCTCGCTGGCCCTGTGCGACCGGGCCGAGGGCCGGTACCCGGAGGCCGAGCGGCTGCTGCACGACACACTGCGGCTCTTCACCGGCCTGCACGACACCTTCGGCGCGATGTACACCGAACAGTCCCTGGCCAAGGTGGAGTTGCGCACCGGCCGCACGGTGGAGGCGCGGCGGCGGCTGGTGCGCTGCCTGGAGGTGGCCCGGGAGCGGCAGGACCGGTTCGGCGAGGCGCTGGTGCTGCGCACGCTCGGGGAGGCGCGGCTGGCGGCCGGGGACACCGACGGGGCCCGGGAGCCGCTGGAGCACGCGGCGGCTCTCTGGGCGGAGCTGGGGCTGTCGCTGTGGCGGGCGCGCACGGTCTGGGACCTGGCCGAGGTGTGGACGGCGGACGGCGACGCGGAGGCCGCGCGGGCGGCCCGGGCGCAGGCGATGGAGGTGTTCCGGTCGGTGGGCGGCCGGGAGGCCCGGGAACGCCGGGACGACGCGTCGTCGTGACCCGGTGGGGGCTGTAGGAGCCCTGGTGACACGCTTGCAGGGAACCTGCAGGGCAATTGCAGGGGTGCGGGGCACTGTTGTCTGCGTGACGGACATCATCACGCTCTCCGACTCCCGGGTCGCGGCGGTCACCGAGCAGGAGTGCGGCGAACCGCTGGTCGACCTGCGCGGGACTCCCGGCCTGCTGATCGACCCCCGCCAGGCCGACACCGACGGCAGCTACGCACGACTGCGCTCCGGGGCGCTCAGCAGGCTCCTCGACGCGCAGTCGCTGCTGCCCGCCGGGATCAGGTTCCTGGTGGTGGAGGGGTACCGGCCGCCCGATCTGCAGCACCGCTACTTCGAGCAGTACGCGGCGACGCTGCGCGCGGCCCACCCCGACGCCTCGCCGGGCCGGATCCGCGAGCTGGCCAGCGCCTACATCTCCCCGCCGGAGGTGGCGCCCCATGTCAGCGGCGGCGCGGTGGACCTGACCCTGTGCTCGGCCGACGGCACCGAGCTGCCGCTGGGCACGGAGGTCAACGCCACCCCGGAGGAGAGCGCGGGCGCCTGCCGTACCGGGGCACCGGACATCGGCGCCGAGGCGCGCGCCAACCGGGCGCTGATGGCGCAGGCGCTGGGCGCGGCCGGCTTCGTCAACTACCCCACGGAGTGGTGGCACTGGTCCTACGGCGACCGGTACTGGGCCCTGCTGAGCGGTGCGCCGGCCGCCCGCTACGGGCCCGCCGCCGCCTCCGTCCGGGCCGTCTGACCAGCGGGCCACGACCTTCTCCTGTCTCGGACCACGCACACCGCGAAGAGCATAAAAACCACGAAGATCACGAAGACCACGAAGAGCACGAACACCGCGAACGACCATCGGGGGACGACCATGGAAAGTCACGGCGGCAGATGTACACAAGGCCCGCGCGAAGCCGTGCCGAGTCGGCGCGAGACCGTGCGGGGACCGGGCGAGGCGGCTCAACCGCCCATGAGTCCGGGCGACTTCGACGCCCGCTTCACCGCCGACATGCCCAGACTGCGCAGACGGCTGCTGGCCCTGACCGGAAATCCGCACGACGCCGACGACCTGCTGCAGGAGACGTATCTGCGGCTGTCCCGGCGGGCCCGCGCCCGGAACCTGACGCACCAGCAGCATCCGTACGCCTACACCTGCACGGTCGCGCTGAACCTGTTGCGCGACTCCTGGCTGCACCCCTCCCGCCGTGAGCGCACCACCGACCGGCTGCCCGAGGCGGGCTGGGACGGCGGGCTCGGCTCGTACGAGGCCTCGGCCACCGCCCTCGCGCTGCTGAGCGTGCTCTCGCCGAAGGAGGCGGCCGCGGTGATCCTCGTCGATCTGGAGGGCCTCACCCACGACACGGCCGGGGAGCGGCTCGGCGCCCATCGCGGCACCGTCCAGCGCAACCGGATGCGGGCGCTGGCCAAGATGCGCGCCGCGCTGGCCGGTTGAGCCCCGGGTGCCGCGTCCCGACGGGGGTGGGACGCGGCATCCGGCACGTCACCGGACCCCCGTACACCTCCGTACACGGCTCCACGTCGACCAAGGATGTGCACCTTGAGACTCTCCGAACTCACCACGCCGGGCCGGGCGACGGCCGCGGCGGCGGCGATCGCGCTGATCGCCTTCCTCCCCGCCACCGCGCACGCGGCCGCCCCGCGCGCCGCCCAGGACGCGACCTGTGGGGTGCTGGCCTCCGGCGCCTCGGCCACCGCGGAGGCCGCCGTCGGCGCGGCCTGCTCGCAGATCGGCGTCTGGTACAGCTGGGGCGGCGGGCACGGCGCCACTCCCGGTGCCACGTACGGCTACTACGACGGCTCCGACCCCGACAGCCTGCACGACAACGAGCGCAAGGGCTTCGACTGTTCGGGCCTGATGCGGTACGCCTACTACCGGGCGACCGGCCGGGACCTGCTCAACGGCACCGCCGACGACCAGTACCACAGCTCGCAGGCCACGGCCCGTTTCTCGGCCTCCCAGGGCACCGCTCCCCTGGTCCCCGGTGACCTGATGTTCTGGGGCAGCGGGCACATCCACCATGTCGCCATGTACCTGGGGGCCGGGCAGATGGTCGAGGCGTACGAGTCGGGCACCCACATCCGGGTCGCCCCGGTGCGCACGGGCGGCGACTACGCGGGCGCGATCCGCATCAACCCGTCGGGCACGCCGGTGCCGCCGCCGGCCAACGGCGGTACGACGTTCGAGACCTGGGGCACGGGGGTGCGCACGCACTCCACGCCGAGCGTGCGCTCCTCCGTCGTGGACACCTTCGCCGGGCCGACCCAGGTCTCGGTCCAGTGCCAGGAGCACGCGGAGACGGTGACCGCCGAGGGCTACACCAACGACATCTGGTCCAAGCTGGCCGACGGCTCCTGGCTGACCAACATCTACATCAAGGGCCCGGCCGAGCTGCCCGGCATCCCGGACTGCGGCGGTGACACCCCGCCGCCGCCGGGCGGGGGCAGCACGGCGTTCCAGACCTGGGGCACGGGCGTGCGCACGCACAGCGAGCCGAACGTGAACGCCGGCGTCGTCGACTACTTCCCGCAGCCCACGACGGTCAACGTGGTCTGCCAGGCCCACGCCCAGACGGTCACGGCCGAGGGCTACACCAACGACGCCTGGTCGAAGCTGACCAACGGCGCGTGGATGACGAACATCTACATCAAGGGCCCGGCGTGGCTGCCGGGGGTCGCCACCTGCTGATCCGCACCCGGCCGCGGGGCGCCCGACGATTCGGGCGCCCCGTCCGTGTTCCTACTCACCTTGTTGACTATGCATGCCCGCCCGCTCCTCAAGTCTGCGCAGCGCCAGCTCGCTCCAGCGCAGGTTCTCCCGCTCGAAGGACATCCCGCGCAGCAAGGTCAGGTACGGGCCGATGCGCTCCGCCTCCGCGAAGTACGCCTCCTCCGAGCGCCCGGCGAGCAGGCGCCGGCGGATCCGCTCGTAGCGGGCCAGTTTGGCGGTGGCCCAGTCCATCCGCTCGGCGACGGCGGTGCGGACCGCCTCGATGTCACCGGCGTCCGCGCACTGCACCTTGACCAGCAGTTCGTCCCGGACCACCGCGGGCCGGGCCGGGGGCTCGGCGGTGTACGCGCGCACCGCCTCGCGACCCGCCTCCGTCAGCGAGAACAGCCGCTTGTTGGGCCGGCGTTCCTGCTCGACGACGCGCGCGGTGACCAGTTCCTCGGCCTCCATGCGCTCCAGTTCGCGGTAGAGCTGCTGGGGCGTGGCCGTCCAGAAGTTGGCGACCGTCGCGTCGAATCCCTTCGCGAGGTCGTACCCGGAGGCCTCGCCCTCCAGGAGGGCGGCCATCAGCGCGTTCCGCAGAGCCATGGGTGCACGCTAGCATGCACCTACTCAATTTTTTGACTAGGTGAGGTGGACCCATGCATCCCTTCCGCAAGGCCGTCGAGAACGACGACCTGGACGCCGTGGCCGCCCTGCTGGCCGACGACGTCGTCTTCACCAGCCCGGTCGCCTTCAAGCCGTACGCGGGCAAGGCGATCACCGCGGCGATCCTGCGCGCGGTGTCCCAGGTCTTCGGCGACTTCACCTACGTACGGGAGATGGCGAGCCCCGACGGCCGCGACCACGCCCTCGTCTTCACGGCGACGGTGGCCGGCAAGAAGCTCCAGGGCTGCGACTTCCTGCACCTCGACGAGAACGGGAGGATCGACGACCTCACGGTGATGGTGCGCCCGCTCTCCGCCGCCCAGGCGCTGGCCGAGGCCATGAACGCCCGGTTCGAGGCGATCGCCCAGGAGGCGGCCGCCGCGGGGTGACCCCGTCCGGAGCACCCGGTCCCGGCTTCCGCCATCGCCCGATCGAGGGACTGGTGGGAGCCGGGCACCGCCCACAAGACTCGGGCCATGACCGCCACCAACCCGTCCCAGGGGCTCGCCTGGGACACCCCCGCCGCCGCGGCCGCCTACCGCGACCGTGACATGAGGCTGGCCCGGCAGCTGATCTTTCCGGCGGTGCTGGACCGCGTCGGCGCTCCCCCGGGTCCCGGCGCCACCGTCCTCGACATCGGCTGCGGTACCGGCGCGCTGGCCCTGGAGCTGGCCCGGTCCGGCGGCTGGTCGGTGCAGGGGGTCGATCCCTCCGCGCACATGCTGGACATCGCCCGCGCGGACCGCCCCGACCCGCGCGTGGACTACCGCCTCTTCGACGGCCGTTCCCTGGCCTGGATCCCGGACGGCAGCATCGAGGCGGCCGTCTGCTGCCTGGTCTACTGCACCGACCCCGACGACGACCGCCTGGCCGCGCTGACCGCCGAGATCCACCGGGTGCTGCGGCCGGGCGCCCCCTATGTCCTCGCCGACCTCAACCCCGCCGCGGCGGGAGAACAGTTCGCCACGCTCCGGTACGGCGAGCCCGGCGCGTCGTACGCCGAAGGGTCCCCCGTGCCGACCGAACTGCGCCGGCTCGACGGCGGCTGGGTCACGGCGGCCTGTCACTTCCGTCCGCTGTCCGCCTACACCGCGCTGCTCACCGGCGCCGGTTTCGCCGCACCGGCCACGGACACCCCGGCCGTGCCGGAGTCCGAGCGGGCCGCCGGGTCCGGGCGCGCCCCGTACCTGGTGCTGAGCGCCGTCCGCACTCCGGCCCACGGCTGAGCGGACGGTCCGCGGGCTTCCGTGCCTGCCACAGGAGTGCGTCAGCCTCCGATGTACTGCTTGAGCCACGGCAGCGTCAGTGCCCGCGTGGCCTCGGCGCCGATGCCTGCGGAGACACTGTCGTAGGCGTGGTCCAGGAAGGGGAGTTCGACGTACCGGTGGGTGACGCCCGCCGTCGTCAGCTTGTCGGCGAAGGCCTCGGTGTGGCCGGCGAAGACGAGGTGGTCCCGGGAGCCCTGGAGGATCAGGGTCGGCGGGGCGTCCTTGCTGATCTGGTTCGCGGAGTCGACGGCCTTGTAGCGCTCCGGGTACTGGGCGGGGTCCCCGCCGACGTACCGGTCGCCGGACTCCGTGCCGTACGCGCTCTCACCCACGGAGGTCGACAGGTCGACCACGGGGTAGGCGGCGATCGCGGCGTTGACCCGGGGAAGTTGGCCGGCGGTTCCGCAACTGGGCTTGAGCGTGCCCGCGTTGGCCTGGTAGGCGACGTTGATGGCCAGGTTGCCGCCCGCGGACCCGCCGAAGGTGGCGACCCGGTCCATGTCCCAGCCGTACGCAGCGGCGTGCGCGGTGGCCCAGGTCATGGCGCAGCCGACGTCGGCGTCCGCGGTGTTCCAGGTGTGCTCGGTGGCGGTGGCCAGCCGGTAGTCGACGTCGAGGACGGCGTAGCCGTGGTCGGACAGCCAGCTCGTGTAGACGGTGGGGCCGCGGCTGCCGCTGATGAAGCCGCCGCCGTGGATGCTGACGACCAGCGGGACCGCCGTCGCCGACGCGGCCTCGGGCAGGTACAGATCCGCCTTCATCCGCTCGCCGCCGAGGGTGGCGTAGGTGACGGTCTTGTCGGGGCCCCGGCCGACCGCGCTCGCTGGGGTGGCCGGCGAGAACACGAACCACCGGCCGGTGGCGCCGTGGACCGAGATCACCTGCACGGTGGTGGTGACCAGGGCCAGCAGCAGCGCTGCTCCGCTGATCGCGGAGAGGGCGAGGGGCAGCCGTCGCCGGCCGCGGCGGCGCAGCACGGACACGCCGGCGGCCAGGGCCAGGGCCGCGAGCACGAGGGTCCAGGAGCCGAGCGCGTCCCGGGCTATGGCGACGACGAGCAGCAAGATCTCGATGGGAAAGACGTGCAGGAACGGCGACCACCAGCCGACCGGCAGCACCGCCAGGAGCTGGCCGGCCAGGAGGAACAGGGCGAGGACCAGGACCGCCACCAGGAGCGCGCCGCGGGCGATGCGGCCGACGAGAGCGCCACGCGGTCTCGTGCGGCCCGTCCGGCCCAGTCCTGGCGCCGGGGGTGCGGCGGCGGCGGTTGCGGAACCTTCAAGGTCGTTGCTCATGGTGGATCGCGTCTCTCGTGGTGCTGACCAGGGCAGGCCGACAGCGGATGAGTGGGGGTGATGATCAGCATGTGAGTCGACCGGTACGACGGCAACGCGTCGGGCGCGTACACCCCCCGAACGGGGGGTCAGCGCAGGTGTTCCCGGCCGAGGGCGACGGCCACCAGGGCCGCACGGTTGGGCACACCGAGCTTGCGCATGCCGGCGGTGAGGCTCGACTTCACGGTCTCCGCGCCGATGCCGAGCTTCGCGGCGATCTCCCGGTTCGTGGCGCCGAGCGCGACCTCGGCGACGATCTCCCGTTCGCGGGCGGTCAGACCCGCACGGGCCGCCCGGCGACCGCCCGGCGCCGCGGCTGCGGACGCACCGGCCGGTACGCCGTCCATGGCCTCGTCGATCAAACGCCGGACGAGGGAGTCGAGTTGCTGCCGCTGGGGTCCCTCCGGAATCGAGGACGCGATGTGCGCGAGTTCCGAGCAGATGCCGACGAGCCGACGACGCTCCGCCACGCTCGCCATCGCGTCCCCGGCCGCACGACCGTCGTCCGTGACCGTCCCTCCGGCCGCCGCCCGCAGGTCCTCCAGTCTGCGGCTCAGGGCCAGCTCCTCGGCCAGGTCCCGCTCCAGGGCACGTACGACCGTCATGACGTCGCCGATGACCCGGTCGCCGAAGACGCACTCATGGCGCAGGGCGCCCCAGAGCACGCCTCGCGGGCCCCGGGGCACCCGGATCGGGACGGCGAAGGAGGCGCGGATCCGTTCCCGGCGTACGGCGGCGTCGTAGTCGTGGGTGATCCCGCTCGCGCTGCAGTAGTCCTGGACCTGTACCGGTCTCGACAGGAGCGTCGCCTTGCCGCCCAGCCCCGCGCCGACGGTGATGCGCAGATCGCGCAGGCCCTCGGTGGTCACACCCACGAGCCGGTCGATGACGAAGTGGTCGGCGTCGGCGGCCATGAGAGCGCCCACGGCGAGGTCGACGCCCGCCACCCGGCGCACGTCGTGGAGCAGCAGGGTGAACGCCGCCGACTGCGCTGCCGTGACGGCGGGAACGGTCATGTACCAGGCCTCCGGGACGGAGTCGCACGCGTGCCGCGCGACTGGTTCGCCGACCACCCGTCCGAGGGCCTACGAGCCTGCCCGCCCGGTGGCGGACAGGTCGGTTCGGGCCCCCTGACGGACAGTCCGGGTCACGCCGTCGCGTCGTCGTGGGCGACGGTGACGACGATCTTGCCGACATGGCCGTTGGCCGCCATGTAGCGGTGGGCCTCGGCGATGTCCGCGAGGTCGAAGGTGCGGTCCACGACCGGGGTGAAGGAGCCCGAGCTGAGACCCGCGTTGACGAACGCGACTGCGCGGCGCAGGCGCTCGGGGTCCGCGGTGATCTCGAAGAGCGTGTACGTGCTGCTGTTCAGCGCCGGGTACGAGTGCGCGTTGGGCAGCGGCGTGGTGCGCTGGTCGAGAGCTCCGTAGACCACCAGGAAACCGCCGGGGGCGATGCCCTGGGCAAGGGTCTCGACGCCGGGTCCGGCGATCGGGTCGAAGGCCAGGCGGACGCCCTCGCCGTCGGTGATCTCCTTGATCCGGGCGGGCAGGTCCTCGTCGTCGGTGACGATCACATGGGCCGCGCCGGCGTCCAGGAGACGCTGTTTCTTGCCCGCGCCGCGCGTGGTGGCGATCGGGATCGCGCCGACGTGGCGGGCGACCTGGACGGCGGCCAGGCCGACACTGCTGGAGGCCGCCGTGATCAGGACGTGGTCCCCGGGACGCACCCGGCCGCTCTCGACAAGCGGGCCGTAGGCGGTGATGTAGGCCATCCACACGGCCGCCGCCCGGACGGGCTCGACGTCCGCGGCGCGAGGCACCACGGCCGAGGCCGGCACGACGACGTGGTCGCCGTAAGTCCCGTACTCGCTCTGCAGAAACGCCGGCACGACCGCGACCGGGTCGCCCTCTGCGAAACCGTCCACGCTTTCGCCGACCGCCTCGACCACGCCCGCGGCCTCATAGCCGAGTGCGGAGGGGAAGCGCGGCTGGTCGAAGTAACTGCCCTCACGGAACATGATCTCGGCCCGGTTCAGGCCGATCGCGTCGACGCGGATCCGCACCTCCCCCGCGCCGGGGGCACCCACTTCGACGTCTCGGAGGGTGAGGACCTCGGGGCCACCGAGCCGGTCGAACTGTACGAGTTTTGCCATGGCGCATCCGTCCTGGGAGCGGGAAGGGGGGAAGGGCACCGAACCTGCCCGGTACGGCCTTCACCTTGCCCCAATGTTTGATGGTCGTCAAATCTTGATGGGTATCGAAATAAGCGTTCACCGGCGCATCCGCGGGAGCGGCGCCGCACCAGCGCCTCCAGGACCGTGGCTCTGACGGCCCCGGACCGGCGGTGGTCCAGGGCCGTCATGGGTATCGGACCGGGATCGACTACGAAGCCGACGTCGCCGGTGTCGCGCTCGGATCCACCCCTACGACCAGGCTGCCGCGGACCCCGTCCTCGATCGCCCCCGCGCGGTACGACAGATCGAGCAGTCCGTCCACGGCGCCACCCCCGCCGTAGAAGCGGTCCTGGTCGAGTGTCGTGCGCGTGAGCGTGTTGGTGTTGTAGGGGGCGACCTCTGCGCCGGCGAGTACCGCGTCCTCGGGGAAGTACAGCTGGCCGGTGTGGCAGACCTCGCCGCTCTCGTAGCCGTCCGGTGTCAGCTCACCGCCGACGTGCACCTTGACGTGGACGTGGACGGTGCGGCCGATGTACCAACCGGGGAAGAGGGTGCGGAACTCGACTTTGCCTCGGCCGTTGGTGATCTGTGACCCCCGCAGGTACGTGCGGTCGTCGGTGGGAGGCACGTGGGTGCCGCCGGCCGGTGGTGGTGTGTCGTTGCCGATCTCGGTGTAGCCGGAGTAGACGCCCGTCGCGTCGCAGCTCCAGATGTCGACGGCGGCGCCTCGCAGTGGCTTGCAGGTGACCACGTCGACGAACGTGAGCCGGAGCGTGAACGGGATGCCGGCGCGGTCCTCTGTCAGGTCGCGTCGGAACAGGTCGTAGTCGAGGAAGTACGGGCCCTCGATGGCCTCGGGGGCGAGCGGGTAGCAGGCCGGCGCGGTGGTCCCGGCCGACGCGGCCGCGGAGGGCGCGGAGGCGGATGCCGCGAGGCCGGCCACCGCGAGGCCCGCGCCGCCTGCCAGCAGCACCCTGCGCCTCGACGGACCGTGCGGGTGGGGGGTGGAGTCGGAGGACTGGGGGTGGGGTGTGTCCTGGGTCATGCGGCGGGACTGTAGTTGTCAACGGCATCAACGGCTCCTGTTCTCAAGCCACTTGGGAATTTCCGAGCGCTGCGACTTCTCCGGGGTTGGGGGGCGCGCCTTCCGGGGCCGAGCAGGTCAGCGCGATGATCTCGAACTGCCGGTCCTTGCGCCGGAGGGTGGGCGACCCGGCGTAAGTGACCACGGAAGCGCCGGACATGAGGTTGTTGACCAGGGTGTTCCACACCATCCAGGAGGGGGTCCTGGCCAACGGCGCCAGCTCCCCCGGCGGCGGACCGGGGCTGACGCTGCCCCCTGCCGACTCCGCCGCCGGGTGGGTTCTCCTCGCCCGCATGACGCCCGTGGCCAGGACGTCCCTGCCGCTGACCCGGACCCAGTCCGACCGGGTGGAAAGGGGCATCGCCACCTACGGGAGACAGGACTGGGTACGGTTCGTGCACGACGACGGACGGGCCGAGTACGCCGTCGCGGTGGACGCAGGGCACCGCCGACCATGAGCAGTGAGTCATCCCCCAGCAGCCCCCCGAAGTCCGTCACCGCCAGGGCACTCGCCGTGCTGGCGGCGTTCGACGTCGAGCATCCGCGGCTCACCCTCAGCCACCTCGCGCGGCGCTCGGGGCTGCCGGTCGCCACCGTGTACCGCCTGGCGGGTGAACTGGAGGACGGCCGCTTCCTCGAACGCGACGACGCCGGCCGGTACGGACTCGGCGTACGCCTGTGGGAGATGGGGGTGCTCACGCCCGTCCACGGCCGGCTGCGCGAGACCGCCCTGCCCTTTCTGCTCAACCTCCAGTACGACTGCCGGGAGACCGTGCAGCTCGCCGTCTGTGACGGCACGGCGGCCATCTACATCGAGAAGCTGACCTCCGAGGTGTCCGTCCCCGTGGAGAACCGCATCGGCGGCCGGATACCGCTGCACGCCACCGGCATCGGCAAGGCGCTGCTGGCGTTCAGCCCCGAGGCCTTCACGGAGGCGATCCTGGCCATGCCCCTGAAGCGGTACTCACCCGACACCGTCACCGACCGCCGCACGCTGTCCCGCCAGCTCACGCAGATCAGGCAGCAGGGCCACGCCCGGACCCGGCAGGAGTACCACCTCGGCTCCGCCTCCATCGCCGCGCCGGTCCTGGTCGGCGGGACCGCCAAGGCCGCCATCGGCATCGTCAGCTACACGATGCGCGAGGATCTGGACCGCTACCTGCCCTCACTCCTCCAGGCCACCACGGGCCTCGCCAAGCGGCTGGAGGAGACGGCGGGCACGGCCTATCCGAGCCTGAGCGGCCTGGACCGGGGGTGACCGCCCGATGAGCCAACTCCGTCCAGGCGCGCCCTGAGGACCTGACCGTGCGAGTCGGCCTCAGAGGCTTGTCTCGTCGAGCACCGTCGCCGCCAACTCGGCGGCGCCCCGGGCGATCTTGCGGTCGAGCAGGCGGAAGACCTGCTCGGCGCGGATCGCCGGCCACCGCTCGGGGAGATGTTCGGCCGGCAGATGGGGATCCCAGCGGACGACCTGCAGCCAGTCGGTGTGCAGAAGGATCTGGCAGGCGAGATCGTCATCCGCCACGGCGGCCGGCGGGCGGGTGTCCCACTGGTCCAGGAACGCCTGGTAGCGGGCGGCGATGCCGTCGATGTCGAAGGCGCGGCGGACCAGGTCGGCGGAGCCGGTGAGCCCCATGGGCCGTGCCTGCAGCGTGGTGACGTGGTCGTCGAGTCCGAGGGGTGCGAGGGCCTCCGCGACGTCCTTGGTGCCCGGGGCGATCCACAGGCCTCCCTGGAGCGAGGCGAAACCGGCCCAGGCCAGTCGGGAGCGCAGGTCGTGGCGTGCGTCCGCCCGGTCGTTGGGGAGTGAGAAGGCGACCACGGTCCAGGTGCCGTCCCAGTCCCGGTTGACCGCGCCGGTGTCCCGGACCCGTCGGCGACCGTCCCGCAGTACCTGGACGGCGTGCTCGGTGAGACCGAAGTAGGCCTTGCGGCCTCTGCGATGCCGCGTCAGAAGGTCACGCCTGGCCATGCGGGACAGCGTGGAGCGCACCGCGTCCTCGGACACTCCCAGACGGGCGAACACGTCGATGATGCTCCCGGAGTACACGGCGACGTCACGCTCCAGCACGTAGATGCCCAGGAAGCTGAACATCAGCGATTGCGGGCGGGCCGAAGTCGCCGCAATCGGTGCGCCCTCGTCTTCGAATCTCACGCCAAGAGGGTAGACGAGGCGCGCAATGTTGGTCACAATCCTGACGCAGAACAAATAACTGCCCGACTTTGGGCGATCGGCCGGCGGACACCGGCGGCCGTACCGGGAGACGGCCGGACACGGCTGACGACCAGCCGGGCCGACCGCGGCCCCACCATCCACCGGGTGCATCTCGTCGCCACTTGCTGCGAGCGCCCCGTGCCGGACGGGCATCCCCGTCATCCACCAGAGAGGTCACACCCCGTCTCGGGCCGATGCACCTCAGCGACAGCAAGGGAGCTCACGACATGCAGGCCGCTTCTCCACACCAAGCAACGCAGGATCCCTCGCAGTTGCGCCGGGCGGTGACCTCCAGCTTCCTGGGGAGCGTCATCGAGTACTACGACTTCCTGCTGTACTCCACCGCGTCGGCCGTGGTCTTCGCCGACGTGTTCTTCTCCAACCTCAGCCCCGTGGCCGGCACCCTCGCCAGTTTCACCACCTTCGCCACCGGCTATCTGGCCCGGCCGCTGGGCGGGATCATCTTCGGGCACTTCGGGGACCGGCTCGGCCGCAAGCGGATGCTGGTGGTGACGATGTCCCTCATGGGCGTCGCCAGCTTCCTCATCGGCGTCCTGCCCACGTACGGCCAGGCCGGCACGCTGGCCCCGGTCCTGCTGCTGCTCCTGCGGATCGTCCAGGGAGTGGCGGTGGGCGGTGAGTGGGGTGGTGCCGTACTTCTCTCGGCCGAGCACGCCACCGGACGGCGAGGACTGTGGGCGAGCTTCACCAACGCCGGGGCCCCGGCGGGCATGGCGCTCTCCACCGTCGTCCTGTCCGCGACCTCCGGCGCCGTCGGCGAGCAGGCCTTCCTCGACTGGGGCTGGCGCATCCCCTTCCTGCTGAGTGTGGTCCTGCTGGCCGTCGGCCTGTTCGTCCGGCTGCGCGTCACCGAAACGCCGGTGTTCGCCGAGGCCGAGGAGAAGGAGAAGGAGAAGAAGCGGGAGTCGACGCCGCGCCGGTCCCTCCCCCTGTGGGACGTGCTCCGTCACCACCCCCGGGTACTGCTGCTGAGCATCGGCGTCGGCCTGTCCGCGTTCGTCTTCCAGGGCACGGTGACGACGTACATCATCTCGTACGCGGTACAGGGCGGCTTCGCACGGCAGACGGTGCTCAACGGCCTGGCGGTGTCCTCCGCGCTGGCGATGTTCGGCATCGTCGGCTGGTCGGCGCTGTCCGACCGCGTGGGACGGCGTCCGGTGGTCATGGCGGGCGCGCTCGCGGTGGGCGCCTACTCCTTCGCGCTGTTCCCACTGGTCGACACGGGCAGCACGGCGCTGCTCGTCCTGGCTCTCGTGATCGGGCAGTCGCTGGTGCACCCGATGATGTACGGCCCGCTGGCCGCGCTGTACACGGAACTGTTCTCCACCCGGAGCCGTTACACCGGCGCTTCCCTCGGCTACCAGATCGCCGGCCTGGGAGCGGGCTTCGCCCCACTGATCTTCACCGAGGTGCGGGCCGACGCCGGTGACGGGGCGATGCTCCTCGTCTCCACGATCATCGCCGCGTTCTGCCTGGCGACGGTGGTGTGCCTCGCCCTGCTCGGCGAGACCAGCCGCACCGACCTCACCGGCATGTCCACGGACTCCTCGGCACCGCTGCCCGTCAACGGCCAGGCGGAGGCTGCTCAGCCTTCGTGAGCTGCCGCCGGCGCCTGATCGGGGGCCGACCCGCGGTCCGTGGCAAGGAAGGCCCCCAGGCGGCCGGCCGGGAGTCCGGTCTCTCGCCTCACCGTCCTGGGGGCCTCGCCGACGGTGCACCCGGCAGCGCTCGGCCCGCTGCACACGCTTCCGACGCACCACAGCAGAGAAAGTCGCCCAGAAGCGCGCGAGTCGGAGCGGGTCGTGCCGGCGCCTGCCCGGCCGGTGCCACCCGGCCAACTGATCGAGCCCCGCGGTCGTCTGTTGTCGAGCACGCTCGACGCGGCAGTCCGTCTACGACCTCACAGGCTCGCGAAGAGGCCGTCGAGCGGGGGCGGTGTCCGGTCCGGTGCGAGGGCCTCCACGAGGAGACGGCCGTAGCGGATCTTGCGGCCCTTCTTCGTGCCGAGGAAGCGCCGCACCTGCTGATGCGGGCGCCGGTTGTGCTGTGCGGGCTGGCGCTGGAAGGTCTGCCAGGCGCGGAAGTCGCCCTCGGCACGGAGGATCTCCTCGACTCCTGCCACGCCGAGCGCGCGGATGAGTTCGTCCTCCAGGTCCGCGGTGCACACGTAGATGTCCTGGAGCGGTGCCCGGGCCCGTGTCAGGCCGCGCTCGTAGAAGCCCTTTTCGCCCTCGTCGCACAGTCCTCTCAGGCACAGACCGAGGCCGGGTGGCCCGAGGAGGCCGGCATAGCGGCCGACGCTCATCGCCCCGCCCATCGGCACGACACACACTCCCTCGGCGGCCAGGTCTCGGCCACGTCGGGCGGCCAGCGCCTCGACGGCCGCGAGATCGCTCAGCCCTTCCAGGAGTACCGCGGTCCGTAGCCCCAGGCTTTCCGCCAGATCGCGCGCCGGCCCGTCGGGACCGCCCGTCGCCCAGCTGGTGACCGCATCCTGGAACGCATTCATCTCCGCCATGGGACGAGTCTGCGCATCCACCGGTGGCGCTGCACAGGATTATTCGACGGCGTCGGCCGGACACGACCTGCGCCCCACTCACCAGCGCGGCAGGCCCATGCCGCACGAGGGCGGCGTCAACGGCGAACTGTCCGCCGCCGTCCAGTCCTTGAGGCACAACGCAGCGGACTCGACCGGCCTGCCGAACGTCCGCTCAGCGCGCCCGCTCCCAGACCGGTGCGGCACCCGGAGTCAGCAGGTGGTAGTCGGGTGCGTCCCGCAGTGCCAGCTCCGCGCCGCCGGGCGTGTAGATCGCGATGATCCGCAGCTGCCGCCAGCCGGTGTTGAAGGTGGAGTGCGGGGTTCCCCTGGGCACGAACACGAAGTCCCCGGCCTGCACCGGGAACTCCCCGGAGTCACCCACGGTCTGGATGCCCTCGCCGTCGATGAAGTACAGGACCTCGTCGGAGTTCGGGTGGGTATGCAGGGCGTGCCCCTTGGCGGGGTTGATGATCACCTCACCCGCGGTGAGGGGTGCGCCCGGGAAGTGATCGGCGCTCACTCCCCACTTGATGCTTCCCCAGTCGAAGACCTCGGTCGGCAGCTCCGACTGCACGGTCTGCGCCCTCGTCTCGGATCCGCTCACGATTCCGCTCCTCTCCAGCACGTGTGTTTTCCGGCCCGCACCCGCCCTCAGGGCCGGATGACGACGGACTTGAACTCTTCGGTCTGCCGGCGGATGCCCGCTTCCGTCGGCAGGCGTTCGATCGAACTCGCGCCGAAGAAGCCCACGACCCCGTCCGTGTGCGCGAGTACGTACTGTGCGTCCGCGGGGTCCGCGATGGGACCGCCGTGGCACAGGACGAGGATGTCCGGGTCGACCGCGACCGCCGCGTCCCGCATCTGCTGGATCCGCTCGACGCACTCGTCGAGCGTGAGCGCGGTGTGGGCGCCGATGGCGCCCTTGGTGGTCAGGCCCATGTGCGGGACGAGGACATCGGCGCCGGCCTCGGCCATGGCGGTGGCCTGGGCGGCGTCGAACACGTACGGCGCGGTCAGCAGTCCGCGTTCGCGCGCGGCCGCGATCATCTCGATCTCCAGGTCGAAGCCCATCCCGGTCTCCTCCAGGTTCTGGCGGAAGACTCCGTCGATCAGCCCCACCGTGGGGAAGTTCTGCACGCCGGCGAACCCGGCCTCCTTGACCTGGTCGAGGAAGCGGCCCATCACCCGGAACGGGTCGGTGCCGTTGACGCCCGCGAGCACGGGCGTGTCCTTGACCACGGGAAGCACCTCGTCCGCCATCTCCATGACGATGGCATTCGCGTCGCCGTAGGCCAGCAGGCCGGCCAGGGAGCCCCGGCCGGCCATCCGGTAGCGCCCCGAGTTGTAGACGATGAGCAGGTCGATGCCGCCCGCCTCGGCCGACTTGGCGGAGATGCCCGTGCCGGCACCGCCGCCGATGATCGGCCGGCCTGCTGCCACGGTCTTCCTCAACCGTCCGAGCGCCGTGCTCCGGTCCATGATCGCGTTCCTTTCCGCCCACGCGTGGGTGGGCACCAACTGCCGGGCCGTGCGGGCCGGTTGATTCGAGTCGGGACCGTCACCGGGGCGAGGTGATCAGCCGGTGCAGATGCCGGGCGGCATCGCGCCCGAACCCGGGGTCGTTGATGTACTGATCCACCTCGACGATCTCGGCCGGCGACCCGGTGAGCGCGCCGCGCAGCGCGGCGAAGAGCTCCGCGTCCGCCGCGGCGTCCCGGAACGGGCCGCCTTCCTGGTCGATGCCGCTCACCCCGCGCAGCGGAAGGAGTACCGTGACCGGCCCGCGGGCGCAGGACACCTTCGCACCGATACGCCGGCCGAGTTCGGCGTTCTCCTCCGGAGTGGTCCGCATCAGCGTGACCGTCGGGTTGTGGACCAGAAAGGTCCGGTCGCCGAGACCGGCGGGCACGGTCTCCCGCGGCCCGAAGTTGACCATGTCGAGGGCGCCGAGCGAGACGACCTGGGGGATGCCCCGTTCCCCGGCCGCCTCCAGCCGGTGCGGCCCGGCGCTGAGCACACCGCCCGCGAGATCGTCGGCGAGCTCCGTGGTGGTCAGATCGAGCACGCCCGCGAGCCGGCCGTCGCGCGCGAGCTTCTCCAGCGCGCGTCCGCCGGCACCGGTGGCATGGAACACGAGCGGTTCGTAGCCGAGTTCGGCCAGCTCCGCCCGCGCCTCGTCGGCGGCAGGCGTGGTCAGACCGAACATCGTCACCCCGACCAACGGCCGCTGCTCGCCGGCCGGTGCGCCGCGGCGTGCCTCCTGCGCCGCGGCCATCGCGGCGATCGCCGCGGCCGCGTTGCCGAAGACCTGCTGCGACAGGGAGTTGATCCCGGCGACGTCGACCACCGAGTGCATGAGCGTCACATCGCTCTCGCCGACGTAGGGCGAGACATCACCCGAGGCCATCGTGGAGACCAGCAGTTTCGGCACCCCGACCGGCAGGGCGCGCATCGCGCGGGACGCGACCGACGAGCCACCCGAACCGCCGACGGCGAGCACTCCGTCGAGTCGGCCCTCCGCGTACAGCGCGAGCGCCGTCGACGCGGCGCCGGCGGCCATCGCCTCCATGGCCGCACCCCGGTCCCGCGCCTCCCGCAGCGCCGTGAGATCGGCCTGTCCGGCCTCGGCGACCCGCGCGGCGGTGACGTCCGCGTCCGCTTCCGAGAACACACCGACGTCGACCGTGACGGTGCTCGCCCCGCGGGCGCGTACCCGGTCGGCGATCCAGGCGTACTCCGCACCCTTGGTGTCCATCGTGCCGATGAGAACGACCGTCGCCATCGTGCCTGCCTCCTGCTCTCCTTCGAGCCCTGTGCCAGGCATTGTCGCCACGCCGAGGCGGCCCTGAATGGTCCACTTGGGGCCGAGTGGACCAAGCTGGGAGGCGTGCGAGCGATGCGGACGAGCGAGGACGCCGAGCGGGTGGCCCGGCTGCTCGGTGTGTGGCGCGACGAGGCGCCCGTGAGCGTCCCGCTCCGGGACGCGCTCGCCGAGCTGATCGACGGCTCGTACCTGCCCGCCGGATGGCGCATGCCCGGTCAGCGCGCGCTGGCGACCGCGCTCGGCGTGGCCAGGGGTACGGTCGCCCAGGTGTACGCCGACCTCACGGCGAGCGGCCGCCTGACCGCGACCCGGGGTTCGGGCACGTATGTCCGGGGTGCCGTCGGCCCGGTACGGCCGGACGGAGGGCGGCTGACCTCGTTCGGCGACGGACAGGTGGTCGTCGATCTCTCCTCCGGGGCGCTGCCCGGCTCCGAGCTGGTCGCACGCGTGATGCCGGAGGTCGGCAGACAGCTGCGCGAGCATTACCTCCAGGACACGGGCTACCACCCCGCGGGCCTGCCGGAACTACGTGCCGCGCTCGCCGCCCGCTGCACGGCGCAGGGTCTGCCCACGCGGGCAGACCAGGTACTGGTCACCGGGGGCTCCCAACAGGCCGTCTGGCTGATCGCGACCGCCCTCGCCGGGCCCGGCACCTCGACCCTCGTCGAAGACCCCAGCTACCGAGGGGCGCTGGAGGCGTTGGCGGCCTCGGGCGGCCGCCTGCGGGGCGTCCCCTTCACCCCGGCCGGCATGGACCTGGGCCTTCTTGAGGCCGCCGTCGCCGACGCGGATCTGCTCTATGTACAGACCGCGCTGCACAACCCGACCGGCATCCACATGCCGGAGGCGCAGCGCCGCGCCCTCGCCGACATCGCGGCCAGGCACGGCACTCTCGTCGTCGACGACCAGTCGCAGTCGGAGCTCGGCTGGTTCCGCTCCGACCCGCTGCCGGGGCTGGAACGGATGGCCGACCCCGAACGACTGCTGATCGTCGGCACCTTGTCGAAACTGTTCTGGGGCGGGCTGCGCGTGGGATGGGTGCGAGGGCCCCGGGAGATCATCGGACGGCTCGCGGCGCTGCGCGGCAGCGTCGACCTGGGCGGTCCGATCGCCGAGCAATTGGCGGCGCTGCAGCTGCTGCCCCAGGCGGATCGGCAGCGGGAACTGCGCCGCGAGTTCCTGGCACGGCAGTTCGCGGTCACCGCGGAGGTCCTCCGCACGGTTCTGCCCGATTGGCGTTGGAGCACTCCCGTGGGCGGGTCGGGCCTCTGGACCGACACCGGTCAGGACGCCGTGACCCTCACGCAGCGTGCCCTGGCACGCGGAATCCGGCTCACCGCCGGTCCTGCGTTCTCTCCGCACGGCGGGCACCGCACCTTCGTGCGGCTGCCCGTATGGCACCCGCAAGGCCGTCTCGCCGACGCGGCTCAGATCATCGCCGACCTGCAGAGCACCCGGTCTCCGTGACGGCCGTCGCGCTCCACATCGGCTCCCGGATCAGCCGCCCACCAGACGACCGGAGACGGGGTCAGGACCGCCGTGGCAGGTCCACGCCCTTCTCCTTCGCCTGCACGCCACCCCTGCGCACGGTCACACCGAAGCCGGGCTCAGCCGCCGCGCCGCACCCGGGCCGCCTCGCGGGCCTCCGCGAGCTTGCGGGCTTCGCTGCTCTTGCGGGACGGCCTGCCACCGGAGCCGCTCTTCGCGTCCTTGGTGCTGCCCAGGCCACGGAACGGGGTGTTGTGGTTCTTGGGGCGCGGCACGGCCGCCCCGCCGTCGAGAGGCTTTCCGGAGGGGGTCCTGGCGCCGGTGATCCGGCTCAGCTCCGCCTCTCCGGACCGCACTTTGGTGACCTTGGGGGCGACGTCGGCGTCCGTCATGACCTGGCTCGTCTCGCGGCGCTGTCCCGACAGGGCGAGTGTCACGACGGTGCCGGAGCGGCCGGCCCGGGCCGTTCGGCCCGCGCGGTGCAGATAGTCCTTCGGGTCGGTGGCCGGGTCGACGTTGACCACGAGGTCGAGGTCGTCGACGTGCAGGCCGCGTGCGGCGACGTTCGTCGCCACCAGGGCGGTGACCTGCCCGTTCTTGAACTGGGCCAGGGTCCGGGTGCGCTGCGGCTGGGACTTCCCGCTGTGCAGGGCGGCGGCGGCCACACCACTGGCCCGCAGATGCCGCGTGAGCTGGTCGACGCCGTGCTTGGTGTCCAGGAACAGCAGGACGCGGCCGTCCCGGGCGGCGATCTCCGTGGTCACGGCGTACCGGTCCGGTCCGTGCACGACGAAGACGTGGTGCTCGATCGCGGAGACCGCGCTGGACGAGGGGTCCACGGAGTGGACGGCGGGGTCGCGCAGGTAGTCCCGCACCAGCTGGTCGACGTCGCGGTCGAGGGTGGCGGAGAACAGCATGCGCTGCCCGTCGGGTCGCACCTGGTCCAGGGCTTCGGTGACCTGCGGCAGGAACCCCATGTCACACATCTGGTCGGCCTCGTCGAGGACCGTGACGCGCACCTGTCCCAGCCGGCATCCCTTGCGGTCGATGAGGTCGTGCAGCCGACCGGGCGTGGCGACGACGATCTCGGCGCCGTCCCGCAGCGCGGCGGCCTGCCGTCCGATGGACACCCCGCCCACCACGGTCGCGAGCCGCAGCCCCAGTGCCTCGGCGTACGGGGTGAGCACCTCACCGACCTGCTGCGCCAGCTCCCTGGTGGGCACCAGAACGAGCGCCAGCGGCTCCTTGGGCCGCGCGCGCCGCCCGGCCGTCCGGGCGAGCATCCCCAGGCCGAAGGCGAGCGTCTTGCCGGATCCGGTGCGGCCCCGGCCCAGGACGTCCCGTCCCGCGAGCGCGTGCGGCAGCGCCGCCGCCTGGATGGGGAAGGGCACCGTCACACCGTGCTCGTCGAGCACCCGCAACACCTCGGCCGGCAGCCCCAGCTCCGCGAAGGACACCGCCGGGGTCGGAGCCGCGGTGGCGCCCGACGCCTCGGACACCTCGTCCTGCTGCCGGGCATCGGCACGTGCTGATTCGCTCACAGAAAGCCTTCCTCCGAGGGGACCGTACCGAGGAAGGCGCGGCGGGGACGCGGCCACCGGCCGGGGACCGTCAACCGGGCACCGGCACAGCGACGCTGCAAACGCCCCACGCTAGCACGGGGCATACCGCGCGGGCCTCACACGGCCGCGCCGCTCAGCCGCGGAACGACGGCCGGACCTGCCTGACAACCGTCGTGGTGCCTGGTCGGGGGCTGGTGGCATCATCCGCCGGGACGACCGCGTTCCCCTCGCGGACACCCGGGCGGAGGCGGCCCGGATGCTGAGAAAGGTGGCGACATGCTGGAGACGGTGGGCCTGACGGCCGACGAGAGCGAGGTGTACCGCCTTCTGGTCGCCACCGGGACGGCGTCCGCTCAGGACATCTCCGGCCGCTCGGCCCTCGACGTCGTGACCGCTCGGCTGCTGCTGCGCGCGCTGGAGCACAAGGGCCTGGCGTCGGTGGCCGAGGACAGTCCCGAATGGTTCACGGCCGTGCCGCCGCAGGTGGCCCTCATGCCCCGGCTCCAACGCCACTTCGACGCCCTGGAACAGACCCGGGCCGCCGTCCACGAACTGGCGGAGACCCACCGCCGCAGCGCATGGGCCCGGAGCACGGGCGAGGCCGTCGAGATCATCACCGGCGCGGCGGCACTGCGCCAGCATCTGCGCCAGCTCCAGGAGGGCGCCGGCCGCGAGATGATGTGGTTCGTGAAGGCCCAGTACGTGGCCATGTCCCCGGAGAGCAATCAGGAGGAGTTCGCCGCGCTCGACCGGGGCGTGCTCTACCGGGCCCTGTACGAGCAGGCCTACTTCGACGACCCCGACTCGGTGGACTACGTCGTCAAGGGCGTGTGCGCGGGAGAGGTCGCCCGGGCGGTGCCTCTGCTGCCGCTGCGGATGGCGATCGCCGACCGCTCGGTGGCCATCCTGCCGCTGGCCGCCTCGGGCACGTCCCGCAACCCCCGGGAACTGCAAGCCGCGGTGATCCGGGAGAGCAGCCTGCTGGACGCGCTCATCGCCCTGTTCGAACACCACTGGGAGATCGGTGCCCCGCTCCGGGTGACCGAGGAGGGCCAGATCGGCGGCGCCGGCACCGCGGATGCCGCCTCGCCGGTCGGGGAGGACCGGCACCTGCTCTCCCTGATGGTCGCCGGCATGACGGACGAGGCGATAGCCGGACAGCTGCGGGTCAGCAAGCGCACCGTCCAGCGGCGCATCCAGGGCCTGATGAGCCTGGCGGGCGTCGCCACCCGTATGCAGCTGGGCTGGCACGCGGCCCGCCGCGACTGGCTCTGAGCACGGCGGACACCGCACCGCACACGGACAGGGCCCACCGGAGGTGTCCGGCGAGCCCTGTCCCCGTCCGTCCGGCCGCCACGGCCGGGCGGCGCCACTCGCCATTCGCCACTCGCCACTCGCGGAGGCAGTCGCTCGAGGACGTGACTGCTCCGCGGAAGCAGCCACCAGAGGACGTGGCCGCTCCGCGCAGGCGGCTACTTGAGCAGATAGCCCTTGATGACGGTCTCCTCGAAGGAGTTGCCCGCCGCGTCCTCGACGTGGACGCGCAGGCTGACCGAGCCGCCCGCGGCGCGGCGCGGGTGGTCCACGGTCACGGTGCGCTCCATTCCGGCGCCCTTGACCCGCACCGACTGCCAGGTCCTGCCCTCGTCGAAGGAGACCTCGGTGGTGAAGACGCGGACGGGTGACACCGGGGCGCCGGCCGTCCGCTGGATCAGGACCGGGATGTCGAGCCTGCGGCCGGCCTCGGCCCGGTTCCACTCGTCCAGCTTCGGCGACATACGGACCGCGTACAGCGGCAGCGCCTGCCGGGTCGCCGTGGTCTGCGACCGGAACCGCCATTCCGCCCGCACACTCGTGGAGACGGAGCTGGGGGCCATGTCACGGTTGTGCTCGACCGTCAGACGGTAGTCGGCGGGGGTGGTGTCGGCCGGGACGTCGCTCATGCTCCAGTCCTGGGAGACCAGTTCGCCGTTGCGCCACAGCTTCACCTCGGGCAGACCGGCCGTGGTGTCGGCCACCAGGTCGAGGTTGCCGTTCGCGGCCGACTGGAACGGCCGGTACATCGTGTCACCCTCACGGAAGGCGGCCATCTGGGACGAGAGGCCCACGGCCTGGATCCCGCCGTTCCAGCGCTCCTCGACCTGGGAACCGGCCCGGTAGCCGTGCAGGTCGCTGAGGTAGCTCTGCCCGTGTGCGTCCGGGTCGAGGAAGCTGTTCTGGTCGAAGGCCGTCTGCCGGCGCAGTCCGTCGGCCGCCGAGAAGTAGTCGACGCGTCGCGACGGGACCGGGATCCCCTCCATCGCCCGTCCGCTGAAGCGAACGTTGTCGACGTACGTCCACACGATGCGGGTGGCCGTGGTTCCCGGCGCGGTGGCGGCGAACGTGGTGTTCACCCTGGCCAGCTCCGACTTGCGGGGGTGGTAGGCGGGGTCCGCCGGGATGGCGCCGTGCACCGGTCGCGTGAGGTAGTAGACCGAGGCGGGGTTCCCGTCGGGGCCGGCCGGGTCGCCCCAGACACTGGTGACGAGGTACGTGAACTTCGCGTCCTGGTACCGGGCCGTCGGCACCGCGTACACGCCGTCGATGTGGTCGGTGCCGATCGCGTCGTACATGGTGACCGAGAGCAGCTGGTCAGCCATGCTGATCGTGCCGATCTCGGCCGACATGATGCGCGCGGAGCGGCTCGGTGCCGACACCGTGACGGGCTTCGCCTTCCGGGCGTCGATGGTCACCTGCCGGTCGGCGCTCATCACGACCTTCGGCACGCCGACGATGGTGCCCTCGGTGAAGGTGGCGTCGAAGTAGAAGCCGCTCACCGAGTAGGTGTCCTTCGGCAGTCGCACCACCGTGCTGCTCTTGCCGAGCGCCTCGACCTCGTACGCCTTGCCGTCGGCCGAGTTGACGAGCAGGTAGGCGTTGTCGGGGGCGGCGCCCGTGCGGCTCTTCATGCCGATGCGCAGGTCGTAGGACGGCCGCTCGACGTCCATGCCGAACGGGACGCGCACCGACACCCGGTCGTCCGCGGTGCTCGCGGTCACCACGCCGCTGTAGGCGGCGTACGCCGTGGTGGCTTCCGGGGTCGCGGTGAGGGTGACGGCCGCGGTTCCGTGCGCGGGCACGGTGACCGTGTCGGCGCTGAGCCGGAACAGGCCGGCGGGAGCGGGCACGTCCTTCTTCCCGCTGCTCGGGTTGTCCTTCAGCCGCAGGGTGACCGGCGCGGCTCCCGGGTTGCGGTAGGTGATGGTCTTGGTCACCGGAGGCCGCTCGCCGTCCGTCCAGCGGATCAGCCCGAAGTCCAGTGCGGTGGTGTCGGCGCTGACGTCCTGGTCGACCGCCCGGGCGATGTCGACGCGTCCGGCGCCCTGGAAGTAGGCGCCGTGTTCCTTGGCGCCGGTCGCCGACTGCATCAGCCGGCGCTTGACCTGCTCGGCCGTCCAGTCTGGGTGCTGCTGGAACAGGAGGGCGGCGGCTCCGGTCACATGGGGCGTGGCCATGGACGTGCCGCTCATCGCGACATAGCCGTCATCGGCGGTGGTGCCGCCCGCTCTCGCGGCGACGACGTTGACGCCAGGGGCGATGATGTCCGGCTTGAGGCCGGAGTCGCCCACTCGCGGGCCGACCGAGCTGAAGACGGCGAGGTCGTCGTCCTCCTCGGCCGCGCCGACAGCCAGCGCCCGGTCGTCGGAGGCGGGCGAGGAGACCTTGTCGGGACCGCTGTTGCCGGCCGCGGCCACGACCAGCGTGCCGTAGTCGCGGGTCACGGTGTCGACCATGGCCTCGAGGGCGTCGGTCTCCGGTGTGTCCGTGTCGCCCAGGCTGAGGTTGATCACCTTGGCGCCGTGCTGGGCGGCCCAGGCCAGGCCCTCGACTATGGCGGAGTTGTCGCAGGTGCCGTCCGCGGTGCACACCTTGCCGGACAGGATCCGCACACCGGGTGCCACACCCTTGTACGTGCCGTCGGAGGCCGCGCCGGAACCGGCGACCGTGGAGGTCACGTGGGTGCCGTGGCCGTTCAGGTCGTCGGTGTTCGGCTCGGTGGTGAAGTTCGCGGACTCGGTGACCAGGCCCTTGAGGTCCGGGTGGTTCGGGTCGTAACCCGTGTCGAGCACGGCGACCTTGACGCCGGTGCCGGTGTAGCCCTTCTCCCAGGCGTGCGGGGCGCCGATGCGCGGCACCGTGCTGTCGAGCTGGATCCTGGAGTGGCCGTCCAGCCAGACCCGGCGCACGCCGGCTCCGAAGGACATGGCGTCCGCCCGGCCGGGGGCGATGCCCTTCCAGAACCCGGCGGCGTCCGCGCGGTGTTCGCCGAGGGTCGCGAAGGGGGTACCGCCGATGGGGCGGACGGTGTCGGCACCGGCGGCGGTCAGCTGTCGCCGGACGGTGCCCGCGTCGCCGGCGTACTCGACGATCAGCGGCAGGCTCGACCGCCGCGCGTACCTGCCCCGGACCAGGGCGGAGACGTCGAACAGCGCCTTGTCCAGGCGGCCCGTCGCGAGCAGCGGGAGCGTGTCGGCGGGTATGACCGTCCAGTCACGGCCGCTCTGGCGCTTGATGAACGCAACCCGCTCGCGGCCCTCGGCGGGCTCGACCGACACACTCTGCCTGCCGGAGGTGTCCGTCTCCAGCGTGACGCGGTCGCCGGTGATCAGGGTGACCTGATGGCGGGAGGTGATCTGTGTCCGGTCCGCTCCGGTCTGCGCGGCGGCTCCCGTTCGCCCGGTGTGCGGGCCGAGGTCCTGAGCGGCGCCGGGGGCGGCGGTCAGACCGGCCACGAGCGCCACGAGGGCGGCGGTCACCGCCGTATGCCGAGGCCGGGGAGGGCGGGCCCTGCGGCGCCACCTGTTGTTCATGTCTCTCATGGGAGGACAGCGTGGTGCCGTCAAGTGCCGAGGTCAGCACTTTGCCCTGTCCACCAGGCGTCAAGTCACCTTTACGCCAACCCCCATACTTCACAAAGAGGGCGGAAGCCTCCAGGTTCGCACCGACCGCTCACCCATGTACTCCGACCAGCATTTCTTTCTACGACATCTGCCAGGTCGTGCCGAGTGAGGGACCCAGGATCAGGACGGGTGCGTCGTCCGGTCCGCCGAAGCGGTATTGCAGGGTGTTCGGTGGCGTCTCGCTCACGGCATCGGACGATTTCACGCCGGGTCCCGCCCTCTTTGGACTTCTACTCACCGTCCGCCGACAACTCCCCCAAGGGAACTCGCCGGAACTCGATCGTTTCATACGCCGTCCGAACACCCGTTTCGTACAGGATTCCTATGCTCTCGCCATCCGTCTGAACGAGGTCCGAGTACCCGGCCTTCCGAGCGGACAAGGTCAGCGCCTTGCCGAAGGACCGCCCCCCGTCCGTACTGCTCCACAACGCCATCGCCGCACGGTCGGTCGGCACCGAGGGCCCTGAGAACAACAGGGTGCCTCTCTCCCCGGCCACTTGCAGCACGCTGCCCTCCACCAAGGGCACGTCGTTCAGCGAAGGCTGCTCCGCAAAGCCCCGGTCCAGGCTGGCACCCCCGTCACTGGAGTAGGCGTCCAGGCGGTTCCCCGAGCTCGTGCCCTTCTGGTTCCGGGCATTGAAATACAGTCGTCCGTCCGGCAGTTGGGCCGCTGTCGACTCGTTGGCGTTGTACACACCTTCGTAGGAATCGTCGATGAAGCCGAGGTGCCAGGACTTCCCCCCGTCGTCGCTGTAGATCGCGTGCGCCCCGTAGTACTTGGGCTCCTGGCCGGTGTCCGGCGACCCCGGAGGCGGCGCGGAAGAGTGGTTCGCCGGGACGACCAGCCGCCCCGCGTGGACCCCCCGCGTCAGCGCTATGGCATGGCCCGGCCCTGTGGCGTACCAACGCCAGTCCGGCCTCTTCACCGCCGAGGTGATCTCCCGCGGGGCGGAGAAGGAGCGTCCGTCGTCCTCGCTCGTCTGCACGAAGACCCGCCGGCCCTGCCGGCCCGTGGCCTCACCGCGCAGAATCCGCGCTTCGGTGACGTCACCACTGTGGTACGAGGTGACGAGCACGATGTTCCCTGTCCGGGGATCGACGACCGGGGCCGGGTTGCCCCGGGTGTTCCCCTCGCCCTTTGCGACGACTTGCAGCCGCCCCCATGTGCATCCGCCGTCCCACGACCTCCTGAGCACGACGTCGATGTCGCCGTGGTCCGCCCTGCCACCGACCCGGCCTTCGGCGAAGGCGAGCAAGGTCCCGCCGCGAGTACGGACGACGGCAGGTATGCGATAGCTGTCATAGCCTCCCGCCCCCGAGACATACGGAACCGAGGAGACGCATCTTCGTTCCGGCTCGGCATCCGCGCTGTCGGCCCGGTCCGCCCAGAACCGGACGAAGACCACGAGCGCAGCGATGCCGATCGCGACAGAGCCGAGCACGGACATACGACGGCTCGGGAAGGGACGGCTCATTGCTCTCCAGGTCAGCAGGACGATCCAGCCGAACCTAATGGCACGCCTGTGACGCGACAACGGCTTTGAGTTGAAGGAGAGATGAAGGACCGGGCGGCCAGGCACGCGCTCCGGTTCTGTCAGCCCTGCCATCGGAGGCCCCGCCAGAGTGACGCCGATATCCGGTGGGGCCTCCGCATTACTCAACCGACAGGACTCGTCAGCCGGAGGCGAAGAACTCGACGACGTGACGGGCTACTTCGTCCAGTGCGTCGAGGGAGTAGTCACGGCGCTCCGGCCCGGATTCCTCCACCCGGAATCCCGACCCGTCGCTACGGAGCCGGAACACCCGATCGTCCCGCCGGGGAGGGGGCATGGTGAAGCGGAGGTCGCCGTAGCTGATCTCCGGATAGAAACTCCTCAGTTCACCGAAAGGCGCGAGAGCGACGAGCAGCCGCTGGCCGCCCGTGTGGTGGACCGACTCCAGCAGGTCCTCCCACTGGGCTTCGGCGACCCTTCCCTCCAGGAACGCGCGCGCCAGCCTCCCTGGGGTCATGAACGGGAACTCCGACACGAAGTCGTCGAGGGGCTCGCCGCCCTGCCAGGCGGCAGCCGCCCGAAGCACCTGCTCGACGTCCTCGGTCGCTCCCCTCGCCCATTCGATGCCGGACTCGTGAATTGCCACGGGGAAGGACCTCTCCCAGGCCCCGACCTTGATCCAGACGTCACCACGATCAGTGGCAAGCATTGCCCCGGGTGTGCAGTCGTAGATTCCCTCGAGCTTCAGTCCGAGCCCCGCAGCCCGGCGCTCGAGCGCCTTGGCCAAGCCTTCGGACACGTCGAGGTCAGGGTAATGCAGGGCCGGATCCCATGAATCTTCTGGCAGCCTCTTGCTATTCATCCCAGGGAACCGAACCTTCGCACTTGCACATGGTGAACGGACTTCTGACCGGATCGAGTTTGCCGAACGTGGACCAGTCAGGCTCAGCGGGACGGGCCACCGGGACGGACTTTCCACCCGGACCCACTTCGTAGAAGTGCACGGAATCCCATGAACGCTGACCATTGGCAACCGCCCTGGCGATCCAGCTCATCTCGAGCTCTGTGGCCTTGCCTCCCTCGAGACCGTTCCTCGCCGCGCCCTCGAAATCTGTTTCCCATCCCGTCAAGTTGACGCGGAGAGTGACGTTGGGGTCGCCGATCATTCGCTCCACGGGGAACTTCCAGCCGTCATCCGGGTTGTTAATCATGTGGGTGTAGTTATTCGCCTCCGCCCACTCCGCGGTTCCCATGGTTCGCCACCCAAGGGCGAGATCACAGTTGTGCACCAGGATTGGCGTGGAACCGGCGAGCACATAGTACGTGTGGAGTTCCTCGACGGTGAGGTTGTACATGTCGCCCGCGCCGGCCCGGTGGCGCACGCCGACCAGGCGGACATGGCCGTCATCGGCGGTGCTGAGGTCGTGGCCCGCGGTGAGCTCGCCGGCCTGGATCCACGCGTGGGCCGTGGCGTCCCAGAACGGGTGCTTGAACGTGGTGGGGATGGTGGCCGTACGGCCCTGCTTGTCACGGATCCTCAGGTCGACCAGGTCCGTGTCGCGATGGCTGCCCTGAGCGGTGACCGTGCGTGCACCTTGGCGCCTGCCCGTCTTCGGATCCGCCGCCTCCACCTTGTCGCCGGGCTTGATCTTCCCGATCTGTTTGGTGCGCCCGTCCTTCATGAGCACGCGGGTCGAGGGGGTGAAGCTGCACAGAACCCGCCCGGCCTTGGCCATCGCGCCGATGAATCTGGTGGCGCCCCGCGCGATACCGCCGGCGTCCGCCGAGGACATGGCCATGCCGAGGGTGTCGCACTTGTCCTGGTTGTGGTTGAAGGCACATTGGTACCAGGGTTCGAGCATCGTCATGTCACCGAAGGCGGACATGACGGTCTTCAGGAGCTGCTTGTCGGAGTCGATCTCCGCTTGCGTGTAGCAGGTGTCGTACTTCGGGAGCGGCAGGACCGGATTGCCGAAGCACTTCGACGGCTTGAAGAAGTAGTTGTAGAGCTTCTGCGCCTCCTTCTGCCGCTTCTTCCTGAAGTATTCCTCGGTCTCCTTGTTGGCCTTGTTGACCTTCTCGATGTTCTTCTTCACGCACGCCGAGTCGCAGCTGTTGTCCTTGTGGCCGCACAGTTCGGGGTTGGCGTCGCACTTCGTGCGGCCCGTCGGGTCGCTGTAGGTGACCGGGTTGTTCTCCGTGTAGCTGTAGCCGTTCATCTGCTGCGGGTCGGTCGAGTCCATGACCGGGTCGACGCTGATGAAACGGCCGGTCGCGAGGTCGTACTCGCGGGCTCCGAGGTGGGTCAGCCCGGTCGTACTGTCGTCGGTGCCCCCGATGAAACCCTTCTGGCCGGGCCATGAGGCCGGTGCCTGGCCGCGGGCGGCGCCGAAGGGGGTGGAGCGGCGCTGCTGCATGGACAGGTCGGTCGCGTTGACGGCGAGTTCGGAGGTGCCGTGGTGGTCGCCGAGGAGGAACGACAGCTTGCCGTCGTCGGTGCGGATCGCCTGGTTGCCGCCGCCGAGGTCGTAGTAGCGGGTGGCCTTGGCGGTGGTGGCGCCCTTGGCGAGGGTGATCTCGGTGGAGCCGAGGTAGAGCGTTGTGTCGGCGTCGGTGCGGCGGATCAGGCGGTTGCCGTCGGCGTCGTAGACGTAGGAGGTGGTCTTGGTCCCCTCGGTGACCTTGGCGAGGTGCCCCTCGGCGTCCCAGTCGAGGGTCTGCTTGTCACCGCCGATGGTGCGGGTGTGCGTGTTGCCGACCGTGTCGTACGTGTAGGTGTCGATCGCCGAGCCGTTGGCCGAGGCGGTGGTGACCTGGGTCAGGCCGTGCGGCCGCGGCGACTTGGGCGTGGGGTACTCGTAGGTGCGCTTGACGTCCTTGGCGGCGTCGCCGGCGGTGTCGTGGAGCGTCTCGGTGCGCCGGTTGCCCGTGGCGTCGTAGGTGTACGACTGCCAGTAGGGCGCGGGACCGCCGAGCAGGGATCCGGCCGTGGCCGAGCAGCCGGTGGTGCCCTGGGCCCAGGCCTCGGTGAGGCGGCCGAGGTGGTCGTAGCCGAAGCACTGGTTGTCGGTGCCGTCGCGGGACACGTCACTGATCGACGTGATGTTGCCGGCCTGGTCGTAGCCGAAGGTGGACGACTTGTCGACGCCGGGCACGCCCTCGCGGTCGACCCGCGTGTTGTCCAGGCGCTGGGTGCCCCACTGGTAGGTGTTGGTGACCTGGGTCTTCTTGCCGCCGCTCTGGTAGGTGAACTGCAGCGCCTTGCCGGTGTAGCTGTAGGAGGTGCCGGTGATGTACGTGACGCCGCCCGTGCCGGAGAGCGTCACCGGGCGCAGGATCTCGTCGTACGTCGGGGTGAGGACGTCGGCGGCGAGGCTGCCCGCCGCCGGGTAGCTGCTCGACTGGACGGTGCCGTCGGGGTTGTACTTGATGTTCGACTGGTAGGCCCCGGCCAGGGCGCCCTCGGACGCCGGGATCGTGGTGGTCACGCGGTTGGGGCGGTAGAGCGTGTCGTAGATGTTGTAGGTGGTGGTGTACGCGCTGCCGCTCGCGCCGTCGACGTAGCGGGTGGCGGAGGCCGGCTGGCCCTCGTAGCCGGCCGGGTCCCAGACCCGCTTGGTCAGCAGCGGGCCGGTGGCGGTGCCGTCGTGGGTCTCCAGCTCACGGCCCAGGCCGTCGTAGACGTGCGTGATGGTCTGCTTCGGCACGCGGTCGTCGGTGCTGGTGATCAGTTGATTGCGGTCGTCGTAGGTGTAGGTGCTCTCGCCCTTGTCGGGGTCCTTCGACCAGTTCTTGTTGCCCCGCTGGTCGTAGCTGTACGCCCACTGGTTGCCGACGGGGTCGGTGACCGCGGCCAGCCGCCCGGCGGGGTCGTAGTCGTAGTGGGTCGTGGACGGGGTGCCGGTCGGCGTCGCGGCGTCGTACTGCAGCAGGTCGGTGGTGCGGCCGCGGACGTCGGTGATGGTGGTGCTCGGGGTGCCGCCGGCCGGCGGGGTGACGGTGGTGCGGTCGCCGCCGTAGCTGGTGCTGGTGGTGGCGAGCACCGTGCCGCCGTCGCCGTTGCCGGCCACCTGCTGGGACTTGGTGACGCGGGCGAGGCCGTCGTAGGTGTTCCAGGTCTGGGTCTCCACCGCAAGGGCGTCGTCAAGCTTGAGCAGCTCGGTGGAGGGTGCCTTGGTGTTGTAGTACGGCGCGAAGACCTTGGCCGTCAGGCCGCGTTCGTCGTAGAAGACGTCGTTGACCAGCATGCCGCCGGACGGGCCGGGGCCCTGGGTCTGACGAGACCGCAGAAAGCCGTCGTACAAGGTGTACGAGGTGCGCTGCCCGCCGTCGTTCTTCAGCGTCTTCGTGGCCACCGCCACCGGCTTGCCGTCGGTGATGGTGTAGTCGAACTCGTAGTTCGGGGTCTGGTTGTTGGCTTTGGAGCGGTCGGGCAGCCAGATCTTGAGGCCGCGGCCGAGCGCGTCGTAGGTCCTGTCGGTGCGCTTGTTGTTCGTGTCCAGCACGGTCACGGGCATTCCGCGCAACGTGTCGTACGTGGTCGTGCTGGTCTGGGCGGTGGAGGCGGTGCCCGGGGTGGCCGGCGGGGTGGTGACGGTGACCGTGGTCGGGAAGCCGGTGGTCGGGTTGTACGCCGTGGTCGTCGTCCGGCCGTCACTGCGGGCGGTGCGCGTCGGGGTGCCGGTCTGGGTCGCGGTGACCGTGCCGGTGATGTCGGTGCTGGTGAGCTGGCGACCGTAGGTGGTGTCGTAGGTGACGCCGGACTCCAGGTAGGTCGCGGTTGTGCCGTTGTGCGACTTCAGGCTCGCGATGCGCGTGGGGTCGCCCCTGGTGGGGGCGGCGTTGTACGCCTGGCCGTCGTAGGCGGTGCGGATGTCGGACAGAACGTCCTTGCTGCGGTCCGGGGTGGCATCGCACTTGACCGCCACGGTCTCCACCCGCGAGGGCTTGGTCAGTATCCAGTCGGCGATGTTGTCGACGTAGGTGGTGCGGGTGCACTGGTCGTCGGCCGCGGTGCCGGTGCTGCCGAAGTCCTCGAGCTGTGTGACACGGCCGGCGGTGTCCTCGTAGGTGTTGGTCTGGTAGGTCTGCCGCCACTTGTCGCCCACGCCGTCGTCGAGCGAGGTCCAGGTCCGGACGGAGGCGGTGCCGGTCAGGTTTGCGGTGGTGGTGCCCCACGCCCGGACCCGGCTGGCCGTCTGGTGGTGCCAGGGTGTGCTGACGGTTTTCTCGAGCACCCGGCCGCCGGGGCCGCTGTAATCCTCGGTCTTGTACTCGAAGCCGGCTGCGGAGTCGTGGTCGGTGATGGTGCCGCCGTTGTCGTCGGAGACACTGGCGGACTTGGTGCCGCCGGACGGGGCCGCCCGGTCGCCGTCCATGCCGCGCAGGAAGTAGTGGTCGGTCTGCGACTTCATGCCGACCGGGTCCTGGCCGCCGGTGCGTTCTCGTACGTGGCCGTAGCCGCGCCACTGCGACCAGGTCTTGTACTTCTCCTTGGTCAGGCCGTCATCGTCGGCGTAGTGCCAGGCCGCGCCGTCGAGGTAGTCGTAGCGGGTGACCATGTCCGGCGAGGAGTTGGTGCGGTCGGTCTCGGTGACCGACGCCACCACGTACTTGTTGAACCACTGCAGGCTCGGGTCGGCGTCGCCGGACTTGGTGAAGTAGACCGGGTAGCAGCGGGTGGTATTGGTCTGCGGGGTCGGCAGGTTGCCCGCGTCGCAGGCCGCCGCGGAGTAGTTGACGTCGATCTGGCCGCCGGACTCGTCGGCGACGGCGGAGAGGCGCTCCTTGATGAACGGCGCGGTGTTGTCACCGGGGATGTCGAGGCGGTTGGCGTCCTGGTGGTATCCGAAGGTCACCTTGGGGAGGGTGACCTCGGGGGTGGCCGACCTGCCGGTGTGCTGGATCGAGTCGAGCAGCAGCTGGTAGTCGATGTCCGCCATGCCCCAGCGGTGGCCCAGCGCCCAGGTGTCGACCGGGGCGTACGTGCCGTCCGACTTCAGCACTTGCGTGGTGACATCGGTCAGGCGCTTACGGGTCCAGAAGCTCGGGGAGGCGGATTTGGTGCAGTCCTCCCCGGACTTGCAGTTCAGGTCCCAGGGCGTGTCGTACCAGTAGAACTTCTTGTCGTCGATGGTCGAGGCGTCGCAGGTCACGCCGGTCTGCGGCAGGCAGCGCTCGGCCGAGGTGAAGGAGACCTTGGCGAGGGCCTTGGCCGAGTAGACGGTGTCCTTGCGCAGGCCGTACTCGATCCGGTCCAGATAGCCGCCGCGGTCGTAGGCCGTCTCGTCGGCGACCGTGAGGTTCCGGGCGTAGTAGTTGGATTCCTTCTTGTAGTAGTAGGCGATCGCGTTGCCGTGGACGTCGACGGCGTAGTCGAGGTTCCAGCGGTAGGCCTGCCGGCACCAGGAGTCGGCGAAGGTGGCGGCGTGGCAGGGCTCGTTCGCGTCGTCGCCGTAGACGGGGGTCGTCCAGGTGGAGTCGGTGGTGTCCTTGCCCGATGCCCAGCCGGGCAGGCGGTTGTAGCCGAAGAAGTACTGGGTGCCGTCGGTCGTGGTGACCTTCCAGTACTCGTCGTTGCGGGCGCCGTTGGAGCGGACGTCGGTGGTGGTGCCGTAGACGCGCTGGATCTTGGTGCCGTCGTCGCCCTTGATCCTGAAGGCGTCGGTACCGGTCGGGATCAGCTCTCCGGCACGCCCGTTGAACGAGATGGTGGCGTTGTCGTACGCCCAGCACAGGTCGCCGGGCTTGTTGCCGTCGGCGTTCTTCACGTCGTCGTCGGCACAGCCCTTGTAGCTGCGCTCGATGGAGCCGGGCCACAGGTTGAAGCCGTCGCCCGCCCAGGAGGACTGGTTGTTGGTCGAGGACGTACGGCCGTCGACGCCCCCGGAGGAGTAGGACAGGCCCACGCTGGGCGCGAACTTGCCGGGCACGCCCGGCACGGGCATGTCGTACGACCAGGAGAAGCTCCCCGAGTTCAGGCTCGTCGACCAGGTCGCGGAGGGGGACAACTGGCTGGCGGTGTAGTCGCCGTGGTCGCTGGAGGCACCGCCGGCGGCGGCTGTGGTCGCCGCCAGCATCATCGGCTCGGCGCCCGCGATGCTGACGTCACCGGACAGCTTGGTCCCGTCGTTACGGGCGTCGACCGGCTGCTGCGTGCGGCACTCGGCACGCTGCGGGGTCGTCGCGGCGCAGGCGGGCAGCCGTACCAGCTTCAGGCGGGCGGCGTAGGCACCGCCGTACGCCTGCGCGAAGGCGGAGTGGTCGACGCTGACGCCGACCTTGGTGCCCTGGGCACCGGTCCCGCGCCGCACGGAGAACAGCAGGCCCTCGACACCGGCCTTCCGGGCGGCCTTCGCGTCCAGCACGCGTACGGTCGCGGCACCCTTCAACGCCGTCGGCGCCTTCTTCGCCGCGGGCGCCGTCAGCGACACCGGCAGCGTTCCCGCGCGCCGCGTGACCGCCTTCCCGCCCGGTCGCAGGGTCACCGTTGCCGACCCGGCCTTCGGCCATGTGTGCCGCGGCGCCACGGGCGGCACCTTGCGCTGCCCGTCCGTCCCCCGCGGCAGCGACTTCACCGTGTGCCCGGACAGCGCCTTCTCCGAGGCCGGGACCTTCGGCATGTCGTCCGCCTGCGCCGACGACGGCGTGAACGCCCCCTGCAGCAGTGTTCCGACCAGCACCGCGGACACCGTCACGGCGACTCTGCGCCGTGCTCTCGCCCGTCCCCATCTATCCAAGATCATGTGTTTCCCCCATTCACCCGCTGGTTGATTCCGACGCCACAGCGACCCGGCGGCCCCATCGGAACCGTGGCCGCCCGCGAATCGACCCGCCCTCGCGTGGAGTGCGGGTACGAATGCCACCCGTGCGCGGGGAGCGGGCCGTTGGGCCCGCCCCCGCATCGGTCGTGCCGGCTGTTACGGGCCGGGGACCGTGGCCAGGTCCGTACCGTTGGCCAGCCGGTCGATCTGCTCTTCCGAGGCCACGCCCTGGAGGGTCCACACGTCGTCGATCACGCCGGGCCAGTACTCGCCCCACGTGCCGTCCGTCCTGCCACGGCCGAGCTGGAGGCCGGCGGTGGCGTTGAACGGCAGGACGTTGGAGTTCCAGGACACCGAGTCGGTGCAGCCCGCGACATCCGGACTCCCGTCGTCGTCACTGTCGACGCAGACGACCTGCTCCAGGTTGCCGTCGACATACAGCCGCATCTGATCGGCGAAGGCGTCGTAGACCACCGCCAGATGGTTCCAGCTCGTGTTGTTCATGAAGTTGGGATGCTCGGCCGTCGCCACCGTCGCTCCCTTGGCGTCGGAGCCCGGCATCGCCAGCTGCCATCGGCCGGCGTTCGCCGGGTCGGTCGCACTGGGTACGTACCGCACCGCGAAGCCGCTGTTGACCGAGCCCGCCTGCGAGAACACCGTCACCGGATGGTCCGGCCGGGCAGCCGTGCTCACCCACGCGGCGGCGGTGAAGCTGGTCCCGGTGGAGACGGGCGAGGTGGCCGTGGCGGCGTAGTCGCCGTTGCCGTCCAGCAGCAGCCCACCTGGGCCCACGTAGTTGGAGTTGCCGGAAACGTCGATCGAGGCGTTGCCGCCCAGCGTCAGTGCCCGCTTGCCCGAGGAGTCGTCCGCGGAGGTCAGTGGTGTGCCGGAGCCGGAGTCCAGCTTCCAGCGGCCCTGGACGACCGGACGGGCCTTGTTCAGCTCCTTGACCTCGTCCCCGGACAGCGTCCGGTCGAACAGCCGGACATCGTCCAGGTCGCCCTTCATGAAGGCCTGGGGTCCGCCCGTCGCCTTGTAGCCCAGGGTGACCGGGCCGGTGGCGAGCCAGGGGGTGGTGAAGGGCTGTGTGTCTTTCAGTACCCCGTCGACGTAGAGCCGGATCTCACCGACGTCGTAGTCGTAGACGCCCACGACATGGGTCCACTCCCCGAGCCGGGCGGCCGCGCAGTTCACGTTCGGATCGCAGGCGTTCTGCCGGGCCCGCACCAGCGTGGCGCTGGTCGAGTCGGAACCGGCGCGCAGGAAGGCCCAGCCGCCGAGTGCCGAGGAGTGGACCAGTTCGAAACCTGGGACACCGGCGCTTCCTTGGGTCACCGCCGTCATCGTCCGGCTCTCCTTGTCCTTGGGTAGCCTGGCCCAGGCGGAGACCGCGAAGCTCTGATAAGTGTCCAGCACCGGCTGCGAGGTGATCACACCGTCGTCGACGCCGTCGAACGTCGCCGCCGTACCGTCGACGCCCGCGGAACCCAGCACCGTTCCACCGTTGACGGTCGCCGTCACCTCCTGCGACCGGCCGACGGCCGCGGTCGCTGTGGCTTCCTCGTCCAGCGGCCAGACCACCTTCGCCGGACGGTTGGTGTTCACCGGCTGCTTGGCGTACAGGCGGCCGATCTGGGCGTCGGTGAGCTGGTAGTCGAAGAGCTGGGCCTCGTCCAGATCACCGGTGAAGTAGTTGCTCAGGGTGCCGTAGTGCTGGGCGGCGCCGAGGAGAGTACGGCCGCGGGAATCCCACGGGGTGGTGAACGCCGCACTGCCGACCAGCACGCCGTCGACGTACAGCCTCAGCTCCTGCTTCGTGTTGTCGAAGACGCCGACCAGGTGGGTCCAGGTGCCCAGCCGTGCGGCGGCACAGGCGGTGTCGCCGGTCGGACAGGCGGGCTGCGAGGCGCGCGAGATGGCCGGAGACGAGGCGTCGACGCTGTGCCGCAGGAACTGCCAGCCCCCCAGCACGGGGGAGTAGTAGATCTCGAAGCCGCTGGTGTTGGCTCCGGCCTGCGAGAGAGCCACGACCGAGGTGCCGGGCTGGGTGGCGGGCAGCCTGGCCCAGGTCGACACGGAGAAGCTCTTGCGCGTGTTGAGGACCGGGGAGGTGGTGGCGGCGTAGTCGTCCGTGCCGTCGAAGTGCAGACCGTGGCCCAGGACGCCTTCCCCGCCCGGCGTCGCGCCGTTCAGCTGGGCAGGCCACTCCCCGCCCGTACCGCTGACCGTGGCCGAGCCGGCCGCCTCGTTGAGCTTCATGTTCAGCCGGTCGGGCTGGCCCGCGTTGACCCGGAACTGGTAGGTGCGGATCTCGCTGCCGTTGCCCGCGGTGTCGAAGGCCTGCGCCGTGAGGAAGTTGACGCCGGACTTCGTCGGCATGAACTTCGTCGTCTGCGCGGCGCCGCCAGAAGTGGTCAGCGTGTGCGCGCTGGTCGGGTCGCCGTTGATGCCGAACCAGTACTTGGCCACATCCGTGGACGAGGAGTCGATGGTGAAGGCGCCGTACCGGCCCACCCCGTCCAGCCACGGGTCGTTCGGGTCCTCGGGGTCCGAGGCCGGGTACTGGGTGGAGGCGATCGAGGGACCGGCGGGCACGCTCGTGTCGTAGACCATGAGGCAGTCGGGCGCCGCACCCGAATAGCTCCACGGCGACCATTGCGCGCTGTCGTAGGAGCGCACATGCCAGCCGACGTACTTGTTCTTCGGGATGCTCGTCGGAAGCGAGATCGAGAAGTCGGAACCCGACTTCTTGTAGGTCGTCCGGGCCGAGGTCCAGCGTGCCGTGAAGCCCTTGCCGTCACCGGTATCCCAGGACGCCTGGAACTGCACGGCGATGCTGTCGCCGTCGGGGTCCGTCACGTCGTTCGCCCGGATCTTGGGCAGGATGCGGACCCGCTTGGCGGTCGCGGAGCAGGCACCGCCGGGGTCCTGCGTCAGCTGCGAGGTGCGGATCTGCGTCGGCGGACGGTTGTACTGCACCCGCAGCCACGCGTCGTCGGAGAACCGCTTCCACGACAGCACGTCGTTCTCGTCCCGGGCCTTCAGGCCGAACGTCGTGGTCGACCAGCCGTTGGCCGCCGCCTGCTGCACCGCACGCAGCGCCCAGAACTCCACACTGCCGCCCGGGCAGTCACCGTTCCAGCCCTTCGCCTCGCTCAGCGTCTTCTGCAGGTCGACCCAGAAGCCGTCGGCGTTCTGCGTGTTCCACGTCGTCGAGGAGTTGATCCCCTTGGTGCGCCACAGCTGCACATCGGTCTTGGTACAGCTGTAGGAGTGTGTCTCGTTGACCACGAACTCCGCCGACAGGACGGTCTTGCCCGCGAAGCGCGAGGTCGGGATCGTGTAGAAGATCCGCTTGACGTCCTCGGGCGCGCAGCGCGCGTCACCCGCGCAGTAGCCCATGCCCGAGTCGGAGTTGCCGTTGAACTTCCACTGCGGGGACGAGGCCCAGTAGCGGGAGGCGAAGGTCCAGCTGCTCGCCTTCGGCGTGTACCACTGCGGGTCGATGTAGACCGGGAACGTGGCGTTCTTCAGCAGTTTCTGGTCCGGCGTCAGCACCAGCGCGTCATCACCCGGGGGGACGCTCACGCCGATGGGCGCGATTTTCGCGGACTCGCCGGGCCCGTGCGACGGATCGGCGGCTTCGGCCGCCTTCCCGGCTGCCGTGCGTGCCGCCGCGGTCGACGCGCCCTTGCTGGAGTCCCACATCATCGGCCGCGGGGCCTCGAAGACCGGCCCGCCGGCGCCCGTGTCGACCGCCGCGAGGCCGCCGTCCGGCGTGGTGCGTACGTCCATGCCGTCGGCGTCCATCGCCAGCCGCAGCTCGGCCAGCTTCGGATTCGCCGCCGCTTCGGGCGTCTTGACGACCAGCACCTCCGAGGCGCCGTCGACGCTCGCCTTCACCTGAAGGTCCACGTCCCCCAGCACCGACGGATAGGTCGCCGTGTCACCGTCGATCACCGGCTCCGGCAGCGCCGTCGGCCAGAACAGGGACAGCTTCCGGCCCGCCCGCTCCAGCGTGATCAGCGGCTGCTTCTTCCCGCCGCCGGAGAACGCGATACCCACCGTCGCCGCCTTGGGCGCGACGCTGCCGTCCGCGCGCTTCTCCAGCGCGGTGTCGATCGCCTTCCACTCACCGTCCACCCGCGCCCGCACCGGACGCAGATGTTCCACAGCCTCGAAATTGCCGTTCGGCAGGGCGTACGTCTCGCTGGTTTCACCACGCAGCGAGGCGATCTCCACCTTCTTTCCCGAACGTGCGGCCTGACCGAAAGCGGCGCTCTCCGTGTCCTTTGCCGTCGCCGTGAAGCCCGGCACCATCCCGCCCAGCAACGTCAGACCTGCAACGGCGCTCACTGCGCATGCAGCGGCGCGGCCCCGTTTGGGAACCGTCATCCCCCAGCCCTCCCCCGGACTTTTGCTCTGCAAAACGATCAAGACATCGCCAGTCGAAGGTAAAGGGAGGGCAATAGCTCGTCCAGATCAACCGATAGGCAAATCCAGGGATTTGACCGACAAGACCTATGGAGAATCTGTGTGACCCCCGTCACGATGTCCGCACTCCGCCATTACGTCGGGCGGAAAGTGGCAGCACACGCCGAATTGAAAGAGAACTCCAGATGAACACTACATGGATGCGGCAATGCCTTTGTGTATGTCACTACGTGATACCGAACATCAGCCCAACCAGGGGGTGCAGTCGCAGGGCGGCCACGGCACACAACTGACGCCTCGACAACTGCATCGGCCTGCAAAATGGCCTGGCCGCCCAGAACGCGAGGTTCACCGGTTCCGGTTGCAGGCGGGGAGGCGCCGTAGGAGTGCGGTAAAGGAAGGGCCGAGCGGCTGCCGAACCCGCTGGTAAAAGCGCGGCAGCCGGCTTCCCGGAGCAGGTGATTCCCGTGCCCGTGCCGACCGGCATAGGCCAAGTAGACGGCAACCTGGGCGTTCTCGACCCTGCCTGGCGGCCTGCTCGCACGAAGTCGCCACCGGGGGCGGGAAGTTCCGCGCCGACTTCCTGGCCAGGAAGGTGCCCGAGCGGGGCCGGCAGAAGCTGTCGGCCGGGGCCGGAGCGAAGGGCCACCGCTCCTACGATTGGGCTGTCATCGACCTCACCGACCTTCGGCCCGGGAGCTGGCACCTGCTGATCCGACGGAATCGCGGCAGCGGCGAACTCGCCTACTGCCGTTGCTATTCGCCCGCACCGGTGCCGCTGACCGAACTGGTGCGGGTAGCTGGATCAAGGTGGCAGGCGGAGGAGTTCTTCCAGTCCGGCAAGGGCCTGGCCGGACTGGATGAGCACCAGGTCCGCCGGTACGCGTCCCGGTCCCGCTGGGTCACCCTGGCCATGCTCGCCCACGCCTTCCTCGCTGTCGTCCGGGCCGAGGAACACGACAGGTCGACGCCCAACTTGATGTCGTACGAGCACAGGGCCAGAACGACCACCTACAGTGGCGGCGCGGCATCCAGCGGGACGCTTACGCAGCCTTCCTCCAATCGGTTCTCAGCTACACCGATACCGCCCCGGCAGGGGCGCCCCCTCGGGGGCGTGGTGCTATATCTCACAAGACGGGAGTGTCAAGCTTGGCGCAAACCATCGGCGGAAACGTTCAGTGAGGTCGCTGGCTCAGCGCACTCCTGATTTCACTCCCACAGGCGAGCACCCGCCCTGAACAGGCAGTTTTCCCAGTCCCTTCCGTGAGGCGGAAGAGGTATTGCGGCGCCGTGACGCTCTTCCGGACGATGTCGCCACCACCCAACGACGGGAGCCGCAGCATGCCGCACACCACCGCCTTCGCCAGGAACCAGTGGTACGTCGCCGCCCACAGTCACGAGGTCGGGCGGGAGTTGCTCGGGCGGACGGTTCTCGGGGAACCGCTCGTGTTCTACCGCTCCGAGGAGGACGGCAGCCCGGTCGCGCTCAACGACCGCTGTGTGCACCGGCGTTACCCGCTGTCGGAGAGCGGGCTCGACGGTGACCGGATCGTGTGCGGGTACCACGGGTTCACCTACGACCGGACCGGCGCCTGCGTGTACGTGCCGGGTCAGAAACGCATCCCGCGCACCGCCCGGGTCGCCTCGTACCCGGTGGTCGAGCAGGACTCCCTGGTGTGGGTGTGGGTCGGCGACCCCGGGCTCGCCGACCCGGACGCCATCCCGCGGGCCCGGCACCTCGACGCCCCCGGCTGGACGACCGTACGGGGCATGGAGCCCATCGACGCCGACTACGGCCTCCTCGTCGACAACCTCCTCGATCTCTCCCACGAGACCTATCTGCACGGCGGTTACATAGGCACCCCGGAGGTCGCCGAGACGCCGATCACCACGGAGGTCGACGAAGGCGCCGGGATCGTGCGGGTCAGCCGGCACATGGATGACGCCGAGTGCCCGCCGTTCTACGCCCGTTCGACCGGGATCGAGGGGCGGATCACCCGCCGGCAGGACATCGAGTACCACGCGCCCTGTCTGTATCTGCTGCACAGCCGGATCGCACCGGTCGGTGTGGGGCCGGAGGCCGACGGCAGCGACCCGAACGGCTTCCACACCGAGATCACCTACGCGATCACCCCGTCCTCGGACGGCAAGGTGTACGACTTCTGGATGGTCTCCCGGGACTGGGCGACGGACGACGCCGAGGTCACCGAATTCCTGCGGAGCAACAACCACACGGTCGTCATGCAGGACGTCGACGCCCTCAACCTCCTTCAGCGGACGCTGGGTTCGGAGCGCGCCGGCTACCAGGAGCTGAGCATCAACATCGACACCGGCGGCCTCGCCGCCCGCCGTATCCTCGCCCGGCTGGTCGAGGAGGGCGACAAGCCCGTGGAGAAGGTCCTGTGAGCACGCCGGCCGGTGAGGTCTACCGCATCGACTGGCTGCCGGGCACCGACGTGCTGCACGGCACCTGTCACTGCGGAGCCGAGCACACCGCGCAGGACCCGGTCGCGATGTGGGAGTGGATGCTCGGCCACCCCGAAGGACACCAGCCCCCGGAGCGCACGACATGAGTCTGTACGAAGCCGAACTGGTCGTCGGCGAAAGGGTGTCGGCAGCCGACGGGGTCGTCTCCCTCACCCTTCGGCATCCTCTCGGCGAGGAACTTCCGCAGTGGGAACCGGGGGCGCATGTCGATGTCGTGCTCGGGCCCGGGCTGGAGCGGCAGTTCTCGCTGTGCGGGGATCCCGGGGACCGTGCCGGCTGGCGGATCGCGGTGTTGCGGGAGCCCGACGGGCGGGGCGGATCCGCCTACGTCCACGACCAGTTGGGCGTCGGCGACAGGGTGCGGGTGCGCGGCCCGCGCAACCACTTCCGGCTGGAGCCGGCCCCGCGCTACCGGTTCGTCGCGGGCGGTATCGGCATCACCCCGATCCTGCCGATGCTGGCCGCCGCCGAGGCCTCGGGCGCCGAGTGGACGCTGCTGTACGGCGGCCGGACCCGGGACTCCATGGCGTTCACCGGCGAGTTGGCGCGCTACGGCGGCGATCGGGTCACCGTCGCCCCGCAGGACGAGACCGGGCTGCTGGACCTCGGCCCGGTGCTGGACGACGTCCCGGACGGCACCCTGGTGTACTGCTGCGGGCCGGGGCCGCTGCTGGACGCGGTGGAGGGGCGCTGCCCGGCGGGCGTGCTGCGGGTGGAACGCTTTCAGCCGAAGGCCCGACAGGACGGCAAGGAAGGCGAGGACGGCGAGGACGGCCAGTTCGAGGTCGTCCTCGGGCGGAGCGGTCGTACCCTCACCGTCGCACCCGGGGTCTCCGTGCTCGACACCGTGCGGGCCGCCGGGGTCGAGGTGCTCTACTCCTGTATCGAGGGCACCTGCGGGACGTGCGAGACGGATGTCCTCGAAGGCGACCCGGACCACCGGGACTCGGTGCTCTCCGAGGAGGAACGGGCGGCCGGGGAGACCATGCTCATCTGTGTGTCGCGGTGCCGAGGGAAGCGCCTGGTGCTCGATCTGTGATCCGCAGGTCCGCCTCGGTCCGCGCCACCGCCCCGAGCAGCGGCGGTAGCAGGTCGCGGCGGACCGCGGCGGCGGACATCCGGCCGGAGTGGACCGCCAGGACCGCCCCGGCCACCGCCTGGCCGCTCCGGTCCCGCACCGGGGCGGCCAGTGTTCTGACGCCGTCCTCCAGGTCGTCTTCGAGCAGGGCGAATCCCTGACGCCGTATCGACTCCGCTGCGGGCAGGCCCGGTGAGCAGGGCTCGGATGCGTGGGCGAGCAGCACCGCCCCCGCCGCCGTCCGGCGGGCCGGATACCTCGCACCCACCGCGACGGTCGCCGCCATCACCCGCCGGGCCGGGACCGCGGCGACATGCACCACCGCGTCTCCGTCCAGGACGCAGAGTGCCGCCGACTCCCCCGTCAGCTCGGCGAGTTGCTCCAGATGGGGCTGGGCGAGGCTCGGCAGGTCGAGGCCGGAGAGATAGGCGTAGCCGAGTTCCAGGACGCGCGGGGCGAGGCGGAACCGGCGGCCGTCCGAGTGGACGTAGCCCAGGTCGACGAGGGTGAGGAGCAGGCGGCGGGCGGCGGCCCGGGTCAGGTCGCAGGCGCGGGCCACCTCGCTGAGCGTGCGCGCCGGATGCTCGGCGTCGAAGGCGCGGATCACGGCCAGGCCGCGCTCGAAGGACCTCACGAAGTGCGGTGCGCGGGCATCACTCGACATCGGCGCCTCCCGGTCCGGTACGTCCCGCCACGGTCCGCCGCGGTCCGCCGCCGCGCGGCGGTTCGACGGCTCGACACGGAGAACACGGTGAGAGCGCGGTTCGATAACTGTCAACAATTTTGTCAGCTGAACCCATTGACCGGGTTGTCCGGCCGGTTCTACCTTCCCGCTGAGCACCATCCGAGCACCACTGTGCGCACAGCGCACACCCTGTCGGAACACCGTTGTCTGCACAGGAGGAGCCCATGCGTCGTCTGCTCGCCGGTCTCGCGGCCGGCACCATCCTGCTCACCACGGCGGCCTGCGGCTCCTCCGGGGGTTCGTCGTCCACCTCGCCCTCCTCGGGCGGCACCACCACCGTCAAAGTGGGCATCATCCCCATCGTCGACGTGGCCCCTCTCTACCTTGGGCAGAAGGAGGGCTTCTACGGCAAGCGCGGCCTGAAGCTGTCGATGACGCTCGCGCAGGGCGGCGCGGCCATCGTGCCGGGTGTGACGAGCGGTCAGTTCCAGTTCGGCTTCAGCAACATGACCTCGCTGATGATCGCCCAGTCCAACAGCGTGCCGGTGCGGGCGATCGCGAACGGCGTGGCCTCGACGGGCGTGGCGGGCAAGGACTTCGGCGGGCTCGTCGTGAAGAAGGGCAGCGGCATCACCTCGGCGAAGCAGCTGGAGGGCAAGAAGGTCGCCGTCAACACGCTGAAGAACATCAACGAGACCGCGGTCCGCGAGTCGGTGCGCAAGGCGGGCGGCGACCCGGACAAGGTGAGCTTCGTCGAGCTGGCCTTCGACCAGATGCCGGCGGCGCTCGACAAGGGACAGATCGACGCGGCGATGGCGGTCGAGCCGGCGCTCGCCACCATGAAGCTCCAGGGCGCCACCGAGATCGCCTCGCCGATGGTCGACGTGGCGAAGAACCTCACCGTGGCCATGTACTTCACCTCGACGTCGTACGCGCAGAAGAACCCGGACGTCGTGAAGAAGTTCCAGGAGGCCACGGCCGAGTCGCTGGCCTACGCGGACGCGCACCCGGACGAGGTCCGGCAGATCGTCACCACCTACACCAAGACCCCCGCGGACGTGCTGGCCGCGCTGACCCTGCCGAAGTGGCCGGCCGACCCGAACCGTGCGTCGATCGACACCCTGGAGAAGCTGAGCGAGCAGGACGGCCTCTTCAAGACGGCGCCCGACCTGGACAAGCTGCTGCCGTGAAGGAAGTGAAGGGGCTGAACACCGCACTGGGTGCGGCCGGGCTCGCGGCCTTTCTCGCCCTCGGCGAGGCGGTACCGCGGCTCGGTCTGGTCAAGGCGGACTACTTCCCGCCGACCAGCCGGATCGCCCGCGCCCTCGGCACCGAACTCGCCGACGGAGCCTTCTGGTCGGCGCTCGGCGACACCCTCACCGGCTGGGCGGCGGGCCTGGCCATCGCGGTCGGCGCCGGCATCGTGGCGGGGGTCGTCCTCTCGGTCGTCCCGCACCTGCGCGAGGCCACCGCCTCCACCATCGAGTTCCTCCGCCCGATCCCCTCGGTCGCCCTGATCCCCCTCGCCATCCTGCTCTACGGCACCGAACTCCGCTCGGTCCTGCTGCTCGTCGTCTACGCCTCCTTCTGGCAGGTCCTGATCCAGGTGATGTACGGCGTCCAGGACGTCGACCCGGTCGCCGAGGAGACCGCACGGTCGTACGGACTCGGCACCTGGGCCCGGGTACGCCATGTGCTGTGGCCGACCGCGCTGCCGTACGTCATGACCGGCGTCCGGCTGGCCGCCGCGGTGGCCCTGATCCTCACCATCACCGCCGAACTGGTCATCGGCGCCCCCGGGTTGGGGCAGCAGATCGCGGTCGCCCAGTCCTCGCAGGCGGTGCCGGACATGTACGCCCTGATCGTGGTGACCGGCCTGCTGGGCCTGCTCATCAACGTGGGCGCCCGGTCGGTGGAGCGGCGGGCGCTGGCCTGGCACCAGTCGGTGCGCGGGGAGGTGGCGGTGTGAGGCGGCTGCTGCTCGGAGCGGTGTACGTGCTGGCCCTGCCCGTCGTCCTGGTCGCGCTGTGGTGGGTGGCCTCCGACGGCAGTACGAACGTCTACTGGCCGCCGCTGCGCACCATCCTGAAGACCTTCCCGGACGTCTGGACCGGTCAGCGGCTCCGCGACGACCTGCTGCGCAGTGTGCTGCGCCTGCTCGCCGGCTACGCGACGGCGGCCGTCGCGGGAGTGGCCCTCGGCACGGTCATCGGCTCCTACCGGCGGGTGCGGGCGGTCTGCGAACCCGTCCTCGAATTCCTGCGGGCGGTGCCGCCGCCCGTCCTCGTCCCGGTCATCATGCTGTTCGCGGGCATCGGCGACACCATGAAGATCGTGGTGATCGTCAGCGGCTGCGTATGGCCGATCCTGCTCAACACGGTCGAGGGCGTACGGGCGGTCGACCCGGTGATGACGGAGACGGCCCGCTCCTACGGCATCACGGGCGTGACCCGGCTGCGTACGCTGGTACTGCGTTCGGCGAGCCCGCAGATCTTCGCGGGCCTGCGGCAGGCGCTGTCGATCGGGATCATCCTGATGGTCATCAGCGAGATGTCCGCGGCCAGCAACGGGCTCGGCTTCACCATCGTGCAGTTCCAGCGCAGCTTCGCGATCCCCGACATGTGGACCGGGATCCTGGTGCTGGGCCTGCTCGGCTTCGCGCTGTCGGTGGTCTTCCAGGTGGTCGAGCGACGGGTGCTCGGCTGGTACCACGGGCTGCGCGCGACAACCCGGCGGTCCTGAGTGAACATCGTGAAGGGGCGGTCCATGCTCGACGTACGCGGCCTGCGGAAGGTCTACGACGGATCCGGCCGCCGCATCGAGGCGGTGCGGGACCTCACCTTCACCGTGGAGGCGGGCGAACTCGTCTGTCTCGTCGGCCCGTCGGGCTGCGGCAAGACCACCCTGCTCAGGTGCATGGGCGGGCTGCTCACCCCGACCGGCGGCGAAGTCCTCCTGGAGGGACGGAAGGTGACCGGGCCGCCGCCCGGGATGGCGTTCGTCTTCCAGGAGTACGGCCGCAGCCTGTTCCCCTGGATGCGGGTCGCTGAGAACGTCGAACTGCCGCTGAAGCAGAAGCGGTTGCCGCGAGAGCGGCGCCGGGAACTGGTCTCCGACGCGCTGCGCTCGGTCGGCCTCGCCGACGCCGCGAGCGCCTATCCCTGGCAGCTCTCCGGCGGGATGCAGCAGCGGGTCGCGATCGCGCGGGCCCTCGCCTACGAACCCCGGGTCCTGCTGATGGACGAGCCGTTCGCCGCCGTCGACGCCCAGACCCGGGCCGATCTGGAGGATCTGGTGCGGGGGCTGTGGCGGGAGCGCGGGATCACGATCCTGTTCGTCACCCACGACATCGACGAGGCGGTCTACCTGGGCCAGCGGGTGATCGTCCTGTCCGCCTCCCCGACCGTCGTCCAGGAACAGCTGAAGGTCGATCTGCCGGACGGGCGCGACCAGTTGCACACCCGGGTCGCCCCGCGCTTCGCCGAACTGCGCACTCATGTGTACGAGCAGATCCAGGCGGCGAAACGCGGGACTCCCCGGGCGGCGGAGGTCACGACGTCAGATACGCCTCCACCTCGCTGAACTGCGCGGCCGGCCAGGCGTTGTTGGCGGTGACGGTCAGCCGCACATAACGCAGGTTGGTGCTGCCGGGCAGGGCCACGGTGACGGTGTTGCCGGTGGCGGGGTCGAACCGGTAGCCGGTGGAGCCCACGACGGTCGAGTAGTTCGAGCCGTCGGTGCTGCCCAGCACGGTGATCGTCTGGGTGCGCGCGCCCCAGGCCGAGGACGGCGGCAGCTTCAGCACCAGCCGGCGGGCCGCGTAGGAGGAGCCGAGGTCGACGGTCAGCGACTGCGGGAAGGCGTTGTTGGCGGACTCCCAGTAGCTGTTGGCGTCGCCGTCGACCGCCTTGCCGGGCGTGTACACGTCCTGCGAGCCGGTGGCGGTCGCCGGGCGGCCCTTGGCGAGGTTGCGGTTCGGGTCCGGGTCGGGGTTGCCGGTGCCGGGCTGCGGCCAGCTGGAGCAGTCCGCCCAGGTGCTGGACCAGCCGGAGTTGCCACCGCCGTCGGTGAGCGCGAAGGAGCCGGAGTTCGCCGGGTAGGGGCAGTTGTAGATACCGGCGGCGCCGACGCCGGTGGCGGTGACGTTGCGGAAGGCGGCGGCGCCCTGCGCCTCGGCCTGCACCACGACCGTCCCGGTGTTCCGCACGGTGGCGCCGGTCACGTTGACGTTCCGGACCGGGTATCCCTGGCCGCCGCCGGAGACGAACTCGAAGGCGCTGTACGGACTGTCGGTGATCGTGGTGTTGGTGATGTTGACGGTGGCGTTGATGGCGCTGTCGTAGGAGTCGACGCGCAGCGCGCCCATCGGGTGGTTCCAGTTGGGGTTGATCGCGCCCGCGCGGACCAGCGTGTTGCCGTCGACGGTGATCGTCCCGGACAGCGGTGAGAACGGGTCGGCGAACTTCTGGTTGGAGATGGCGATGCCGCTGCCCAGCGCGTTGGTGTCGGAGATCAGGTTGTTCCGCACAGTGATGTCGGTGCCGCCGTAGATGGCGATGCCGTTGGCCAGGTTCGGCTGGGAGATGGTGTTGCCGGTGAAGCTGGAGTTGGTGTCGGGCGAGTACAGCGACCACATGGCGAGGGAGTCGTCGCCCTGGTTGCGCAGGAAGTTGTTGCGGACCTGGACGCCGTGGGCGGTGCCGTTGAGGTTGAGGCCGTCGGCGGTGGTGTCCAGGACGCGGTTGTTCTCGACGACCAGGTTGTCGTTGTTGCCCGTCAGCCAGAATCCGCACTTGAGGTGCTGGATCCACATCCCGGAGACCGAACTGTTCGGCCCCAGCGACCCGTTGACGAAGTTGTCCGGGTTGGAGTCGACGCGTTCGGTGACCTCGCCGATCACCGCGAAGTTGTTGATGTGGACGTTCCCCGAGGAGCTGGACTGGTCGATGAACCGCGAGGTGTGCACCACCGAGTACCAGCTGCCGGCGCCCTGGAGGGTGACGTTCTGGACACCGCTCAGGGAGGACGTGAGCCTGTAGTCGCCCGGCGGGATCCACACCGTGCCGCCCTGGGCGGCGGCGATGGCGTCCCGGAATGCCTGGGTGGAGTCGCCGTTGCCGCTGGGGTCGGCGCCCCTGGAGGTGACGGAGACCGATCCGGCGGGCTGCGCGGCGGCCCCGGCGACCTGTTCGAAGTCGGCCACGTCGACGGTGACCTGGGTGCCGGTGGACTCGAAGGCGACCTTGTCGCCGGCCTGGACGTTCTGGCCGAGCAGCAGGCGTGCGTTGTCGAAGAAGTGGTGCTGCTTGGCTCCGGCGATCCAGCCGGTGTCGACGTAGGAGTACTTGGAGGTGACGGCCAGGGTCTTCGCCAGTTTGACCCCGTTGACGTACACGTTGAGGGTGCCGGTCTGGCCGTCGGGGACGCTGTAGGAGAGGTTCACGGCGTTGGACGCCTGGGGGGCGGTGAACTCGACGCGCTGCCCGGACGTCAGCCGTACGGCCTGGCGGCCGGAGGCCTCGGAGGCGAGGGTGCCCTGGGTGTAGTCGGGGCCGATCCTGCTGCCGGTGGTGGTCGCCGACTCCGCCTCGACCGAGGTGAAGGGGAGGCTCGCGCCCGCGGCCGCGTGGGCGGCGGGCGCGACGGCGACGAGCAGGCCGGCGGCGAGGGTGACAGCGACCGCCACTGCTGGCATGCTCCTGACAGATCTGGTTGTGGTGCTGTGCATCTGCTGATCCCTTCGAGGTGGGGGGAGGGGAATAGCGCGAGCGATACCGGCGGCTCAGGTCGTCAACCAGGCCGCCGTGTCCTGCGGCAGACGGCCCGTGCCGTCCAACGGGCCGCTGGTGAGCAGAAGCTGGGTGTGGGCGGGGAGTTCGGCGGGTTCGGGCGCGAGGTTGACCACACAGATCAGTCCCTCGGCGCGGGTGAAGGCGAGGACGCCCTCGGGGGCGGGCAGCCAGGTCAGCGGGCCGGCCCCGAACAGCGGGCGGGCGGCGATGGCGCGGCGGTAGAGGCTGAGCATGGAGTCGGCGTTCTCCTGCTGGCGGTCGGCCGCGTACGAGGCCCAGCCGGCCGGCTGCGGCAGCCACGGCTCCTCGCGCGAACCGAATCCCGCGTAGGGCAGGTCGGCGGCCCAGGGCATCGGCACCCGGCAGCCGTCCCGGCCGGGATCGGTGCCGCCCGACCGGAAGTACATCGGATCCTCGATGCGGTCCACCGGAATCTCGGCCTCGGGCAGCCCCAGCTCCTCCCCCTGGTAGACGTACACCGCGCCGGGCAGCGCCAGGGACAGCAGCGCTGCCGCGCGGGCCCTGCGGGTGCCCAGCTCCAGGTCCGTGGGGGTGCCGAAGGCCTTGGCCGCGAAGTCGAAGCCGGTGTCCTCGCGGCCGTAGCGGGTGACCGTGCGGGTGACGTCGTGGTTGCACAGCACCCAGGTGGCGGGCGCGCCGACCGGGGCGTGCTCGGCGAGGGTGGTGTCGATCGACGTCCGCAGCCGGCCGGCGTCCCAGGGGCAGGACAGGAAGGAGAAGTTGAAGGCGGTGTGCAGTTCGTCGGGGCGGAGGTAGCGGGCGAAGCGCTCGGCGTCGGGGAGCCAGACCTCGCCGACGAAGACCCCGTCGTAGGCGTCGGCGACCGCGCGCCACGAGCGGTAGATGTCATGGAGGTCGTCGCGGTCGACGAAGGGGTGCGGCCGTGGATCCGTGGCCAGGTCGGGCAGGTCCGGGTCCTTGGCGAGCAGGGCGGCGGAGTCGATGCGGACGCCGGCGACGCCCCGCTCGAACCAGAACCGCAGGATGTCCTCGTGCTCCTGGCGGACGGCCGGGTGGTCCCAGTTGAGGTCGGGCTGTTCGGGGGTGAACAGGTGCAGGTACCAGTCGCCGTCGGGCAGCCGGGTCCACACCGGTTCGGTGGAACCGAGGAACTGCGACGGCCAGTCGTTGGGCGGGAGTTCGCCGTGCTCACCACGCCCCGGGCGGAAGTGGAACAGCTCGCGCTCGGGGCTGCCGGGCCCGGCCGCCAACGCGGCCCGGAACCAGGGGTGCTGGTCGGAGACGTGGTTGGGGACGATGTCGACGATCGTCCGGATGCCCAGCTCCCCCGCCTCGGCGATGAGTTTCTCGGCCTCGGCGAGGGTGCCGAACGCCGGGTCGATGGCCCGGTAGTCGGCGACGTCGTAGCCGCCGTCCTTCAGCGGTGACAGGTACCAGGGGTTGAACCACAGGGCGTCCACGCCCAGTCCGGCGAGGTACGGCAGCTTGGCGCGGACGCCCGCGAGGTCGCCGGTGCCGTCGCCGTCGCCGTCCGCGAAGCTGCGGACGTACACCTGGTAGATGACGGCGGAACGCCACCAGTCGAGGTCCTTCGGGGCATGGCTGGGCTGTCCCACTGTGCGTGCCTTTCTGTCGGAGGAAGGGCGTCAGCCCTTGGTGCTGCCCGCGCTGATCCCGGCGATGATGTGCCGCTGGAAGACGAGGAACAGCGCGACCATCGGGATGCTGGCGATCACCATCGCGGCGATGAGCACGGTGAGCTGGATGTTCTGCGACAGCTGGACCAGGGCGACGCTGATGGGCTGCTTGTCGGTGTCCGAGAAGACCATCAGCGGCCACAGGAAGTCCTGCCACACCGCGACCAGGGCGAAGATCGACACCACCCCGAGCACCGGGCGGGACATGGGCAGCACCACCGACCACAGGATGCGCAGCTTGCCGGCGCCGTCGATCTCGGCGGCCTCCAGCACATCGCGCGGCAGCTGGTCGAAGAACCGCTTGAGGAGATAGAGGTTGAAGGCGTTGGCGACGGCCGGGAGCCAGATGCCGAGCGGGTCGTTCAGCAGGCTGGTGTGGATGAACGGCAGGTCGGCCACGGTCAGGTACTTGGGTACGACCAGGGCCTGGGCCGGGACCATCAGGGTGGCCAGGATCCCGCCGAGGACCACGTTGCCGAAGGCCGGCTTCAGTTTCGACAGGGCGTAGGCGGCGGCCGTGCAGAACACCAGCTGGAAGGCCCAGGCGCCGGCCGCCTGCACCACCGTGTTCCACAGGTGCTGGGGCAGCTGCATCAGGTCCCAGGCGTCGGTGTACCCGGTGAGGTGCCAGTGCTTGGGGATGAGGGTGGGCGGGGTCTGGGTGACCTCGTCCGGGGACTTCATCGCGCCGGTCACCATCCAGTACACGGGGAACAGGAAGGCGAGCGCAAAGAGCAGGACGACTCCGGTGAAGACGGTCCAGTAGGCCGCCTTCCCGCGCGGGCGGGCCAGGGTCGCCGGCGAGATCAGGGTGCGGGTGGCGCTGCTCATCCGTCCTCCCCGGAGCGGGTCAGCCGCAGGTAGACGGCGGAGAACACACCGAGCAGCACCAGGAGCATGACGCTGAGGGCGCAGGCACCGCCGAAGTCGTTGTAGAGGAACGCGTACTTGTAGATGAGGTAGAGCACGGTGACCGTGGCGTTCTCCGGGCCGCCCCCCGTGATGACGAACGGTTCGGTGAACACCTGCATGGTGGCGATGATCTGAAGGAGCATCAGCATCAGGATGACGAACCTGGTCTGGGGGATCGTCACATGACGCACGCGTTGCAGGAGGTTCGCGCCGTCCAGTTCGGCGGCCTCGTAGAGCTCGCCGGGGATGGACTGGAGAGCGGCCAGATAGATCAGGACGGTGCCGCCCATGTTGGCCCAGGTGGCCACGATCACCAGGGAGACGAGCGCGGTGTCGGCGCCGTTGGACCAGTTCGAGGTGGGCAGGTGCAGGAAGCTCAGGGTCTCGTTGGCGAGGCCGGCGCCCGGATCGTAGAACCACTTCCACAGCAGGGCGCTGACCACCGGCGGGATCATCACCGGCAGGTAGACCACGACCCGGAAGAACGCCTTCGCGTGCCGCAGCTCGTTGAGGACCAGCGCGAGTACGAACGGGATCGCGAAACCGATCAGCAGGGCCAGCAGCGTGAAGGTGAGGGTGTTGCGCCAGGCCGCCGAGAACTCGGGGTCGTGCAGGACCCGGGTGAAGTTGGCGGTGCCGACCCATTCCGGGGACGAGCCGGGCGTGTACTTCTGGAAGGCGATCACGACCGCGCGGATCGCCGGGTACCAGGAGAACAGGGCGAAGCAGATCAGTCCGCCGAGCAGGAAGCCGTAGGCACGGGCCTGGTCGAGGAGCCGGCGCCGCCTCCGGTCCCCTGCCGGGGGCGGCGCCGGGGCCTGTCGGGCGCCGACCGCCGCCGGGGCGGGTCGGCGCTCGGCCGTCTTGTTCATCGCGGTCAGCTCCGGGCCAGGATGCCGTCGATCTTCTCGTTGGCGTCCTTGAGGAGCTGGTCGATGTCGGCGTCCTTCTTGGTGAGGACGGCGGAGACGGCGCCGTCGAGGACGGAGTAGATCTGCTGGGCGTTGGGCGGCTCGATCTTCATCTGGAGGGACTGGTTGCCGTCCAGGAAGGCCTGGTAGTTCTCCACCGGAACGTTGGCGTTGGCCTTCTTGACCTGCTGGTCCTTGGCGTCGGCGGCGCCGGTGAACAGCCGCGGCTCGGGCAGGCCGACGGGTGCGTTGTTCTTCTTGGCGCGGGCGTAGTCGCCGAGGAAGCCGTCACCGGGGGTGAGGAACATGGAGTCGAGCCACTTGAGGCCGGCCTTGATCTGTGCCGGGGTGTCCTTCTTGTTGAACATGTAGCCGTCGCCGCCGATGAGGGTGCCCTGGCCGCCGGGCATCGGGGCGAGGGCGAGGTCCTTGTAGTTGCCGCCCTTCTCCTTGACCAGGATCGGGATGTTGTCCGGGGCAGAGAGGTACATGCCGAGCTTGCCCGAACCCATCATCTGCTGGACGTCGTTGAGGATCAGCAACTGCTTGCTGCCCATGGTGTTGTCGGTCCAGCGCATGTCGTGCAGGTTCTGCAGGACCGCGTGGCCCTGGGGGGTGTCGACGGTCGCCGTCTTGCCGTCGGCGGAGACGACGTCGCCGCCCTGCGAGTACAGCTCGGCGGTGAAGTGCCAGCCGCCCTGGTTCTGCGCGCTGTAGTCGGCGTATCCGACGGTGCCGTTGCCGAGGGCGGCGATCTTCTTGGCGTCGGCGCGGACCTCTTCCCAGGTCGCCGGCGGCTTGTCGGGGTCGAGACCGGCCTTCTGGAAGAGCGCCCGGTTGTAGATCAGCCCCATGCTGTACCCGGTGCGCGGGATGCCGTAGACCTTGCCGTCCACGGTGTAGATGTCCCGTAGCTGCTTCTGGATGGTGTCGTAGCTCTTCAGGTCCTTGAGGTACGGCGTGAGGTCGGCCGCCTGGTTGATGTCCACGACGTGCTTGGCGTCGGTGAAGTACGTGTAGAAGACGTCCTCCATCTGGCCGCCGGCGAGCTTGGCGTCGAAGGTCTTCGGGTCCTGGCAGGGGAACGCGTCGTGCATGACGACGTCGATGTCCGGGTTCTTCTTCTCGAAGTCGGCGGTGTCCTGATCGAAGAACGAACGGTCGACCTTGGCGCTCTTCGGCGGCTCGCAGTTGACGGTGATACGCGTCTTGCCGCTCCCCGCGTCGTCGTCGCCCGACCCGCAGGCCGAGGCCGAGAGCGCAAGGGACGAACAGACACCTATCGCGACGAGAGCACGGCGGAACCCGGTGCTGGACATCGGTGGACCCCCCAGAACAGGAGCAGTTGGGCGCCGCACCGGGACCGGTGGGCGCCGCACACTCAAGCACCGGCAGCACTGCCGCGCAAGATGTCGCGCAGAATCTGTAATTATTCGACAGCAGATGGGATCTGTTGACTCTCAGGCTTTCGGCGCTTGCGCGGTCGACCCCCTGACGACCAGCTCCGGCTCGAACAGCAGCTCCTCCGCCGGGACGACCGTGCCGCCGATCTGAGCGTTCAGCAGCTCGACGGCGGCCCGCCCCATGGCCTCGATGGGCTGGCGGACGGTGGTGAGCGGGGGTTCGGTGCAGTTCATGAACGCGGAGTCGTCGTAGCCGACGACCGACACCTGGGACGGGACGTCCAGGCCCTTGCGACGGGCCGCCCTGATCGCTCCCAGCGCCAGGGGGTCGCTGGCGCAGATGATCCCGGTGACGCCCTGGTCGATGAGGCGCGTGGCGGCCGCGTGACCACCCTCGATCGAGAACATGGCCCGGGCGACGCTCGCGTCCGGGAGGTCGCCCATCGTGCGCGCGGCGGCCAGCTTGCGGGCCGACGGCATGTGGTCGGCGGGGCCGAGGACGAGTCCGATCCGCTCGTGGCCGAGGGAGGCGAGGTGCCGCCAGGCCTGTTCCACCGCCACGGCGTCGTCGCAGGACACGGCGGGGAAGCCGAGATGGTCGATGGCCGCGTTGATCAGCACCACCGGGATGTTGCGGTCGGCGAGCAGCCGGTAGTGGTCGTGGGGCGCGTCGGCCTGGGCGAAAAGACCGCCGGCGAACACGACACCGGAGACCTGCTGTTGCAGCAGCAACTCCACATAGTCCGCCTCGGAGACCCCGCCCTTGGTCTGGGTGCACAGCACCGGGGTGAGCCCGAGCTGGGCGAGCGCGCCGCCGATGACCTCGGCGAAGGCCGGGAAGATGGGGTTCTGCAGCTCGGGCAGGACCAGGCCGACGAGCCGGGCGCGCTCACCGCGCAGCTGGGTGGGGCGCTCGTAGCCGAGGACGTCAAGGGCCGAGAGCACCGCCTGCCGGGTGGCCTCGGAGACCCCGGGCTTGCCGTTGAGCACCCGGCTGACCGTGGCCTCGCTGACCCCGACCTTCTTGGCCACTTCCGCAAGTCGTCGCGTCATGGGTGCAAGCGTAGCGCAAGTTACGCAAGCAGTTTGCGTAAGCCTGGGGAGCCAGGGTCAGACGCGGCTGCCGGTGGCCGTGTCCGCCGACAGCCGCTGGGCGACGTAGATGGGGACCACCGACAGCAGTACGAGCACGGCCGCCACCACGTTCACCACCGGTGCCTGCTGGGGGCGGGTCATGTTGTCGTAGATCCACAGCGGCAGGGTCTGGACGCCCGGCCCCGCGGTGAAGGTGGTGACCACGATCTCGTCGAAGGAGAGCGCGAAGGCGAGCAGTCCGCCCGCGAGCAACGCAGAGCGCACCAGCGGGAAGGTGACGTCGGCGAAGGCCCGGAAGGTGTCGGCGCCCAGGTCGGCCGCCGCCTCCTCGTAGCTGCCGGAGGTACGGCGCAGCCGGGCGACCACGTTGTTGAAGACGATCACCACGCAGAAGGTGGCGTGTCCGACGACCACGGTGAACAGGCCGAGTCCGACGCCGAGCGGCGCGAGGACGGTGCTGAAGGCCGAGTTGAGGGCGATGCCGGTGACGATGCCGGGCAGCGCGATCGGCAGGACGACCACGAAGGAGAGGGCGCCTTGGCCGAAGAAGCGGTACCGGGCGACCGCGAAGGCGATGAGCGTGCCGAGCACCAGGGCGATCGCGGTGGCGCCGAGCCCGGCCTTCACCGAGGTCCACAGGGCCTCGCGAGCGCCGGAGCTGCGCCAGGCGGCCGACCACCAGCGGGTGGTCAGACCGGGCGGCGGCCAGCTCGCGCTGCGGTCGGGGTTCAGGGAGTTGACGAGGACCAGCAGCAGCGGCACGTAGATCACCGCGAAGCCGAACCCGGCGGCGACACGCACCGCGATCCGCGCGGAACGGGAGAGTTGCACGGCGGGCTCCTCTACAGGCTGCTCAGCGCGCCCGTGCGGCGCATCGCGAGCAGGTACAGCACGATGACGACGACCGGGACGGTGGCGAGCGCGGCGGCCATGGGCAGGTTGAGTTCGATGTTGGCGTAGACGAGGTTGCCGATGAGCTGGGTCTTGCCGCCGACGATCTGCACGGTGATGTAGTCACCGAGGCTGAGCGAGAAGGTGAACACCGACCCGGCGGCGACCGACGGCAGGACCATCGGCAGCACCACGGAACGGAAGGTCCGCCCGGCGCGGGCGCCGAGGTCCGCGGAGGCGTCCAGCAGGTTGTCGGGCAGCTGCTCCAGCGCGGTGTGGATCGGCAGGATCATGTAGGGCAGCCACAGGTAGGTCAGGGTCAGCACGGTGGCCGGCAGTCCGAAGCCCGGCCCGCTCAGCCCGAGCGGTTTCAGCAGCCAATCGGCGAGCCCGCCCTCGGACAGGATCAGCCGCCAGGCGTACACCTTGACCAGGTAACTCGCCCACAGCGGGGTGAGGATGGCGACCACCAGGATCGGGCGCCGGCTCGGCCTGGCCACCCGGGCGGTGTAGAAGGCGACCGGGAAGGCGATCACCGCGCACAGGGCGGTCACCGCGAGGGCGACGCCGACGCTGCGCAGGATCACCTGGCGGAACACCGGTGCCGTGAACAGCTCGTGGAAGTTGTCGGTCGACCAGACCTTCACGACCTCGGAGGTGAAGGAGTCCGTCGTCCAGAACGCGGAGACGAACAGCACGGCCAGCGAGCCGAGGTAGAGCACGGCCAGCCACAGCAGCGGGGCGGTCAGCAGCAGGGCGAGGCGGAGCCGGGGGCGCCGGTGCAGCGCCCCCGCGGTCCGGGTGAGCACGGTCATGGCTCAGCCCTTGATCTCGGTCCAGGCCTGCACCCACTTCGCGTACGGCACGCACTTGACGTCGGTACGGCCGTCCAGGCACTGCTCGATGGGCGTGTTCCAGAAGGCGATGTTCTTCCAGTAGCTCTCGTCGGCCGCGTGGTAGGTCGCGCAGAAGTTCTTGTCGCTGGTCAGATCGCAGGCCTTGGCGTTGGCCGGGGCCTCGCCGAAGTACTCGGCGACCTCGGCGTTGACCTTCGGGGAGACGATCCAGTTCAGCCACTGGTAGGCGCAGTCGGGGTGCTTGGCCTTGGCGGAGACCATCCAGGTGTCGGACCAGCCGGTCGAACCCTCCTTGGGTACGAAGGCCTTCACCTTGGCGCCCTCGTCGGCGGCCAGGTTGGCGATGACCTGCCAGCTGGTGCCGATCACGGAGTCGCCGCTCTTGAAGGCGGAGATCTCCTTGAGGTAGTCGCTCCAGTACTCGCCGATGTCCGCGTTCTGCTTCTTCAGCAGGGCGACGGCCGCGTCGAACTGCTTCTGGTCGAGCGCGTAGGGGTCCTTGATCTTCAGCTCCGGCTTGGTGGCCTTGAGATACAGGGCCGCGTCGGCGATGTAGATCGGCGAGTCGTAGGCGGTGACATGGCCCTGATACTTCCCCGCGTCGTCGAAGACGGCCGACCAGGAGGTGGGCGCGGGGGTCACCTTCTGGGTGTCGTACATCAGCAGGTTGGCGCCGCGGCCGTGCGGGATGCCGTACATCTGACCCTTCACCGAGTTCCAGGCGCCGTTCTTCAGACCGCTGAAGACGTCCTTGTAGTTCGGTACGAGCTTGGTGTTGACCGGGGCCGCGTCGCCGGAGGCGATCAGGCGCAGGGAAGCGTCGCCGGAGGCGGAGACGGCGTCGTACTCGCCGGTCTTCATCAGTTTGACCATCTCGTCGGAGCTGGCGGCGACCTTGGAGTTGACCTGGCAGCCGGTCTGCTTCTCGAAGTCGGTGACCCAGTCCACCTTGGGGTCGTCGGAGCCGTCCTCGACATAGCCGGCCCAGGCGATCAGGTTGACCGAGCCCTCGGACTTGCCCAGCTTGGCGAGGGGCTTGAGATCGGGCGGGTTGAGCCCGGTGGACGAGCCAGAGCCGGAGGAGCCACAGGCGGTGGCGGCCAGCAGCAGCACGACGGCGGCGGCCGCGGTGCGGGGACGGATGAGGCGCACGACGTACTCCAGAGGTGAGAGACGGCGGGTCAGTCGGGGACGTGGACGGTGTGCCGGCGCTGCCAGCGCAGCCGGACGCGGGTGCCGCGGTAGGCGGCGACGTCCTCGGCGGAGGTGTCGAGGTTCTGCTGGAGCGCGGTGAGCCGGCCGCCGCCGTCCAGGTCGACCAGGAAGCGGGTGGCGTCGCCGAGGTAGACGACTTCGGCGACGGTGCCGACGGCGTCCGCGTGGTCGGGTTCACCCGGGCCCGCGGTCTCCTCGAGGACCCGGATCTTCTCGGGCCGGATGCTGTGGCTGCCGCTCTCGCCGAACACCCGCCGGGCGGTGTCCCCGGTGAGCAGGTTGGAGGTGCCGACGAACGAGGCGACGAAGGCGGTGGCGGGGCGCTCGTAGATCTCGGCGGGGGTGCCGACCTGTTCGATACGGCCCTGGTGGAAGACGGCGACGCGGTCGCTCATCGTCAGGGCCTCCTCCTGGTCGTGGGTGACGAAGACGAAGGTGATGCCCACCTCGCGTTGCAGGGCCTTGAGTTCGAGCTGCATCTGCTCGCGCAGCTTGAGGTCGAGGGCGCCGAGCGGCTCGTCGAGCAGCAGGACGCGGGGGCGTCCGACGAGGGCGCGGGCGAGGGCGACGCGCTGGCGCTGGCCACCCGAGAGCTGGGCGGGGCGGCGGCCGCCGAACCCGTCCAGGCGGACCTCGGCGAGGGCCTTGCGGGCGCGGACCAGGCGTTCGGCCTTGGCGACCTTGCGGACCTTGAGGGAGTACGCGACGTTCTGCTCGACGTTCATGTGGGGGAACAGGGCGTAGTCCTGGAAGACGGTGTGCACGTCCCGTTCGAAGGGGGCGCGGCGGGTGACGTCCTGTCCCGCGAGTTCGACCACGCCCGAGGTGGGGCTCTCGAAGCCGGCGATCAGGCGCAGGACGGTGGTCTTGCCGGAGCCGGAGGGGCCGAGCATCGAGAAGAACTCGCCGTCACGGATCTCCAGGTCGACTCCTGCCACAGCGCTGGTGTCACCGAACGACTTCCGCAGATCCCGCAACCGGATCGCGCTGGCCTCCATGGGCGGGAACCTTTCTGGCGCTCTCTTGCGTTGCATGTGGTGAACGGAAAGATATGAAGTCATAGTTCAAAGCTCAAGACCCTTCTGAGGTAAAGCTTGGGTCAACGCATAGGGTGGTGGGCCGTGGAACAGCAGCAGACGGACGGCGGCGCCCGAAAGGCCGTCTTCGCCCCGGTGGACAGCGGGGCCCGGGTCGACGCCGTCGTACGCCGGATCGGCGACGCCATCGAACTCGGCCTGCTCGCCGACGGCGAGCAGCTGCCCGGCGAGACGGAGCTGGCCGGACAGCTCGGGGTGTCCACGGTGACCCTGCGGGAGGCGCTGATGGCGCTGCGCCAGCAGGGCCTGGTCGTCACCCGCAGGGGCCGCGGCGGCGGCAGCTTCGTCTCCCTGCCGGACACACCCGGCCGGGAGCGGCTCATGGAGCGGCTGCGCGGCTGGAGCCCCGAGGAGCTGCGCGACCTCGGCGACCACTGGGCGGCCCTGTCCGGCACCGCCGCGCACCTCGCCGCGCAGCGCACCGAGGACCACGACCTGGACCAGCTCCGCCGGACCACCGGGGAGTTGCGCAAGGCCGAGGACACCTCGGCACGTTGCCGGCTGTACGGCCGCTTCCACGTGGAACTGGCCGCCGCCGCCCAGTCGGCCCGGCTCACCCGGGAACAGGTCTCGCTCCAGACGGAGGTCGGGGCGCTGCTGTGCCTTGTGCTCGGCGACGACGAATATCGTGAAGAGGTGGCGGACCGTCACCGGTCCGTAATCTCGGCCGTGCAGGATGGGGCGGACGCATCGGCCAGGGAGCTGGCCGAGCGGTGCGTGCGGGACTCGACGGCGCGGCTCATCGCCCTGCGGCTGACCCTGTAGCCGCGCCGCGCCCGCTCCCCCGTCCGCCGGAGGGCAGCATGAGCCGCGGCACCGTCCCCGCCACTCCTGTGACCAGGACACCGGCCGCCGCCGAGGAGTACGTGGCCGAGCGGGTCGGCCACGCCCTGGAGGCGGTGTTCGACGCCGTGGCGCAGACCCGCGCCGACACCGCCGCGCTGCTGACCCGGGTGGCCGCCCAGGGCCGCCGGCCGGTGACCGCGGACCTCGCCGCACTGCGCCCCGGGCTCCATCTGCGCCTGATGCGGCAGGAGTTGGTGTCCGGCGTCGGTTTCGTGGCCGCGCCCGGACTGCTGGCCGACGTGCCGGCCTGGCTGGAGTGGTGGCAGAGCGACGCCGGCGGGGACGTACGGCCACTGCTCCTCGACCTCGACCCGCGCACCTCGGCCTACTCCGACTACACGCACTGGGACTGGTTCACGCTGCCCCGGGACACCGGGCGGCGGGCGGTGGCCGGGCCGTATGTCGACTACCTCTGCTCGGACGAGTACAGCCTCACTCTGTCCGCTCCGGTGGAACGGGCGGGCCGCTTCCTGGGCGTGGCCGCCGCCGACGTGTATCTACGGCACTTCGAGGCGGCCGCGCTGCCCCTGCTGCGGGCGCTGCCGGGAGCCGCCCGGCTGGTCAACGCGCGCGGCCGGGTGGCGGCGTCGGCGGACCCCGCGCATCTGGCCGGCTCGCTGACCAAGGGGCCGGACTTCGCGGCCGTACTGGAGAGCGGCCGGCCGGGCACGTTCGGCGCACTGCGGTTGGTGCCCTGCCGGGGCGTGCCACTGGTCCTGGCGGTGGCCACGAGGTGAGCGGGGACCCGCGTCCACGGTATGAACCGGGGACCCACGTCGGGGCGCCGCTGCATGAGCAGGACCCGTGTCCGAGGCGCCACGGCATGAGCGGGGACCCACGTCGGGGCCGCCGCGGGATGAGAAGGGGCCCGTGTCCGGGCGCCCCGGCGTGAGACGGATCCCGCGTCCGGGCGGCTGACGGTGGCGGGTGCGGGCCGGGGCGGGTGTGGGCGTCCGGCCCGGCGCCGTCGGCGACCTGAACGCCGACGGTGCCGGGTCAGGCGTCGGGGGTGGGGACCACGGTCAGATGGGCGCCCAGACCGCCGGGCCGGCGGGCGCGGCGCGGGGCGGCGGGGCGGGGGGTGGCGCGCAGCACGAGGGTGTAACGCGCGTAGCCCATGTCGTGAAGGGTCCTGGCGGTCTCGCCGACCACCCGGCACTCGGTGGCGCCCACCGTGGGGTCCGGGTGCAGCACCGGCCGGACGGCCCCGTCGAGCCGGGCGCCCTCCTCGCCGACCGCGCGCAGCCAGTGCGGCAGACCGTGCCGGAAGGCGGCCTCCATGATCGGGTCCTGGGCGATCTCCCGGCGGATCGACAGGAGTTCGTGGTCGTGGGCGTACCCCTCCAGGGTGGTCTTGAACTGGGCCAGCATCGGCAGGCACCAGCCCGACTCGTGCGCGCCGAGCACCGAACCGGCGTCCGGATGGAACAGGACGAACCGGAGGAAGTTGTCCCCCGGCATGGCGGTGGGATGCGGGGCGACCCCCCCGAAAAGTGTCTCGAACGCGCCGTTGGCCAGCACCACGTCCCAGCGGTGATCCACCACCAGGGACGGAAAAGGGACCGCGTCCAGCAGCAACGCGTAGTCCTGGAGATATGCCTGGGCCTCAAGACTTTCGGGGACGGGCCGCGGTGCCGGCCGCCGCCCACCTGCCTGATATGCCATCGGGAGGTCACCCCTCTTGCCTATGCGGCCTTCTCGCGGCGATGTGATCCTGCTGCCCCACCCAGAGGCATGTCAACTATCGTGGCATTTCATGCCCGTTGACGGCCGAAATTGGCCACAGTTGTGGCGACACCTGGATGTGAGTTCGAACGACCCGCTAATCTCCGGGAAGTTCACGCCGGGCGGCCCGCGGCGGCCGCTTGTGAGAAGCCCCTGATTCCCCTGAGAGACGTAGGAGTTCTGTCGGTGACGGATGGCTACGAGGATCCGGGCGCCACGGCGACCGCCCAGCTGCCGGCCGTCGTCTCCCGCGTGACCGCGCTCGCCGACCGGCTCGGCGTGGCGTACGCCGAGGTCTACGACGTCGGACGGCTCTCCCACGCCTGCGGTGTCCCCGAGTCCGTGGTCAAGGCCCTGCTCAGCGGCCGGCCCGCGGGCGAACCCGATGTCCAGGAACGCTTCCTGCAACGCCTCGACCTGCTGCGCCGCACCCGCCTCAAGCCCAACGGCCGCAAGCACACCCAGCAGGAGATCGCGGACGGCGCGGGCATGTCCCGGCAGCAGGCCGGTGCCCTGCTCAACGGCGACCGGCGGCCGACCATGGAGCACTGCGACGCCCTCCAGCGCTTCTTCCGGGTGCACGCCGGATTCCTCACCGCCGCGGACCCCGAGGCGCTGGCCGGTGCCCTCCAGCGCGTCGAGCAGGAGCTGCTGCAGAAGCTGGCCGACCGGGAGCGGGCGGCGGCCGAGGTCGCGGCGGACCCCCTGGAGCGGCTGTTGCAGGACCACGGGGTGCGCGGGATCGCCTGGCGGGCCGCCCAGCTGCCCACCGACCAGCACCGGGACAAGGTCGCGGAATGGCTGGACATGCTCCTGGAAAGTGTCAAGCGGCCCGGGTAGTGAGCTGAGGGGAACAGGAGAAGATGGCCATCGACAGGGACATGCGCCGGCTGAGCGGCAAGCTGGTCGGGGAGCTGACCCTGCCCGCGCCCACCCCGCCGCAGGAGCTGTACCGGGCGCTGTGCGACGCGATGAGCCGCCGTCGCGGCCGCCCGGTCCTGTTCCGTACGGCCGTCTTCCCGCCCGGCACGGCCAGCGGGCTCTGGCTCGACCTTGCCGACCGCGACCTGGTCGTGGTCGAGGAACGCACCGCTCCCGACCACCAGTTGGTGATCCTCGGCCACGAGCTGTGGCACATGCACGCCGACCACCACGGCCATGACGTCGAGGGGGTCGCGGTGGCGGCACGGCTCATCGACGAAGGCACGGGCTACGGCGCGGTCACCGACCGGGCCGCGGTCCAGGCCGCCGTCCGGCGGGTGGCCGCCCGTACCCGCTTCGACCAGGCCGTGGAACAGGACGCGGAGACCTTCGGGCTGCTGCTGGCCAGCAAGTGCCGGACCTGGCTCGCGGGTTCCGCCCTGCGCGGCCCGGTGCGGCGGCATGACGTGGCGGGGCGCATCGAGGCCTCGCTGGGCTATCCGGGGAAGTGAAGCCGGACCGACCGGATTCCGTGCGGGCCGGGCGAGGAGACGTTCCCTCAGGAGGGGCTCGCGGTGCGGTTCCGCGTCGGCTGAGCGGGCGAACCGAGGCGTAGCGGGCAGGCGTTGTCAGTGGCGGACGGCAAGCTGGTGGGTGCGCACCGCACACGCGGTGCGGCCGCGCCGTCCGGGCGCGTGACCGTGACGACCGACGGGGAGAGCCGAGCCATGCCCACCGCCGTACTGACCGACCGTGAGCGCACCGCAGTCAAGGCCTATCTGCGGCTGCTGCACACCGTCCGCGCGGCCTTCGACGGACCGCCGGACGGCGCTCGCCCCTTCGTGGTCCCGCCTGCCGTGCTCGCCGAGGCCGAGGAGGCCCTGGCCCGGGCCGGACTCACCGGCAACGAGGAGGCGTTCTTCCGCCTCCTGCACGACTGGTGCCCACCCACCTGAGCCGGCGGAGCGCGACCGGGGGCACGGTCAGGGGTGCGGCACCACCACGGCGGAGGTCAGCATGCCGTGCCCCACGCTCCAGCGCCCCTCGAAGACCTGCAACCGCTCCGCGCCGACCTGGGGGCCGGGGACCAGCAGACGGGCGCGCAGGGTGCCGTGCGGCCGCCCGCCGGGCTCCGGGACGAGCTCGATGTCGGCCTCCATGAAGTCCAGCCACTTCCCGGTGAGGGGGAACCACGCCTTGTAGACGGATTCCTTGGCGCTGAACAGCAGGCGGTCCCAGTGCACGCCGGGCCGCTCGGCCACGAGGCGGCGCAGCCGCTCCTGCTCCGAGGGCAGCAGGACGGACTCCGCGACGCCCTCGGGCAGCGGGGCGTGCGGTTCGGCGTCGATACCGAGGGAGGCCAGGTCGGTGGCGCGGACCAGGGCGGCCGCGCAGTAGCCCTCGCAGTGGGTCATGCTGCCGACCAGCCCGTCCGGCCAGCGCGGTGCGCCGCGCTCGCCGCTCACGACGGGCTGCGGCGGGACCCCGAGCTTCTCCATGGCGCGCCGGGCGCAGGCGCGCACGGCGGAGAACTCGCGGCGGCGCTTGGGCACGGCCCGGGCGACGAGCGCCGCCTCCTCGGGGTAGAGGGGGGCTTCGCGGATCGCCTCGTCACCGAGCATCTCCACGGCCACCACCGAGTCCGGGAGCAGCTCCTCGATCACCGGTTCCGACCTCCATCGGCAGAATACGGCGCAGCTTGCCCGGGGGTTGGGAGCGCTTGCGCCACTCGCGGGGGTATCCCACGGAGACCTCTTCGAAGCGGACGCCGTCGTGCCAGGTGGTCCGGGGGATGTGCAGATGCCCGTAGACCATGGTGTCGACGCGGAACCGGCGGTGCCAGTCGGCGGTGCGGGTGGTGCCGCACCACATGGCGAACTCGGGGTACCACAGGACGTCCATGGGGTGCCGGTCCAACGGGTAGTGGGCCGCCAGCACGGTCGGCAGGTCCTCGGGCAGCTCGGCGAGCCGGCGCTCGGTGGCCTCGACCCGGGCCCGGCACCAGTCCTCGCGGGTCGGGTAAGGGTCGGGATGCAGCAGGTATTCGTCGTTGCAGACGATGCCGGTGCCGTGCGCGTAGGCGAGGCCCTCTTCCTTGGTGGCGCAGCCGGCCGGCAGGAAGGAGTAGTCGTACAGGAGGAAGAGCGGGGCGACGGCGACCGGGCCGCCCGGGCCCTCCCAGACGGGGTAGGGATCCTCGGGGCTGACCACACCGAGTTCCCGGCAGAGGTCGACGAGATGCTCGTAGCGGGCGACACCCCGCAGGGTGACCGGATCCTTGGGGTGGGTCCACAGGTCGTGGTTCCCGGGCGCCCACAGCACCTTGCCGAAGCGGCCGGCGAAGGTCTCCAGGACCCAGCGGATGTCGGCGACGGTCTCCGCGACGTCGCCGGCCACGATCAGCCAGTCGTCATCCGTCTCGGGACGCATCTTCTCGACGAGCTCGCGGTTCTCCGGATACGAGATGTGCAGGTCGCTGATGGCCAGCAGCTGCCCGGCACCGGCCGTGGACTCCACCTCGTACCCCTTCCGATCATGTCGTCACCACCCACCTCAACACATGACGGGTCGACGGAACAAGGGGACTTGTCGGCCTGTCGGCGGGCGGTCGCCGGCCGGACCTCGGCGGCTCCCCGGGCCGGAGCCGGTCGGTCAAGGAAACCGACGTGGACGGTGCAGGAAAACGCGCGTGGACAGTCCCGGGAAATCCGTAACACTGGCGTTGCACGCGAGGCCCCTTGAAAGCCGTATGATCCCCCCAACACCACCGCCACGAACTTCCCTTCGTCCAGGGCGGTTTGGTGACCCTCCAACCACCCTGCCCGGGCACGGGCCCGCTGAGCCCTGCCCGAAAACCCCGGAAGGCGGCATTAATGCGCTCTCGCGTACGCGTCTGGCTCAACCGCACGTACGCGGAGAACGTGTTCTTCATGGATCAGCTGCGGAAAAATCCCAGCGACCGGGCGGTCGAGATCCATGCGACGCACGGTGACGCCGACTCCCCCGTGCTGGCCGCCGCCGACACCGCCGACCTGGAGCCGGAGGGCCTGTCCCCGGCCGGCTACGTCGAGTACGCGCTCGACCAGTGCCAGCGCCGTGGCATCGATGTCTTCGTGCCCCGGCTGCACCAGTCGGCCATCGTCGCCCACCGGGCCGACTTCGAGGCGGTCGGTACGGCCCTGCTGGCGCCGACGCCGGAGGGCACGGCGGTCTTCGAGGACAAGGCGACCGCGTACGAGGCCGTCGCTTCGGTCGGGGTCCCGGTGCCGCCGTGGTGGCGCGTCCGCACGGCGGACGAACTGACCGCCGCGGTCGAGGCACTGGAGGCCGACGGGCACAAGGCCTGCTTCAAGCCGGCCGCCGGTGCGGGTGGTGTGGGCTTCCGCGTGATCACGCGCGCCCCCTTCTCGCTCTTCCACCTCAACGGGTTCCCCGGGCCGTACGTCCAGCTCGACCTGGTCCTCGACGCGCTGCGGCGGGCCGACCAGCCGGTGGACTGGCTGGTGATGCCGAGGCTGGAGGAGCCGGAGGTGTCCGTGGACTGCCTCACCGGGCCCGACAACCGGGTACGGCTGGCGGTGGGCCGCACGAAGAAGGGCCGCCGCCGCGGTTTCACCCTGGACGAGCGTTGGCTGAAGCCGGCCCGGCTGATCGCGGAGGGTTTCGGGCTGCACTATCTGTCGAACATCCAGTTCCGGATGTACGGCGACGAACCGGTACTGCTCGACGTCAACACGCGTCCAGCCGGGGGGTTGCACCAGCTGTCACTCTGTGGGGTCAACGCGCCATGGGCGGCAGTGCAGTTGGCGCTGGGCGAGGACCCTGGGGTGATCGAGCCGCCGTTCCTGGGGCAGGACTACGCGGTGGTGTCGGGGCCGAGGCATGTGCTGCCGTCGATTCCGGTGCGGCGGGAGGAGGCCGAGGAGATGGTGTTGCCCGCGCCGGTGCCTGCGGCGGTGGAGGCTGTGAACGAAGCGGCCGAGGTGTTGCCGCTCTAGCGCCGCGGCAGGCAGCGTTCGCCCCGTCCCGACGCCCCGGCGAGACCGGACGTTCGCTTCAGCGGGGACGGGCGTGGAGGAAGGCGGCGGCCACGGCGGCGATCAGCTCGGGCGCCTGAAGGTGCAGCAAGTGGTTCGCCCCGGGGATGTCGGCGTCCGAGCACTGGGCGAAGCGCTCGTGCAACAGCTGCCGCCCCTCCTCGAAAAAGGGTCCGCTCCGGGTCCCCAGCACCGACAGTACCGGGCTCTGCACGGCGGCAGCGCGCGTCTCGTCCAGCGTCCAGGCGGTGAGGGACGGCGCCTCCGCCCGGTAGAAGAGTTCGGTGTCACGCACCGCGAGGTCCAGGGCGTCCGCCCCGGCGCTCGTGATCAGCTCCCGCCAGTCGGGCCCCGCGAGATCGGCGAACGTCATGCTCGCGGCGCCGGCCATGTCACCGGCGACGTAGCGGCTCATGACGGGTTCCATGCCTGCCGTGAACGCGGCCCACGACGGCACCTCGGTGAGGATCGGTTCGAGGAGCGCCAGGCTCCGCACGCGGGCGGGCGCGGACAGCGCGGCCTCCAGTGCGATCACGGCGCCGTACGAATAGCCCAGCAGGTGAGCGGACGGCAGGCCGAGCGAGTCGAGCAGGCCGAGGGCGTCGGCGGCTTGCTGCTGGACGCTGATCGGCCAGCCTCGTCCGCCACTCCCGGCCATGCCGCGCCGGTGGTAGCGCACGAGCTGGAGGTGCGGGGCCCGGGCGGCCATCTCAGCCGCCAACGGCGCGAGCCCGGTGGCGAGGTTGGAACCGTGCACGAGCAGAAGTGGCTCACCTTCGCCGAGGGTTTCGTACTCGAGGTCGATGTCATGGACGTGCGCGGTCCTCACGGCGCCTCCTGCGGACAAGCGTGATCGTGCGGTGGGCGGTCGGCGTCTGCCGTGCGCCGCTGCGAGGACGGCACACGGCACACAGGCCTCGGCCGGCGCATCCGGCCTACGCGCCGGGGAGCTTGGCGCCGATGACGTCGGCGTACTCCATCGAGGGCGGCACGACGCCCAGCTGGGCACCTGCCACGCGCAGTGCCTCGCCGAATGCCTCCAGGTGTGCCTCCCGGCCGGCCTCGTCCGCGAAGGCGTCGAAGATGCCGAACGTCGTGGGCCCCAGACGGAGCGCGACCCAGACGGGCGTCGTCGTCTCCTCCCGTACCTGATCCAACGCTGACTTCAGCGCGGTCTCAACCTCCGACACCTTGTCCGGTTTCGCCTCGAAGCGGACGAGCAGTCCCACGGTGACCATGCGAATACCTCGATCCCTCTCACTTCTAGAACGATCCTTCTGGAAGTAAGCTAACAGACTTCTTGAAGGATCGCTCTAGAATGGGCGCATGAAGACGGGAAGACCCCGGTCCTTCGACCGGGACGAGGCCCTGGAGGGCGCCATCGCCGTGTTCTGGGAACACGGCTATGAAGCCACCTCCATCGCCCTGCTCACCAAGACGGTCGGCATCGGTGCGGCCAGCCTGTATGCGGCGTTCGGAGACAAGCGGGCCCTGTTCCTCGAGGCGCTCGACCGCTACCTCGGCACCTATGGCGCGTTCACCGCACGCGCACTGGCCGAGGAAGCGAGCGCCCGCGCAGCCGTCGAGCGCCTGCTGCGCGAGGCGGCGGCCGCCTACACACGGCCCGACCGCCCGCACGGCTGCCTCCTGATCACCGCGGCGACCAACTGCTCCCCGCAATCCGCCGACATGGCGGACCGCCTGCGCCATCTCCGTGCCGCAGGCGTCCGCGCACTCGAAGACAAGATCGCCGCCGCATCGCCCGACGAACTCCCTGCCCGCACCGACGCTCACGCCCTCGCGGCCTTCTACTCGGCCGTCCTGCAAGGCATGTCCGCCCAGGCTCGCGATGGCGCCGAACGAAGCGATCTGGAGCGGATCGCCGAGGCGGCGCTCCGGGCCTGGCCGTCTGCCGCCGGACACGGGACAGACCACGGCACAGGTGCGGCGCCCGCATAGCGGAGCGCCTCAAGACGCCACGGCGCGAGTCTCGCCGAAGTCGCCCGAGTCCACTTCCCCCGACGCCCGACAGCCGTTCGGACGGAGCCGGTACGCAGACCCGGCACCTGCTCGGCCGCCTGCCGGAGCCAGGTTCGTCGGATCCGGGCGCCCGGGCCGGGCAGGGCACGTTCGGACAGTCACCGGTATGGACCAATTCACGTCCGTCTCCTTGACAGTCGGATTGGTCCATACCAACTTGGTTGCGCACCCCCTCGCACCTTCGTGCAACTCCCGAACACCCCCATTCCATCAGGGAGATCGCGTGCGCAACTCGCTCAGACGTTCCAGACGTCGGATACTCGCACTGCTCGGGTCCGCCGCCCTCGCGCTCGCCGGGGCCATCGCGCTTCCCGGCACCGCGCGGGCGGCCAACATCCTCTCCAACCCCGGCTTCGAGTCGGGGAGCCTCTCGCCCTGGTCCTGCACCGGGAACCTGGGCTCGGTCGTCTCCTCCCCCGTGCACGGCGGGTCCAAGGCCCTCGCGGGGGCCGTGAGTTCCAGTGACACCGCCCAGTGCGCGCAGACCATCGCCGTGCAGCCCAACACCACGTACTCGCTCAGCGGCTGGGTCCGCGGCTCGTACGTCTATCTCGGGGTCACCGGCGGCGCCTCCACCTGGACCAGCTCGCCGTCCCAGTACAGCCAGCTGAGCGTCTCCTTCACCACCGGTGCCTCGCAGACCAGCGCCCAGATCTACGTCCACGGGTGGTACGCCCAGGGGACGTACTACGCCGACGACATCAGCCTCGACGGGCCCGGCGGCAGCTCCGACACCCAGGCGCCCACCGCACCGACGAACCTCACCTCCACCGGGAAGACCTCGTCCAGCGTGTCCCTGTCGTGGTCGGCGGCGACGGACAACGTCGGGGTGGCGGCGTACGACGTCTACCGCGGGTCGACCCTGGCGACGAGCGTCTCCGGGACCTCCGCCACGGTGAGCGGCCTTTCGGCCAGCACGGCGTACACGTTCACGGTGAAGGCGCGGGACGCGGCCGGGAACGTGTCGGCCGCCTCCAACTCCGTGTCCGTGACCACCGACGCGGGCAGCGGCGGCGGGACCGGCTTCAAGCAGGCCGCGCCCTACCTCTTCGAGGGCTGGGGCGATCCGCCGAGCCCCTCGACCGTGATGAGTGCGACCGGCATCAAGTCGTTCACCATGGCCTTCGTGCTGGACTCGGGCGGCTGCACGCCGGCCTGGGACGGCAGCCGGGCGCTGACCGGCGGCGTCGACCAGACCGCGATCAACCAGATCAAGGCGGCCGGCGGTGACATCACCCCGTCGTTCGGCGGCTGGCAGGGCAGCAAGCTCGGCGCCAACTGCTCGTCCGCGAGCGCGCTGGCCGGGGCGATCCAGAAGGTGATCGACGCCTACGGTCTCAAATCCGTCGACATGGACATCGAGAACACCGACGAGTTCGAGAACGAGGCCGTGCAGGCGAAGATCCTGACCGCCCTGAAGACGGTCAAGGCCAACAACCCCGGCCTGAAGACGATCGTCACCTTCGGCACCTCCACCACCGGGCCGACGTACTACGGCAACCGGCTCATCGAGCAGGCCCAGTCGCTCGGCGCGAACATCGACGTCTTCACGATCATGCCGTTCGACTTCGGCGGCGGCGCCGACATGTACGGCAACACCGTGGCGGCGGCCGAGGGGCTGAAGACCAAGCTGAAGTCCACCTTCGGGTGGGACGACGCGACGGCCTACGCGCACATCGGGATCTCCGGCATGAACGGTCTGTCGGACCAGCAGGAGACCACGACCCCGGCGATCTGGACGCAGATCCGTGACTGGGGGAACTCGCACCACATCGCCCGGCTCGCGTTCTGGGCCGTGAACCGGGACCGTGGCTGCGCGGGCGGTGGCGTGGTGAGCAACTGCTCCGGGATCAGCCAGAGCAACTGGCAGTTCACCTCGATCACGGCCGGCTTCACCGGCTGAGCATCGGCGGCGGTGGCGTGGGGGTGCCTAGGGCCTGTCTGACCATTCCCGTCGTCGCCCGGAGGGCGGCCTCGCGGCGTCAGGTGCGTGCTCTCGGCGCGCCGGGCGTAGGCCCTCGTACTGGACGTACTTGGGTCTGCGCCCGGTGCGGCGAGTGGGGGCACCTCCCACGCCCTTGAGGCAGTGGGGGAGCGTGCATGGCGTCGCGAGGCAGACGGGAATTGTCAGGCAGGCCCTAGACCGGGTACCCCCACGCCTTCGCTATCTCGGCGAGCCGGGGTGGGAGTTCGGCGGTGGGGTCGGCCTGGCGCGCGGCCTGGATACGGCCGGACTTGATCTCGCTGCTCCAGTCGCCGAGCTTGGGTTTGAAGGTGCCGTGGTCCTGCTTGCCGTAGTCGAGCATGCCGCTCTCCCACGGGACGCCGAGGTACGCGCACAGGCCGCGGGTGACCCGTTCCGGTTCGGCGGTGAGCTCCTCGTAGGTGATCACATGGGCGCCGGGGAGCTGCTGCCGGGCCTCTTCCAGCTTCTCGGCGTAGCTCAGGACCTCGGCGCGGATCCCCTCGTGGTCGGGGTCGGCGCGGCGGCTGGTCAGGGACTGGATGACGGCGCCGGGGTGGCGCAGCAGCAGGACGAACCGGGCGTCGGGCCAACATCGGTGCAGCCGGGGCCAGATGAGGGTGTTGGGCGGGGTCTTGTCGACGATGACGTCCTTGCCGCTGCGGCTGAGCTCCAGGTGCAGCACCCGGTCCCACAGGACGTGCTCCAGCTCCTCGCGGTCGAGGGCGAGCTCCTTCATGGCGTCCGCGGTGAAATCCCGGGACATCCGGACGTGGACCGTGCGCAGATGCATCTCGTGCGGGGCGCGGATGCGGCTGTGGCTGTTCAGCAGGACCCGCAGCAGCGTGGAGCCGGAGCGCACCGAGGAGAGTACGAAGACCGGGGCCTCCACCAGGCGCGGGGCGCGCGGGGCCACGTAACCCTCGGCGGGCCGCGGTCCGGCCGGACGCTGCGTCGGGATCGCGTCCAGGGTCTTGCGCGGCGGACTCACCGCCTGCGCCATGAGCCGTCCCCGGCGCTTGAGCCCCTTGGCGATCGCTGACATTCGCGGGTCTCGCACGGTGATGCCTTTCTCTCGTCCCTGCCGTTCCGCATCCCAGGGGCGACAGGCGAACTCAAGATGTCCAAGAGGCGAACCAGAGGGGTCACGGCGGCCCGAAAAGCCGCCGTGACCAGCCGACTTACCGTTCTCTTAATTCTTCATATGAGAATTCCCGACCTTTGGTATCAAATCATCCCAGAACCGGATCAGAACCGGATCAGAGCTAGATCAGAACCGGCCGGATCCCCGGTACAACTCCAGCTCCCCGTCCAGCTCGACGGCGAGGACCGTGGCGTACGGGTCGAGGTCGGCCGCGGTCGGCGGGTCGATCCACAGCACGCCGACCGCCTCGTGCAGCCCGCCGACGACACGGTGGGCGAGTTCGGTGCCGGTGCCGAGCACGCTGACCTTCCGGACCGGGGTGACCAGGCCGCGCACGCCGATCTCGGCGCGCGGGACGTCGTACAGGGTGAGGTAGAGGGTGCGGCCGTCGGCGGAGAGCGTGCTCGGCCCGTAGTGGTGCCCGGCAGGCAGTCCGCGGACCGTGCCGTACACGGCCTCGGCGTGTCTCCGGATCCACTCCCCCAGGCCTTCGAGGCGCTCGACCTGCGGCTGCGGGATGGTGCCGTCCTCCATCGGGCCGACGTCCAGGAGGAGATTGCCGCCACCGCCGATGGTCTCGGTGAAGTAGCGGATCAGCTGGCTGAGCGACTTGTGGTTGTGGTCGTGGTGCTGGAAGCCCCACGAGTCGTTGATGGTGAGGCACAGCTCCCAGGGCCCGGCGGGGGGTTCGACGGGTGCGCCCTGTTCCGGTGTCGCGTAGTCGCCCTCGCCGAGCATCCGGGCGTTGAAGACGACATGCGGTGAGTAGGAGCGGACGAGCGCGGCGAGTTCCCTGATCCGCCACTGCTCCTCGCTGCGGTCCCACTCGCCGTCGAACCACATCAGGTCGGGCCGGTAGCGGGAGGCCAACTCGCTTATCTGGCCGTCGCGGTAGGCGATGAACCGCTCCCAGGCGTCGAGGTCCTCGTCCTCGGCCGAGCACTCGGAGTACCGGTTGTCCTCCTGCTCGGGCGGGCGGCCCGGCTTGCGGGTGCTGGCGTAGTCGGGGTGGTTCCAGTCGGAGTGCGAGTAGTAGAGACCGACCTTGAGGCCCTGTTCACGCAGGGCGTCCGCGTAGCCGGTCAGATAGTCTCTGCCGAGGTTGAGATCGCCGAACTCGGTGTCCCACAGCGCCACTCCGTCGTGATGACGGCTGGTGAGCACGGCGTATCTGGCGCCGGCGCGGGCGAACAGGTCGGCCCAGGCGCGCGGGTCGTACTTCGCGCCGGTGAAGCGGTCGAGCTGGGACATGTACTGGTCGTGCGGCACGATGTCGTCGTAGAACGACCAGGACTCCTGGACGCCGTCGACGGCGTAGATCCCCCAGTGGACGAAGATCCCCAACTTGGCGTCAGTGAACCACGGTTGCATGGGCACGGCTGGACTCCCGTTGTGTACAAGGTCAGTCGGGGAAGGGGCGGGTCCGGCGCACGACCGCCGGGCCCGCCCCCGGGGGCTACTGGCCGGAGCCCGCCCGCTGCAGACGGAGCGTCAGGATCTGGAACGGCCGCAGCGCCACGGCGACCGTGTTCCCTTCGGTGGCCGCCGTCTCCAGGGGCCGCTCCAGCAGGTCGGTCACCTGGGCGCCGGCGAGCGGGAAGCCGGTGCGCAGCACGCCCTCGGCACGGCCGCCGCGCGACTCGTAGAGCCGGACCACGACATCGCCGGAGGCGTCGTCGGCGAGCTTGACCGCCTCGACCGTCAGGCCCGCGCCGGAGACGGAGACGACCGGCTCCGGCGCGCCCGCCGCGTCGGCCACCCGGAGCGGGAGGTTGAGGGCGTAGCCCGCGGCGACCGCGTCCTCGATGCTCGCGCCGGGGAGAAGGGAGTAGGTGAAGCGGTGGCGGCCCTGGTCGGCGCCCGGGTCCGGGACGCGCGGGGCGCGGACCAGCGAGAGGCGGACCGTGGTGGTCGTACCCCCGTCCTCGCGGACCGTGCGGGAGACGTCGTGGCCGTAGGTCGAGTCATTGATGACGGCGACGCCGTAACCGGGTTCGGCGAGGTGCACCCAGCGGTGGCCGGGGACCTCGAAGCGGGCCGCCTCCCAGGTGGTGTTGGTGTGCGTGGGCCGCTGGACATGCCCGAACTGGATCTCCGCGGAGGAGTGCGCGGCACGGATGTCCACCGGGAACCCGGCCTTGAGGAACTTCTCCGCCTCGTGCCAGTCGATGTCCGTCTCGAAGTCGATGCGGGGGCTGCCCGCGCGGACGGTGATCGTCTGGGTGATCTTCGAGCCGTTGCCGAAGGCGCGGGTGACGCGGATCGCGCCGAGCAGCGGGTCCTCGTCGACGACCGTGATCTCGGAGGGGTCCAGCAGGTCGGTGTAGCGGTTCTTGTAGTGCTTGTCGACGTCCCAGGCGTCCCAGTAGTTGGGGAGGTCGGTGTGCAGGCGGAGCAGGTTGCCCTGGCCGGCCAGGACCTCGCGGTTCGCCCGGAGGTCGTACACGGACGACAGGGTGCCGTCCTCGGCGATCTCCACCCGGACGAGTCCGTTGTCGATGACCCGGCCGTCGACCGTCACCGGCTGCGGGGCCTCGGGGGCGCCCGTCAGCGGCGCGCTGCCGCTCGCGGGGACCTCGACGTACACCGGGGTGCCCGCGCTGTCGCGGACGACCTCGGCGCGGTCGTAGGGGCTGGTGTTGAAGACCCGGGCGGTGCCGCCGCCGAGCGCGGTGACCGCTTCCGCGGTGAGCGCCTCCAGCTCCTGGGCGACACGGGCGTACTCGGCCTCGGCCTCGCGGTGCACCCAGGCGATCGAGGAGCCCGGCAGGATGTCGTGGAACTGGTGGAGCAGGACCGTCTTCCAGAGCCGGTCCAGCTTCTCGTGCGGGTAGCGGTAGCCGGGCGCGTGCAGCGCGGCCGTCGTCGCCCACAGCTCGGCCTCGCGCAGCTTGTGCTCGCTGCGCCGGTTGCCCTGCTTGGTGCGGGCCTGGGAGGTGTAGGTGGCGCGGTGCAGCTCCAGGTAGAGCTCGCCGACCCAGACCGGGGCGTCCTCGTACTCGGCGCGGGCCTTGGCGAAGAAGGCGTCCGGGTGCTCGACCTCGACGCGCGGGGAGCCCTCCAGGTCCTTCAGGCGGCGGGCCCGCTCCATGATCTCGCGGGTGGGGCCGCCACCGCCGTCGCCCCAGCCGAACGGGGCGAGGGAGCGCGTCGCGCCGCCCTTCTCGGCGTAGTTGCGGACCGCGCGGGACATCTCCACGCCGCTGAAGCGGGCGTTGTAGGTGTCGACGGGCGGGAAGTGCGTGAAGATGCGGGTGCCGTCGATGCCCTCCCACCAGAAGGTGTGGTGGGGGAACTTGTTGGTCTGGTTCCAGGAGATCTTCTGGGTGAGGAACCACTCGTTGCCGGCGAGCTTGGCGATCTGCGGGTAGGCCGCGTTGTAGCCGAAGGAGTCCGGCAGCCACACCCCCTTGGTCTCGACACCGAAGTGCTCCATGAAGAAGCGCTTGCCGTGGACGAACTGGCGGGCGACCGCCTCGCCGCCGGGCAGGTTGCCGTCGGACTCCACCCACATGCCGCCGACCGGCGCCCACTGGCCCTTCTTCACCGACTCCTGGATCCGGGCCCAGACCTGCGGGTAATTGTCGCGCACCCACTCGTACTGCTGGGCCTGCGAGCAGGCGAAGACGAACTCCTCGTACTCCTCGGCGAGCGAGGTGACGTTGGAGAAGGTGCGGGAGGTCTTGCGCTTGGTCTCGCGGATCGGCCAGAGCCAGGCCGAGTCGATGTGCGCGTGGCCGACGCCGGAGATGCGGTGGGCGCTGGCGTGCGCGGGCTTGGACAGCGCCGGCTTCAGTGCCTCGCGCACGGCGGCGGCCGACCCGGCGATGTCGTCCAGGTCGAGCAGGTCCATCGCGTTGTCGAGGGCGTGCATGATCTCGTGCCGGCGAGGGTCGTGCTCGCCCAGCTCCAGCATCAGCTCGCGCAGCACCTGGACGTCCAGGTCGAGGTGGAAGACCTCCTCGTCCAGGACGGCGATGTCGGCCCGCTTGAAGGTGTAGAGCGGCTTGTCGCCGGCGGTCAGCACGTCGCCGAGCGGGGTCGGCGCCGCGAAGTCGTTCGCCAGGATGTCGGGGTTGGAGGCGGCCTCGACCAGGTAGTCGATCACCTCGCCGCCGGTCGCCGGGTTCGCGATCCGCACGTACTGGTTGAGCGGGTTGACCGCCTTCAGCGGGGTCCCGTCGGCGAGGTGGACCAGGGCCTCGGCCTGGTTGCCGGGCCAGTCGCCCACGAAGCCGAGGTCGATGACCGCCTCGACGCGGCGGCCCGCGAACTCTGCGGGAACCTGTCCGCGCATCCGGAACCAGGTGGTGCCCCACGGCGGGCCCCACGGGGTGTCCATGGCGAACGGCTCGTACGCGGCGGCCGCGGCCTCCTCGAAGGGCACCGGCTCCCCGGGGGCCTGCCAGGCGGACACCTCGAAGGGGACGGTGGCCGCGTAGATCGCGGGCTTGATGCGCTGGTTGTGGAGGCGCTCTACGCGCTCCTCGATCCGGCGGCGTTCGTCGTGCATGGAAGTCTCCAGAAGAGGGATGGAAAGCGCTTTCCGGACGGCTGGCTACCTAAGATACGCGAGGCCCGGGTGGACCTCGGTGTACCCCTCGACCAGCCGGCGGGCCACGTTCACCGAGTCGACCAGCGGGTGCAGGGCGAACGCCTTCACGGCCGTCGTACGGGATCCGGACTCGGCGGCGGCCAGCACCTCGCGCTCGACGGCCTTGACCGAGCAGACGAGACCGGTGGCGTGGTCGGGCAGCGGGGCGACGGCGACCGGGTGGGCGCCGTTGGCGTCGACCAGGCAGGGCACCTCGATGACGGCCTCGCCGTCGAGCACCGCGAGGGTGCCGCGGTTGCGGACGTTGAGGATCAGGGTGGTGCGCTCGTCGCGGGCGATGGCCCGCATCAGCGCGAGGGCGACCTTCTCGTAGCCGCCGGACAGGTCGTCGGCGTCGCGCTCGCCGGCGCCCGCGGTCTCCCGGTTCTCGGACATGTAGGTGGCCTCGCGCTCGGCGCGGGTGCGCTCCCAGGCCGCCAGGGCCTTCGCACCGGGGTCCCGGACCTCCGCGTAGAAGTGCGCCTGCTGGTCGCGCAGGAAGGCACCGCGGGTCTTGTCGGCCTGCTGGTAGGCGCGGACGGCCTCGCGGTTGAAGTAGTAGTAGTGCAGGTACTCGTTGGGGATCGCGCCGAGGGACTGGAGCCAGTCCACGCCGAAGAGCTTGCCCTCCTCGAAGGAGCCGAGCAGGTCGGGGTCGGCGAGCAAGCGCGGGAGCTCGTCGCGGCCCGCGATGTGCAGGCCGCGCACCCAGCCGAGGTGGTTGAGGCCGACGTAGTCGATCCAGGCCTCCTTCGGGTTCCCGCCGAGCACCCGGGCGATACGGCGGCCGAGGCCGACCGGGGAGTCGCAGATGCCGATGACGCGGTCGCCGAGGTGGCGGGACATGGCCTCGGTGACCAGTCCGGCGGGGTTGGTGAAGTTGATGACCCAGGCGTCGGGGGCGAGACGGGCCACCCGGCGGGCGATGTCGACGGCGACGGGGACGGTCCGCAGGCCGTAGGCGATGCCGCCCGCGCCGACCGTCTCCTGGCCGAGGACGCCCTCGGCGAGGGCCACCCGTTCGTCGTCGGCCCTGCCCGCCAGGCCTCCGACGCGGATCGCGGAGAAGACGAAGTCGGCCCCGCGCAGGGCCTCGTCGAGGTCGGTGGTGGCGGTCACCGTGGGGGCGTCGGGGACGCCGGCCGCCTGTTCGGCCAGGACCCGGGCGACCGCGGAGAGCCGGCCGGCGTCGAGGTCGTGCAGCACGACCTCGGTGACCCGGCCCTCGGCCCGGTCCGTCAGCAGCGCCCCGTACACGAGCGGCACCCGGAATCCGCCGCCGCCCAGAATGGTCAGTTTCACGCTAGAGCCTTTCCTGCCAGGACCACGTCGACATCGGCCTCCTCCAGGGCGGACCGGGTCGCCGGGTCGACCGGCGCGTTGGTCACCACCATGTCCAGGTCCTCGGGACCGCAGACCTTCGCCATGCCCGTACCCGGGAACTTGGCGGCATCGGCGAGCAGCACCACCTTGTCGCTCGCCTTGATCATCGCCCGCTTGACCGGCACCTCCACCACCGTCGTGTCCATCACCTGCCCGCCGGGGCGCACCCCGCTGGTGCCGAGGAAGAGCCAGTCGGCGTGCAGCTGGCGCAGGTTGTCCTCGGTGAGGAAGCCGACCAGGGAGCGGTACTCGCGCCGGACCATGCCGCCGAGCAGCACCAGCTCGATGCCCTCGTCGTCGGCGAGCTCCTCGTAGACCACCAGGTTGCTGGTGATCACGGTGAGCCGGCGGCCGTGCAGCTGACGGGCCAGCCGGTAGGCGGTGGTGCCGATGTCCAGGAGGACCGACTGGCCGTCCGCGACCAGGGCCGCCGCGCGCGCCGCTATGGCGTCCTTCTCCGCGACCCGCACCTCGGCGACCTCGGCGAAGGGCTGGTCCCCCTCGTCGGCGACGGCACCGCCGTGCACCCGCGTCAGCAGCCCCTCCTCCTCCAGTTTCAGCAGGTCACGCCGGACGGTGGCGGGGCTCACACCCAGCTGCTCGGAGAGATCGGTCACGGCCGCGGGGCCGCCCGAGCGCAGGGCCCGCAGGATGAGTTGATGTCGTCGTTCTGCCAGCACACGACGAACACTACTCGTCATCTTCAATCATTTCCATGCTCAGTTCTGCTCGTGTATTGACCAATCTCGCGTGGCAGCGCACGATTCCGTCATCGAAATTGACGAGTTTTGACGAGAGGGTGGCGTGTGGACGACGACATGCCCGATGCGCTGCTGACCGGGCTGCTCTTCTACGACCTCGTCCTCACGGGGCTCGGGAAGCCGCCGACGCCGGGCGAGGAGATCTGGACGGCCGGCATGGGCTGCGGCCCCGGCGGCATCGCCAACCTCGCGGTGGCCGCGTCCCGCTTCGGCCTGCGCACCTCGCTGGCCACCGTCTTCGGCGACGACTTCTACGGCGCCTACTGTCAGGAGGTCCTCGCCGGGCAGGAGGGCGTCGACCTCTCCCTCTCCCGGGTCGCCGACGGCTGGGCCACCCCGGTCACCGTGGCCCTCGCCCACGGTCAGGACCGGGCCCTGGTCACCCACGGCTCGGAACCGCCGTACTCGCAGGACGTGCTGATGGGCGACCCGCCCGAGGCCCGCACCGCCCTCGTGCACATCGAGGCCGAACCCCGCGAGTGGATCGCCAAGGCCGCCGCCAACGGCACTCGGATCTACGCCGACGTCGGCTGGGACCCCACCCAGCAGTGGTCCCGCGACCTCCTCGACCAGCTCGCCCTGTGCCACGCCTTCCTCCCCAACGAGACCGAGGCGATGGCCTACACCCGCACCGACAGCGCGGTCGCGGCCCTCGGCACCCTCGCCGAACTGGTCCCGGTGGCCGTGGTGACCCGCGGCGGGGACGGCGCGGTGGCCGTCGACCAGACCACCGGCGAGTTCGCCGAGGTCCCGGCCCTCGCCGTGGACGTCCTCGACGCGACGGGCGCCGGGGACGTCTTCGGCGCGAGCTTCGTGGCCGCCTCGCTCGGCGGCTGGCCGCTGGACGAGCGGCTGCGGTTCGCCGTACTCGCCGCCGGTCTCTCCGTCGGCCACCACGGCGGGGCACTGGCGGCCCCCGGCTGGTACGGCGTCGACCGCTGGTGGCGCTCGCTCACCGACCCGGACCTGAAACGCGCCTACGGCTTCCTCACGGACCGGCTGCCGGCCGACCCCGGCCCTCCCGTCCGCCACGCACCCGTCACACCCCCCGCACGGCAGTACTGAACCCCACGCCCCCCCACGCTCCATGTGAAAGTCCCGAACAGATCCGAAAGATCCGAAAGGCGGTGGGAGCTGTGCGGCTCTCACGTAGAGGCCTGCTGCGCGCGGGCCTGGCCGGTACGGCCGCCACGGCGCTCGGCGGCCTGGCATCCGGCTGTGCCGTTCCGACCGGTTCCACCGGCCGGAACATGGTCCTGTGGTATTGGGACGGTGGCCTCGGCGACACGGTCATCAAGAACGCGAAGGCCCGTTACGACGCGGACGTCGATCTGCAGGCCATCAAGATCGGCGGCTACTACCGTTCCAAGCTGCTCACCACCATGACCGGCCGGGCCCACATACCGGACATCGCCGGTCTCAAGGGCGAGGACATGGCGTCCTACCTGCCCAACGCGAACCAGTTCGTGGACCTGCGCACGCTGGGCGCGGACAAGTACCGGAGCCGGTTCCTGTCCTGGAAGTGGGACCAGGGCATCGCCGACGACGGCACCATGGTCGGCTTCCCCATCGACTGCGGCCCGGTCGCGCACTTCTACCAGTACCAGGTCTTCCAGAAGGCCGGACTGCCCTACGAACCCGACGACGTCAGCGCCGAGCTGAACACCTGGGAGAAGTTCTTCGCCGCCGGCGAGCAGCTGAAGAAGCGGATCCCGGGGACCTGCCTGCTCTCCGACGTCAACGCGGTCTTCGAGAACGTGGTGCAGCAGGGCAGCCGGCGGTACGTCGACAAGGACCGGCACTTCATCGGCGACCAGGACCACGTCCGCCGCGCCTGGGCGCTGGCCGTGGAGGCCAAGAAGCGGGGGATCGTCTCGGACCTGGTCAGCGGCACGCCCGACCAGCTCTCCGCACTCCAGGACGGCAAGCTGCCCAGCCAGCTCAACGCTTCCTGGGCCACCAACGACATCAAGACCGGCGTCCCGAAGACCAAGGGCCGCTGGCGGGTGGCCCAGATGCCGGTACGGCCGTCCAACAACGGCGGTTCCTTCCTGTCGATCACCAAGGAGTGCCGCGAGCCCGAGCAGGCGTTCCGGATCATCGCCTGGATGCTGGACGCCGCCAACCAGGCACAGGGCTTCGTCGACGCGGGGCTCTTCCCGTCCACCCCCGCGTCGTACGAGATGAAGACCCTGCGCGCGCCCGACCCGTTCTTCGGCGGCCAGGTGACGATGGACGTCTTCGGGCCCGCCGCGCAGAAGATCGCGGTCGCCTACAACAGCCCGTTCGACGTGGCGCTGTCGCAGCCCCTCAAGGACGAGATCAAGAACGTCGGCGTCCTCGGCAAGAACCCCGAGCAGGCCTGGAAGGACGCCATGAGCAAGTGCCGGCGCATCGCCAAGCACCTGGGGGTGAGCTACTGATGGCCACCGCACTGGAGAAGCCCACGGCGACCGTGGAACGGACCAGCACGGCCGGTCCCCGTACCGGATTCCGCAAGTACTGGCACCTCTACGCCGCGATCTCCCCCTTCTACCTCCTCTTCCTCTGCTTCGGCCTGATCCCGGTCGGCTTCTCGCTCTACGTCTCCCTGCACCGCTGGGACGGCCTCGGCTCGATGGAATGGGCGGGCCTGTCGCAGTACCAGTACCTGCTCAGCGACACCGACTTCTGGACCGCGGTCGGGAACACGATCGTCATCTGGGCGCTCGCCACCTTCCCCATGATCTTCCTGGCGATGGTGACGGCCGTGATGCTCAACTCGGCGGTCCGCTTCAAGAACGTCTACCGGTTCGCCTACTTCCTGCCGAACGTCACCTCGGTGGTCGCGATCGCGATCATCTTCGGTTCGGTGTTCTCCACCAACTTCGGCCTGGTGAACGCCTTCCTGCAGGCGGTCGGCCTCGACCAGGTCGCCTGGCTGAACACCCCGTGGGGCATCAAGATCGCCATCGCCACGCTGATGACCTGGCAGTGGACCGGCTACAACGCGATCATCTTCCTCGCCGGACTCCAGACGGTCCCCGGCGAACTGTACGAAGCGGCCCGGATGGACGGCGCCGGGCCGGTGCAGACCTTCTTCCGGATCACGCTGCCGATGATGCGGCCGGTGCTGCTGTTCGTGCTCGTCGTGTCGACCGTCACCGGTCTGCAGAGCTTCTCCGAACCGCAGGTCCTGCTGCAGACCACCTCCAACGACTCGACGTTCGCGGGCGGTCCGGGCCACGCCGGCCAGACCATGGTCCTCTACTTCTTCCAGCAGACCTTCGACAACAACGACTTCGGCTACGGCGCCGCCGTGGCCTGGGGCATCTTCCTCGTCGTCATCATCTTCTCGATCATCAACTGGCGCCTGGTGCAGCGCCGGGGCGAAGACTAGGGAGGCCGCACACCATGGCATCCATCCGCACAACCCGCCCGAGGGCCATCAAGGGCACCCGCGGCCGCGGTATCGCCCTGCACACCGTCCTGATCGTCGGTCTGCTGCTCTCGGCCTTCCCGTTCTACTGGGCCGTGATCATGTCGACGCACACCACGTCGGAGATCTTCTCCTACCCGCCGAAGCTGCTGCCCGGCTCGCACTTCCTGGAGAACGCCCGCAGCCTCTTCGACAACATCGACTTCTTCGGGTCGATGGCGAACTCGCTGCTGGTCGCGGGCTCGGTGACCTTCCTGGTCCTGCTCTTCGACTCGCTGGCCGCCTTCGTCTTCGCCAAGTTCGCCTTCCCCGGCAAGAACGTGCTGTTCGCCCTGCTCATGGTCATCTTCATGGTGCCCGCCCAGCTGTCCGCCATCCCGCAGTTCGTGATCATGGCGAAGCTGGGCTGGATCGGCTCGATGACCTCGCTGATCGTGCCGGCGGCGGCCAACGCGTTCGGCATCTTCTGGATGCGCCAGTACATGAAGGGCGCCATCCACGACGAACTCCTCGACGCCTCCCGCATCGACGGCGCCCACTTCCTGCGCCAGTACTGGCACGTGGCCCTCCCGGTGGTCCGGCCGGGCCTCGCCTTCCTCGGCATCTTCACCTTCATGGGCCAGTGGAACGACTACGCCTGGCCCCTGATCGCCCTCACCAACCCGGACAACGTCACCCTCCAGGTCGCGCTGTCCCAGCTCAACGGCACCCACGGCACCACCGACTACGGAATGGTCATGACCGGCGCGCTGCTCGCCCTCGTCCCGCTGCTGATCGTGTTCGCGGTCGGCGCCCGTCAGATCATCGGCGACCTGGCCAAGGGAGCCATCAAGTGACGGACCCGCTGGTGGCCGTCCGCCCCTGGGAGGCACCCGAGGTGACCTCCTGGGGGCGGTTGCCGATGAACGCCGTCGACCGCCGTCCCGGGGCGCTCTCCCTGGACGGCGAGTGGCGCTTCCAGCTGCTGCCGGCCCCGGACGCGCCGGTCGAGGAAAGCTGGTCGACCGCGCACGTCCCCGGTGCGTGGACCTTGCAGGACACGGACGACCTGCCGCAATACACGAACGTGCAGATGCCGTTCGCGGAGTTCCCGCCGCACTCCCCCGCGGCCAACCCGACCGGGGTCTACGAGCGCGAGCTGGACATCCCCGCCGACTGGGCCGGTCGCCGGGTCGTCCTCCAGGTCGGCGCCGCCGAGAGCGTGCTCCTCGTGCACGTGGACGGGCGGCCCGTCGGCGTCTCCAAGGACTCACACCTCGCCGCCGAGTTCGACCTCACCGCGGTCGTACGCCCCGGCGGGCGGTCGGTCCTGCGGCTGACCGTGGTCAAGTGGTCGGACGCCTCGCACCTCGAGGACCAGGACCACTGGTGGCACGGCGGGATCACCCGCTCGGTGCTGCTGTACGCGACCGACCCGCTGTATCTCGCGGACGTGACCGTGCGGGCGCGGCGGGACGGCGAGCTGCGGGTGGACTGCGTCGTACGGGACCACGGCGGTGCGCTGCCGGACGGCTGGTACGTCACCGGCGACCTGGACGGTGAACTCCTCGCGCAGGACACCGAGTTCGACCGGCTCAACGCCGAGGACGACCGGGTCTCCGACTTCCTGGGCGAGGCCCGGGTCCACGCCACCGTGCCCGAGGTGCGCACCTGGAACGCGGAGCGGCCCGAGCTGTACGGCCTGACCGTCCGGCTGCACCGCGCGGACGGCACGGTCGCCGACACCTCGTACCACCGTGTCGGCTTCCGGGACGTCGAGATCGCCGGCCGGGACCTGCTGGTCAACGGCGAGCGGGTGTTCATCCGGGGCGTCAACCGGCACGACTTCCACCCCCTCACCGGGCGGACGGTGTCGTACGACGACATGCGCGCGGACCTGGTGGTGCTGAAGCGGTTCGGCTTCAACGCGATCCGCACCGCCCACTACCCGAACGACCCCGCCCTCTACGACCTCGCCGACGAGCTGGGCTTCTACGTCGTCGACGAGGCCGACATCGAGTCCCACGACCACGCGCACGAGATCGCGGACGACCCGCGCTATCTGAACGCCTTCGTCGACCGCGTCTCACGCATGGTGCTGCGTGACAAGAACCATCCGTCGGTCATCATCTGGTCGCTGGGCAACGAGTCCGACTACGGGGCGAACCACGACGCGGCGGCCGGCTGGGTGCGGCGGCACGACCCGACCCGGCCGGTCCAGTACGAGGGCGCGGCCAAGCGCGGCTGGGCGGACCCGGACGTCGCCTCCGACATCGCCTGCCCGATGTACGCGCCGCTGGAGGACTGCGTGGCGCACGCGCTGTCCGGGGAGCAGACGAAACCGCTGATCCAGTGCGAGTACTCGCACGCCATGGGCAACAGCAACGGCACGCTGGCCGACCACTGGGCCGCCATCGAGTCCACTCCGGGTCTTCAGGGCGGGTTCATCTGGGAGTTCTGGGACCACGGAATTCTCCAGCGGGTGAGCGACGGTAGACCGGTCGGGCCCACGGGCGCCGGACTGTACGACAACGGTGTCACCACGCCCGGCCACCGCTGGGCGTACGGCGGCGACTTCGGCGAGGCCCTGCACGACGGGGCGTTCGTCGCGGACGGCATGGTCTTCCCGGACCGCACCCCCAAGCCCGCGATGTACGAGCACCGGGAGATCGCGGCGCCGGTCCGCATCCGGTGCTTCAGGCACGAGGGCATCGTGCTCGCCAACCACCAGTCCTTCCGGGGCTTCGACTGGCTGACCGGCAGCTGGGAGCTGGCGCTGGCCGACGGCCGTACCCTGACCGGGCCGGCCGAGCTGCCCGAGCTGTGCCCCGGCGAGACCGCGGCCGTGCCGCTGCCCTTCGAGGTGCCGGCGGACGGCGGCGAGGCATGGCTGACGCTGCGGGTGACCACGGCCGAGGACCAGGCCTGGGCGCCGGCCGGTACGGAGATCTGCGCACCGCAGATCCGGATCCGGGCGGCGGACACGCCCCGGCGGCCGGTGCCGGCGGGACCCGCCGTCGAGGTGGACGGCGAGGGTCTGCTGCTGCACCCGCTGCTGACGGCCGCGCCGGCGCTCTCGCTGTGGCGGGCGCCCACGGACAACGACGAGCTGGGCGGGATCGCGCTGCGCTGGCGGGCCTGGGGGCTGGACAGCCTGGTGCGCAAGGTGGTCTCGGTGCACCACGGGCACGACAGGGTGAGTGTGCTCGCCGAGTACGCCGGCACGACGGGAGTCGTGCGGCACCGGCAGGAGTTCACCGCGGTCGAGGGCGGCGTACGGGTCGACGAGTCGGCCGAGCTGCCCGAGGAGTTCGACGACGTGGCCCGGGTCGGCTCGGTCTTCGAGACGGTCGCCGGGCTCGATCTGCTGGAGTGGTTCGGTCAGGGTCCCTGGGAGTCGTACCCGGACCGTGCCGCCGGTGCCCCGGTCGGCCACCACTCCGTCCCCGTGGACGAGCTGTTCACCCCGTATCTGCGGCCCCAGGAGAGCGGCGGCCGCCATGGCGTACGACGGTTCACGCTGTCGGCGCCGGACGCCACCGGACTCGCGGTCGAGCTGGACGAGCCCCGCCAGGTATCCGTCACCCGCTACCGCGCCGAGGACCTCACCGCCGTCACCCACCACGACGAACTCGTGCCCCGGGCCGGCTGCGTGGTCCACATCGACGCCGCACACCGGGGCCTCGGTACGGCCTCGTGCGGTCCCGACACCTTCCCCTCCTACCTCGTCGCACCGGGCGTCCACCGCTGGAGCTGGACCCTGCGCGTCCTCTGAGATCCCCCCACGCCCTTCGCCGTCACTTCTCCTCATCCACGGAGCACACGTGTGTACGTCGCATGACCAGGTCCAGGGCGAGGCCGCGCAGGCCGGAGCCGGCAGACGCAGTTTCCTCAGGGCCACCGCGCTCCTCGGCGCCGCCGCCACCGCCGGTGTCGCGCTCCCGGCCGTCGCCGAGGCGTCCTCCGGCTCCGCCCGGCACCCCGACCCCGAGAGCCGTCGCTTCACCCTCGCGGTGATGCCCGACACCCAGTACCTCTTCGACGGGCCGAGCATCAACCCGGCACCGATCGAGGCGTCGCTGCGGTATCTGCTGGAGCAGGGCGGCGAATCCGACGAGAACATCGTCTTCCTGAGCCATCTGGGCGACCTCACGCAGAACGGCGCCGAGGAGGAGTTCGCGGCGATCAGCAAGGCGTTCGGGATCCTGGACCGGCGCGGGGTCGGTTACAGCGTGCTGGCCGGCAACCACGACATCAGGTCGTCCACGGACGACCAGCGCGGCTCGACGCCGTACCTGGACGCCTTCGGGCCGCAGCGCTTCCAGGGCAAGCCCACCTTCGGCGGGGCCTCTTCGGACGGCTACAACACCTACCACCTGTTCCGGGCGGCCGGGCGCGAGTGGCTGGTGCTGGCGCTGGACTGGCGGCTGTCCGCGCAGGGCTACGCCTGGGCCAAGGACGTCATCGCACAGCACCCGAAGGCGCCGGTCATCCTCACCACCCACGAACTGGTCGTCGACGACGACACGCTGTCGGACTACGGACAGCAGCTGTGGGACCAGCTGATCGACGAGCACGACCAGATCTTCCTCACCCTGAACGGCCACTTCTGGCCGGCCCGCCGCGCCACCCGCAAGAACGCGGCCGGCAACGAGGTCCATCTGCACCTGACGAACTACCAGAACCGCTACTTCGGCGGCGCCGCGATGATCCGCCTCTACCACTTCGACCTGGACCGCGACGTCATCGACGTGGAGACGGTCTCGCCGTGGATCCTCGGCCGGGCCAAGAAGGGCCTCAACGAGCTGGAGCGGCAGGAGATGGAGCTGAGCGGCGACGGGGACCGCTTCTCCGTCGGCATCGACTTCGAGGACCGCTTCGCCGGCTTCGCCCCGGTGCCGGCCCGTCCGGCGCGGCCCGCCGCGCAGCTGCTGGTCCGGGGCACGGCCGCCTACTGGCGGTTCGACTCGGCGGTCTCCGGCACGGTCCGTGACCTGTCCGGCCACGGCAACGACCTCACCGTGGTCTCGGTGGGCGGCGGCACCCTCGGCTGGTCGGCGGACCATCACCCGGACCAGCCGGGCCACGGCAGCCTGGAGTTCACCGGCTTCAAGTCGCCGCTGAAGGGCGCGTACCTGAGGACGATCGACGGCGCCCCGCTCAACTCGGCGACTTTCAAGGACGGTTACACCATCGAGGCGTTCTACCGGCTGCCCGCCGACTGGGACGCGTCGCACAACGCCTGGTCTGGTCTGGTCAGCCGGACCGGCCGCAACGGCTCGGTCGGTACGGTCACCGACGATCCGGACGAGCCGCTGGCCACCCTGTCCATCTCCGACGGTCCGGGCCCGCAGTGGGCGATGCACCCGCTCAACCAGCAGCAGCTGGTCACCAACTGGGGCGACGAGACCGCCCGCGAGACCTGGTGGCACCTGGCCGTGGTCAACGACGGACGGCACACCACGATGTACGTCCAGGGCTGCCCGGTGGCCCGCAACCCGCACGCCGCCGCGATCGGTATCGCCTCGTCCGGGAAGCCGTGGCTGCTCGGCGGCTACGAGTACGCGGACCGGATCGACCAGATCCTGCACGGCCGCCTCGGCGACGTCCGGATCGTCTCCCGGGCGCTGCCGGTCTCCTCCTTCATGACCCACTGACGCCCGTTACGAGGATCATCACCATGACCGAGCAGCAGCTGCCCAGCTGGGCCGATCCTGCCGTCTCCCCCACCGACCTGGATGCCCAGGGCATGTCGAGACGCGGACTCCTGCGCCGCGCCGGCCTGTTCGGCGCCGCGTTCGCGCTCGGGTCGGCGGCCACCCCCGCGCTGGCGTCCACCGGGCGGGGCCTGGGCGGCGACGACCCCCGCCTCGCCTACCTGGTCGGCGACCACCACGTCCACTCCGTGTACAGCCACGACGCGAAGTACACGTTCTCCCAGCAGGCCCAGGCCGCCGCCCGGTTCGGCCTGGACTGGATGGTGTTCAACGAGCACTCCAACTTCGGGCACGCCTCCTACGGCGCGAAGCTGGAGCACGCGGAGATCCTCAAGGCCCGCCGGGAGAACCCGCGCCAGCTGATCTTCCAGGGCCTGGAGTGGTACATCCCGGCCGCCGAGCACGCCACCGTGTTCGCCGCGCCGGGCCGCCACGAGACCGACCTGCTCACGCGGTTCGAGCTGGCCTACGACGGCAAGCTGCTCGGCTACGACAAGGGCGGCGCGGCCGACGCGGACACCGCCCGCAACCAGGCGCACGCCGTCAAGGCCATCAAGTGGCTGGCCGAGCAACGCCGTACGGGCTATGTCGACGACGTCCTCGTCCTCGCCAACCACCCGCTGCGGCTCGGCATCGACTCGCCGTACGAGATCCGCGACTGGCGGGACGCGGCCCCCGAGATCATGATCGGCATGGAGGGCGCACCCGGCGCCCAGGGTGCCGCGATCCCCGGGTGGCGCGGCGCCACCTCGATCCGCGGCGAGTACGAGAACAAGCCCTCCGCGCAGTCCTGGGCGGGCTACCCGGCGGACGCGTACCTGACGTACGGCGGTTTCGACTGGGCCACGGCGACGGTGGGCGGCCTGTGGGACGCGCTGCTGTCGGAGGGGCGCCTGTTCACCATCACCACCAACTCCGACAATCACCGCACGGTCTTCGACACCTGGAAGAACGGCGACTGGCTGCCGGGGCAGAACTTCGACAACACCGGCAAGCTGCCCGACCCGGTGAACACCGACACCCCGCAGCCCGGCAGCGACTTCTGGCCCGGCGAGTTCAGCCGTACCCACGTCGGCGTCACCCGCTACGGCTACCGCGCGGTGATGGCGGGCCTGCGCGCCGGCCGGGTCTGGCTGGACCACGGGCATCTGCTGGACGGGCTGGACGTCCGTCTGAAGCGGGACCGCGACCACGGCGACGGCGTCACCCTCGGCGGCCGGCTGCGGGTCCGCAAGGGCGAGCGGATCACCCTGAACGTGACGGTGACGACCGCGTCCCGGGTCAACGCCCAGGGCATCCTTCCCCAGTTGGCGCACGTGGACGTGATCCGCGGCGCGGTGCGCGGCCCGGTCTCCGACCGCGAGACCTGGCAGGCGCCCGACACCAAAGTCGTCCAGACGAAGGACGTGTCCGGCCGCAAGGGCACCTACACCCTGCGCATCCCGCTCACCGCGGGGGACGAGTCCTTCTACGTCCGGCTGCGGGGCAGCGACGGCAAGCGGAACGGCGCGGGCTACCTGGGCGCCTCGATCGACCCGCACGGCCCGATCACCCACGAGCCGGGGAACGGCGACCCGTGGGCGGACACGTGGTTCTACTCGAACCCGATCTTCGTGGACGTGGTGGGCTGAGCCGAGAGAAGCGCCCCACAGGGGCGCTGGGGGTACCCCCGGCCGAAGGCTGGGGGAGGAACTGCGCGCAGCCCCCACCGGCCCGCAGTCCCCCACCGCAGCAGTCCGGGGAGTCGGTTCCCGGGCGAAGCCCTACGCGTAGAACCGCGAAAGACTCTGCAGCACGGCGGCGGGCTTTGTGCCGCCCTCGATCTCGATGGTCCCGTCCACGGCGATCTGCACGCCGCCCGGCACCTCCTCGACCTCCGCCAGCCGGGCGGCCAGGCGGATACGGGAGCCTGCCTTCACCGGGGACGGGAAACGCACCTTGTTCAGGCCGTAGTTGACCTTCGTGGTGACGCCCTGGACGTCCAGCAGCTCGGTGAACAGGGGGATGAAGAGGGAGAGGGTGAGATAGCCGTGGGCGATCGGGGCGCCGAAGGGGCCCTCGGCCGCGCGCTCGGGGTCGACGTGGATCCACTGGTGGTCGCCGGTCGCGTCGGCGAAGGTGCCGATGCGGTCCTGGGTGACCTCGATCCACTCGCTGGTGCCCAGGTCGCTGCCCGCGAGCTTCTTCAGTTCGTCGAGGCCGTTGACGGTGACGCTCATGTCGCTTTCCTTTTCCTTGGAGCTACGAGGTGGCGGAGCCGTAGCGTTTGCGCACACGGGACTTGAGGAGCTTTCCGGAGGCGGTGCGCGGGAGTTCGTCCGCGAGCACCACCGACTTGGGGAGCTTGTACTTGGCGAGCCGGCCGGACAGCGAGGCCAGCACCTCGTCGGGGTCGAGGACGGCGCCCTCGCGGGGGACGACCACCGCACGCGGCACCTCGCCCCACTTGTCGTCCGGCACGCCGATCACCGCGCACTCCACGATGTCGGGGTGGGCGAGGAGCAGGTCCTCGATCTCGGCGGGGTAGATGTTCTCGCCACCGGAGATGATCATGTCCTTGAGCCGGTCGACGATGAAGACGTAACCGTCCGCGTCGACCCGGGCCGCGTCCCCGCTACGGAACCAGCCGTCCGCGAAACAGGCCGCGGTCTCCTCCGGCAACCCCCAGTAGCCGGGCATGACATGGGGACCGTGGACCATGACCTCGCCGGGTTCGTCGACGTCGACCGGGGTCAGGTCGGGCCGTACCACCCGTACGTCGCTGAAGAAGTGCGGCACGCCCGCCGAGCCCGCCTTGCCGATCGCGTGCTCGGCGTCGAGGAAGAGGGTGCCGGGCGCGGCCTCGGTCATGCCGTAGCCCTGGAGGAAGGTCAGCCCGCGTTCCTGGTAGGCCGCGATCAGCGGGGTCGGGACCGGGGAGCCACCGCAGGTGAGGATGCGGAGGGAGGAGAGGTCGGCGTCCGGCCAGCGCGGGTGGCGGGCCACCCGCTCGAACATGGTCGGCACCCCGAACATGAAGGTGATCCGGTGTTCTTCGATCAGGTCGAGGGTCGTCTCCGGGGCGAAGGCCTCCACCAGGACACAGCTGCCGCCTTTCAGGAGGACCGGCAGGGCGAGCATGTTGAGGGCCGCCGTGTGGAACAACGGGGCGGAGACCAGGGCTCGTTCGTCGGCGATCAGGTCGGTGTCGACCAGGACGTTGACCGCGTTCCAGGTCAGGTTGGCGTGGGTGAGCATCGCCCCCTTGGGGCGGCCGGTCGTCCCCGAGGTGTACATGATGACGCAGGTGTCGTCGGGGGTGACGGGCTCGTCGATCGGGTCGTCCGCCGCCGACGCCAGCAACTCCTCGTACTCGGCGCCGACTTCGACGTACGTCCGGACGTCCGTGGTGCCGGGCAGGCCCGCGACGACACCGGCGTGCGAGGGGCCGTACAGGAGGGCCCTGGCACCGGAGTCGGCGAGCTGGTAGGCGATCTCGGGGCCGGCCAGGCGGGTGTTGAGCGGGACGAAGACCGCGCCGAGGGTGCCGGCCGCGAAGAGCGTCTCCAGGTAGGCGGGGTGGTTGGCGCCGAGGTAGGCGACGCGGTCGCCGCGGCGGACGCCCCGGGCGCGCAGGGCGTGGGCGAGGCGGGTGGTGCGCGTGTACAACGTGCGGTAGTCGGTGGAGTGTTCACCGTGTACCAGCGCCGTGCGGTGCGGGGTCTTGCGGGCCCGGCGTGCGGGCCACGACCCCAGTCCCTCGTTGCGCATCTCGGCCCCTTACGGCTTGGCCAGCCCGAGCAGGCGGGCGGCGTTCTCCTTGAGGATCTTCGGCCGGACCTCGTCCTTGACCGGGAGCTTCGCGAAGTCGGCGAGCCAGCGGTCGGGGGTGAGGACCGGGAAGTCGGAGCCGAAGAGGACCTTGTCCTTGAGCAGCGTGTTGGCGTACTGCACGAGCTGCGGCGGGAAGTACTTCGGCGACCAGCCGGACAGGTCGATGTACACGCCCGGCTTGTGGGTGGCGACGGCGAGGGCCTCGTCCTGCCAGGGGAAGGACGGATGCGCCAGGATGATCTTCAGGTGCGGGAAGTCGGCCGCGACGTCGTCCACGTGCAGCGGGTTGGAGTACTTCAGCCTGATCCCGCCGCCGCCCGGGACGCCGGCCCCGATGCCGGTCTGGCCGGTGTGGAAGAGGGCGACGGTGCCGGTCTCCTCGATCACCTCGTAGAGGCCGTACGCCACCGAGCGGTCGTCGGGGAAGAAGCCCTGGATGCTGGGGTGGAACTTGAACCCCTTCACCCCGTACTCCTCGACAAGGCGGCGGGCCTGCCTGACCCCCGCCTTGCCCCGGAAGGGGTCGACGGAGGCGAAGGGGATCAGGACGTCCGCGTTGGCGGCGGCGGCCTCGGCGACCTCCTCGTTGGGGACGGGCGCGGTGCCGGTCGCGGACTCGGCGTCCACCGTGAAGATCACGGCGGCCATGTTCCGCTCCCGGTAGTAGGCGGCGGTCTCCTCGACGGTCGGCTTCCGTTTGCCCTCGACCTTGAAGTAGGCGGAGGAGGCATCGTGCAGGGCGTCGTCCAGGGAGGAGTGCCCCTGGGCGGAGACCTCGGCGTGCGTGTGGACGTCGATCGCCGTGAGTGCCTCGATGTCCATCACGCCTCCGGGAACTTGGGCGCCGGGATGCCGACCGTCTGGAGCTCGGCGCCGACCGTGGCGGGAAAGGCGTCGGCCAGGGTGTCCGGGGTCCAGCCGCCGTCGGCGTAGGCGGCCCGGATCTCCTGGGGGTGCGACCAGAGTGCCACCTTGTCGCCGCCGATGCCGATGGCCTGGCCGGTGATGGAGCGGGCGGCCGCGGAGGCGAGGAAGGGGACGAGGGCCGCGCAGTCCTCGGGGGTGCCGAAGCCCTCGCCCTTGCGCAGGAAGTCCGGGAGCGGTTCGCCGTTCTTCATGGCCTCGACGTAGGGGGCGAAGCCGGGGATGGTCTCGGTCATCGCGGTGGCGGCCACCGGGACGATCGCGTTGACCGTGATGCCCGCCCGGCCCAGCTCCATCGACCAGGTACGAGCCATCGCGGCGATGCCGGCCTTGGCGGCGGCGTAGTTGGTCTGGCCGAAGTTGCCGCGCTGGCCTGCCGGGGAGCCGACCAGGATCAGGGTGCCGCCCTCGCCCTGCTCGCGCATCCGGACGGCGGCGGCCCGGGCGCAGGTGAAGGTGCCCTTGAGGTGGGTGGTGAGCACCGCGTCGAAGTCGTCGTCGGTCATCTTCCACAGCACCTTGTCGCGCAGGATGCCCGCGTTGGTGACCAGGACGTCGAGGCGCCCGAACTCCGTCACGGCCCGGGCCACCAGCCGGTCCGCGGCCTCGCTCGTGCCGACCGGGACCACCTCGGCGACGGCGGTGCCGCCGGCCGCGGTGATGGACTTCACGGCCTGCTCGGCGACCCCCTCGTCCACGTCGTTGACGACCACGGAGGCGCCGTGGGCGGCGAGTGCGTGGGCGTAGGCGAGGCCGAGGCCCCGGCCGCTGCCGGTGACGACGGCGGCCTTGCCGGTGAGATCGATGCTGGGCACGGGCGGTGTCCCTTCGGGTACGACGGGTGCGGCTTGCGGGTTCGACGGGTGCCGCGTCTCGGATGCGACGGGTGCCGCTTCTCGGATGCGACGGGTGCCGCTTCTCGGATGCGACGGGTGCGGCTTCGAGATCGAAGCTAAGAGCAATAATTGTTGTCGTCAATAGTTGTTGCCCATCCACGGGTGCGCCATGCTGGAATCCGCACCACAGACCGCCCCGCCGCCGGGGCCCGGACCAGGGAGACGCCATCACCCGCCAGCACACCGAGAACCCGCCCCCGATCGACGCGGACGAGCCGTGGATGCGCGGGCTGCACGCGGACACGGGATACCTGCTGTACCGCCTGGGTCTGCGCTCGGGGCAGCTCTTCAACGCGTTCCTGCAGGAGTCGGGGGTGCGGCTGCGCCACTACGCGGTGCTGCGTTTCCTCGCCACCTCGGAGGGTGCCCTCCAGCGCGAGCTGAGCACCCGGCTCGGCTACGACCCGAGCGCGATCGTCGGACTCGTCGACGACCTGGAGAAGCTGGGCTTCGCCGAGCGGCGCCCCTCCCCCGACGACCGCCGCAGCCGGATCGTGGTCCTCACCGAGGCCGGCGGTGCCTTCCTGCGGGACACCGACGAGGCGGGCCGGCGCGTCACGAACGATCTGCTGGGCCCGCTCGACCCCGCCGAGCGCCAGGCGCTCCACCGTCTGCTGCTGCGCGTCGCCGACCGGCCATGACCGCCGGTGCCCGTTCCGCACCCGACCGGCTGCTGGCGGTGCTGGCCGCGTTCGACCACGGGCATCCGGCGCTCAGCCTGAGCGGCATCAGCCGCCGGGCCGGGCTCTCCCTGACCACCGCGCACCGCCTGGTCGGCGCGCTCACCGCCTGGGGCGCGCTGGAGCGGGACGCGGACGGTTTCTACCATGTGGGGCTGCGGCTGTGGGAGCTGGCCGCGCTGGCACCCCGGGGGCTCGCGCTGCGCCAGATCGCGCTGCCGTACCTGGAGGACCTGTACGAAGCCACCCATGAGAACGTGCAGTTGGCGGTGCGGGACGGGTCCGAGGTCGTCTACATCGAGTGGCTGTCGGGGCGTTCGGCGGTGGGCGTGCACATCCGGGTGGGCGCCCGCTGGCCGCTGCACGCGACGGGGGTGGGCCTCGCCCTGCTCGCACACGAGACGCCCGGGTTCCAGCAGGAGTACTGCGATGGGCCGTTGGCCGCCTTCACGCCGTACACCATCACCGATCCGGGCCGGTTGCGCCGCTCGCTGGCCGAAGTGCGGCGCTCCGGGGCGGCGGTGAGCAGCCGTCAGGTGACCGACGACGCGCTGTCGGTGGCGGCTCCGGTGCGCGGGTCGGCGGGGCGGGTGGTCGCGGCCGTCTCGGTGGTGGTGCCCCAGGCCGACGCCCAGGTACCGGCGCTGCTCCCGGCGGTGCGGCTGGCTGCACGGGGGATCTCCCGGGCGCTGGGCTGGCAGCCGGAGCGGACCGGCCAGCCCGTGTAGCGTGGCCGGGTGACGGCAGGCAGGCAGTATCGGGAGCTGGGCGAGGCCGCCTGGGCATGGGTGTTGGACCAGGTCCGGGAGGCCGAAGGCCCCTGGCTGCCGGTCACGGTCCCCGAGGACGACGACGGGCACCCCGCCCCGCCGGAACACCGGGACTCGCTGTACTCAGGGATCGCGGGCCTGGCCCCGGTGCTGGCGGAGATCGCGCGCCACCGGCCGCTCGGCGAACGCGAACAGGCCCTGGCGGCGGGGATCGTGAGCCGCCTGTCGGCACGGGCCGCCGGCACGACGGAGCCCTCGCTCTACCTCGGCCTGGCCGGGCACGCCACGGCGCTGCGGCTCCTCGCGCCGGGCAGCGAGGCGCTCGTGCTGCGGCGGCTGGCCGAGCTGGCCACCCCCGACGGCTGGCGGACCACCAGTGCGTTCGTGCCGGGCTCGGACGCGCCGCTGAGCGACATCATCATGGGCGGGGCGGGCGTGGTGCTGACGGCGGTCTGGGCGGGCGGCGAGTTCGCGGAGCGGATGGCGGCGACGGGCGGCGAGGCCCTGCTGCGGATGGCGGACCGGACCGAGGCGGGCCTGGACTGGGGGATCGCGCCGAGCACGGAGTGGCGGCTGCCCAACTACTCGCACGGCACCGCCGGGGTGGCCGCCGCACTGGCGACGGCGGGCGCGGCACTGCACCGGGAGGACTTCGTGGCGGCCGCGGTGGAGGGGGCCCAACACGTGCTGTCCGTGGGCTCGTTGGCGGACGACGGCTTCATCGTCCCGCGCCGGATCCCGCCGTCCGAGCAGTCCTCGGACCCGGTGACGTACACCTGGTGCCACGGCCCGGCAGGCACCTCGCACCTGTTCGCGGCACTGGCGCACGCGGGCGTGACCGAGGTGGCGGGCCATGAGGTCGACGCGCTGCGGCAGCGGTGCCTGACCTCGATCCTCGCTTCGGGGGTCCCGCAACGGCTGCGGCCGGGCTTCTGGGACAACGACGGCCGCTGCTGCGGCACCGCGGGGGTCGGAGACGTCCTGCTGGACGCCGCACAGGACTGCGCGGGTACGCCGAGGGCGGACGAACTGGCCGGCGCCGCGCTCCGGATGGGCGACGCGCTGGTGGAACGGGCGGTCAAGGACACCACGGGTGCCCGCTGGCGCTTCCTGGAACACCGCGAGGATCCCCCGCTGCTGCCGCCGGGCACGACGTGGATGCAGGGCGCGGCGGGCATCGCGGCCTACCTGCTGCGCCTCGCACGGTACCTCGACACCGGTCCGCAGGCCCCGGTCGTGGACCGGCCGGACCAGTGGTGGGCGGTGCCGGCGCGGGTCCGCGGTCAGGCGGGATCGTCACAGGCGTGCCGCGCAAGCTTCTCGGCGGTCAGCGATCCGGGCCGGGCGTCGAACTCGTAGCAGTCCCGCGCGTCGGCGTCGCTGCCCGTGGACAGCCAGGCCCGGACGGTGGCCACGTCCACCCCCTGCACGCCCCCCAGGAACCGGATGCCCGGGGTCTGCCACACCGCCGCGCCGTACACGGCGGCCGCACTGCCCTGGGCGTAGGCGGCGCGGAGTTCGCCGACCACGTCGGCGGCGACCTCGGCCGACGGCCGGTACGTCCGGCGCAGCGCGTACGCCCCGTCCGAGTACTGCGACGGGTACGACGGCAGGTCGCCGCAGCCCCCGTCGGAGAGCCGATGGACCGAGACGGCGGGCGGCCGGACCCGGAACTCGTAGCAGCCGGTGGTCTCGGTCCTGCCCCAGATGACCGCCGGAGCGCCGCCCGTGAACCGGGCGGTCACGGTGACGCTGCGGCCCTGCCTGCGCACCTTCGTGACGGGGGCGATCCGGTCCCGGTCGATCTCGGTGCCGAACAGGGTGCCGTCGGCGGCGGACTTCCGCAGCCGCGCCCCGGCCTCGGCGGCGGAGGCGCGCAGGTCGGCGCGGGCCTGCTGCCGGTAGTAGGCGGGCCCGACGGCACCGATCCACACCCAGAAGCCGATCACCACCAGCAGGGCGCCCACGAGCACGGCCAGGCAGCAGTTCCACAGCCCGCCGACGGCCCCTCCCCTGCCGAGCGAACTCCCCCTGACCTCCTGGTCCTCCGCCACGAGCCGGTGCAACTCGCCCTGCCGTACGGCCCGCTCATGCCGATATGCCCTCAGTCTGTCGTCCCCCATGCCCTCAGGCTGCCCGGCCGGTCACCGGGCGACGGGCCCCGTTTCCGAGACGTGATCGATTCGGAGCCCGGACGGAGACCAGCCTCCGGCCGGCCGGGCGGCCTGCGCGCGTGACCGTGGCCGTCCGGACCACATGCGGGACCGTAGTCTGCCGGACCACATGCGGGACCGCGGCCTGCCGGCTGGCACACGCGGCCGCGGCCTGCCGGACGACACGCGGGGCCCTACGTCAGCCGAGTGTCGCCGTCGCCGTGTACGTCACCTCGTCGTCGGCGTGGTGGGCGGTGCCCCGGCAGGTGAGCGTCGTGGCGGTGGAGACCTGGGGGCGGGTGACCCGCCAGCGGACCGTGAGGCGCTCGCCGGGCTCCAGGCGGGCCGCGGTGGCCGCGTCCCGGGCGTGCACCGCCCAGCCGCTCGGGACGTCGAGGATCAGCCGGGCGGCGCTCCAGGGCCGGGCGGAGCCGTTGGCGAGCGTGGCGGTGACCGTGAACTCCGCTCCCCCGTCGCCGGCTTCGAGGGTCACGCCGAAGGGCTTGCGCGGGTACACCGGCGCCCACGACTCGCGCATCAGCTTCACCAGGGCGTCCGCCTGGGCGGGCCGGACGGCGGCGAGGTCGTGCTCCTCGCCGGGGTCCCGGGCGAGGTCGTACAGCTCCACGTCCCACTGGTCGTCCGGGGCCCGCAGGCTCTGGCCCGGCGCGAACCGGATCGCCTTGAGGTCGCCGCGCCGCAGCGCCTCGGCGAGCCGGTCGCCCCGGCCGTGGTCGGCGGCGTTCTGGCGCGCGGTGACGCCGTTGTGGTTGCGGTAGAAGTACAGGCTGTCGTGGCGGGCCGGGTGCGCGGAGCCGCGCAGGAGGGGGGCGACGGACAGGCCGTCGACGTCGGTGGGGGCGGGCGCGCCCGCCAGGTCGGCGAGGGTGGGCAGCAGGTCGGTGAGCGGGGTGGGCCGGTCCGTGGTGCCGGACCGGACGTGCCGCGGGGACCAGGCGATGAGCGGGACGCGGATGCCGCCCTCGTACAGGTTCCGTTTGAAGCCGCGCAAGGGCCCGTTGCCGTCGAAGAGTTCGGGGTCGGTGCCCGCCTCCTCGTGCGGTCCGTTGTCGCTGGTGACCAGCACGACGGTGCGGTCGGCGAGGCCGAGCGCGGTGAGTTGGTCGGTGACGGCGCCGACGAGGGTGTCCAAGGTGGTGACCTGGGCGGCGTGCCGTTTGTTGGGCCCGGTCCAGGGACGGTCGGCGTACTCGCCGAGGTGCGGGTCCTTGCTGGGCGCGTGCGGCAGGGTCGGGGCGAGGCAGAGCAGGAACGGCTCGTCGCGGTGGGTGTGGAGGAAGCCGAGCGCGCGTTCGGAGATCAGGTCGGGAGCGTAGACCTGCTGGGTGCCGCCCTTGTTGGCCGGGATCTCCTCGCGGGTGCCGTTGTGCCACAGGTACTCGGGGAAGTAGTCGTGGGCGTGGTGGTGCGTGAGGTAGCCGTAGAACTCCTCGAAGCCGCGGGAGTTGGGGTGGCTCGGCTGGTCGGGGGCGTTGGGTCCGAAGCCCCACTTGCCGATCAGGCCGGTGCGGTAGCCGAGCGCCCTGAGCGCCTCCGCGAAGGTGAAGTCCCGGTCGGTGAGGGCGCCCTGGCCGCCCGGCCCCCAGGGGTTGTTGCGTACGGTCGCGTGCCCGCTGTGCAGGCCGGTGAGGAGTGAGCAGCGCGAGGGCGCGCACACCGGGGCGGCTGCGTAGGCCTGGGTGAAGCGCAGCCCCTCGGCGGCGAGGGTGTCCAGGCGCGGGGTGTGCATCAACTTCTGCCCATAGGAGCCGAGTTCGCCGTAGCCGAGGTCGTCGGCGAGGATCACCACGAAGTTGAGCCGGTTCGACGGGGTCCGCGCGGCGGGTGCCGCCGCGGCCGGTTCGACGGTGTGCCGGGCGGGCTGTGCCGCGTCCCCGTCCTCGCACGCCGTGACCGCCGCGAGCGCGACGGGCGCGGTGGCGGCCCCGGTGAGGAAACGGCGGCGGCTGGGCATAGGAGTTCCCCCGGTGCGACGGCGGTGCGTGCTGCTGGACCGATGGTGACGGCGACCATCCGTCCAGGACCATGCACACGCTGTGAACGCTCTGTTGCGACTCGTAAGAGGGAATCCCGGGGTCGGAGGTTCCCCCTTCACGGCATCGGAATGATCACAGACGGACCCGGCGTCCTCCCGTCCGGGGACGCGGAACCGCACCGGGCGGACGCACCGGTCCCCGTCCCCGCCGGGTGTCGGGCGGGGACGGGGACCGGGTCCGTGCCGTCGGCTCAGGCGGGCAGTGCCGCGCGCAACCGCCGGTCGCGGGGCGCCGGTTTGCGGTCCAGGCGGGCGTCCAGGAGGCGCCGGGCCGCGTCGCAGCGGCCGCCCGCCACCAGGGCGTACAGCAACGTCTCCTCCACGACCTCCCGTTGGGCCGCGCTGCCGCCGACGCTGCGCAGCACCGGCAGCAGGGTGTCGAGCCCCCGGGCCGCCTCGTGGAAGCGCTCCTCGACGAGGTCGGCGAAGGCCTCGCACAGCGGCGCGATCACCTCCCGCTGCACCGGGTCGGCGGCCGCCGCGTGGTCGCGCAGCCTGCGCAGCGCGGGCAGGTCGCCGGCGGCGGTGAGGGCGACGGCCGCGTGCAGCGCGGTGAACGCGGTCGCGGGCCGTTCCAGCACCTCCCGGGCCACCGAGTCCAGGACGTCCGCCGCCGGCAGGTCCCCGTCCCAGCTGTCGCTGAGCCGGGCACGCCACAGCAGCGAACCGGAGTCCACCAGCGCCCGCACCCCGCGCACCCGGCCCGGCGCGAGCTGGGCGAACCAGCGGCGGCGGACCGCGGCCGGGTCGTCGAGGGCGAGTTCGTGCAGGGCGATGTGCCAGGAGAAGTGCGCCCGGTGGACCGCGCCCCGCCCGCGCCCGGACACCCAGCCGTCGAGCCAGTCGCGGCCCGCCTCGTGCGCCCCGGACTCGTAGTGGACGTGCGCCAGCGCGTGCACCGCGTGCCCGGACGCGGGCTCGGCGGCCAGCGCGCGGTGGGCCAGTTCCCCCGCCTCGTGCAGCCGGCCCTGCTCCTGACGCAGGAAGGCCAGCAGCGAGGTGTGGAACCAGTGCCCGTCGTGGGCGGGCGAGGTCAGGTCGAGCAGCCGCAGGGCGTCGTCGTCCTGCAGGTCGCTCACCCCGGAGAACGCGATGGTGGGCACGGCCGCCGCGAGCGCCAGCGCGTCCCCCGGGTGCTCCCGCAGATGCCGTACGAGCGCCTCGTCCCCGTCGTCACCGGTCACCCGGCGGGTGACCACGTCCACGAAGGAGCGCTCGCGTTCGTCGGCGCGCTCGCGGGCCGAGCGCTGGGCGTCGGCGAGGGCGCGCGGCACGTCGACGGCGGCGGCGCACTCGTGGCCGAGCAGGGCGAGGGCCGCGTGGCCGAGGGCGAAGCCGGGGTCGAGGGCGACCGCGCGGGCGAGCGCGTCCTCGGCGCCGGAGCGCACCTTGAGAACCCGGCCGAGGCCGCTCCGGTAGGCGGCGGCCGCCTCGGCGTGGGTCGAGAGGGGCAGCCCGTGGCCGTCGACGGGACGCCGGGACGCCCGCCCGCGCCCGGGGAGGGGCAGCAGCCGCTGGGCCAGCTCGGCGGCCTGGACGCGGATCTCGGGGATCGCCGTGGTCTCCCACAGCTCGCCCCGGCGCGGGGCTCCGAGCGTGAACAGGGGCCCCTCGGCGCGGCCTTGGGCGTCGAGGAGCCGGCCCTCGCGGGTGGCGGCGCCCATGCCCAGCGGTCCGGGGACGGCGAGGCCGGCGGTGAACAGGGCCTGCCACAACGGCGTGTCGAGACGGCGACCGGGTCCGGTGCAGTCGACCACCCAACCGACGCGCATCACATGGCCGTTGGACAGCTCGACCGTCAGGGGGCCGGCGTCGCCTTCGGTGACGCGGGCGACCGTGCCGGTGTGGACGTGCAGGCGGCGCGCGGTGCGGGCGCGGGAGACGTGCTCGGCGGTGGCCGGGGCCATCCGGTGACGGTGGGTGTTCCACAGGGCGCCCTCGCGGGCCAGGAACTCCTCGCGCTCCTGGGGGGAGAGGCTGCGCCACAGCCGTGCGGTGTGCGGGCGGAGGCTGTCCAGGCCCGGGCGCCAGTCACCGTGGGTGCGCACCGAGCGGCTCACATGGCGGTAGACGGCGCGGCGCAGCCGGCCCAGCGAGGTGTCGTCGAGGCCCTCCGGGGCGGGCATGGCGCCGGCCGGGCCGAGGGCGTGCGGCTGGGGCAGCAGCCCGCTGCGGGACAGGGCGTGCACGGTACGGCCGGGACGGTCGAGGGTGAGGGCGAGATCGACGGCGGTCAGGCCGGTGCCGACCAGCAGGACGTCCTCGGGGCTGTCCCGTACGGGATCCAGGGCGCCCGGCGCCCACGGGCCGGCGACGAATCGGTCCGAGGCGCGCAGGGCGGGCGGGGCCCAGCCTCCGGTGGTCCCGGCGGGGCCGGTGGCCAGGACCGCGCTGTCCGCCACCAGGGGTCCCCCGTCGGCGAGGTGGAGTTCCACCCGGCCGTCGGGGGTGCCGGTACAGGACTCCGCCCGGGTGCGCATGCGGCGGACCGCGACCGTGCCGTGGGAGCGGACGAGGGCCTGGCCGAGGGTGTCGGCGAGGTAGGCGCCGTAGCGGTAACGGGTGGCGAAGTCGGCGCCGGTGACGGTGGGTTCGCCGTGCCGGCACAGCCAGCGGAGGAAGTGCCCGGGGTCGTCCGGGTAGGCGCTCATGTTGCCGGCGGGCACGTTGAGGCGGTGCCGGGGGTCGTGGGTCGCGTAGGCGGTGCCCCGGCCCGCCTCCGGGGCCGGGTCGATCAGGACGAGGTCGAGAGGGGTCCGGCGGCGGTGCGCCGTCTCGCAGAGCTGGACGGCGGTGAGGGTGCCCGCCGCTCCGGCTCCCACGATGGCCACGCTCTGCCGCTTGCGGACGTCGGTCACGGAATACCTCCGGCGGGGGATCGGCGGACTGCTTCCTCACTGTTCCGAACTATTCCGATCGGACAGGTGGGGAAGCCATCCCGCGAGGGTGATCTCACGGGAAACTCAGGCCGCCGGTCGGGCGTTCATACTCTGTTCACGAACGGAGGCGGGGACAACCGGGGTTCCGGTCGACTCGTTCCGGCCCCGCGAGGCGACGCCCGGAGACGCCCGGCGCTCCTCATCCGAATCTCAGGGATCACCCCCGCGATTCAAAGGAACCACCCATACAACCGGCGCAGGATGCCCTGACACAGGTGGACAGTCAGGAAGGCGTGTCGTGGGCGTCCAGCACATATCGAACGGGTCCGGTCGGCAGTCGCGGAGGTGGACCCGGCGCGGGATCCTCGCCGCTCTCGGCGCGGTGCCCGCGGGGGCCGCGCTGGCCGGATGCAGTTCCTCGGCGGACGCCTCGGCCGCCACCGACGGCAAGGGCGCGACGGCCTCGGTCAAGTCCGCGACCAAGAAGGCCACGATCACCGTGACGCCGGTCTCCGGCACAAAGAAGGCCGACTTCACCAGCCCGGTCAAGGTCACGGTGACCGACGGCACGCTGGCCTCGGTGACCGTCGCGGGCAACGACGGCTCGGCGCTGTCGGGCACCTTCGACGACACGAAGACGACATGGACGTCGGCGAAGAACCCGTACTCGGGCACGAAGTACACGGTGACCGCGAAGGCGCAGGGCGCGACCGACGAGACGGTGGCCACCTTCACCACGAAGTCCCCGGGCGAGACCTTCCTCGGCTACTTCACGCCGGAGGCGGACTCCACGTCCGGTGTCGGCATGCCGGTGTCGATCAACTTCACGCACGCGGTCGCGGACCGGGCCGCGGTCCAGAAGGCGATCACGGTGACGGCCGAGCCGGAGGTCGAGATCGTCGGGCACTGGTTCAGCGACACCCGGCTCGACTTCCGCCCGGAGACGTACTGGGCGGCCGGCACCAAGATCACCCTCGGTCTGCGGCTGAAGGACGTCGAGGGGACGGACGGCGTCTACGGCACCCAGTCGAAGGACGTCACCTTCCACATCGGCCGGGAGCAGATCTCCACGGTCGACCTGTCGGCCAAGCAGATGGTGGTCAAGCGGGACGGCGCCACGTACGCCAGCTACCCGGTGTCCGGCGGCGACTCCGACCACACCACCTGGTCCGGGATCATGGTGATCAGCGAGCGGTTCAAGCAGACCCGGATGGAGTCCTCCACGGTCGGTCTCGGCGACGAGTACGACATCTCCGACGTCCCGCACGCCCAGCGCCTGACCACCTCCGGCACCTTCGTGCACGGCAACTACTGGGCGTCCACCTCGGTGTTCGGCAGCCAGAACACCAGCCACGGCTGTGTCGGCCTGCACGACGCCAAGGGCGCGAACGACTCCTCGGTGGCCGGCTACAAGTTCTACGAGAGCTCGATGCTCGGCGATGTGGTGATCGTCAAGAACTCCGGCGAGAAGACCGTCGAGGCCTCCAACGGCCTCAACGGCTGGAACCTGTCCTGGTCGGACTGGAAGGCCGGCAGCGCGGTCTGATTCCCCCGGCGCCTTCACCGCCTGAACTCCCCCGGGAAACAAGGAGATTCTTTGTTTTAACTCTTGACGACCGCAGGCACGGAGAGCACATTGGGCCCACTTTGAGAGCGCTCTCAGCACCGCCTCCCGGCGCTCTCGAAGGCATCCCGCGCACCCCCACTCCGTACCCGAGAGGCACCCCATGAGTGAAACCTCCGGTATACCCCCTGCGCACCACAGACGGCGGCGCTCCTTCCGCCGTGCCCTCGTCGCCGTACTCGCCACGATCGGTCTGGCGGCAGCCGCCGCCACGACCGCGACCCTCCCCGCCAGCGCCTCGGCACCCGGTGTGCCGTCCGGCTGGAGCCAGGTCTTCCTCGACGACTTCAACGGCACCGCCGGCACCGGCGTCTCCACCTCCAACTGGCAGTACGACACCGGGATCTCGTACCCCGGCGGCCCCGCCAACTGGGGCACCGGCGAGGTCGAGACGATGACCTCCAGCACCTCCAACGTCGCCCTCGACGGCAGCGGCAACCTGAAGATCACCCCGGTCCGTGACGCGTCGGGCAACTGGACGTCGGGCCGGATCGAGACCACCCGCACCGACTTCCAGCCCCCGGCCGGCGGCAAGCTGCGCGTCGAGGCGCGGATCCAGATGCCGAACGTCACCGGCAACGCCGCCCTCGGCTACTGGCCGGCGTTCTGGATGCTGGGCGCGCCCTACCGGGGCAACTACCAGAACTGGCCGGGCGTCGGCGAGCTGGACATCATGGAGAACGTCCAGGGTCTGAACAAGGTCTGGGCGACCATGCACTGCGGCACCAGCCCCGGCGGCCCCTGCAACGAGACCACCGGCCTCGGCAACTCCACCGCCTGCCCCAACACCACCTGCCAGTCCGGCTTCCACACCTACTCGATGGAGTGGGACCGCTCGGTGAGCCCCGAGGCGATCCGCTTCTACGTCGACGGCGTCAACTACCAGACGGTGACGGCCGGTCAGGTGGACGCGACCACTTGGGCGAACGCCACCAACCACGGCTTCTTCGTCATCCTGAACGTGGCGATGGGCGGCGGCTTCCCGGGCGCGTTCGGCGGTGGCCCGACCAGCGCCACCGAGTCCGGCCACCCGATGGTCGTCGACTACGTCCAGGTGCTGCAGGCCAGTGGGAGCGGTACCACCACCCCGCCGACCGGCAACCGGGACGCCTACAGCGCGATCCAGGCCGAGTCCTACGACGGCCAGTCCGGCGTCACCGCCGAGACCACCACCGACACCGGCGGCGGCCAGGACATCGGCTACCTCGCCAACGGCGACTGGACCCTGTACAAGGGCGTCAACTTCGGCTCCACGGCGGCCACCCAGTTCTACGCGAGGGTGGCGAGCGGCGCGGCCTCCGGCGTGAGCGGCCTGGTCCAGGTACGTCTGGACAGCCCGTCCAACGCCCCCGTCGGCAGCTTCGCGGTCGGCAACACCGGCGGCTGGCAGACCTGGACGACGGTCCCGGCCAACATCAGCGCGGTGACCGGCACCCACGACGTCTACCTGACCTTCAGCAGCGGCCAGCCGGCGGACTTCGTGAACGTGAACTGGTTCGACTTCGGGCACTAGGCGCACAGCGCGGGGCTCCTCCGGGGCCCCGCACTCGGAGCCGTCAGGTGCAGACATGCGGGCTGATATTCAGTAGCCAAGGTTGCGGAGAAGGCGCTGCCGTCCCGCACATCACCCCCGTCGGTCCAGGGCATGGAGCCGTGTCCGAGTGGGCATGTGCTGTTCGCCTGACGACCACGGGGGGCGATGGCCATAAGTCCCAGACGACGACGCGAGCCACTGATTCTGGCGTCCGGGCCCGTTCTGGGAGCCGGTGTGGGTGCGGTCACGAACATCGTCACCGCCACCTGGAGCTGGTGGCTCTTCGGCACGCTGCTCGTCCTGGTCACCATGGCGGCCGCGGGCGCCGCTCTGGTGCCGGGCGGCAGCCCGACAGCAGGCGATCCCGTCCCGGACGACGCGTCCGCTGACCACGACGGCGGCCCGAACACGCTCCCGCCGGGTACGGCCGTGTTTGCCGGCCGCGACAGCGAAATGGAGCGGCTGCTGACCGCAGAGCCTCCCGCGGCCGCGGCACGGCCACTCGTCTGCCTCGTCACAGGCCGTTCGGGAAGCGGCAAGACGGAGTTCGCGGTCCAGGCGGCGCACCTCCTCGTCGACCGCTACCCGAACGGCCGGCTGTTCTTCGGGTACCGCAGCCACGCCGAGCCGGCGGGTCGGCTCCGCCCGCAGGACGTTCTCGCCTCGGTACTGGCCATCGTCGGAGCGGCTCCGGCGACGACGGACCTCGATCTGGAGAGCATGAGCAGCCAATGGCGGTCCGCCGTCGGGAACGGGCGATTCCTGATCGTCCTCGACGATGTGACCGAAGCCGCCCAGGTGCGCCACCTGCTGCCGGCATCCGCCCACTCGATGGTCATCGTCACCAGCCGGCACATGGTGCCCGGTCTGGACGCGGACCTGCACGTCGAGGTCGATGCCCTGAGCGAGGACGCGGCCCGGTCCGTAATCGGCGACATCCTGCGCCGTGGTTCCCGCGTGGTCGACCGCAGCGTGATCGACGCGTTGGTTGCCATGTACCGGCTGCCGCTGACCATCCGGCACATCGCCGACAGAATCGTCGCCGAGCAGACCCCGTTGGCCCTGCGCACCGAGCCGCACCTCACCCCGGGCGCCGACGGCCGCGAACCGCTGCCGGCGACGATCGAGGCGTTGGCACCTGTGGACCACCTGGTCTTCCGTCGGATGGCGGTCCACCCCGGACCCCACGTCACCGCCGAGATCGCGGCCGCCCTCGCCGACCTGCCGGTCCCGGAGGCAGCGCGGGCGCTCGCACTGCTGCATCAGCAGGGTCTGGCCATCAGGCCTGATCCGCACGGTTTCGGCTTCCACGACCTCGTGCGATCGCTGGCACAGCGGGAGCACTCACGCCGGGACGATCCCGCAGCGCGCGACCAGACCCGCGAGCGGCTATTCCGGCTCGTGGCCGAGCAGTTGGCGGTTGCCAACCGGGGTATCCATGCCTCCTTCGTCATGCACGTCCGCCAGGCCGACGGGCGGGAACCTCAGGCGTCGATGGCCGAGGACGAGGCTCTCAAGTGGCTCCGGAACTACTTCGACGACTTGCGGTCGGTTGCCCGGCTGGCCGTCGACTGCAGCTGGCCCCGCAGCTGGCAACTGACCGCGGGGTTGGCCTACTTCATGCGCATCCAACGGAACATCCCGCAGGCGGAGGAGCTGAACGACTCCGCGTTGCAGCTCGCTCTCGCCTCTGGAGACGAAGCCGGGCGCGCCCATTGCGGTGTCCAGTTAGGCATTCTGCATCGCGCCTCGGGACGGTATCGGACCGCCCTGGCGTTCGCCGAGGATGCGAGGGACATCTTCGACAGACTGGGCGACTCGCGCAACGAGGCGTACTGCGCGTGCGAAGTCGGCGTGAACCTCTACCATTTGGCCGACTACGCATCGGCGCGGGACAAGATGGTGGCTGCCGTCGACTTCTTCCACCGGCATGCGAGCGAGTGGCGCGGCGAGGCCAACGCTCTCGGAGTCCTCGGGATGATCAACAGGGCGACGGGGGACTACCGAGAAGCACGGTCCAGGCTGGACCGGGCGATGCGCATCTACCGTGCACAGGGGAACCACCGCAATGTGGCATGGATCCTCATCGAGCTCGGCACCGTCGACCGGCTGACCGGAGACTACGACAGTGCGCAGACACGGTTCGCGGAGGCCCTGCGGATCAACTCCAGTGCCTCGGACCGGAACGGCTGCGCCTGGGCCCGGCGTGAGCTGGGGATCCTGGAAAGGATCCTCGGACACCACTCCGAGGCACAGGTCCTGCTGGACGAAGCGTTGCGGGAGTTCACCGCCCTGGACGGCCAACGGAACATCGCGGATGTGAACGTCGAACTGTGCACGCTCCACAGGGAGGCCGGGGATCTTGACACGGCGCGGGATCACGGCGACAGGGCACTGCGGACCTACGAACGACTGGAGAGTCGACGCGGCGCTGCCTGGGCGGAAGTGGAACTGGGCGTCATCGACCGCGACGAGGGTGATGTGGACTCTGCAGCCCTACGGTTCGAGCGGGCGGGTGACATCTGCGCACGCATCGGTGACCGTTCCGGCGCCGCCAGGGTCCTGCTGGAACGCGGCAGACTCGCGCTGATCCGAGGGGAGCGGCATACGGCGACGCAGTGTCTTGAAGACGCCCTGGTGTCCTACACCGAGCTCGGCGCGGCGCAGGCCGCTGAGGCCCGGGATCTCCTCGCAAGGTAAGAGAACCGGTCATAGGCGCAGAGCAGTCCGGCAGGAACGGGCCGCGCCCGCGGTCGCGCCAGGCGGAACCGATCCGGCACCGGCCGGCCGCATGTGCACAGCACGGCCCGCCGCCTCAGCGCAGCTCCGCCCGGAACGCCACCGGGGTCTGACCCGTGTGCAGGTGGAAGAACTTGGAGAAGTTCGCCGCGTCCGGGAAGCCGATCGCCGCGCCCACCCGGCCGATCGGGAGGTCCGTGTGGGCCAGCAGGCGTTTGGCCTCCAGGACGACCCGCTTGTCGATGAAGCCCTTCGGGGTCTCCCCGGTGGCGGCACGGACCGCGCGGACCAGGGTGCGGCGGGAGTAACCGAGGGCGTCGGCATAGGCGCTGACACTGTGGTTGGTGGCGAAGTCCTCCTCCACCGCGTCCCTGAAAAGGGTGAAGGTCGTATCGGCCTGGCGGCGGGCCGCCTCCGCCGAGCTGGCCGCGAGATGCGCGAGCCGCAGCAGGAGCGCGGTGAGCGAGTGCCGCAGGACCGAGGTGTGCAGGCTCAGGGGGAGGGTAGCGGTGTCCTCGTACTCGCGTTGCAGGTTGGCGAGTGACGCCCGCAACGCGGTGAGCTGGGGCGCGTCGGGGCGGAGCAGGGGCGGCAGGTCGTAGCGGTAGAGGCCGGTCGCCTCCACGATCGCCCTCGGCAGGAAGCCGGGCTGCATGGTCAGGACACTTCCGCGGTACTCGCAGGTCCGCGAGAAGCGGTGCACCTGTCCGGGCCGGATCCACAGCAGGTCACCGGCCTGTGCCTGGTACTCGGCGAAGTCGATCATGTGACGGACCGGGCCCTCGGTGAAGAGCATGACCACGTGGAAGTCGATGCGGTGGACGCGTTCCAGGGGGGCGTCGGCGTGCCACATGCGCTCGGTCCCCATCGGGCCGACCTGTATGCCGACACCGCCGACGCTCAGATCCACCGGGAAGGGGAAGGTTCTGATTCCGTCATCGTCGCCCGCCCCTTCGGGCGTTCTGTCCGCCATGTCCTTCTCGTGCCGTCCCTGTCGAAGATCCGTGTCCCACTTTCACCACAGGCTGACACACTCCGACCTTCCTTCCAAAAAGTCAGACTTTTAGTTTTGAACGCGTCAGGCCAGCCAGAACGCTTCTAACGAGGACTTCTTGAAGATGAGCACGCAGACATCAGACGGCTTCGAGTGGACCGACCTGGACCGGCGTGCCGTGGACACCGCGCGCCTTCTCGCGGCCGACGCCGTGCAGCAGGTCGGCAACGGGCATCCCGGCACCGCGATGAGCCTGGCCCCGGCCGCGTACACGATCTTTCAGAAGGTGATGCGGCACGACCCGGCCGACCCGGAGTGGACCGGGCGGGACCGTTTCGTCCTCTCCCCCGGCCACACCTCGCTGACCCTCTACACCCAGCTGTTCCTCGCCGGGTACGAGCTGGAGCTGGACGACCTCAAGGCGTTCCGGACGCACGGCTCCAAGACCCCCGGCCACCCCGAGTACGGCCACACCGCCGGTGTCGAGACCACCACCGGCCCGCTCGGGCAGGGCGTCGCCAACGCCGTCGGCATGGCGATGGCCGCCCGCTACGAACGCGGCCTCTTCGACCCGGAGGCCCCCGAGGGCACCTCCCCCTTCGACCACACGATCTGGGCGATCGTCTCCGACGGCGACCTGGAGGAGGGCGTCTCCGCCGAGGCCTCCTCGATGGCCGGCCACCAGAAGCTCGGCAACCTGGTCTTCCTCTACGACGACAACCACATCTCCATCGAGGGCGACACCGCGACCGCGTTCTCGGAGGACGTGCTGAAGCGGTACGAGGCCTACGGCTGGCACACCCAGCGCATCGAGCCGACCGCCGAGGGTGACGTCGATGTTCACTCCCTGTACGCGGCCCTGAAGGCGGCCCAGGCGGAGACCGAGCGCCCGTCGATCATCGCGATGCGCACGATCATCGCCTGGCCCGCCCCGAACGCCCGGAACACCGAGGCATCCCACGGCTCCGCGCTCGGCGCGGACGAGGTCGCCGCCACCAAGCGCGTCCTCGGCTTCGACCCGGAGCGGACCTTCGAGGTCGCCGACGAGGTGCTGGCCCACACCCGCCGGGCGCTCGACCGGGGCGCCGAGGCGCACGCCGCCTGGGACAAGCGCATCGCCGAGTGGCGCACCGGGAACGAACAGCACGCGCGGCTCTTCGACCGGGTCGTCGCCGGCCAGCTCCCCGAGGGCTGGGAGTCCGAGATCCCCGTGTTCGAGGAGGGCAAGGCCGTCGCCACCCGGGCCGCCTCCGGCAAGGTCCTGCAGGCGCTCGGCCCGGTGCTGCCCGAGCTGTGGGGCGGCTCCGCCGACCTCGCCGGCTCCAACAACACCACCATCGACAAGACGTCCTCCTTCCTGCCGAAGGGCAACCCGCTGCCCGAGGCCGACCCGTACGGCCGTACCGTCCACTTCGGGATCCGCGAGTTCTCGATGGCCGCCGAGATGAACGGCATCGCGCTGCACGGCAACACCCGGATCTACGGCGGCACCTTCCTGGTGTTCTCCGACTACATGCGCAACGCCGTCCGCATGGCCGCGCTCATGCAGCTCCCGGTGACCTACGTCTGGACCCATGACTCCATCGGCCTCGGCGAGGACGGCCCCACCCACCAGCCGGTCGAGCACCTCGCCTCGCTGCGCGCGATCCCGGGCCTGAACGTCGTCCGCCCGGCCGACGCCAACGAGACCGCGACGGCCTGGGCCGAGATCCTGAAGAGGCACGCCACGCACCCCGCCCCGCACGGGCTCGCGCTGACCCGCCAGGGCGTGCCGACGTACGCGCCGAACCCCGACGCGGCCAAGGGCGGCTACGTCCTGCGCGAGTCGTCCACCGAGACCCCGGAGGTGATCGTCATCGCCACCGGCTCCGAGGTGCACCTCGCCGTCGAGGCGCGGGACCTCCTGGAGGCCGAGGGGATCGGTACCCGCGTGGTGTCGATGCCCTCCGTGGAGTGGTTCGAGGAGCAGCCCCGCGAGTACCGCGAGCGCGTCCTGCCGCCGGCCGTGAAGGCGCGGGTCGCCGTCGAGGCCGGAATCGGCCTGACCTGGTACCGGTTCGTCGGCGACGCCGGCCGGATCGTCTCCCTGGAGCACTTCGGCGCCTCCGCCGACGCCAAGACCCTGTTCGCCGAGTTCGGCTTCACCGCCGAGCACGTGGCCGCCGCGGCCCGCGAGTCCCGCACGGCCGCCCGTACCGCCTGATCCACCAGCCAGAAACAGTTCAGTAGAGGAAGATGATCACTGTGACCGAAGCAACCGCCACCGCGGGAGCACTGAAGCGCCTCTCCGACGAGGGCGTCTCCATCTGGCTGGACGACCTGTCGCGCAAGCGGATCAGCACCGGCAACCTCGCCGAGCTCGTCGCGGACCGCAACGTCGTGGGCGTGACCACGAACCCGTCGATCTTCCAGGCCGCCATCGGCTCGGGCGAGGGATACGAGGAGCAGCTGGCCGACCTGGCCGTGCGGGGTGTCACGGTCGACGAGGCCGTGCGGATGATGACCACGCAGGACGTGCGCGCCGCCGCGGACGTACTGCGCCCCGTGTACGACGCGACGGACGGCCGGGACGGCCGGGTCTCCATCGAGGTCGACCCGCGGCTGGCCCACGACACCACGGCCACCGTCGCCGAGGCCAAGCAGCTCGCCTGGCTGGTCGACCGCCCCAACGTCATGATCAAGATCCCGGCGACGAAGGCCGGTCTCCCGGCGATCACCGAGGTCATCGGCCTCGGCATCAGCGTCAACGTCACGCTGATCTTCTCCCTGGAGCGCTACCACGAGGTCATGGCCGCCTACCTGGCCGGCCTGGAGCAGGCCGCCGCCAAGGGCCTGGACCTCTCCACCATCCACTCCGTGGCCTCCTTCTTCGTCTCCCGCGTCGACAGCGAGATCGACAAGCGGCTGACCGTCATCGGGACGGACGAGGCGCTCGCGCTCAAGGGCAAGGCGGCGCTGGCGAACGCGCGGCTCGCCTACGAGGCCTACGAGCAGGTCTTCGCCGGTGACCGCTGGACCGCCCTGGAGTCCGCCGGCGCGAACCGGCAGCGCCCGCTGTGGGCCTCCACCGGCGTGAAGGACCCGTCGTACAAGGACACCCTCTACGTCGACGAGCTGGTCGCGCCCGGCACGGTCAACACCATGCCGGAGGCGACGCTGAACGCCACCGCCGACCACGGCGACGTCCGCGGTGACACGGTGACCGGCGGCTACGACCGGGCCCGCGCCGACCTGGCGGCCGTCGAGCGGCTCGGCATCTCCTACGACGAGGTCGTGGGCAAGCTGGAGGACGAGGGCGTCGCCAAGTTCGAGGTGGCCTGGCAGGAGCTGCTGGACGCCGTCACGAAGTCCTTGAACAGCAAGGGAGTTGACGCGTGATGAGCAAGAAGGAAGAGGAGGTGCGGGTGCCGGTGGCACCCGCCGCCGACTGGGACAACCCGCTGCGGGACGCCGGCGACCGGCGGCTGCCGATGGTCGCCGGACCGTCCGGCCTGGTCATCTTCGGGGTGACCGGTGACCTGTCCCGCAAGAAGCTGATGCCGGCCGTCTACGACCTGGCCAACCGGGGTCTGCTGCCGCCGGGCTTCTCGCTCGTCGGCTTCGCCCGCCGGGACTGGGAGGACCAGGACTTCGCCCAGGTCGTCCACGACGCGGTGCGCGAGCACGCCCGGACCCCGTTCCGCGAGGAGGTCTGGCAGCAGCTCGCAGAGGGCATGCGCTTCATCCCCGGCGACTTCGACGACGACACCGCGTTCAAGCAGCTCAAGGCCGCCGTCGACGAACTGGACGGCTCCCGTGGCACCGGCGGCAACTTCGCCTTCTACCTCTCCGTGCCGCCCAAGTTCTTCCCGAAGGTCGTACAGCAGCTGAAGAAGGTCGGCCTGGCCACCCCGCCGGCCGGGTCCTGGCGGCGGGCGGTCATCGAGAAGCCGTTCGGCCACGACCTGGCGTCGGCGCAGGACCTCAACCGGGTCGTGCACGACGTGTTCGACCCGGAGCAGGTGTTCCGGATCGACCACTACCTGGGCAAGGAGACCGTCCAGAACATCCTGGCGCTGCGCTTCGCCAACCAGATGTACGAGCCGATCTGGAACCGCTCCTACGTCGACCACGTGCAGATCACCATGGCCGAGGACATCGGCATCGGCGGCCGGGCGGGGTACTACGACGGCATCGGGTCGGCCCGTGACGTCATCCAGAACCACCTGCTCCAGCTGATGGCGCTGACCGCCATGGAGGAGCCGATCGCGTTCGACGCGGACGCCCTGCTCACCGAGAAGCTGAAGGTCCTGAAGTCGGTGCGACTGCCGGAGGACCTGGGCAAGCACACCGTGCGCGGCCAGTACGCCGAGGGCTGGCAGGGCGGCGAGAAGGTGATCGGCTACCTCCAGGAGGACGGTATCGACCCCAAGTCGAAGACCGACACCTACGCCGCGGTCAAGGTCGAGATCGACAACCGCCGCTGGGCGGGCGTCCCCTTCTACCTGCGCACCGGCAAGCGGCTCGGCCGCCGTGTCACCGAGATCGCCGTCGTCTTCCAGCGGGCCCCGCACTCCCCCTTCGACTCGACGGCCACCGAGGAACTCGGCGCGAACGCGATCGTCATCCGCGTCCAGCCCGACGAGGGCATGACGGTCCGGTTCGGCTCCAAGGTGCCGGGCACCTCCATGGAGATCCGGGACGTGACGATGGACTTCGCGTACGGCGAGTCGTTCACGGAGTCCAGCCCCGAGGCGTACGAGCGGCTCATCCTGGATGTGCTGCTCGGTGACGCCAATTTGTTCCCCCGTCACCAGGAAGTGGAAGAGTCCTGGAAGATCCTCGACCCGATCGAGACGTACTGGGCGAAGCATGGCAAGCCCGCGCAGTACGAGTCGGGCAGCTGGGGACCGAAGGAAGCCGACGAGATGCTCGCACGAGACGGACGGAGCTGGCGCAGGCCATGAAGATCGACCTGACCGACACCACGGCAAGCAAGATCAACAAGGCGCTGGTGCAGGGTCGCCGCGCCATCGGAACCCCTGCGGTGGGCATGGTCCTGACGATGGTGATCGTCACGGACGAGGAGAACGCCTACGACTCGATCAAGGCCGCCGAGGAGGCCTCGCACGAGCACCCCTCGCGCACCCTGGTCGTCATCAAGCGGCACGCCCGCACCCTGCGCGACCGCACCACCTCCCGCCTCGACGCGGAGGTCCGGGTCGGCTCCGAGGCCGGCACCGGCGAGACGGTCGTGCTGCGCACGTACGGCGAAGTCTCCGACCACGCCGACTCGGTGGTGCTGCCGCTGCTGCTGCCGGACGCCCCGGTCGTCGTGTGGTGGCCGGTGGAGGCCCCGGACACCCCGTCCAAGGACCCGCTCGGCGCCCTCGCCCAGCGCCGGATCACCGACCTGTACGCCGTCGAGCGGCCGATGGAGGTCCTGGACGCCCGCGGCCGCAACTACGCGCCCGGCGACACCGACCTCGCCTGGACCCGGCTCACCCTGTGGCGGTCCATGCTGGCCGCCGCCCTCGACCAGGCCCGGGTCGCCGTGACCTCGGCGGCCGTCGAGGCCGAGGCGGACAACCCCAGCGCCGAACTCCTCGCCCGCTGGCTGGAGGCCCGCCTGGGCGTCAAGGTGGACCGCGTGGTCTCCCCCGGCCCGGTCGTCACGAAGGTACGGCTGGGCACCGCGACCGGCGAGATCGTCATCGACCGCCCCGAGGGCCCGCTGGCCACCCTGACCCTGCCGGGCCAGCCGCCGCGCACCCTCGCGCTCAAGGTCCGCCCCACCTCCGAACTGATCGCCGAGGAGCTGCGCCGCCTCGACGCCGACGAGATGTACGCCATCGCCCTGCGCGGCGAGGGCACCAAGGAGACCGCTTCCGATGTCTGACACCCCCCGGCTCACCCGCCGGCCCGAGTGGACCGCCCTGGAGGACCATCGCGCCCAGGGACAGCCGGTCCTGCGTGAGCTGTTCGCGACGGACCCGGCTCGCGCCGAGCGGTACGTCGTACGCGTCGGCGACCTGTACATCGACTACAGCAAGCACCTGATCACGGACGAGACCCTCGCCCTGCTCCAGGAACTGGCCACCGCCACCGACGTGTTCGGGCTGCGGGACGCGATGTTCCGCGGCGAGAAGATCAACATCACCGAGCGGCGGGCGGTCCTGCACACCGCCCTGCGCGCCCCGCGTGACGCGGTGGTCGAGGTGGACGGCGAGAACGTCGTACCGCAGGTGCACGCGGTCCTGGACAAGATGAGCGGCTTCGCCGACCGCGTCCGCTCCGGCGAGTGGACCGGCCACACCGGCAGGCGCATCAGGAACGTCGTCAACATCGGCATCGGCGGCTCCGACCTGGGCCCGGCGATGGCCTACGAGGCCCTGCGGGCCTTCACGGCACGGGAGTTGACGTTCCGTTTCGTCTCCAACGTGGACGGCGCGGACCTCCACGAGGCGACCCGGGACCTGGACCCGGCGGAGACCCTGTTCATCGTCGCCTCGAAGACGTTCACGACGATCGAGACGATCACCAACGCGACCTCGGCGCGGAAGTGGCTGCTCGACGGTCTCGAAGGTGACGAGAAGGCAGTGGCGAAGCACTTCGTCGCCCTGTCCACGAACGGCGAGAAGGTCACGGACTTCGGGATCGACCCGGACAACATGTTCGAGTTCTGGGACTGGGTCGGCGGCCGCTACTCCTACGACTCCGCCATCGGCCTCTCCCTGATGATCGCGATCGGCCCGGACCGCTTCCGTGAGATGCTCGACGGCTTCCACCTGGTCGACGAGCACTTCCGCAGCGCGCCCGCCGAGGCCAACGCGCCTCTGCTCCTGGGCCTGTTGGGCATCTGGTACGGCAACTTCCACGACGCCCAGTCGCACGCGGTGCTGCCGTACTCGCACTATCTCTCCAAGTTCACGGCCTACTTGCAGCAGCTGGACATGGAGTCCAACGGCAAGTCGGTGGACCGGGACGGCCGTCCGGTGGACTGGCAGACGGGTCCCGTGGTGTGGGGCACGCCCGGCACCAACGGCCAGCACGCCTATTACCAGTTGATCCACCAGGGCACCAAGCTGATCCCGGCGGACTTCATCGGCTTCGCCGAGCCGGTCGCCGAGCTGAGCGGTGAACTCAAGGCACAGCACGACCTGCTGATGGCGAACTTCTTCGCCCAGACCCAGGCGCTGGCCTTCGGCAAGACGGCGGAGGAGGTCCGCGCGGAGGGCGTCGCGGAGGAGCAGGTCACCCACCGCACCTTCCAGGGCAACCACCCGACCACGACGATCCTGGCCCGTGCACTGACCCCGTCCGTGCTCGGCCAGCTGATCGCGCTGTACGAGCACAAGGTGTTCGTACAGGGCGCCGTCTGGAACATCGACTCCTTCGACCAGTGGGGCGTGGAGCTCGGCAAGGTCCTCGCCAAGCGCATCGAGCCCGCCCTGACCGAAGGCGCCGACGTCCCCGGCCTCGATCCGTCCACCACCGCGCTGGTCTCCACGTACCGCACGCTCAAGGAAGTGAACTGACATGCAGCTCGGACTCATCGGCCTCGGCAAGATGGGTGGCAACATGCGCGAGCGGATCCGCCGCGCGGGCCACACCGTCATCGGCTACGACCGCAACCCGGACGTCTCCGACGTCAAGAGCCTCGCGGAGCTGGTCGACAAACTCGACGCCCCGCGCACGATCTGGGTGATGGTCCCGGCCGGCACCGCCACCCAGGGTGTCGTCGACGAGCTGAAGGACCTGCTCTCCGAGGGCGACACGGTGGTCGACGGCGGCAACTCCCGCTGGACGGACGACGAGAAGCACGCCGCCGAGCTGGGCATCAAGGGCATCGGCTTCGTCGACGCCGGCGTCTCCGGCGGCGTGTGGGGCCTGCAGAACGGCTACGCCCTGATGGTCGGCGGCGACAAGGAGCACGTCGCACGGCTCCAGCCGATCTTCGAGGCGCTCAAGCCGGAGGGCCCGTACGGCTATGTGCACGCGGGCCGGGTCGGCGCCGGGCACTTCTCCAAGATGGTCCACAACGGCATCGAGTACGCCATGATGCAGGCGTATGCGGAGGGCTGGGAGCTTCTCGAGAAGGTCAAGTCGGTGGACAACGTCCGTGAGGTCTTCCGCTCCTGGCAGGACGGCACCGTCATCCGCTCCTGGCTGCTCGACCTCGCGGTCAACGCCCTGGACGACGACGAGCACCTGGACAAGCTGAAGGGCTTCGCCCAGGACTCCGGCGAGGGCCGCTGGACCGTCGAGGCGGCCATCGACAACGCGGTGCCGCTGCCGGCGATCACCGCCTCCCTGTTCGCGCGGTTCGCGTCCCGCCAGGACGACTCCCCGCAGATGAAGATGATCGCGGCCCTGCGCAACCAGTTCGGCGGCCACGCGGTCGAGTCCGCGAAGGAGTGACCTACGGTGGGGGACCTCCTTCTGGTCCGCCACGGTGAGACGGAGTGGAGCCTGTCGGGACAGCACACCAGCTGGACCGACCTGCCCCTCACCCAGCACGGCGAGGAACAGGCCAAGTCCCTCGCCCCGCTGCTCACCGAGCGGACCTACGCACTGGTACTGGCCAGCCCGCTGAACCGTGCGATACGCACGGCCGAGCTGGCCGGCCTCACCGGGGTCGTACCCGACCCCGACCTGCACGAATGGGACTACGGCGGCTACGAGGGCATCACCACGGTGGAGATCCACCGCTCCCGTCCCGACTGGTACCTGTGGACCGACGGCGTGCCCCCGGGCCCCGCGGGCCACCCCGGCGAGTCGCCCGAGGAGATCGGGGCCCGGGCCGACCGGGTGCTCGCCACGGTGGACAAGGCCCTGGCGGGCGACGACGGCGATGTGGTCCTCGTGGCCCACGCCCACTTCCTGCGGGTGCTCACCGCCCGCCGCCTGGGGCTGCCGCCCGCCGAGGGCCGGCTGTTCCAGCTGGCGACCGGGACGGTCAGCCGGTTGTCCATGGAGCACGGCTGGCCTGTGATCGCCGAGTGGAACAAGACGCCTTGAGTGACCTCGTGACGGCCCGTCAGTAGCAACTGGCGGGCCGTTTCGACGTGTGGGACCACCCCGGACCACGCCGGGGCGGTGCCCGCGGTGCGGGCCGGCCTCGGGGCCACACTGCCGCAAGTTTCTACGGCCCCTTTCCTAACCCCTTGTCGAAAGTCCGGCGAAGCCCATAGCCTTGCGCCGCGCCGGTGCCGTCGTCCGACCGGGCCCGGTCGTGACGGGATGGGAGGGGCAGCCGCGTGAAGCGCACATCGCGTGACATCCGCACCGCGAACCGCTACGAGGTGCTGCGCCAGATCATCGCCCAGTCCCCCACCTCCCGGCAGACGCTGGCCGCCGCCACCGGACTGAGCGTCGCCACCGTCGCCACGCTCGTCGGTGAGCTGCTCGACCTGCGGATGATCACCGAGGTCGGTTTCGAGGACTCCGCGGGAGGCCGGCCCCGGGGTCTGATGGCCGTCAACGCGGCGGGCGGCGCGCTGATCGGCGTCGACATCGCGGAGACCTACGTCCGGGTCGAGCTGTTCGACCTGGGCCTGAACGTGCTGGCCCGCGCCGTGGAGGACATGCGCCCGGGCGAGCACCGGCCCGAGCAGGTGGTCGGCCATGTCGCCACCGCCGTCGGCTCGGTGGTGGCGCAGGCCGGGGTGGAGGGCGCGCGGGTGCTGGGCGTCGGGGTGAGCGTGCCGGGCCAGGTCGACCGGGGCACCGGGATCGCCGAGTACGCGCCCAACTGGGACTGGCACGACGTGCCGTTGCTCGACCTGCTGTCCGAACACATCGCCTATCCGCTGTACCTGGACAACCCGCTGCGGGCGAGCGCGGTCGCCGAGCTGTGGTTCGGGGCCGCGCGCGGGCACGAGAACGCGGTGGTGGTGAACCTCGGGACCGGGGTGGGCGCCGGGCTGGTCCTGGCCGGCGGCCTGTACCGGGGGGTGAGCAACAGCGCCGGGGAGTGGGGACACACCACCCTCGTGCTGGACGGGCGGCTGTGCCACTGCGGCAACCACGGCTGTGTCGAGACGTACGTCGGCGCGCCCGGCATCATGCTGAACCTGCGCGAACTCAGCCCGCGCAGCACGCTGTTGCATCCCGAGGACCAGACGGCGACCGTCGACGCCCTGGCCCGCGGGGTCGTCGCGGGCGATCCGGTGGCCGTCAAGGTCGTCCGCGACACGGCCCGTTACCTGGGCGCGGGCGTCTCGGACCTGGTGAACCTGTTCAACCCCGAGGTGGTCGTGCTGAGCAGCTGGGTCGCCAAGAAGCTGGGCGCACCGCTGCTCGACGAAGTGCGCGAGGCCGTCCGGCGGCACGCGCTGAGGCGGCCGTTCGACGCCGCCGAGATCGTCCTCTCCCCCGTCCCCACCGACCCGGTGTGTCTCGGCGCGGCCACGTTCGCGCTGGAGGGCGCCCTGCAGTCGGTGGGACAGCGGCCCCCCAGACGCACCACCCCCGCAAGGAGCCGTACCGCACCACCTTCATGACGACGGAAGGGATGCCGTTTTGACCCGCACGACACGTATGAAGAGATCGGTCCTCGGCGCAGCCGCGGCCGCGGCCGTACTGACCGTGACGGGGGCCCTGATCAGCTCCCCGCCCGCGAACGCCGCCGACTCCGCCGGAACGGCCGGCACAGCCGGCACCGCCGGGACGGCATCGGCGGAGGTCTCCCCGCACGCCGCCCAGACCATCGACGACATCGGGGTCTCGGGCGCCTGGTGGGTCAACGACCTCCAGCACTTCGACCCCAAGGTCCAGGCCAGGGTGGCGAAGCTGCTGTTCTCGAAGCAGGGCCTGGACCTCAGCTCGTACCGGTACAACATCGGCGGCGGCGGGGTCGCGGTCACCACCCCGGCCCGGGCCGCCGAGGACTTCACAGGCTCCGACGGCTCGTACGACTGGAGTCGGGACCAGGGCGGTCGGACCTTCCTCGAGTACGCCGCGAAGTACGGCGTCGAGGACCTGATCGGCTTCGTCAACAGCGCGCCCGCCCAGTGGACCACCAACGGGCAGAGCTGCGGCGGCCGGTTGAAGACGGAGAACGAGACCGACTACGCCAAGTACGTGGCCGACGTCACCGACCACTTCGCCCGCCAGGGCGTGCGCCTGGACTACATCAGCCCCTTCAACGAGCCGGACAACGACTTCGGTTCGTGCGGCCAAGAGGGCATGCAGGTCACCGTCGACCAGCGCGACGACATCGTCAGGGCGCTCGGCGCCGAGCAGCTGGCCCGGCACCAGAGGACCGGGATCATCGCCGACGAGTCCAGCAGCACCGTGCAGTTCACCACCGAGGTCCCGCAGTGGCTGTCCCAGCCGGGCACCGCGCAGTACGTGGCCAAGCTGGCCCACCACACGTACAACAATCCCAGCGACGGCCAGCTGGGCAACGTCTACGAGACGGCGAAGGCGGCCGGCAAGGCGTCCTGGGCCTCGGAGATCTGCTGCTTCGGCAAGGGCTCGACGGGCTGGAACCAGGAGTACGACCCGACCATCGACAACGCCCTGCTGATGTCCCGGATCGTCTACAAGGACTTCGCGAGCTCCCACGACTCCGCCTTCCAGTGGTGGGTGGCGCTCGCGAGCGGGTACGGCAGCGACCCGTACACCAGGAACGACGAGGGCTGGAACGACGGCCTGATCTACTACGACCCGGACTACGCGACGAACGGCGACCAGACGCTGTACTTCACGAAGCGGTACTACGCGCTCGGCCAGTACAGCAGGTTCGTCAAGCCGGGCTCGGTCGCGCACAACGTGACCGGTGCCCCGGACGGGGTCGAGGTGTCGGCGTACGACCGGGACGGCAAGTGGGTGGTCGTGGTCAACAACCACAACACCGTGGACACCCCGCTGAGCCTGCACTTCAACGGCAGGACGCCGGTACGGGCCAGGGAGGCGGTGCGGACCTCGGCCACCGAGGACTGGGCCGACGTCGCGCGGCCGATGGTGAGTTCGGGTACCGCCTCCGCGACACTCGCGGCCCGCTCGATCACCACCTACGTCTTCGACCAGAAGGGGCACGGCAGTTCGGCCGTGACCGGTGCCCTGGTGGGCGGGCAGTCCGGCAAGTGCCTGACCGCGGGCGCCTCCGGGGCCGCGATCGCCACCTGCACGGGCACGGCGGACCAGTCCTGGTCGTACGACGCGAAGGGCACCCTGAAGGGCGCGAACGGCTACCTGACGGCTTCGGGTTCCGGTCTGATTACCAGCGCCGACCACACCGGTGACGCGGGTCAGCGCTGGCTGCTGAACGCCAACGGCCAGATCCTCAGCGAGGCGTCCGGCAAGTGCCTGGACGTGAGCGGGCAGGCCACCGGCGACGGCGGCAAGGTGATCCTCTACAGCTGCAATGGCGGCGCCAACGAGGCCTGGACCAGGCGGTAGCCGCACCGTTCCGCACGAACCGAGGGCCGCCGGCCACCCCCTGACACGGCGGCCCTCAACTCGCCGTGCATTGCTGACCGTTCGTGATTCCGAACCGGGTACAACGTTTCGCGCAGACTTCGTCCAACCTCTTGCCGAAGTATTAGCGGAAGGTTAACGTCCCGCACCGCAGCGCAATTTCAGCCATTGGCTTCCGGGGGTTTTCAGGGCCTCCCACGGCCGCGGAGCCGCAGCCGCACTCGACAGACAAGGACGTCAGCATGTCGGCACTCAGCAACAACAACTGGTCCCGCCGGTCCCTCCTCCGGGCGGCCGCGGGCATGACCGCAGCCGGCACGCTGGCCGCGTGCGGCGGCAACAACGGGCGGGGCGGGGGGTCGGGGTCGGGCACGCAGCTCACCCAGATGTTCCACGCCTACGGCGAGGCGGGGACGGAGCAGGCCGTCAAGAAGTACGCCGCCGCCTACAAGGACGCCAACGTGACCACGCAGTGGATCACCAGTGCCGACTACGAGAGCAAGCTGTTCGCGACCCTGCTCACCAAGAGCGCCCCCGACCTGTTCGAGTTCCACCCGCAGATCCAGATGGTCAAGAGCGGGCAGGTCGCCGACCTGAGCGACCTCATCGACCCGGTCAAGGACGACTTCAACCCGGCCGACATCAAGTCGCACACGGTGGACGGGAAGATATACGGCGTCCGGATGATCGACGACCCGCAGTTCTTCTTCTACCGGCCCTCGCTCTTCGAGAAGGCCGGCGTCAAGGTCCCGGAGACCCTCGACGAGCTGATCGAGGCCGCCGCCAAGCTCACCACCGGCAAGGTCAAGGGCCTGTACGTGGGCAACGACCTGCACGCGGTCGTCAGTCCCCTGATCTGGTCCGCGGGCGCCGACACCCTCGACGACAAGAACCAGATCGCCTACCACACCGACGGCGTCGTCGAGGGCCTGAAGAAGATGCGCAAGCTGTTCACCAGCGGCGATCTGCTCCTGGGCGCCCCCACCGACTACTGGGACCCCTCCTCGCTCAGCCAGGGCCTGTGCGCCATCCAGTTCTGCGGTATGTGGGCGATGCCGCAGTTCCAGAAGGCCCTCGGCGACGACCTCGGGATCTTCCCCTTCCCGAAGACCGTCGACTCCGGCAAGCAGTCCGTCTACAACGGCGGCTGGTCGATGTTCGTCAACGCCAAGGGCGACAACGTCGACGCGGCCAAGGAATACGTCAAGTGGCTGTGGATCGACCAGAAGAAGTACCAGGAGGACTGGGCGACCTCGTACGGCTTCCACATCCCGCCGCGCGCCTCGATCGCCGCGTCGGCCACCAAGCTCAAGTCCGGCCTGCCCGCGGAGGGTGTGAAGCTCTTCAACGAGTTCGGGCACTTCGACAACATCGGCTGGACCCAGGCGATGATCCAGGCGACGTGGGACGTCATGGCCAACTGCGTCCGCAAGGACGGTGACCCGGAGAAGGCGCTCGACCAGTGCGACAAGACCGTCAACCGTGAGCTGAAGAAACTCTTCGGATAGGCGGGCGGACGGACCGGACCATGTCGACGACCACGACGCGCGACCTCGCGAACCCCGCCCCGGCGAAGGCCAAGTCGGCCAGGCCGCGGCGGGGCCTGCGGGGCAGCCGCACCCTCAACTTCTGGCTCTTCATCAGCCCCTTCCTCATCGGGCTGATCGTCTTCATCTACGTGCCGATCGGCTGGAGTGTCTACCTCAGCTTCTTCGACGCACGGTTCACCGTCACGCCGGACAAGTTCATCGGCATCGACAACTACACGTACATGCTGACGGACCCCAAGTTCGTCGGTTCCCTCGGCACCTTCACCGTGTTCGCCGCGTTCATCGTGCCGATCACCTGGGCGGTGTCGCTCGGCCTCGCCCTGCTGGTCAACCGGATACGGTTCATGCGGGCGTTCTTCCGCTCGGTGTTCTTCCTGCCGACCGCGTGCAGCTACGTCGCCGCGTCCCTGATCTGGAAGATGTCCATCTTCAGCGGGGTCCGCTTCGGCATGATGAACACCGTCATCGGCTGGTTCGGCATCGACAACATCGCCTGGCTGGCCTCTCCCAGCCCGCCCTGGTACTGGCTGGTCATCGTCACGGCCCGGCTGTGGCTGCAGTCCGGCTTCTACATGATCCTGTTCCTGGCCGCCCTGCAGAACATCCCCGGCGAGCTGTACGAGGCCGCCGCCATCGACGGCGCCAAGCCGGGCTGGCAGACCTTCCGGTACATCACCCTGCCCCAGCTGCGGGCCACCTCGACCGCGGTGATCCTGCTGCTGCTCATCGCGGCCTACCAGGCCTTCGACGAGTTCTACAACCTGCTCGACAAGACCACCTGGGGCCGGCCTCCGCTGGTCGAGCTCTACTACACCGCCCTCGGCACGGAACAGGACTACGGCGCCGGCAGCGCGGGGGCGGTCATCCTGACCGTGCTGATCATCATCGTCACCCTGTTCCAGGGCAAGATCATGGGCTTCGGAAGGGGGGAGGAGGCCAAGTGACCACCACCACGCCCGACACGCACAAGACCACGCCCGCGAAGGGCCGCCGCTCCGGCCGGCGCGGCGGTGGAGTGATGGGCAGCACCGGCCTCTACATCGCCACCGGTGTCGCCACCCTCCTCTTCCTGGTCCCGTTCTACATCCTGCTCCGCAACGCCCTCTCCACGGACCCCCAGATCACCGGAGAGCACTGGGAGTTCTTCCCCACGCACCTCCAGTGGGGCAACGTCAGGGAACTCTTCGACGACCCGCAGGTGGACTTCGCCCGGTCGATGTGGAACTCGCTGGTGGTCGGCGTCTCCATGACCGCCGGCATCCTGCTGGTGTGCTCCCTGGCCGGCTACGCCCTGGCCCGCATCCCCTACCGGCACGCCAACAAGATCTTCTACGTCGTCCTGGGCACCCTGATGGTCCCGACCTCGGTGACCTTCGTACCCAGCTTCGTGCTGGTCTCCTCGCTCGGGTGGGTGGACACCTACCGGGGCCTGATCATTCCGGGCCTGTTCAGTGGTTTCACCTGCTTCCTGTTCCGGCAGTACTTCCTGGGGTTCCCGAAGGAGCTGGAGGAGGCGGCACGCGTGGACGGGCTCGGCTACTGGGGCGCGTACTGGCGCATCGTCGTACCCAACTCGCTGAACTTCTTCGCGGCCATCGCCACCATCACCTTCATCAACGCCTGGAACGCCTTCCTGTGGCCACTGGTCATCGGTCAGGACCCGGGGGCGTGGACCGTCCAGGTCGTGCTCTCGTCGTACATGACCAACCAGACGGTCGTCTTCCACACGATCTTCATGGCCACCGCCATCTCCATCCTGCCCCTGGTGTTCGTCTTCCTCTTCCTCCAGCGCTGGCTGGTGCAGGGGATCGCGCAGACCGGTATCAAGGGCTGACACCCTTCCGAAGACCTGGAGACCGATGTCTTTCCGTACCTCCGCCACCGACTACGTCGAGGACGTCACCCCGGGGTCGGGCGCCCTGCCGCCCCGTGCCCGGTACCCGCGCTCGGATGCCGAGTCGCTCTCACTGAACGGCAGTTGGCGCTTCCGGCTGTCGGCCACGGCCGACGCCGAGGACGACGCGTTCGCCGAGCCCGGGTATGACGCCGGCGGCTGGGCGGAGGTCTCGGTCCCGGGCCACTGGGTGCTCCAGGGCCATGGCGCACCGATCTACACGAACCACCTCTATCCGTTCCCGGTCGACCCGCCGCGGGTCCCGACCGAGAACCCCACCGGCGACCATCTCCGCGTCTTCGACCTGCCCGGGGACTGGGACCTGACCGACGGCGGGGCGGTCCTCCGCTTCGACGGGGTCGAGTCCTGCGCCCGGGTCTGGCTGAACGGCACGGACATCGGCGAGTTCAAGGGCTCCCGGCTGCCGCACGAGTTCGCGGTCGGCCACCTGCTGAGGCCGGCCGGCAACGTGCTCGCCGTCCGCGTCCACCAGTGGTCGGCCGGTTCCTATCTGGAGGACCAGGACCAGTGGTGGCTGCCCGGCATCTTCCGTGACGTAACCCTGCTGCACCGCCCGGCGGGCAGCGTCCTGGACTTCTTCGTCCACGCCTCCTACGACCACCGCACGGGCGAGGGCACCCTGCGCGTCGACTCCGATGTCGACGGGCGGGTGTCCGTGCCCGCCCTGGACATCGATGTCGCGACCGGCGAGCCGGTGACGGTCCCGGTCGAGGCGTGGACGGCGGAGACCCCGAAACTGTACGACGGGGTACTGGCCACCGAGGGCGAGCGGGTGCCGTTGCGGATCGGCTTCCGGACGGTGGCGCTCGCCGACGGGCTGATCAAGGTCAACGGCACGCCCGTCCTCTTCAAGGGCGTCAACCGGCACGAGTGGCACCCGGAGCGGGGCCGCGCCCTCGACCTGGAGACCATGCGGGCGGACGTGCTGCTGATGAAGCGGCACAACATCAACGCGGTCCGCACCTCCCACTACCCGCCCCACCCTGACTTCCTGGACCTGTGCGACGAGTACGGCCTGTGGGTGATCGACGAGTGCGACCTGGAGACCCACGGCTTCACCGAGCAGGCCTGGCGGGACAACCCGGTCGACGACGACCGCTGGACCCCGGCCCTGCTCGACCGGGCGGCCCGGATGGTCGAGCGCGACAAGAACCACCCGTCGGTGGTGATCTGGTCGCTGGGCAACGAGGCCGGCACCGGCCGGGGCCTGACCGCGATGGCCGAGTGGATCCACGGCCGGGACCGGTCACGGCTCGTGCACTACGAGGGTGACATCGACTGCCGTGACACGGACGTCTACTCACGGATGTACGCCGACCACGCCGAGGTCGAGCGGATCGGCCGGGGCCTGGACGGCGGCACCCACAAGCGACGGCAACTCCCCTTCATCCAGTGCGAGTACGGCCACGCCATGGGCAACGGTCCCGGCGGCCTGGCCGACTACCAGCGGATCTTCGAGTCGTACGACCGGATCCAGGGCGGCTTCATCTGGGAGTGGATCGACCACGGCATCAAGGACGACCGCTACGGCTACGCCTACGGCGGCGACTTCGGCGAGGAGCTGCACGACGGGAACTTCGTCTGCGACGGACTGGTCTTCCCCGACCGGCGGCCCTCCCCCGGTCTGGTCGAGTACAAGAAGGTGATCGAACCGGTCCGGTTCGAGGGCGACGGCACCGCCGTCCGGATCACCAACAAGCAGGACTTCGCCGATCTGTCCACGCTGGCCTTCACCTGGTCGTACGAGGTCGGCGGCGAGACCGTGGAGTCGGGCCGACTGGCCGTACCGGCCTTGGCGGCCGGTGAGTCGGCGGAGGTGAAGCTGCCGGAGCCCCCCGTCGCCACCGGCAGCGGCGAGACGCAATGGACGGTGCGGGCGGTACTGGCTGCCGACACCGCCTGGGGACCGCAGGGGCATGTCGTGGCCTGGGGCCAGTTCCCGGTCTCGGGGCGGCAGTTGCCGTCCTTCGCCGCCTCCGCCGGACCGGTGGTGTCCGGCGACGGGCTGATCACTCTCGGCCCGGCCGCCTTCGATGCGCGCAGCGGCACGCTGCGGAGCATCGGCGACGTGGCGGTGACCGGACTGCGGCTGGACGTATGGCGGGCGACGACCGACAACGACGACGGCGCCGCCTGGCAGAGCGACATCCGCTACGGCACGCTGTGGCGGAAGTTCGGTCTGCACCGCATGCGGCACCGCCTGGACGCGGTGGAGCCGACCGGCGACGGGTTGACCGTGCGCACCCGGGTGGCGCCCGCTGCCTGGGAGTTCGGACTGGTGACCATCTACCGCTGGACCACGGACGGCAGCCGCCTCGGGCTCACCGTCTCCGTGACCCCCGACGGCGACTGGACGGTGCCGCTGCCCCGGCTCGGCGTCCGCTTCGGCCTGTCGGCGGCCGACCGCGTGCGGTGGTTCGGCGGCGGCCCGGGCGAGGCGTATCCGGACACCAAGGCGGCCTCGATGGCGGGCCGTTGGCAGTCCACGGTGGACGACATGCAGACCCCGTACCTCCGCCCGCAGGAGAACGGCGCCCGCGCGGACGTCCGTTGGGCGGAGATCGGCGGCCTGCGGATCGAGGGAGCCCCGGAGTTCTGGTTCACCGCCCGACGCTGGACCACCGAACAGCTGGACGCGGCCGCTCACCGCAGCGACCTCACCCCGGGTTCCACCGTGTGGGTCAACCTGGACCACGGCCAGCACGGCATCGGCTCGCAGTCCTGCGGTCCGGGTGTCCTGCCGCCGTACCAGCTCCACGCCGTACCGGCCGAGTTCTCCTTCGTGTTCTCGGACATCGGCTGACCCTTCGGCGCGGTCACCCGCCGTGCCCCGGCCCGCAGCGGTACACCGTGTAGGCCGAGACATGAACCGGCGAGCAGTGGCCGATGACCCAGCGCATCAGGGCCCGGCCCGGGGTCTTGGCGCCCCGGGCACGGCGGGTGAGGTCGGCACGGCCCAGGAGGACGTAGCGGAGCCTGCCCGTGTCGATCAGCTGGTGGAACGCCGTGGCGGCGGGGAAGGGCACATGGGCGGTGAAGCCGCCCACCGGCAGGACCGGGGCGTCGGCCGCGAGGATGTACGGTGCCGCCGCCTGCCAGCGGGGTACGGCGGCCAGGTAGCGGGCGCCGTCCCGGTGCGCGGTGAGGTAGGCGAGAACCCGCCGCTGGGCCGGGGTCAGGGCCGAGGTGGCGTTGTGGACGCGGACGCTGGCCGGGCCGACCCGGCCGAAACCGCCGGGCTGGTTGTACCGCAGGGACAGCGCGGACGCGGACCACACCGTGGGGATGACGAGGACGGCGGCGAGGGCGACGGCGATTCCGGTCCGGTGCCCGCGCGGCCGGTCGGCGACGAGCAGGGCCAGGGCCGGCAGGGACAGTCCCACGGCGACGGCGACCGACCAGACGAAGAAGTGCGGGTAGGTCAGGGCGAGGGCCGCGCACCAGGCGACGTTGACGGCGAGCACCACACCCAGCACGCCGTGCCGCCGTAGCTGTGTCACGCCCGCCCCGGCCAGCGCCGCCAGGGCCACCGCCACCACGCCCATGTAGTACGTGTGTCCGGTCACGCTGCCGAAGCTGAAGACCAGGAAGAAGGTCACCAGCCACACCCCCCACATCAGGTGTCCGGCCAGGGCGGGGTCGGTGCGCGGGACGCGGCGGCGCCGCAGCGCCGGCAGTCCGGCGGCCAGGCCGAGCGCCGCGAGCGGATACAGCCAGCCGGTCTGGGTGGCGATGCCGGGGCTGAACATCTTCCAGACGCTGTCCCCCATGCCCGCCGACAGCCTGCTGTGCGCCCGGTCCGCGACGATGCTGCCGGTGCCGGCCGCGTCGACGCCCAGCGCGTGGAAACGGGTGAGGAAGTTGTAGCCGACGACCAGCCCGAACGGCGAGTTGTCGGTCGTACCGTCCAGGTACGGGCGGGCCGACGCCGGAGTGAGCGCGGCGGTCAGCATCCAGGACAGGGACACCGTCAGCATGACCGCGCCCGACACGGCCAGGTCGCGGATCCGGCGGCGCAGGGACGTCGGCGCGGCCACCAGATAGGGCACGGCCAGCGCGGGCAGCACCGCCCAGGCCTCCAGCATCTTGCACTGGAAGGCCACTCCGACCCAGACGCCCGCCAGGACGAGAGTGCGCATCCGGGCGCGGGCGGTGGCCCGTTGGGCGGCCTCGGCGGCGAGCAGCAGCAACAGCACGAACGGCGCGTCCTCGGTGACGGATCGGGCCAGGCCGACGGTCACCGGGGTGAGCGTGAGGAACACGGCGGCCAGCAGCCCCGCCCCCACCCCCGCCCACCGCCGTACCACCACATGCAGCAGCACCACGGCGGCCACGCCCTCCAGGCACTGCGGGATCACCAGGGCCCAGGGGTGGAAGCCGAAGAGCAGCGCCGACAGGGCCTGCGGCCACAGGAAGCCGGGGAGTTTGTCGAGGGTGATCGAGCCCGCCGGGTCGAAGGAGCCGTAGAGGAAGGCGACCGGGTTGTCGGTCATGCTGCGGACCGCGCTCGCGTAGAAGGCGTGGTACGCGCTGTGCCAGATGCCCCAGAAGTAGAGGAGCGCGGCAACGGCGGCGACAGCGCCGAGCAGTGGACGCTCGTAGCGCTCGGTGCGGGTCCGCGCCGGGGTCGGCGGAGGCGGCGGACCCTGGACACGGACGAGCGGCGCGGTGACGGCAGGGCTCGGCATCGGAGGCGGCCTCCAGGACTCCCGGGTTCCAGGACTTCCGGTACGTCCTGGATTGCTACGGCCTCTAGGACGGGTGGAAGTCGACGAAGGTCACATCCGGAACGGTATGAACATTCCGGATCTTCGTGAGTATCCGCCGTAGCGCCTGTGAGCAGCCTGAATCCGGGCCGTGTCTCACCGCCCTCTCACCACAAGCTCACCGAGCGGCTCAGCGGGCGGCCCGCCCGGGGGAGTCCGGGACCGCGTCCTGCGGCGCCGGCCTGGCCGTCGTCGGAGCGTACGCCCTCGCCGGGGAGCCGGCGCGGGCGGGCGGTGACCGGGCGGACCGCGGCCGTCACCCTGCGGCGGCCTCCCGGATCAGCGGCTCGAACTCCCGCCGTACGTAGACGTCGAACGGTGCCGACAGCGCCCCGTCGATCACCCGACGGACCTGGTGCCCCGCCGCGAACTCCTTGATCTCGGCGCGGGATTCGGGCCCCACGCCCCCGCCGATGATCAGCACCCCGAACTGCCCGGTCGCCAACAGCTTCCGGGCCTCGTCGTCGGTGCTCACTCCCTCCGCGTCGAAGCCGTCGGCACGCAGCGTGGCCAGCACAGCCGTCACCCTGGCGGGCGTCCTCCCGAGCACCAGTGTCCTCATGGCCGTTCCTCTCCACGACGTCGGCATCAGCGCGTCCGACTGTAGAACCTCAAGCGCACTTGAGATCAAGCGTTTCCGGGGACTGGGGCGGGGCCCCGCACGTCCGGGGATCGGGCCAACCACGGCCGGAGGAGCGGGAGTTGTCGACATCGGCGCACCGAGGGTGTTCGTGGACCCAGCCGCAGACCCGGCGACGAACGACGCTTCCGCCGGGCCGTGAAGGAGATTTGGTCCCACGCCGTTCACACCCTGGACATGAGCGGTGACCTGCGGGGATGCCGTCCGGTGCGATGGTGTGACGTAGGCCGCCGAGCACTCTCGACAGCGCACGCGCGCGCCTTCTCCCGGTCGGTCCGGCACCGTGTCCGACGACCTCGAGCAACGGCGAGGAAGCGATGAACCCGAGCAAAGCCGACCGTCCCGAACAGGCCGTCGCCGACAGCGACGCCGAGACCGCGGCCGGGGTCAAGCCGCTGCTCGACGCCCCGCAGACGGCCGCGGCCGGCGTCGCGATGTGGATCTTCGTCGTAGGCCCGCTGATCTGCCTGCTCGTCGCCGTGCCGCTGGTGTGGGGTCGGGGCCTGTCCGCGCTGGACATCACCATGGCCGTGGTCGCCTACCTCGTGTCCGGCTTCGGACTCACGGTCGGCTATCACCGCCTCTTCACGCATCGCTCGTTCAAGGCGAAGCGGGGCCTGCGCATCGCCCTGGCCGTCGCGGGCTCGCTGGGGGTCGAGGGATCGCCGGTGCAGTGGGTGGCGAACCACCGCCGCCATCACGCCTTCGCCGACCGCGAGGGCGACCCGCACTCCCCCTGGCGCTTCGGAACCGACACGCGCGCGCTGCTCAAGGGGCTGCTCCACGCGCACATCGGATGGATGCTCAAGCGTGAACTGAGCAACCGGGCCAGGTTCGCGCCCGACATCGACGCCGACCGCGACCTGCGACTCGTCGGCCGGCTCTTCGGGCCGCTGACCGTCGTCTCGCTGCTGGCCCCCGCGCTGGTCGGCGGCCTCGTCACCGGCACCTGGACCGGTGCGCTGACCGGGTTCTTCTGGGCCGGTCTGATGCGGATGGCGCTGCTGCACCATGTCACCTGGTCGGTGAACTCGGTCTGTCACGTCGCGGGCAGGCGACCCTTCGCCAGCCGCGACAAGGCCACCAACTTCTGGCCGCTCGCCCTGCTCTCCTTCGGCGAGAGCTGGCACAACTCGCACCACGCCGACCCCACGGGCGCGCGCCACGGTGTGCTGCCGGGCCAGATCGACCCGTCGGCCCGCCTGATCCGGGCGTTCGAGAAACTGGGCTGGGCCTACGACGTCCGCTGGCCGAGCGCGGACCGTCTCAGCGCCCGCCTGCTGCCCGAACCGGCCGCCCAGCAGGAGTCCGCGGCCTGACGCTCCTCGCCGAAGACCCCGCCCGCGGCGAAACCGCTGGGGGCGGGGTCTTCGGGCACGCCCTGGAGGACACGAACGGGCACGAGTCTCGGGAGACGCGTGGCTCAGCCGGACACCAGCAGTTCCGTCCACTCCTTCGCCACCCGTTCCAGCGAGAAGCCCTCCCGTACCTGGCCGCGGGCCGTCTCCCCGGCCGCGCGCCAGTCGTCCTGCTCGCCCAGTGCGGCGATCGACCCGGCCATCGCCTCCGGGGTGTCGTGGATCCAGCGCCGGTCGTAGATCTCGTCCGCGCCCGGCCACGGCAGCAGCGCGGGTACGGCGCCGGAGGCCATGCCCTCGGCCGGGGCGAGGTGGAAGCTCTCGTCGTCGCTGGTGGACAGGACATGGCCGATGCGGCGCAGCCAGTTCGGCACGTCCGGGCCGAACTGGTCGAAGACGACGGCCCCTTCGAGCAGCGGCGAGGTCTGCATCCGGCGCAGGATCGCCTCGTAGTGGGCGCGTTCCTCGGGCTTGTTCCAGATCCACCAGTACTCCCACGGCGGCTTGGACTTGACCGAGAGATGCCAGCGCCGGTCCTGGGCGCGCAGCGCCTCCAGGACGTCGAGACCCAGGTCGAGGCGCTTACGGCTGGGCGCGATGCCGATCATGCCGAGCCGGTGCCGGGCGCCGGGGGCCTTGGGCCGGTCGAGCTGGTCGACGTCGACCCAGTTGCCGATCGTGGTGATCTTCGAGGCGGGCCAGCCGGTGCGCTCCCGGGTGCTGCGGGCGTAGTACGGGCTGACGCACACCACGCGGTCGACGGCGTCGATGTCGACCTGCCGCGGGTAGCCGGCGTCGAGTTCGAAGCGGTGCAGGCGGACGATCAGCCTGCTGCCGCGCCGCTTGTGGCGGCTGTACCAGACCGCGGCCGGGCCGCACCACTCGACGACCACCACATCGGCCCAGTCGGCGAGTTCACGGCTCGCGGCCGGGTCGTGCCGGGCGAGCGCGGGCCAGGCGTCGACGCGTACGTCGAGGCCGGGCAGGGCGCTGAAGTGGTCGAGCAGGCGGGTGAGGAACTTCAGGTCGTGTCCCGCCACCCCGATGCGCAGCGGGCGCCCGCGGGTGGCGACGGCGGCGGGTGCGGAGGGGAAGGCACCGTCGAGGTGGGCGCGCCAGCGGGCGGCCGCGGCCTCCATGGTGTAATGCCGGGCCGCTTCCGCACACCGGTCGGCCGCCAGCTGCCTGGCGTCGGCGTCGCGTACGGCGACGGTGACGGCGTCCACCGCGTCCGCGAGGGCCGCGTCGCCGGGCACGAACAGTGGATAGTCGGTGCCGAGCAGCGCCTCGTGCGCGGGGGTCCGGTTGAGGACGACGGGCAGGCCGAGGGAGCCGAACTCCAGCACCTTGGTGGAGAGTTCGAGGCTGGCGTCCAGGGAGGAGTCGCGCCAGCCGAGGCCGAGGTCGCAGTCGGCGGCGATGCGCATGGCCTCCTCGCGGGGCACACCGCCGTGGTGGACGACCTCGGGGGTGGTGCGTAGCGCCTCGGCCATGGCGAGGTCGAAGCCGGGGTGGGCGGCATCCTTGTGGATCTTGTCGCCGACGGCGTGGAGTTCGGTCCGGATGCCGCGTTCGGCGAGCCGCGCGGGCAGCCGGGTCATGGGCAGGGTGTTCCAGCGGGGCGCGAACTTGCCGGTGTAGACGAGGCGTACGGGGTCGTGCAGTCCGTCGCGCTGCGGGAGCGGGACGCCGGGTTCGGGCACCGCCGGCGGGCAGAGCACGGCCCGGCCGCAGGCCTCCGGCACACTCGCCTCCAGGAAGCAGCGCAACTCCTCGGTCTGGCACAGGAGTTGCCGGGAAGCGTTGGCGATACGGGCGAGGTCGACGCGGTCCTGTTCGGTCATCTCGGCCGGGGACTGCGGGATGTCGGTGAGGTAGGCCCAGACGCGTCCGTGGAAGTGGCCGTCGCCGACGATCTGCTTCACCAGCCGGCGGCCGCGCAGCACCAGCAGGTCGCAGGGCTCCTCCTCGTCGAGGCGGGCGAGCAACTGCGAGGCCTGGTAGGGGGACAGCGGGTGCGCGCCCTGGCCGGGGACGAGGTGCTCCTCGTACGGGCGGACCACGGTGACCCCGGGCAGTCCGGCCAGCGGGTCGGTCAGCCGGCCGGTCTCCACGGGGGCCTTGAGGACGAGCCGGGTCCGGCAGCCCGCGCGGGACAGCGCCTGTACCGTCGACTGGGCCCAGACGGCGGAGCCGTCGATGAGGTTGAGGTCCACGTCGCCGTAGACGAGCGCCCTGAGGGTGCGGGTCATGACGGTTCCTTTCCACGCACGGCGAACAGGCGGTGCCCGGCACGCGACCAGGTGTCCGGTGGGGTGCCGGTGTCCAGGAGCGACCGGCGGACGAGCAGCGGCTTCAGGGCCGGCACGAAGGCGTAGTCGTCGGCGGCGGGGGTGTGGCCCACCGCGTCGGCGCCCGAGAACTCCTGGGCGCAGAGCAGGTCGAGCAGCAGGGTGTCGGGGCGGTCCTCGGTCAGGTCCGTCCAGTCGGCGACCCAGGGCGCGGTGGGCGGTCCGGAGTGGACGGTGACGGAGGCGGCGGTGAGTTCGCCGAGGTCCAGGCCCACGGGGTCGGCGACGACCACCTCGGCCGGCCGGTGCAGCTGGCCGAGCGTCTGGGCGACGAGCCGGGCGACGTCGGTGGCGTCCCGGGGCGCGGCCAGGACGGCGACCCGGCGCTCGGCCGTCGGGTCGGGGGCGCCGGCCAGTGCGGCGAGCCGGGCCAGCCGTACCCGGGTGCTGTCCAGCTGGAAGACGTCCCGGAGCCGGTCCCGGCCGTCGGTGACCGGGTCGAGGCGACAGAGCGCGGTCCCGGTGTCACCGTCGAGGACGGCGTCCCAGGGCAGTTGGGACAGTCCCGGTGCCGAGGACGCCGGGCCGTCCCGCCACAGCACCGCGGCCCGGCCCAGTCCCCGTGCCTGGCCGATCAGTTCGGCGAGGCGCCGGTCCAGGTCGGGGGCGTGTCCGGTGCCGGTGAGCGTCCAGGGGCCGGCCTCGGCGGTGCAGGCGCCGAGCTGGACGAGGAAGACGTCCGGGTCGGTGCGCTCGACCAGCAGCCGTCCGTCGTGCGGCAGCACCCGGCTGACCACGGCGTCGGCCGCGAAGTCGGCGGCGGTGCGGTCGGTCAGCACGCCGGTGATCACCAGCCGGTCGCGGGGGGCCACGGACAGCGCCCGGTGGGAGAGGTAGAAGCGGTCGTCGGCCGGTGCCTCCGTTGCCGGGGCGGCGCTCGCGGCCCGGACCGGCCGTCCCTTGACCTTCCGCTGCCGCCACAGCCCGTACAGCTCCCCGGGCAGCCGGGCCGCGCCCCGCTTGGGTGACCGGGCCGCGGACACCAGCGCCTTGCCGATCCGCAGCGAGGTGGAGCCCTCCAGCATGGCCACGCGGGCCTCCAGCACGCCGGTCCGCTCCCGGGCCCCGCGCAGGGCGGAGGTGAGCTGGTCCTTGTCCCGCAGGGCGGTGGCCAGCCGTTCGGCGAGGCCGTCCTCGCGGCTGCTCTCCAGGGCGCGGGCGGTCTCCTCGGCCGCGCGTTCCAGGTCGATCAGGCGGGCCCGCTGGGAGCGGGAGACAAAGTCGGCGAGCACGTACTCGTCGGCGATCCGCAGGGCCGTGGCGAAACCGTCGGCCGGCAGCGGGTGGCCGAACCAGTCGTGCGGCGGCAGGAGTTCCTCGGTGCAGGCGAAGACCGCGCCGGCGTGCAGATGCGTGTAGCCGAGCGCGGCGGCGTGCAGCACCTGGCAGCGGTGGGCCACCAGGGCGTCGAGGAGCCGGTGGTAGGGTAGGTCGGTCCCGGGGTGGCCGAAGACGATCAGGCCACGGCCGCCGGGCCGCATGCGTTCCAGTGCGGCGAGACAGTCCGCCTCGTCGCCGTGCAGGGCGGGGTCGGGGCCGTAGCAGAGGAGCATCAGCTCCCCTTCGCCCACCGGCTGTTCGTGCCGGGTCGAGTCGACGCCCGGCGGAAGGTGCAGATAGGGGTCGAGACGCAGGCCGCCGCTCGTCGCGTCCACGACCGAGGTCACGTCGTCCAGGTGCGGGTGGAGCAGATCGGTCAGGCGCATCAGCGGGTCCTTGTGAAGACATGGAAGCCGACCCGGTTCTCGCGGAAGCCGTAGGGCCGGAAGAGGGAGTGGCTCAGGCCCAGGGGCTCGAGTTCCTTGCGGTAGGCGGCGATCGGCCGGTGCACGATGTAGTCGCCGCGGGGCACGGGCTCGTCGGTGTGCTCGTCGGTGACGATCAGCCGGCCGGTGATCCGGACCAGCGAGGCGAGGTTGCGCAGGCCGGCCGCCCACTGGGCGTCGTCCATGACGTGGAAGAGGACGTCCACGCACATCACCACGTCGTAGAGCCAGGGGCTGCGCCACTCGTCGAGAGCGGCCAGGGCGTAGCGGGGTCCGCCGCCCTCGGCCCGGGCCTGGGTGACGGCCTCCTCGCTGGCGTCGAAGGCGTCCACGTGGTGGCCGCAGCGGGCCAGGGCGCGGGCGAAGTGCCCTTTGCCGCAGCCGGCGTCGAGCACGAACAGCGGGGACGCCGGGCTGGACAGGTCTCCGATCAGGGTGAGGAGCTGGCCGAGGCGTACCGCGTAGAAGATCTCGTTGCCGGGCCGGTCCAGGCCGATGTGGCCGCCGGAGGAGAGGTCGTCGCGTTCGCGGTGCCGGGTGTCCCAGTAGGTGCGGACGGTGTGCCCGAGGGTGCGGGGACCGTCGGGGCGGGTGCGGGTGGCGTCAGTCATGGCGCTCCAGCCACTCGGTGAGGACGCGGGCGATGCGGGGGCCGGCCTTGCCGTCCCACAGCGGCGGGCCTTCGGGGTCGGCCGCCGGCGGTCCGTCCAGGACCTTGCGCAGGGCGGGCACCAGTTCGCCGTGGCTCACCAGGCGGTTGGTGCCGTGGGTGACGGTGACGGGGCGTTCGGTCGTGGTGCGCAGCGTCAGACAGGGGACGCCCAGCACGGTGGTCTCCTCCTGGACCCCGCCGGAGTCGGTGATCACGGCGGCGGCGCCCCGCACGAGGCCCATGAACTCGACGTAGCCGAGCGGTTCGAGCAGATGGATGCCGGGCGCGTCGGCGAGGCCCGCCTTGCGCAGCGCCTCCCGGCCGCGCGGGTGCAGGGGCACGGCGAGGTCCAGGTGGCCGGCCGCCTCGGTCAGCGCGCGGGCGGCGGCCGCGGCGGCCTCGGGGTCGTCCACGTTGGCCGGCCGGTGCAGGGTGACCACGCCGTAGCGTTCGGGCAGTGCGTGGGCGGTGCGGGCGGCGACCGGGTCGAAATGGTCCAGATGGGTGAGCAGGGTGTCGATCATCGGGTTGCCGACGAGGTGCACCCGGCCCGGGTCGACGCCCTCGCGGGCGAGGTGGCCGACGGCTTCCGGGCTGGTCGCGAAGTGCAGCTCGGCCAGCTGGTCGACCAGGCGCCGGTTGACCTCCTCCGGCATCGCCATGTCGAAGCTGCGCAGGCCCGCCTCGACATGGGCGACCGGGATGCGCAGCTTGGCGGCGGCCAGGGCCGCGGCGAGGGTGGAGTTCACGTCGCCGTACACGACGACCAGGGCCGGGGCGCGGGCCAGCAGCTCGCCCTCCAGCGCCACCAGCAGGTCGGCGGTCTGCCGGGCCTGGCTGCCGGAGCCGACGCCCAGGTCGGTGTCCGGGGCGGGCAGGCCCAGCTCCCGGAAGAAGATGTGCGACATCCGTTCGTCGTAGTGCTGACCCGTGTGCACCAGGACCTGGTCGTGCCCGGTCGCACGCAGGGCGGCGACGACGGGCGCGGCCTTCACGAAGTTCGGCCTGGTCCCTACGACATGGAGTACGCGGCCGTTCATGTCGTACGTTCTCCGCTCTGTCGGCCTACCTTGGCGACATGGCCCGACTTCTGTTCCCGCACATGCCGCGGTGTGTTCTTCGGATTCCCCGTGCACTCAGCTTGGCCGCATCCGTGGCATGGGGCGAGTTGCGCGGCGACCCCGCGCGGGCCGCGCTGCTCGGCGTACGGCTGCTGCCGGGGCGGGTGCGGCGCGGGCTCGGACCGGTCGAACGGCGGCTCGCCGCCCGGGCCCGCACGGCCGGGCCGACCGCGACGCCGTCCGCCGCCCGGGTGGCGGCACCCGCCGGTCGGCCGGTGCGGCCCGAGCCCGGCCGGGTGCTCCATCTGGTCACCAACGGGCTGCCGTTCAAGCACGCCGGTTACACCGTGCGCACCCAGGCCCTCGCCGAGGCCCAGCGGGCCGCCGGGCTGGATCCGCACGTGGTGACCCGTATCGGGTTCCCGGTGGCACAGGGCGTCCTGGACGCCCGCCCGCTGCAGATCGTGAACGGGGTGCCGCAGCACCGGCTGCTGCCGCTGAACCTGCCGTACGGGCAGGGCGCGGTGCTGGCCCGCAACGCCGAGCTGGCCGGGCGTCTGGTGGAGCGGCTGCGGCCCGCGGTGCTGCACGCGGCCACCGACCACGGCAACGGGCGGGTGGCGCTGGCCCTGCGGGAGACCTACGGACTGCCGGTGGTGTACGAGGTGCGCGGGTTCCTGGAGGAGACCTGGCTGACCCAGGCGGCGGGCCGCACTCCGGAGGACCCGACCTACCGTGCGCGGCGCGCCCTGGAGACGTACTGCATGCGCCAGGCCGATCTGGTGCTGACGCTGGGCACGGCGATGAAGGCCGAGATCGTGTCCCGCGGGGTGCCCGGGGAGCGGGTCCTGATCGTGCCCAACGCGGTGGACGACACCTTCCTCGCCCCGCCGCCGGACGGTGCGGAACTGCGCGGCCGGCTCGGCATCGCCGCGGACGACTTCGTGGTGGGCACCGTCAGCAGCCTTACTCCACACGAGGGAATCGGCACATTGCTCCATGCGGGTGCCGAGCTGCGCCGCCGAGGGGTTCCGCTGCGGCTGCTGATCGTCGGCGACGGACCCGAGCGGGGGGCGCTCGAGGCGCTGGCCGACCGGCTGGGTCTCGGCGCCGGCGTCGCGCTGTTCACCGGCCGCGTTCCGCACGGCCAAGTGCGCTCCTACCACGCGGTTCTGGACGTTTTCGCGGTGCCGCGCACCGATGAACGGGTCTGCCGGCTGGTCACCCCGCTCAAGCCGGTCGAAGCGATGGCGAGCGGTCTTCCCGTGGCGGCCAGTGATCTCACAGCCCTGCGGGAAGTTGTCGAGTCGGGAGTCAACGGTCAGCTGATCTCGCCTGAATCTCCGCAAGCTTGGGCAGAAGCTCTCGAAGTATTGCTTTACAGTCGAGAACGGCGGCATGAATGGGGAGCGTCCGCCCGCGCTCTGGTAGCGCGTGACCGCACCTGGAAAAGGGTCGCTGCCACGACCCGAGACGCGTATCGCGCTCTTGGATGTGTCTGAGGCCCCCTCGCCCGGAATCGCACCGTCCGGGCCCTTCGGATCCATACGGCGTCTGCCGTTGAGGGCGGAGTGAATCCCTATGCAGGTCGAAAAGGCCGTACCGCTCGGGGAATTGAGCGAATCGCTCGGGGACGCAGAACGGACCGACGGCTTCGAACTGGCCGTCATCGGGCTCGGCTACGTCGGGCTTCCGCTCGCGCGGGAGGCGTCGCTGGTCGGGCTGAGAGTGGCGGGGCTCGACCTCGACCCACGGGTCGTGGAGGGCCTCAACGCCGGGCACTCCCATGTGGACGACGTCTCCGACGACGACGTCGCCCGCATGCGGCAGGCCGGCTTCACCGCGTACACGGACGACGCCTGTCTGGCCCGTGCGCAGACGATCGTGATCTGTGTGCCGACCCCGCTCAGCGAGGACGGCGGTCCCGATCTCGGCGCGGTGACCTCCGCCGCGCGGGCGGTGGCGGGCAGGCTGGGCCGCGGACGGCTCGTCGTCCTCGAATCGACGACCTATCCGGGCACCACGGAAGAGGTGCTGAAACCGATCCTGGAGGAGTCGGGGCTGCGGGCCGGCGAGGACTTCGCGCTGGCGTTCTCACCGGAGCGCATCGACCCCGGCAACACCACCCACGGGCTGCGTGAGACACCGAAGGTGGTGGGCGGCCACACCCCGGCGTGCGCGGCCCGGGCAGCCGCCTTCTACGGCAAGCTCGTCGACACCGTCGTACAGGCCAAGGGCACCCGGGAAGCCGAGATGGCCAAGCTCCTGGAGAACACCTACCGGCACGTCAACATCGCCCTGGTCAACGAACTGGCCATCCTGTGCCAGGAGTTGCGCGTGGACGTATGGGACGCGATCCGCTGTGCCGGCACCAAGCCGTTCGGCTTCCAGGCCTTCCGGCCGAGCGCCGGGGTGGGCGGGCACTGCATCCCGATCGACCCCAACTACCTTTCGTACAAGGTGCGTTCGATCGGCTACGAGTTCCGGTTCGTGGAACTGGCCCGGGAGATCAACGCGCACATGCCGGAGTACGTCGTCCGGCGCGCGCAGGATCTGCTCAACCACGAGGGCCGCGCCCTGCACGGCTCCCGGGTGCTGCTCCTCGGCGTCACCTACAAGCCGGACGTCGCCGACCAGCGCGAGGCGCCGGCGGTTCCGGTGGCACGGCTGCTGCGGGACCGGGAGGCGGAGATCGCCTTCCACGACCCGTTCGTGCCCGCCTGGTTCGTGGACGGGGAGGCCGTGCCGCGCGTCACCGACGTCATGGCCGCCGTGCGCTCGCACGATCTGACGATCCTGCTCCAGGACCACTCCGCGTACGACCTCCCGGCCCTCGGCGACGAGGCCCGGCTGCTCTTCGACACCCGTGGGCGGATCTTCCGGCCCGGTGTCGAGGTGCTGTAGGCGGTCTCTGTGGCAACTCCCCTTCCGCCGCCTGGAGTCCGAGGGCTCCGGCGGCGGAGTCGAAAGGCGCTCAGATGCGGATACTCGTCGTCACCGTCGTCCACCACCCCGAGGACGCGCGCATACTGCACCGGCAGATCACCGCGCTGCGGGACCGGGGGCACCACGTCGTGTACGCGGCGCCGTTCTCGGCCCGCGAGGTGCGCCCCCGCGCCGACCTCGAAGGCATCGACCTGCCCCGGGCGGCGGGCCGCAGCCGCCGGGCGGCGGTGGGCGCGGCCCGCGCCCTGCTCGCCGACCGCGGCCACGAGGCGGACGTGATCCTCCTCCACGACCCGGAACTGCTCCTCGCCCTGCCCGGCACCCTGCGCCGCTGGCGGCGGTCCGGGGCGGCCCCGGTGGTCGTCTGGGACGTCCACGAGGACACCGCAGCCGCGCTCGCCGTGAAACGCTGGGTGCCCCGGGTGCTGCGGCCGCCGCTTCGGCTCGGTGTGCGGGCGGCCGAGCGGCTGGCGGAACGCCATCTGCGGCTGCTGCTCGCCGAGGACGCCTACCAGGAACGGTTCCGCCGCACCCACCCGGTGGTGCCCAACTTCACGACCGCACCGGTGCAGGCGCCCGAACCCCCCGGCAGCGAACGCGTCGTCTACATCGGTCACCTGTCCCGGGCCCGCGGTGCGCTGGACCTGATCGAGACCGCCCGGCAGCTGGGGCCGGGACTGCGCGTCGAGGTGGCCGGCGCGGCCGACCCGGACGTCCGGGAGGCGCTCGCGGCGGCCGACCGGGACGGCGTGCTGCGCTGGCACGGCTTCCTGCCCAACGACCGCGCCCTCGCGCTGCTCCCGGGCGCCCTGGCCGGCCTCTCCCTCCTGCACGACCAGCCCAACTACCGCCATTCACGGCCCACCAAGGTCGTCGAGTACATGGCGCACGGCGTCCCCGTCATCACCACGCCCACCCCGCTGGCGGCCGACATGGTCGAGCGGCACGGCTGCGGTCTCGTCGTCCCCTACGAGGATCCGCGCGCGGCGGCGGAGGCGATACGGCGGCTGAGCGCGGACGCGATACTGCGCCACACCGCGGCCCAGCGGGGCCGCGAGGCGGCTGTCACGCACTTCAACTGGCCGGACCGGGCGGCCGAGTTCACGTATCTGCTGGAGACCTGGGTGCGGGAGAAGGCCGGTGCTGGGCGCGCGGGTGGCGCGGCTCGTACAAAGCGACCTCGCCTCCGCCCGGCAACCGGAAGCCCGTCACCCGGCCCCAGGCCGCGTCCTGGACGGGTCGGCTGAACTCGACGCCCTTCGCGGTGAGTTCGGCGGTGGTGGCGTCGAGGTCGTCGCACATCAGCATCAGTTCGTGCGACGGTTCGCCGTCGGCCGGATGGCAGGCCACCTCGGCCGGCGGCAGCGTGAAGATCAGCCAGCCGTGTCCGGCGTCGACGTGCGGCCAGTCCAGGACGTCCCGGAGGAAGGCGCGGTCCGCCTCGGCGTCGCGCGTGTAGATCACCACATGTGCCCCATTGATCACGCGCGGAGGCTAACGGCGGACGGGACGAGCGGCAAGCACCCCCGGTCACGCGTTGGACCAGCCCCGCTCGCAGAGCACGAGCCGGTATCCGTCCGGGTCCTCGACGGTGACGCCCCACCGGTTCCAGTACGGGTTCGGTGACGGCACCCGCTTGCCGCCGTGCTCCTCCAGCCGGGCGACCAGGTCGTCCGGCACCGGGCCGTCGACGTAGACCACCAGCAGGTCCTCCTCGGTGGGCCGGGGCTCGACGGGCCGGGCGGGCTCGTGGACCAGCTCCAGATGCCAGCCGGCGTCCGGCCAGCCCAGCATCAGCAGGTCGTGCTCGCCGGGTTCCGGTCCCCCCTCGGCCCGCCACACCACACCGAGGCCCAGCCCCCGCACCCAGAACCGCTCGGCCGCGGCGAGATCCCGGGAGGGCCGGGCGACGCGGAGGTGACTGCGACCGTTCACGGGCATGGTGACCTCTTCCTGGGCTGCCGTTGCCTGTCCAGCAGCCTAGGCATCCGGCCCGCACGGAACCATCGGCCGATCGCCCTCGATCACAGGTCCTAGGCCCGGCCCTCAGGAGCCGCCCTCAGGCGCGCGGAATGCCGTACGCCCGCTCCACGCGCAACCGCAGCACCAGCCGGCGGTCGCGGACCATCGCGGCGCGGTAGTCGTCCCAGTCGGGGTGTTCGCCCTGGACGTCTCGGTAGAGGCGGATGAGTTCCTCGACGGTCTCGTCGTGGGGGTCCTGGGCGACCGGCGAGAGCTCGGCGGTACCCTCGGCGACCGTGTACGCCCACCGGTCGGGGCTGGTGACGTGGTACGAGGCACGCGGGTCCCGGCGCAGGTTGCGGGTCTTGGCGCGGTCGTCCGTGATCGAGACCCGGACGGTCCGCTCGTCCGGGTAGTACGCGTGGTTGACATTGGACAGCTGGGGGCGGCCATCGCCCTTGAGGGTAACCAGCACCCCGTTGTGGCCTTCGGCGAGCAGCTTCAGAAGAGCGTCCTGGGTCATACGGGGAAAACCCCGCCCGGCCCGCCCCGCATTCCCGCCGACAGGTTCGGCGAGGAGACGGCCCGCCGGGCCGGGTGTACCCGGAGCGCACACGGGAAGACGGGGGCATGTACATGTGGGCGCCCTGCCGGTGTCCCGAGCCACAAGACCGCTTCTCGTACTGGCGTTCCTGGCCGCGCTCGGCGTGGCGGCCGGATCTCCCCTACCCGGCGCCTCTTCTATAGCGTCCGTCACACCAAACGCGGATGAGCGGGACCGTTCCCCTGTTCCTGCGCGACGATGAGGTCCGAGGTCGTACCGCACAGCGGGACGACACGACCGGAGGAGAGCGATGGCACAGCTGCGACAGGAAGTCGACCCCAGTGAGGTCGGGCTGGACGTGAAGGCGTTGGACCGCCTCGACCAGCACTTCGCCCACTACGTCGACGAAGGGCGCCTGCCCGGCTACCTGGTGTCCGTGGCGCGCGGCGGCCGGATCGCCCACCTCACCACGCAGGGCCGACGCGACCGCGCGGCCGGACTGCCCGTCGAGCCGGACACCATCTGGCGGGTGTACTCGATGACCAAGCCGGTCACCGCGGTGGCGATACTGCTGCTGGTGGAGGACGGCCTGCTGTCCCTGGACGACCCGGTCGGCCGTCTGCTGCCCGAGTTCGCCGATCCCCGGGTCTACGTGAGCGGTTCGGGCGACACCATGGTGACCCGGCCGGCCGACGGGCCGATCCTGATCCGGCATCTGCTCACCCACACCGCCGGGCTGACCTTCGCGTTCTACCACTCGCACCCCGTGGACGCCCGCTACCGCGAGGCGGGCCTGGAGTTCTCGGTGCCGGCGGGCGCGGATCTCGCCGAGACCATGCAGGTGTACGCGCGGATGCCCCTCCAGTTCGAGCCCGGCACGCAGTGGAACTACTCCGTCGGCTTCAACGTGCTCAGCCGGGTCATCGAGGTGGTCTCCGGGCAGCGGCTCGACGAGTTCTTCGCGGACCGGATCTTCCGCCCGCTCGGCATGCCGGACGCGGGCCTGCACATCGTGCCCGAACAGGCCGACCGGCTCTCGGAGTTGTACGGCGAGACGGAGGACGGCGGCCTCGCGGCGATCCCCGGGCTGCCGTTGCGCGGCCGCCCCCGCCTCCTGTCCGGCAGCGGCGGCCTCGCGGCGACGGCGTACGACTACCACCGCTTCATGGAGATGCTGCGCCGCGGCGGCGAACTGGACGGCGTCCGGCTGCTCTCCCCCGCCTCGGTCGGTCTGCTGTCCAGCAACCACCTGCCCGGCGGCACCGACCTGCGGGCCTTCGGCGCCCCGCCCCACCAGGAGCCCGGCAACGACGGCCTCGGCTTCGGCCTGGGCGTCTCGGTGGTGATCGACCCCGCCCGTACCCTCTCGCCGAGCAGCCCCGGCAGCTACGGCTGGACCGGTGCCGCCACCACCGCCTTCTGGGTCGATCCCGCCCACGACCTGACCGTGCAGTTCCACACCCAGGTGCGCCCCAAGACCCTGAAGATCCTCCCGGAGCTGCGCCGGCTGGTCCACGAGACGATCCAGGACTGATCCAGGACTCATCCAGGACTCATCCAGGACTCATCCAGGACTGGGACGAACCCGGACCAAGGGGCGTCCGGTCAGACCAGGTTGGTCTCCGGGCGGGACGCGTCGGCGGCGAACCGGCCGGCGCCGAGCGGACGGACGTCGAGGAAGGGGGCGCGGCCCAGGTAGAGGTCGCGGATCACCTCGCCGACGGCCGGGCCCTGGAGGAAGCCGTGGCCGGAGAACCCGGTGGCGTACAGGAACCGGGAGACCGAAGTCGCCTCGCCGATCAGGGCGTTGTGGTCCGGGGTGTTCTCGTACAGGCCGGCCCAGCCGCCGGTGCGACGCAGGTCGAGCAGGGCGGGCGCGCGCCGCTCCATCGCCGCGCACAGGCGCGGGATCCAGCGGTCGTGCGGGTCGGTGGCGAAGCCGGGCCGCTCGTCCGGGTCGGACATGCCGACCAGCAGTCCCGGGCCCTCGGCGTGGAAGTACAGGCTGGTGCTGAAGTCGATGGTCATGGGCAGCGTCGGCGGCAGCCCCGGGACCGGTTCGGTGACCGCGATCTGGCGGCGCAGCGGCTGTACGGGTAAGTCGACGCCGGCCATCGCGCCGACCGCCCGCGACCAGGCCCCGGCCGCGCAGACCACCGTGTCGGTGGCGATCCGGCCGAGGGTGGTGTGCACGGCGGTGACGAAGGCGCCGTCCCGTTCGATGCCGGTGACCTCGGTGTGCCGCAGTACCCGGGCGCCGCGGGCGCGGGCGGCGGCCGCGTAGCCGTGCACGACGGACTCGGGGGTGCAGTGGCCGTCGTCCGGGGAGTACGCGGCGGCCAGCAGTCCGTCGGTGGCGATCAGCGGGGAGAGCCGGGCCGCCTCTTTCGGGGTGAGCATCCGGCTGGGCACGCCGAGGTGGTTCTGGAGCCGGACGCCGGCCTCGAAGGAGGCGACCTCCTCGGGGGTGGACAGGAGGAAGAGGTAGCCGACGCGGCGCAGCCCGATGTCGTACCCGATCTCCTGCCCGAAGCGGGCGAAGGCCTCCAGGCTGCGCGCGCCCAGCCGGATGTTGAGCTCGTCGGAGAACTGGGCGCGCACTCCGCCGGCGGCCTTCGAGGTGGATCCGGCGGCGAGTTCGTCCCGTTCGACGAGGACGACGTCACGGACTCCCGCGTTCGCCAGGTGGTAGGCGATGCTGGTGCCCATCACCCCGCCGCCGATGATCACGACCTGGGCCCGAAGATTCACGCGTGCGCCTCCTGTCGGTCTCCCCTGTTCCTTCCCCGGGAGGGCACCCGGTACCTCAGGACCAGTGCGCCACCGCGTCCAGGTGGGGCAGCACGTGGTCGAGGCGCTCGCGCTTGGTCCGCAGATACGTGATGTTGTTCTCGCACGGCTCGATCAGCAGCGGGACCGTCTCGGCGACCTCGATGCCGTGGCGTACCAGGGACTCGCGTTTGCGCGGGTTGTTGGACATCAGGCGGACCGAACTCACCCCGAGGTCGCGCAGGATGCCGGCGGCGACGCCGTAGTCGCGGGCGTCGACGGGCAGCCCGAGCGCGAGGTTGGCCTCGACCGTGTCGAGGCCCTCCGCCTGGAGGGCCATCGCGCGCAGCTTGGCGAGCAGCCCGATGCCGCGGCCCTCGTGGCCCCGCAGGTAGACGACGATGCCGCTGCCCTCGGCGACGACCGCGCGCAGGGCGGCGGCCAGCTGGTCGCCGCACTCGCAGTGCTGGGAGCCGAACGCGTCACCGGTCAGGCACTCCGAGTGCAGCCGGGTCAGCACCCGCTCGCTGTCGATGTCCCCGTAGACCAGGGCCACTTGCTCGTCACCGCGCTCGTGGTCCAGGTAGCCGATCGCCTGGAATTTTCCGTAAACGGTGGGCAGCGGTGCATTGACGACGCGCTCCACGCCCGAACGCCGTGGGGACTTCTTGCCGAGTACGCCGATGTTCTCTGTCATGATCTGATTCCTAAGAGGAGACGAAAGGCCGTGAAAAGATGAATGGTTCGGGCGCGCGTACGACGGCATACGGCTTGTTGCCGGCGGACACCACGGAAGAGGTACGGACCAGGGGGGCGAGCGTTTCAACTCAGGTCGCGGTCCTTCCCGTGGGGAGCTTCGAACAGCACGGCCCCTTCCTTCCGCTGGCGACGGACACGCTCGTCGCCTGTGCTGTCGCCCGGGAGATCGCCGCCGCGTTCCCGGTGCACCTCCTTCCGCCGGTGACCGTCTCCTGCTCGCACGAGCACGCGGCCTGGCCGGGGACCGTCAGCATCTCCTCGGTGACCCTGCACGCGGTGGTCCGGGACATCGCAGAATCGTTGCACCGCTCGGGCGTCGAGGCACTGGTCGTGGTCAACGGCCACGGCGGCAACTACGTGCTGGGCAACGTCGTCCAGGAGGCGTCCGCACGGGGCGAGCGGATGGCGCTGTACCCGGCCGCGGAGGACTGGGAGACAGCGCTCGGACGGGCCGGGGTGGAGACCTCGGCGCTCACCGACATGCACGCGGGAGAAATCGAGACCTCGATTCTGCTGCACGCTCATCCCGAATTGGTCCGCCCTGGTCACGAGTCCGCCGATTTCACCGCTGACGACCGCCGTCATCTCCTCACCCTGGGAATGTCCGCCTATACCGAGTCGGGCGTCATCGGCCGTCCCTCCCTGGGGTCGGCGGAAAAGGGGAAGGAACTCCTGGCGAGCCTGGCCGATTCCTTCGGCGCGGTTTTCGAACTGCTCACCGCGGGGCGGGCGTAGCGCATCCCCGCGTACCAGCGGACGACCAGGACCACCAGTCCCGGCAGGGCCGCCACGAAGCTGAGCACGCCGTAGACGACGGCGGTGGCGAGCCCGCTGTCCGCGCCGAGGCCTGCCGCGGCGAACGCCCAGGCGGTGACGCCCTCCCGGGGGCCCCAGCCGCCGACGTTCAGCGGCAGGCCCATGGCGACCAGGGCTAGGACCGCGATCGGCGTCAGTGCCGCCACGGAGGCGGCGGAGCCGGCGACCCGGGCGGCCACCACGAACATCCCGACGTGCCCGGCGAGGACGACCGCCGAGGACAGCGCGACGCCCGGCCCGTTCCGCCGGGACAGCAGCGCCTGCCGGGCCTCGGCGAGCGTCGCTCGCAGGGCGCCACCGCGCTTGCCCGGGGCCCTGTTCATGCGGATCGCGATCACGACCGCGCAGGCGCCCGCGAGGCCCGCCGCCACCAGCGGGGCGAAGCTGCGCGCCTCGGCGCGGACCGGCGAGGGCAGGATCAGCAGAGCGCCCGCGCCGAACACCGTCAACGCGATCTGTCCCGCGGTCCGTTCCAGGACGACCGCGCGCACCCCGCGCCCGACGTCGCCCTCGCTCTGTCCGTGTCTGACCGCCCGGTGCACATCGCCGAGCACCCCGCCGGGCAGGGCCGCGTTGAGGAACAGCGCACGGTAGTAGTCGCCGACGGCGGGCCCGAGCGGCAGCCGCAGGCCGAGGCTGCGGGCCACCAACTGCCAGCGCCAGGCGCTCAGCACGGTGGTGACCGCGCCGATCACGAGGCCGATGACAAGCGTCGGGGTGTCGATGCGGCGCAGTCCGTCGAGGAAGACACCGGTGCCGAGCCGCCACAGCAGCACGGCGATGATGGCGACTCCGGCGACGGTGCCCAGGTGGGTGCGTACGGCGCGGAAGTTGAGGCGCCGGGACACGGTGACCGGGGTGACGGGGGCGGTCTCACGGACCAGGGTGGGGGTGGTCATGAGATGCCTCCGGTCGGCCGGGCGAGCGCCAGCAGATCGCTGTGGTGCAGGACGACCCGCAGTTCGCCGGCCGCGCAGGCGGCGAGCCGCTCGTCCAGGTAGGCCCGGGCGCGCTCGGCCAGTTCGGGGCGCTCCTCGACGGCCGCGCCGACCCAGCCGCGCAGCCACTGCTCGGTGAGTGCCTTCTCGTCGGGGCCGAGCCGCCAGGGGCTGGGGTGCACCTTGACGGTGGCGCCCCGGTCGGCGAAGGCCTCGCAGGCCGCGGTGACGGCGTCCGGGCCGAGCATCCCGCCGCGTCGCTGGTGGGCGTTGAAGGCCTCCGTCAGCTCCGCGTCCAGCGGATGGGGCGTGCCGAACTCGACCCGTCCGGCGACCGACAGGGTGAGCAGGGCGGGGCAGCCGGCCCCGGCACAGGCCTCCGCGAGGGTGTCGATCTCCTCCCGGGTGAGGACGTCCAGGAGCGCGGACGCGGTCACCAGCGAGGCGCCGATGAGCGCGTCGGGGGTGAGCCGGGCGACGTCACCGCGGCGGGTCTCCACCGTGACCCGGCTGCCGTCGGCGGCCACCCGGGGCGAGGCGACGGCGGCGAAGTGCAGGAGGTAGGGGTCGCGGTCGTGCAGGATCCAGTGCTGGGCGCCGTCCAGGCGGGGCGCCAGCCAGCGGCCCATGGAGCCGGTGCCGCAGCCCAGGTCGTGCACGACCAGACCGCCCGCCTTGCCGGGGAGGTTGGCCAGCCGGATCCGCAGCGGGTCCAGCAGATCGTGTGACCGGGCGGCCGCGTCCGCGCTCTCCCGCAGCTCCAGCCACTCGGGGGCGTACCGCGGCGGCTCCTCGGGCTCGCTCCCGCGCAGGCGTACGGTGGCCCGCTCGCCCAGGCGTACGACGGGGCCGGCCCCGGCTATCACCTCGGACTGTCCGGGCTCCCCGGCGGCTGCGGCATCCATGTGCTCTCGTCCCACCCCTGCGTCGGTGACATCCCTGGGCCCGGGCTGCGCGGGGATCGCGCCGACCGGGGTAGTGGTCGTCGTCTCGCTGGTCATGCCGCCCTCCGGGGTTCGTCGGGGAGCCTCAGCAGGACTCCGGCCAGGCTGCGGGCGGTGGTCGCCCAGCCGTCCAGTGCCGCCCGCCGGCCGCGCGCGGCGGCCTTCAGACGACGGCGTACGTCCGCCTCACCGAACCAGCCGCGCAGTTCGGCGGCGAGCGCGGCGGGGTCCTCCGGCGGCACGAGGATGCCGGGTACCCCGCCGTCCGGGGCCCTACCGACCGCTTCCGGCAGCCCGCCGACGTCGGTGGCGAGCACCGGGATGCCCCGGGCGAGGGCCTCGGTGACCGCCATGCCGTAGGTCTCGGCGTACGAGGTGAGGACCATCAGGTCGGCGGCGGCGTAACTGGCGTCGAGGTCGGCGCCGGAGCGGGGGCCGGCGAGGTGCAGCCGGTCCGTCAGGCCGTGCCGGGCGATCAGCGACCGCAGATGGGCGACGTACTCGGGGTCCTGGCCGAGGCCGCCGACGCAGGTGCAGGTCCACGGCAGGTCCCGGACCGCCGCGAGCGCCTCGACCAGCCGGTGCTGGCCCTTGCGCGGGGTGACGGCGGCGACGCACACCAGGTGCGAGACCCCGTCGGTGCCGCCGGCCAGCGGGGCGATGTCGGCACCCGGGGTGGCGACGTGCACCCGTTCGGGTGCCAGACCGTGGTGCGAGACCAGACGTCGTACCGCCCAGTCGCTGGTCGCCACCACGGCCGGCACGGCGCGCAGCACCGCGCGCTCCCGGGCGTCCAGGTCGGCGGCCACGGCCGGATCCAGCCCGGTCTCGTCACCGAGCGGCAGGTGCACCAGGACGGCGAGCCGCAGCCGTTCGGCCTCCGGTACGACGATCTCGGGGACCCCGCACGCCACCAGGCCGTCAAGGAGGACGACCGCCCCGTCAGGCATGTCCCGCAGGGTACGGGCGAGGGTGTCCCGGGCGGCCGCGTCGGGGCGCGGCCAGGAGCCGGGCACCGCGTGCCTGGTGACCTGCCAGCCGAAACCGGGCAGGTCCAGGCAGACCCGCCGGTCGTAGGCGTTGCCGCCGCTCGGGGTGGCCAGGTCGTCGACACCACCGGGCATGACGAAGTGCACGTTGCGCAGGGACATGGGGAGGATCCCGATGTTCGCGGGGGCGTTCTCGCCGGCCGGGTCGGTGGTCGCCGCGCGCTGCGCGGGCACGTAGGTCAGGGCCGGTGCCCGGCCGATGGTCACGTCGGTCACAGGGCACGCTCGTAACTCGCCCAGGCGACATGCGACTCATGCAGGGTGACGGTCAGGCCCGCGAGACCCCGGGCGCCCTCACCCAGGGCGCCCTTCTCGATCCGCTCGGCGAGCCGGTCGGCGATGACCTTGGCCAGGAACTCCGTGGAGGTGTTGATCCCGGCGAAGTCCGGCTCGTTGTCCAGGTTTCGGTAGTTCAGCTCGCTGACCACGGCGCCGAGCTCCTGGGTGGCAAGACCGATGTCGACGACGATGTTGTCGTCGTCCAGCTGCTCGCGGCGGAAGGTGGCGTCCACGAGGAACGTGGCGCCGTGCAGGCGCTGCGCGGGCCCGAACACGTCGCCGCGGAAGCTGTGGGCGATCATGATGTGATCGCGGACGGTGATGCTGAACAACGGACGACCCTCCAGGTGCGGCGCGTCTGGTCCCCCGGCTGATCCCTGCCGGGGGATGCCCTTAATACGGCTCTTGGCTTCCCCGTGTTCAGTCCACTCTCACTCTTTTCTCAGGTCAGGACCTCTTGGCCGCCCGCATTGGACATTCCGTCAGCCGACGGCGCCGTAGCGGACCCGGTGGCAGAGCGCCGGGATCTCCCCCGAGGCGAGTTTCGGGAGCACCTCCGGGAGCTCTTCGAACGCGCTTTCCCCGGTGATGAGGGCGTCCAGCGCCGGGTCGGCGAGCAGGTCCAGGGCCAGGGCGAGCCGGTCGGCGTAGCTGCGGCCGGAGCGGGCGGCCGGGGAGACGGTGCCGACCTGGCTGCTGCGCACGGTGAGCCGGCGGGAGTGGAAGGCCTCGCCGAGCGGCAGGGCGATACGCCGGTCGCCGTACCAGCTCAGTTCGAGGACCGTGCCCTCGGGGGCGAGGAGTTCCAGGGCGCGGGTGAGGCCCTGCTCGGTGGCGCTGGCGTGGACGACGAGGTCGCAGCCGTCGAGGGCGTCCTCGGGCGTCGCGAAGTCGATGCCGAGGGCCTGGGCGGTCCTGGCGCGGGCCGGGTCGGCGTCGACCAGCTGGAGCCGTACGCCGGGGAAGCGGGCGAGCAGGGCGGCGACCGAGCAGCCGACCATGCCGCCGCCGATCACCGCGATCCGGTCGCCGAGCAGGGGCGCGGCGTCCCAGAGGGCGTTCACGGCGGTCTCCACGGTGCCCGCGAGCACCGCACGCGCCGGTGGTACCCGCTCCGGTACCACCGTCACCGCGGTCACCGGAACGACGTAACGCGTCTGATGCGGATACAGGCAGAACACCGTACGCCCGATCAGCTCAGCGGGGCCCGCCTCCACGACGCCGACGCTGAGGTAGCCGTACTTCACCGGCCCGGGGAACTCGCCCTCCTGGAACGGCGCCCGCATCACCTCGTGTTGGCTGTCCGGCACCCCGCCGCGGAACACCAGTGTCTCGGTGCCCCGGCTGACTCCGGAGTACAGCGCGCGCACCAGCACCTCGCCCTCGGCCGGCTCCGTGAGGGTGACGTCACGCAGCTCTCCGTGGCCCGGAGAGCGGAGCCAGAACGCGCGGGCCGAGGAGTTCATCGGCATCCTCCTGAACGATCGGGAAGTTGTTCACGTACCGAGGTGTGCACAGCGAGAAGTGCACAGTCCGCGCACAGTACGCGGCGTTGATCGACTCTGTCACTCGGCCGGAGGAACGTGCGGTGGCCCTGAACAACACTTACGAAGCCAGGCTGGTCCAGCAGGAGACCGCTGTGGGAGCGGGCGTACAGATCCTGTTGCTGGTCCTGCTCGGGTCGGCGATCGGCATGGGGCCGGCCGGATGGCTGACGGGGCTCGCGTTCGCGGTGGCCACCTGGGCGGTGCTCTCCCGGGCCCTGCACCGCACCCGGCCGCGCACCTTCGGCCCGGCGAACCGGGTCACCCTCGGCCGCGCGATCCTGGTCGGCGGCGTGACGGCCCTGGTCGCCGACTCCTTCGAGAGCTCCCCGCCGGTCTCCCTCCTGGTCGGCCTGACCGCCGTCGCCCTCATCCTCGACGGCGTCGACGGCAAGGTGGCCCGCCACACGGGTACCTCGACGGCCCTGGGCGCACGCTTCGACATGGAGGTCGACGCGTTCCTGATCCTGGTGCTGAGCGTGTACGTCTCGACGCAGCTGGGCCCGTGGGTGCTGCTGATCGGCGCGATGCGCTACGCGTTCGTCGCGGCGGCGAAGGTCGCGCCCTGGCTGAACGCCCCGCTGCCGCCGTCGATGGCCCGCAAGACCGTCGCCGCGATCCAGGGCATCTGCCTGCTCCTCGCGGGCGCGGACCTGCTCCCCTACCTGGCCAACCTGGGCGTGGCGCTGCTGGCCCTCGGCTCCCTGCTGTGGTCGTTCGGGCGCGATGTGGTGTGGCTGTGGCGGAACTCGCGGGAGGCGACGGTGACGGCGCCGGAGGAGGCGCCTGCGGTGGCGGTGCGAGAGGCGGCGCCGACGGTGGCCGCGGTCGCGGAGGAGGACCGGGCGGAGGCCCGGGCGCCCGAGATGCGGCTGACGGTGCGCGTGGAGGCGCGGGTCGAGGTGCGCGCGGAGGAGATGGAGATGCTGGAACTGGCGGTTCGGTGAACTGACCCTGCCCGACCACGGCGCAGGGGCCCGGACCGGGGGATGGTCCGGGCCCTTGCTGTTTGCCTACGGGCGTGCTCCCCGCGTCCGTACGAAGGCGAACGTGGCCGCCGCCAGGCCCAGTGCGCCGACGATCAGGCCCGCGATGCCGAGGCCGCGCGCGGTGGAGTCGCTGGAGTCGGCCGACGCGGTCGTCGTCGCTTTGGCGCTGCTCTCCGTCGCCGGTGCGGTCGAGGCCGCAGCCTCGTCACCCGCCGTCAGCTTGATCGTCGGGGCCGGGTTCTCCGGCTCCTCGCCCCCGCTCCCGGCCTCCTCGATCCAGCGCACGACCTTGCCGTCGGAGTACGTCTGCAGCGTCTTGAAGGCCAGCTGGTCGGCGTCCTCGGGCAGCTGGCCGAAAGCGACGTCGAAGTCCTCGAACTGCCCCGCCCCGATCTTCCCGCCCGTCCAGGTGATCTCGGAGGCGGCCTCGGTGATGGTCCCGTCGTCCGTCTTCACCGGCGTCTTCAGCTTGGTCGTGGTCACCTTGGCGGTCCAGCCGTCCCGCGGGGAGACGAGGACGCCGAGGACGGGGTGGTCGGTGGGCAGGAACACCTGCACCTTGGTGGTGGAGGCGGTGTCCTCCTCGTTGGGCACGCGGAAGGTCAGCACACCGTCCGTGGCCCCCTTGGCGTAGCTCTCGGGGTGGACGGTGACATGCGCGGAGGCGACACCGGCGGCGGCGAGGACCGCCGCGGCGGTGAGCGTGGTGACGGTGACGGCCCGGCGCAGGGCGGAGTTGGCAGACATGGGTGAGGGATCTCCGTACGAGTGAAGTCTGTTAGGGGGTCTCGCGGGTGTTAGACCGGGTACGGGATCGCGGAAGGGGGGCCACGTCGACTCACCGCGTGCCGCAGCGCGAGCAGCCGACGGGGACGTATCGGGTCGGCCGGGACCCGGTGCGGGCCGGCGGCCGGGGCGGGCAGCGGGGCGTCGCACCACCAGGCCGCCAGACCGGGTACCAGGGCGGCCGCGCGGCGCGACAGCGACCACAGCGCGGCCTCGCCGCACCGCAGCCACCAGGAGGCGACCAGGGCAGCGAGAACATGGGCGGCGGTGGCATGCGCGGTCAGGGCGTGCGGGTGGTGCACCATGCCCGCCATGGCATGACCGTGCATGCGCAACTGGCCCGGACTCATGTGCGCCATGCCCATGTGTGCCATGCCCATGTGGCCCATGCCCATGGTGCGCGGCGGCGCGGGTGTGGCCGCTCGGGCCGCGTCGAAGCCGACGTGCAGGCCGGCCTGGGTGAGCAGCATGCCGGCGACGATCTCCGGGAGTCCGCGCTCCTGGCCCGCGAGGGCGCGTCCCAGGCCGAAGACGGCGACGAATCCGGCCGCGTCGGCCCACAGCGGCGGCATGTCACCCATGGCGAGGCCGTGACCGGCGGCAGCCAGGAGCACGCACACCGCGGCGAACACCGCGGCACGCAGGCTCCGCACCGCCGGTGACGCACTCATGGTGAGCGATCCTCCCACGGTCGGGGGATGCGCGAGGCGCGGACGCCTCGTTCACACACGGCTGGGCTTTCCCCGTGCGACGGCCGTGGTTCGCTGTGAGGGCGGAGGCCGGGCGACGGCGGACCGCCGCCCGGCCCGGCACCGCTACTTCTTCTGCTCCACCCGCACCCAGTCCACCTCCGCCTGCACTCCCCCGGCCGCGATCTTGTCCACGCTGGACTGGGGCAGGCCCCAGTAGGGGCTGGTGACCTGGTTCCAGCCGGCCGGGTAGGCGCCGCCGAGGGCGAGGTTGAGGATGACGTACTGGTTGTGGTCGTAGACCCACTGGCCGCGCGTGGACTCCACCTTGTTGCGGGTCGTCTCCTGGACCAGGGTGTCGTCGACGTAGAACCGCATCGCCGTCGGTGTCCACTCCACCGCGTAGGTGTGCCACTGGTCGACGGTGCCGCCGTTCGGGAAGGTCTGGCGGGCGCCGATGTTGCCGTCGGCCGAGTAGCCGGGGCCGTGCAGCGCGGTGCTGGTCCACGTCGGGTAGCCGATGTTTTCCATGATGTCGGTCTCGCCGGACGCGGGCCACGAGACCGACGGGTTGTCGACGTTGCTGCCCAGCAGCCAGAAGGCAGGCCAGTAGCCGTCGCCGACCGGGAGTTTCATACGGGCGCTGACCTTGCCGTACGTGAAGTCGAAGTGGGTGTTGGTGTCGATGCGGCCGGACGTGAAGTCGTAGGTGCCGCCTCCCGCCTGGGTGCAGCCCTTGCAGTACTTCGCCTTCAGGAGCAACTCGCCGTTCTGCGTCTGGATATTGTTCGTCGAGTCGACGTACGCCTGGGACTCGCCGTTGACCGGGCCCATCTCGGTACCGGTGCGGACGACCCGCCACTTGGAGCGGTCGAGTGCGGCGCCGGTGAAGTCGTCGAAGAACGTGGTCTGGTAGGTGCCCGACTGGTCGGCGGGGAGGGCCGGGTAGGCCGCCTGCGCGCTGCCGCCGGTGCCCCAGACCTGGAACTCGTAGAGGGAGTAGCCGAACTGGGCGGTGGAGGGGGCCGGGTTGTAGAAGCTGCGGCGCTCCTTGCCGAGCATCCGGACGTAGCGGCCGGTGGCCGGGGAGGGCAGGGCGACGGTGTCGTGCAGGCCCGCCGCGTCCCCGGGGGCGGCGACGTTCGCACGGCGGGCCGCGATGGCGGCGGCCGACGGCTCGTACACCGTGCGCCAGTTGACGTTGTCGTCGGAGACCTGGAGGAGGTAGTCGACGGCGAACGCGGACTCCCAGTACAGGTCCACGGAGGAGATCGTGGAGGTGGCGCCCAGGTCGACCGAGATCCAGCGGTCGGCGTTCCAGTCGCTCGACCAGCGGGTGTAGTCGCCCTTCAGGTCGGCCGGCCAGCCGCCGTCGGTGGCGAACGCCGGTGAGTTGCCCGCGTGCTGGTAGTAGTTGGAGTACGCCGGGTGGTTCAGGGCGAGGTTGCTCAGGGTCGTGGAGGCCGGGGCCGGTTCGCCGCCGTAGACCTTGAAGTTCCACAGTGAGTAGCCGTAGGGGGTGGCGCGTTCGATGCCGCGCATCCGGACGTAGCGGCCGGTGACCTCCTGCGGGTAGGTGCCCGCGGTGACCGAGCCGCCGGTGCCCGCGGTCTCGGTGTAGAACGGCGTCCAGTCCGTGCCGTTCTTCGAGGCCTCCAGGACGTATCTCTTGCCGTAGGCGGCCTCCCAGTCGAGGACCACCCGGTCGATACGGATCGTGGTGCCGAGGTCGATCCGGATCCAGGCGTCATCCGCGAAGTTGCTGGACCAGCGGGTCGCGCCGTTGCCGTCGAAGGCCAGGCCGGCAGTGGTGCCGCCGTTCTCGCTGCCGGAGGCGGTGACGGCGTTCGGGTTCGCCGTGTAGGCGGTGTTCGCGCGGTCGGTGTCCCAGGTCACGGCGGCAGCGGCGGCGGACGCCGGTACGGCCAGGACCGGGCCCGAGGCCAGCAGGGCGGCCGTCGCGAGGGCGGCCAGAAGGGTGCGGGGAACGCGGGTCGGCATGCGGGTCTCCTGAGTGTCGATGGTGCACATGTTGTTGTGTTCATGACAGATCAGAGTTCGGTGTCCATGACCCATGGACCGTCGTGCATGCGTGTGGAGTTGAGCGTGCGGTGGGGGGGGGGGGGGAACCCCCCCCCCCCCCCCCCCCCCCCCCCCCCCCCCCCCCCCCCCCCCCCCCCCCCCCCCCCCCCCCCCCCCCCCCCCCCCCCCCCCCCCCCCCCCCCACCCCCCCCCCCCCCCCCCCCCAACCC